>NZ_JBHTFK010000006.1:0-196665 GCF_042666115.1 Ureibacillus sp. GCM10028918
TCGACTTGCATGTATTAGGCACGCCGCCAGCGTTCGTCCTGAGCCAGGATCAAACTCTCCATAAAAGAGAAAATTTGATAAAGCTCAAATTTCTGTTGAACATTAGTACTAATGTTCAAAAAAACATCTGCTGGCATCAATTTTGATGTCCAAGATTTTGTTTCTCTAAATTAATAGAAGAAACTATGTTTCATTAACGTTTTGTTGTTCAGTTTTCAAGGTTCAAATATGGAGCGGGTGATGAGAATCGAACTCACGACATCAGCTTGGAAGGCTGAGGTTTTACCATTAAACTACACCCGCAAATTAAATTATTATGGCGCGCCCGGCAGGAGTCGAACCCACAACCTTCTGATCCGTAGTCAGACGCTCTATCCAATTGAGCTACGGGCGCGTATTTGAAATGTGCTACTTGGTGCGGCCGAGAGGACTTGAACCTCCACGGGGTTGCCCCCACTAGGCCCTCAACCTAGCGCGTCTGCCATTCCGCCACGACCGCGTTTAAATGAAGACTTTACTAATTATACACCATTCTCGAACTATGTCAAGAATAAAAACTGGTGAGCCATGAAGGACTTGAACCTTCGACCCTCTGATTAAAAGTCAGATGCTCTACCACTGAGCTAATGGCTCTTACAAATGGCTGGGGTACCAGGATTCGAACCTGGGCATGACGGAATCAAAATCCGTTGCCTTACCGCTTGGCTATACCCCAACAATGGCGGTCCCGACCGGGATCGAACCGGCGATCTCCTGCGTGACAGGCAGGCATGTTAACCGCTACACCACGGGACCAAATTGCTTTGTATCTATTTAAATATAAGTGGTGACCCGTACGGGATTCGAACCCGTGTTACCGCCGTGAAAGGGCGGTGTCTTAACCACTTGACCAACGGGCCATGGCTCCGAAGGTAGGACTCGAACCTACGACCGATCGGTTAACAGCCGATTGCTCTACCACTGAGCTACTTCGGAATAATTCGTTCGCGACTTATCTTGTCGACTTTTATTATTATAGAGACACTTATAGATAAAGTCAACACTTTTACTAGAACTTTTTTTCATTTCTTTCAAACCCAGGAAAAACCCTTATATATCAAGCCTTAAAGTACTAAATAAAAAGAAGCAGCTGTCCTATAATGTACACTTTTCCAAAAAAACATACATATAAAATACATTCAAAATTATAACATTTAAAATCTTATTTATATCGTAACAAACAAACGATTAGTCTGTTATTTGTTCTATTAAATGCCCCCGACATTTACCACATCGATATTTATTCACATTCATTCTTTTCTTACGTGGATACCGCTGTTTACATTCAACACATTCATATATGTAGGTTCTAGAACTAGTCTTCTTTTTATTTTCTTCAATCGTCGAACAAAACCGGGGTGCTCCAACTTTTTTTAACAAGTCTCTAAAGTCGGCGTCCCGATGTTTATAGCCCCTACCTCTTATATGAAGATGGTAATGACATAATTCGTGCAAAATAATTCCACGTAATTCTTCCAGACCAAAGATTTCATAGGATTTTTTATTAAATTCGATATTATGACTCCTAAGCAGATAACGTCCACCAGTCGTTCGTAATCTACTATTAAAGTACGCTTTATGTAGAAAAGGCAGCTCAAAATAATGAAGCGAGAGTTCCTCTACCAGTAATTGCAGTTCTTGATCAGTCATTTATATTCCCTCCACGCATTAATCTACCATACCATTCGAATAATAATAAGTCCCTTCCAACGTAAAATAATAAAAACCCCGGTTAATAGTTTCTGTATTAACCAGGGAGACTCGTTTAACTCATAATCTTATTGAATTATTTCGACCTGTTTCTCAGGTGCTATCATCGTTAAGGCAATACGACCTTTATTTACTTCTACTTTATCTACCCACACCGTTACAATATCTCCCAATGAGACAACCTCTAAAGGATGCTTGATACGACGTTTTTGTAGTTTGGAAATATGAACTAGGCCATCTTGTTTTACCCCGATATCTACGAAGGCTCCAAAATCAACCACATTACGGACTGTTCCTTGTAGTTCCATCCCCACTTGCAGATCTTCCATCTTTAATACATCTGTTTTTAATAATGGTTGCGGGAAGGCGTCTCGTGGATCTCGTGTCGGTTTCATTAATGTATCTACTATATCCTTCACAGTTACTTCACCGACACCAAGTTGGTCACTTAAAGCCTTGATATCCATCCCGGCAAGAGATTCCTCGCATTTTTTAGATCCAACATCCTTTTTCGATAAACCTGCATTCGCCAATATATCTTCAGCTAATTTATAGCTTTCCGGATGAATTCCCGTTGCATCAAGCGGATTTTTCGCTTCTGCTATTCGCAAGAAACCAATTGCCTGTTCATATGTTTTAGCACCTAGACGGGGGATTTTCTTTAATTGAGCTCGCGATGAGAATTTTCCACTATCAATACGAGCATTTACAATATTTTCTGCCACGGTTTTCGATAAACCAGATACATATTGAAGAAGAGAAGCTGATGCCGTATTTACATCTACCCCTACCTGGTTAACTGCTGTTTCTACAATAAATGTTAAAGATTCCGCTAGTTTCTTTTGCGATACGTCATGTTGGTATTGGCCAACCCCAACTGCTTTTGGTTCAATTTTAACAAGTTCTGATAATGGATCTTGTAATCGGCGAGCGATTGAAACCGCACTTCTTTGCTCTACTTGTAAGTTTGGGAACTCGTTGCGCGCAACATCAGAAGCAGAGTATACAGATGCCCCGGCTTCATTTACAATCACATAAGCGATATCCTGCCCAACTTCTTTTAGCACATCTGCAACAAACTGCTCTGTTTCACGAGAAGCTGTTCCGTTCCCAATGGCAACAATTGAAATGGGGTATTTCTCTAGTAAAGCTTTCACTACAGCTTTTGACTTTGCTACATCTGGTTTAGGTGGATGAGGATAAATTGCAGTTACTTCCAACATCTTACCTGTTTCATCAACCACTGCTAATTTACAACCTGTCCGATAAGCTGGATCGACACCTAAAACCATTTTTCCGCGCATTGGTGGTTGTAATAAAAGGCTTTTTAAATTTTCTGCAAAGATATGGATCGCCTGTTCTTCCGCCTTTTCTGTTAACTCACTTCGTAATTCACGTTCAATAGAAGGTTGAATCAATCGCTTATACCCATCTTCAATTGCTTCTTTTACATGAGGAACTGAAGAGGAAGAAGAATTAAAAGGAATCCAATTCTTTTCCATAATTTGAAGAACTCTATCTAAAGGAATATGGATTGCTACTTTTAAAATATCTTCTTTTTCTCCACGGTTAAGAGCAAGCGTTCTATGAGGCACAATATATTTTACTGGTTCTACATACTCATAGTACATCTCAAAGACTTTTTTCTCATCCTTTTCGGCATCCTTAACAGCCGTAACAATTTTCCCTTCCCTCCACGAAAGCTTACGTATTTGATCACGGACTTGCGCATCATCCGCAAATCTTTCAGCTAAAATATCTTTCGCTCCAGTTATAGCATCTTCAACCGTATCTACTCCTTTTTCAGAATCGAGGAATGATTGGGCCAATTTTCCAATATCTTCTTTTGCAAATTTCATTATTTCATTTGCTAATGGTTCCAAGCCTTTTTCTTTGGCAATAGTCGCTTTCGTACGTCGTTTTTGCTTGTAGGGTCTGTATAAATCTTCAACACGCTGTAGCACGGTAGCGGCTTGAATCGATGCTCGCAACTCTTCCGTTAGTTTTCCTTGTTCATCAATAAGACGAATAACCTCTTCTTTTCGCTGTTCTAATTGTTGTATGTAATGGTATCGATCCTCAATGGATTTAATTTGAACTTCATCTAATGACCCAGTTGCTTCCTTACGGTAACGAGCTATAAAGGGAACGGTATTGCCATCTTCTAATAATTTAATAACCGCTTCAGCTTGATGCGGTTTAACTACTACATCCGTCGCAATAATTTGTAGCATTTTCTGTTGTTCCATCATTTCACAGCCTCTCTATATTTCATAAAGTGAATCCTCTTTTAGTATGGCGAGATAAACTTAGTTTAACATTTACTGCCCACTTTCTACTATTACCGAACTTACCCATGGGCATAAAAAAAGAATTAGTCATTTATTCTCAATAAAAAAATCTACCCTTTTATCGATTTTTCGAGGGTAGACTTGTCCTTTGTATTAAATTGCGTAGTTTAATTTTAAACAACACCGTCAGCAGTAATGACTTGCTGCAATTTTTTTATGGCCTTTCTCTGGATACGCGATACATGCATCTGAGAAATTCCTAGCATTTCTCCTGCTTCTTTTTGACTCAATTGGTCATAATAAGTTAATTTTAAAATCTCTTTTTCACGCTCATCTAAAGTATCCATTGCTTCTGAAACAACAATTCGACGGTTTGTCCTTTCGAATCCGTCATCTTCTTTACCTACGATATCCATCAACGTGACTGTACCACCTTCAGAATCCGCGTCGATGGAATGATCCATTGAAAGAGCATGATAACTTTTACTCATTTCCATCGCTTCAAGAACATCTTCTTCTTCTACTTCTAAATACTCCGCTATCTCTTGAATAGAAGGTGAGTATTGTAGTTTAGTTGTCAGAAATTCTGCAGCAGTTTTAATTTTCGGACCAAGCTCCTTAATGCGTCGAGGTACATGAACATCCCACGTTTTGTCACGTAAAAACCGTTTGATTTCTCCAACGATTGTCGGAACAGCAAAAGCTTCAAAGCTTCTACCTAAAGACGTATCAAAACGTCGAATTGCCCCTAGTAATCCAAGCATCCCCACTTGGACCATATCCTCATAATTCGTTTTGCCATAGGAATATTTCCTTGCAATAGATTCTACTAAATTTTTATAGTGAATGACTAAGCGATCTAAGCATACTTGCTCTTCTGATTGTTGATATTGTTCTATCCATTTCAATATTTCTTCAGTTGAATTTCGATTATCTGGTGATTGATTGGACATTTTCCTTCACCTGCTCTCTCGTGACATATTTTGTCATGAAAACAGTGACTCCACCTTCGTTATTGTTCACTCTGACCTCGTCCATTAATGTCTCCATTAAGTAAAGCCCTAGTCCGCCCTCTCTTAATAATTCAACACTTTCATCTTCTTGATATGGACCAATCTGAGATTTTACTTCCTCGAAGTTAAAGCTATGTCCGTAATCCGATACCATGACCTCAATTTTGTCAGCATATAAAGCAACACCGATAACAATTTCTCCGTCTTCATGAATTCCATAAGCATGTTGTACAACATTGGTCACCGCTTCACTTACGGCAATTTTCATATCTTCAATTTCATCATAGGAAAAACCAACGCGAGAAGCTAATCCAGAAACACTTAGCCTTATTACACTAACATACTGCGGTTTTGCAGGAACTCTTATTTCAATGTAGTCAAATGCGCGCATTGGTTGCCCCACCTTTTCCTATTTCCATTAATTCACTAAGTCCTGTTATTTCAAATAATCTTGTTAATCTGGCAGACAGGTTGACTAATTTTAGGCTAGCATTTTCCTTCACGATCTTTTTATAGAATGCTACAAACACTCCAAGCCCTGTACTATCCATATAATTCACATTTGATAAATCCAATTCTACTAATAAGCCCTCTGTCAAACGAATCATCTCGAGCTCATCCCTTAAAATTGGTGCTGTATACGTATCAATTTCACCTTCGATAAATCCTATCAGTGTATCTCCATCTTCTCGGAATTGTACATTAACATTCATTTTAAGACACCTCCCACAATTACCTATTGTTCTTTTCCCCAGATTTCTTATGCTAAACCTATTTTTTTAAAAAAAATCATTTTTTTTTATAATTACTACCGTGAAATCATCTTCTAATTTAAAATTATGCAGCTTTTGCAATTCACTATAAATTGCTTCGCACATTTCCTGGGCAGTTAGATGGCGATTAGCTAAAGCAAGCGCTTTAATTATTTCGCGGGAGTCGAATTCTTCTCTATTGCGAAAATCCGTTACACCATCCGTCATAAGTATGACGAAATCACCGACTTTTAGCTCAATATCCTGTTGTGTATATTTGGCTTCCGGCAATATGCCGAGCAATAGACCCTTCGACTCTAGATCATAGAATGCTTGATCTGCTTCCTTATAATAGAGGGATGGCTCGTGTCCAGCAGAACTCCATGTAAGTACATTCGTATTTAAGTTATAACGTACGTAGCATAATGAAACAAACATACTATCATCGATACTTTTTTCAATGATTTTATTTAATACTTCAAGGACATAGGAAGGATTGCTGTTTGCATATTCCAAAGTGTCCAACCCATATTTCACCATGGACATACATAGCGCAGCCGGCACCCCTTTACCTACTACGTCAGTAACGGCAACACTCAAATAGCGTTCATCATCATGCATAAAATGAACATAATCGCCATTCATTTTTCGTAGAGGGATTGAAACCGATCCAATATCTATGGAACGGGGCTTGGGTATTTCTGTCTCTAATAAGAGATTCTGGATTTTTGTTGCGATATCCATCTCAATGCGGAGTTCTTCTTGTTTAGCTAGTAGAGTTTGATGTTCTTGAACCTTTAAGCCAAAATGTACCATTACTTCGATTAAAAAATCATACCCATGCAATACTGACTCAGGTATATCATCATATATCTCTTCAAGAGCCCTCTTATGGATACTAATAACCTCTTCTGGTGTTACATTTTTTTGAATCATTCGTTTAATAAAATTTTGGCCAATATATAAATCACTTTCATTCTGATTTCCAATATAGTCTGATAGTATTTTTTTATATTGTTTTCTTATTTGCTCCAATTAAACCCACACCCTAACTTAGCCATTTCACTACTTTAACCGTAGTCCCCTGACCGACTTTAGACTGAATATCAATCGAATCCACAAGTCTCTTGACAGCCGGAAGGCCTCCTCCAGTATGACTTGATGAATAGTCATCCTCGAATATCTTATGGACCTCCGTCATTCCTTGTCCGCTATCAATCGATGAAATAGAAATTCCTTTCATGTCATTTCCCTCTATTTCCTCAATCACAATCTTACCGGCACGGGCATATAATAATATATTTTTCGCGAGTTCACCAATAGCAGTTGTAATTCGGGATTGGTCCACATCATTGAATCCAATCTCCTTCGCCTCATCTCGACCTAGCTTGCGTGCAGTTACTATATCTAATTCTGTCACTATCTCAACTATTTTTGTTTCGCTCATCACTGCACCCCCAATTTGCTAAAAAATTAATGGAACGCATACTATAATTCTAGCAATTATGTATATTACTTAGTAATTCTAATATATATTATCAAGTACCTTACATCAAATCTAGAGCGATAAATAGACAAAAGATTTTGAAAAAGAACGAGTGTAATTAACCTTTCCGATAGACCCGAGTTAATTTCGCCACTTGCACATATAGCCCAAAAACTTAAAATTCCCTATTCACTGTAAAAAAAGGAATGACCCAGAAGAATTACTTCTTATGGTCAAACCTTTACTTTTATGTATTAATATTAAAATTTTAATAATCCTAGGCTTATTTCTAGTGCAACGTCCACTTTTTCCATAAGCTCATCATCTAATTGGGTAATGCGATCTGTCAATCTAGATTTATCTATAGTACGCAATTGTTCAAGCAAAATTACCGAATTTCGTTCGAAACCGTATTTTTTAGCATCAATTTCGACATGAGTCGGCAATTTTGCTTTTTGAATTTGCGCAGTAATCGCAGCGATGATTACAGTTGGACTAAATCGATTACCTATATCGTTTTGAAGGATTAATACGGGCCTCGTGCCGCCCTGTTCAGATCCTACAACTGGTGAGAGATCTGCAAAAAAAACGTCCCCTCGTTTCACAATCAAAATGTCATCCCCCGCTTACGAGACGCTCTACCATATGTTCCGCTTCATACTCTGCATGTAGACATTCGCTACAAATATTCAGGTTGATTTGCGACATTTCCACATAGCCTTTCATTAAAGCTTCCCGTATTTGATTTGGTTGCTTGTGCGTAGACAATCTACGAGATGAAATATAAACAAAACTTTCCGCATCTCGAGATTTTTGCTCAAGTGTATTAAATGCCATTAACAACTCTTGAGGAAGTTCTAATACTTCCTTTACTTCTTCTACTTTTTTCGCGTACAAAACAAGCACCTCCACAAAAACCGTACCATTTCAATTCTTTTCTCATTCTATCATCGAAATGATATGTTGAAAAGATAATTATTAAAAAATATGGCTATCCATGTAGTATTATCGGTTTTTGGTGAAGTTTTTGTCGCATTTACTATTAATTGTGGTAGATTCTAGGCACTCTCGAAGTAATGATACAAGGAACCTCGTAGTTAATTGTATCTCCTTTTGCCGCCCATTCGTCAATTGTAATTTCTTCGTCTTTTTGTTTTCCTATTAGAGTTACTTTTTTACCTATATTATATGCAGTTGGTAATAATAACATACATTGATCCATACAAATTCTTCCGATGATTGGTACACGTACGCCATCTATTAATACATGTTGGCCACTATATTTTCGAATTAAACCGTCTGCATATCCAATAGGAATTGTTCCAATGAACGACGGTTCTGATGCTGTAAAGGTTGCTCCATAACCAATCGATTGACCAGCTTGGATTTTCTTTACCTCAATAAGTTCTGTTTCTAATGAGAAAGCAGGTTGCAATGGAAACGGCAATTTTGTTTTTACATAGGCAGAGGGTGCAAGACCATACATTGAAATTCCAAACCTTACCGCATCATATTGAAGAGATTGATCTTTAATAAGCATCGTCGCTGTATTTGCTGCATGCACAAGTCTTGGTTTTTTAGGCAAGGAACTTATAAACTCATCAAATTTATCAACTTGACGCTGGAAATAAGCACCCTCCTCTTCATCTGCAGTTGCAAAATGTGTGAAAATACCATCCACCAATAAATTTTCAGAAAACGTAATGGTATTATATAGGTTTTGTAAATCTTCAATATTAGTGACACCTATCCTACCCATGCCTGTGTCTAATTTAATATGTAATTTTAAAGGATGTGCAAGAGTTAATGTTTTTACTTGCTGCACCCACTCAAGAGAAAATACAGTTAGAGTAATATTCTCATTTGCTGCCAAAGGTGCAAACGATACAGGGGCATATCCTAAAATTAAAATATCAATGTTATGGAATGTTTTTCGCAGTCGCAGGGCTTCTTCTGGGGTTGCTACCGCTAACACGGTTGCACCAGCCTCAATAGCTGCCGTAGCTACTTCAATATCTCCATGTCCATATGCGTTCGCCTTCACTACAGCCATGATTTGAACTTCAGGCTTTAAGTATTCCCTTAAATGACTAACATTGTTTTTTATTGCATCCAAATTGATAATGGCTTTGGTTGGACGGAAGTGCTTTATGTTTTGCATTTTACATATTCCCTCATTTAGTATTTATAAACTTCAAATTTTTGTAATTTTTATTTTATTATATTTTATTTTTATTACTAGATCTTGTCCACCACTTTTAATTTTAAATGACATTAAGAGAGAGTTAGCCTAAGAGCGACTGTTTGTCCACCTGCGAAGACTAACCTCTCAAAATTTTATACTTTTATGTGAAAATCAATTACTTTAATAGCGTTATTTTAATCCACCAGTCGTAACAGACGCAGCAACTTCTACCATTTCTTCTTGAGTTAAGTTATTGGAAGCGATAAAGAATGATACACCGTCGCGTTCCCAACTAATTGAATTTTCGGTAATTGCACCAATAGTAAAGCCTAAATCTGCTGGATCACCCGGAGCGTATACCGGCAGTGTTGCTGTTTCTCCATATTCAACAGGCTGTTGAACAAGTGTAAAGGATTTATCACCTTCGAATGTTAAAATAACACGTTCTGTTCCATTCTCCACGACAGCCTCTTCATCTGCTAGTTTTGTATTATCCCAATTTAAATCTGGATAATACGTTTGGAACTCTGTCGGAACCTCTGCACTTGCACTAGCAGTCTCTTCTTCAGTTGACTCAGAGAAATTCTCTACTGCATATTCACTTTTCTTATGCTGCATTCCTAGATCAATATTTTTAAATGTGATCAGCATTTGTTCTTCTTGTGCTTCGTTTACTACTGAAACAGAAGTTGGCAGCATTGTCTTCTTGTCCACAACTATTTTTTGCGTTGGCATAATACTCTTATGATTATTTCGTGTTGCGGCAGTGAAGATATAATTCTTCTCATCTTCTTCCATTGTTACAGCATCGTCAGCTAACAAGTCTTCAGCTAATGCACCTATTAAATAGGCTTGGCTATTTTGTTTGGGCCATTCACTTTGGAACTTGTACGTTTTTCGAAGTGATGGTGTTACTACAAATACCCCTTCATCATTTCGAACAATCATTTGTGTAACATCTTCACCTTGCTGGGTTACTTTTACACGGTAAAATTCCGGTTCAGTATGCCATACGTTTACATCATAAACTCTTGGTTCAGTACCTGTTTTGATTTCCATCGTGGCATCTAGTTCATATCCTTTTACGTCGTTCCACTTATCATTTAGATCTTGTAGAACATCCTCCTGTGAATCTTTCCCACAAGCTGCAAGCATTAGCACTCCAAACAACATGACAAAAAATAAGATTAATTTGTGTCGCAAAACTCCATCCTTTCTTCTACTTTCAGCTCCGATACGTCAAATATATGAGTGGATGTATAACATTATGCTATCACTTTTGGACAACTTAACAAATTATTAATCACAATTTTTATAGGTCTCTAATTCGATGTATTCAACTATTGAAGCTATTGCATTAGTATAACTTGAGCTGCTGCATATGCCTTTGTATGTGTGATGCTAACATGTCCACTCACTAACTTCCCGTTGAAAAACAAAGTTGGTTTTCCTAAGTCATCTTTCAATACTTCAATCTGATGAAACTCACAACCACTTCCTATGCCTGTACCATTTGCTTTGGAAAATGCCTCCTTCGCTGCAAACCTCCCCGCTAAAAATTCAACTTTTCGTAGTTCGGATAGTTGGTAAAATAGGTTCAGCTCCCGTTCAGATAATATTCTTTGCTGAAATTTTTCTGAACGATCCATTGCTTTCTTTATTCTTGGGATTTCTGCTATATCTAGTCCAATTCCTTTTATCATATGGAAGTTCTCCTTTTATTATTAATAAAATACAATGTATAATAATTTTAAATTCATTCAGTAGAAGTAATGTTCCACTTCTTTAAATGGTATAATGACTACAAAAGATAGATAGTTTATGTCAGGCACTGCCCCCAACTGAATGAATAAAAGCCTCCGGCGGTTGCCACAGATTTTCAAAGGAAATTTATCGAGCTAGCTCGATAAAATCTTTGCAGCATTCTTTTGACTGTACCGAAAGCTTGCTGTACCGAAAGCTTGCGACAGGTACAATTCGCCAAGGCGTATTTGATTTGAGGTGTATAGATGTTTATTCGTAGAGAAAATTTCAAACAGTTTTTAAAGCTATATCCAGTTGTATCAACGATTATTGCGATAAATTTCATCGTCTATATTATAACAATGCTACCAAATATCGGTGATGAAATTTTTTACACAGGGATGAGTGTGAATTCTCTGATCGGTGATGGACAATGGTGGAGAATTATTACGTCATTATTTCTTCACGCAGGTTTCATGCATGTTCTATTTAATATGTTTTCGCTATTCTTATTCGGTCCGGAGCTGGAAAAAATTGCTGGGAAGATGCGCTTTTTAACGATTTATTTCCTAGCCGGTATTTTTGGCAATATGGCTACATTTGTAATGCAAGACGGCATGTATGCAAGTGTCGGGGCTAGCGGTGCGATTTACGGTATATTTGGTGCCTTTGCAGCGCTTGTCTACTATACACGCCGTACCATGCCACAGCTAAAGCAAGTTATCATGCCACTTATTATTATTAGTGTGATTATTACGTTTATATCCCCTAATATCAATGTCTCGGGACATATAGGTGGTCTGATTACAGGTTTCTTACTTGGTTTATCCTATTTCTCACCAAAGAATATCATTCGTTGGAAACAAAAAAAATAAAAACCTGGCCAATTGTTAAACCCGTAGCAATTGACCTTGGTGCACTAATGCAAAAAGGAAGTTCTAAAAGGAAAAGGCAATCTCTACGTTTTACTGAGATTGCCTTTTAATATGGAATAATATAGATTAAGAAGTTGATTTTTCAAACCAATTCATTATATCTTCTACAGCTTTATTTTCGAGATTCATTGCTTTCGCCGTGGCCCCTGTCAACCCAGACATAACCGTTACCTGGACTGTAGTGAGCTCGCTTCTCTTTTGGAAATATGTCTGCCTGCTTTCCATAGCTTGGATTCGTTTTCTCTCCACAATAAAAGTCACGCGACTAAATACCCGATAACAAAAAGTTAATTGGTTTCCACTAATGGCAAAACCTGTCGTTTTAAATTGCCATAAACCGATGAGGATAACTGGAATAAAAATCAGCACCGACAACAATCCATACGGGAACCAAAAATACAAACAAAGTGCAATAACAGGCAGCATCCAAATAAAATCAATACGATAAAAGAAAGGTTTTGCTTTTCTAGGTGGTTTTGTTAAAGATTGCTGCCATTCAAATTGAGGAAACAAATCTTGAAGTGGATCATATAAATGTTTTTTCTTTATTAGCGGGAAGAGTGTAATTTTCTTTTCTTCCCCACCAAATCCACCACTTGCACTTTCTACAGCAACTGCTGCAAATCCAAACATTTGCCTTAAAGGGTTTTCCACAATTTTAATAGCTTGAATACGGTTTAAAGGAATTGTTACTCTCTTCTTTTCTAATAATCCTCTCGTTATAGTTAAACGTTCGTTTTCCTCAATTACCGTAAAATCATAGTAATTAATAAATGTAATAATGACAGCAACAATCCATGTGAATAAAAATGTTACGAATACGGCGAGTGATACAATAACGATTCCAAATTTGATAAAGTGGGAAACCTCTTCAAATATCCATTCAAAGGGTATAAATTCTGCAAATTGGGAAAGAACCGCGGCAACCCCGGCAATAACAACGCCCATACTACTGGAGGTAGTAGCAAGTATGAATAAATCTTTTGTTCTCATTTTATGAATCACTCTTGCACTTGTTTGGGACGACTCAGCTGGCACCATCGCTTCTTCGCGCTGTTCATTTTCCCGCTTTTCGTCATTTCCTTTTCGAGTAACAAGCTCAATCTGATTCGCAGCATCTTTCGTAATAGCTGTCAAAATAACTTCCGGCTTACCATTCGTACTCCCCGCTGTTTCCACCATCACTTGCACTAGTCCGAATAGTCGATGGAAGATGCCTTCTTTGTAATTAAAGCTTTGTATACGGTCAAATGGAATATAGCGTTTTTTCTTAACCAGCAGACCATACTCAACTCTTAGCTCCTTTTCCTCAAACCAATAGACATACGTCCACCATTTAATTATCCCATTTACCAATCCCACTAATATAACCAGTATAAAGATACCTAAAGGAATAAGGCTAGACCAGAAACTTCCATCACCCGGATTAAAAGTCACATTAAAGCCATTTGCAAAAAAGAGTATTATAAAGGGTATAATTAACTCCTTTAATCCCTTTACAAAATCAACCACTGCGGAAACCGGATGCAACTTAAAACGCTGCTCAGACATCATCTTCAGCCACCCTTGCCAAGATTGAAATACGGGATCGCAGGCTATCTGCATCATTAGTGACCAACATCGGGATGATATGTGTTGTAGCCGCAGTTGAAATTGAAATATTCGCTAAGTCGTGCTTTTTTAATATTGGTCCTTGTGAAGTATCAACATGCTGAACACGTACCATTGGGATTAATGTCCGCTTTATTATAAATAGGCCACTCTGAATTTCAATCTCATGTTCACGAACTTCATATCTCCAATGATTCCAACGAATATTTGGGAATAGCCAAATTGTAGTGATTGCAACGACTAGGATAAGAGCTATTGCTATGTAAAAAATAAATGATGGCCATTCAAAATAAAACGTTAGAAAACATACGACCCCCATTAGAATTGCTGCAACTAAAGTGTTAAAAATGCCATATAACCGCCATACAGTCAAACCTTTCCTCGGTATTTGATACATTAATTGTTCTCGCACACAACCACCCTCTCTTCCCTTTAATACGAATGAAAAATGAAATTGTTTCAATATATTATAAATATATACCAATAATAGACAACCAAAATATCAACATATATAACTTATTATTCAATTATTGGTTAATAGGTCTACTCTGCAAAATTCTACCTTATGCGAATGGGCAAGTACACATTCAGGCCGAGGCTTTTCCTCATAAAAAAAGTGCCCCCTAAAGGACACTTTTAAGAATATTAATATATGATTAGTCTTCACGACGGCGTGGTGTGCTTGAAGAGCGTCTACGGTCACCGCCGCCACCTTCTTTGCGGGCACCTTCACGGCGACCACCTTCTCTGCGGCCACCTTCACGGCGTGCACCGCCGCCACCACCGCTACGTCCGCCACGACCAAAGTCACGACGTCCTCCGCGAGAGTCTCCTCCGCGTCCACGACCACCACCAGAACGTTCTTTACGAGCTGGTAATGGACGCTCTTCAGAAATAGTTACTGGTGATTCATCTGGTTCTTTCGTCATTGATTTAATAGCTGCTGCAACTAAATCAACTGCATTATGTTCTTCTAATAATTCATTCGCTAAAATACGGTAGTCATTTAAGTCATTTGCTTGAACGATTTCAATCAATTTCTCCATAGCTACTTTTTGTTGGCCAACTAGTGCCTCTGATTCACTCGGTGGACGAAGTGGTGTCATACGTTTTTTCGTTGTTTCTTCAACAATACGTAAGTAACCCATTTCACGCGGAGTTACAAAAGTAACTGCAAGTCCTGATTTACCAGCACGGCCAGTACGACCAATACGGTGAACATAGCTCTCTGGATCTTGAGGAATATCAAAGTTATAAACGTGAGTTACACCTGAAATATCAAGACCACGTGCAGCCACGTCTGTTGCAACTAGAATGTCAATTTTATTTTCTTTAAATTGACGTAATACAGACATACGTTTCGCTTGGCTTAAGTCACCGTGAATTCCTTCTGCAACGTAACCACGGATACTTAATGCTTGAGATAGTTCATCAACACGACGTTTTGTACGACCGAAGATGATTGCAAGCTCTGGTTGGTGAACATTTAAGATTCGAGTTAACACATCGAATTTTTCACGTTCTTGAGCTTTCACGAAAAATTGCTCAATATTTTCAACTGTCATTTCTTTTGATTTAATTTTAACTTCTTCAGGGTTTTTCATGAAGTTAGATGCAATTTTACGAATTGCAGGTGGCATTGTAGCCGAGAATAATAATGTTTGACGAGTTTCTGGAACATTTTCTAAAATCGCATTAATATCGTCGATAAAGCCCATGTTTAACATTTCGTCTGCTTCGTCTAATACAAGTGTTTGTACTTGATCAAGCTTTAATGTGTGACGGTTAATATGATCTTGAATACGACCTGGAGTACCTACGATAATTTGTGGTTTATTTTTTAACGCACGAATTTGGCGTCCGATTTCTTGTCCACCGTATACAGATAATAATTTCACGCGTTTATCATAACCAATTTTATATAGTTCTTCTGAAACTTGGATTGCTAATTCACGAGTTGGGGCAATAATTAATGCTTGAATATTTGGGTTTTTCGGGTCGATATTCTCGATAAGCGGTATTCCGAATGCAGCAGTTTTACCAGTACCAGTTTGCGCTTGACCTAATACGTCACGACCTTCTAATGCAAACTTAATAGTGCCTTCTTGGATTGGTGTTGCTTCTTCAAATCCCATACGTTTTAAAGAACGTAATGTTGATTCGCTAATATTTAATTCTGAAAAATTTGTCAAACTCTTCAATCTCCTTTTTCCTTTAAGTTGACAAATGGTTACATTTTCAGATGAAATGCGGCAAACTTCGAGCCTAAGTTTTGGAACGTTTCCGATACTTAATAATTCTCTGCTTCTACAGAGAGCGATTTTATATGAAAGGGAAAGCCCGGTCTTTGCCGAGCGGTTCAATTCTACCCATTTTCTTATGTTAAAACTCAATTAAAATAGAATAAAACCGTTAAATTCAAAAAAAAGCACTCTTCATCATTTTTTATGAAGAGCCTTCGCACAAAATGTATCCATTGCTTATCATATTCTATCACGGCTCTTTACTGCATTGCAACGAAATTGCTCTTGTTATAATATTCTTAATTTTCGTTTTCCATGACAAAAATTAAAATAACCATCCGTCGTATAAAGTTATTTTCTTAAATTTGATTTTCCCTTTTGGTTCGTAATAAAACTTTTTTCATCGCAAAATGTTTATTGTAAAGCATTAAAAGCAAAAATTATCAAATCAGTCATTCAATATAAGGGACGGACAATTTTCAAAATCAAAGCACTTGAACTCACTGGTACAGTCCTTATATTGCTCTTGTGGCGTTTAAATAATTCGCAAACTTTTCATTGTCCATGTATTGCATCTTCTGCCATTCACAACATCCAGTAAAACCTGACAAGGCTTCAAATTAAAAGCATTTTTAAATTTAGGCACTTTCAAATCAACATTAGACCTAAAAACACCTTTAATTTTTCCAGACTGCTGACAAGCGTTTTCAAGATAGTCCGGGTATATATTATTTAGAATTAACTAAAAAAACGTGCAGACACAGTCGATATTCGACTATACCTGCACTCTGATTTAATTATTACTTAAATGAATGAAGAAGGGTTTCCAATTTCATACCACGAGAACCTTTTAATAAAATTAATGTATGTTCGTTTGCATACTGATTTATATATTCTACAATTTCTTCATAATCATTCACTGTATGGATTACATTTTCGTTTGAGAACTTTAGTTTTAATTGATCATATAGCCACTTCATTCTTGGTCCATATAAACAAACTCTCGAGATTTCATTTGAATCAATTACATTTGCTATTTGCTCATGGTATTGTTTTTCATGATCACCCAATTCAAGCATATCCCCCAGCACTAGCCATTTATCTTCACGCAATGATGTCGATTGGACAAATTGAATGGCTGCCGTCATAGAGGTAGGTGCTGCATTATAAGCATCATTAATGAATAAAATCCCCTTATTAGTCGGTACTAACTGCATTCGCATATCAGTTAAAGAAACTTGTGCCAGACCTTCTTGAATTTGTGCTTCAGTCAAGCCAAGTTTTTTTCCTAATAATATCGCATTCAAACTGTTTTTTACTTGGTGTTTTCCTAATACTGGAATAAAGAATTCTCCATTCACCTCGCCGACAACAGTAAAATGACTACCTTGTTCAGTTGTTTCAATCGCTGTTGCGACCAAATCATTCGTTGAGTTGAAGCCAAATCCTTTAGACGTAAGTTCAGGTTGTTCTTTTACTAAATTTTGCAGTAAAGGTTCATCACCATCAAAGAACAGAATTCCATCTGATCCTAAGCCAAGAACAATCTCAAATTTCGCTTTTGCAATCCCTTCACGCGAACCAAGATCCTGCATATGAGCTTCCCCGATATTTGTAATCACTGCGTAATGAGGCTTCGCAAGTTTTGTTAAAAATTCAATTTCACCAAAACCGCTCATTCCCATCTCCAACACAGCAATGTCAGTATCTTCATCAAGATTCAAAATTGTAATAGGTAAACCTAATTGATTATTAAAGTTACCGATTGTTTTTTGCACTTTGTAAAACGGCGACAACATACTAGCTAATATATCTTTAGAAGAAGTTTTTCCATTCGAGCCTGTAACACCAATAAATTTTGCTTGGTGTATATTTCGATATGCTCGCGCCATTTCTTGCAGGGCAAGTTCTGCATCTTCCACAAATAAAACAGGTTTATCTTTTGGAGGGTTCGGTTCATCCTTTAACCATAGGGTAGCAGATGCCCCTTTATCAAATGCTTGCTCGACATATTTATGCCCATTTACCGACTCACCACGAAAAGGAATAAATAAATCCCCTTTTGTAATTGTTCGCGTATCTATAGAGACACCCGTTACAATTGTATCCAGGTTGCCTGCACAATTAATATTCAACCATTCGGCAATTTCTTTTATTGTTCTTCTCATATCTATTCACTCTAATCTCGGTTATATTGTAATTGTTGTTTTTCTGTATGTCGTTCGATCGCCAACTCAATTAAATTATCGATTAATTGTGGATAACTGACATCTGTATGTTGCCATAATAATGGATACATACTTACTGGAGTAAAACCAGGCATTGTATTTACTTCATTAATATAAACCTCATTATTCTCCGTTACAAAGAAATCTGAGCGAACAAGTCCTGAACAATCCAAAACTTTAAATGCACGAATGGCCATGTCTTTCATTGTACTTTCCACATCTGATGTAATTTCAGCAGGAATAATCAGTGCAGTTGAACCATCTTTATATTTAGAATCATAATCATAAAAATCTGTCATCGGTTTAATTTCGCCAGCAACCGACACTTTTGGTTCATCATTACCTAATACACCCATTTCAATTTCACGAGCTACAATTCCTTGTTCAACAATTACTTTTCGGTCATATTGGAAAGCAAACTCGATTGCTTTAACTAATTCTTCACTATTCGTTGCCTTGCTAATCCCCACACTTGAACCTAAATTAGCTGGTTTTACAAACATCGGCCAACCTAATTCACTTTCACATTTTGCGATGATTTCTTCAGAGCGGCCGTTCCACTCTTTTCGAATAAAGTGAGTGTATGGAACTTGTTTTAAACCAACAACGCCGAATAGTTGTTTCATCGTTACTTTATCCATACCTGCTGCTGAAGCAAGTACTCCGTTTCCTACATAAGGGTAATTCAAAACTTCCAACAATCCCTGTACCGTACCATCTTCCCCATTAGTTCCGTGTAACAAAGGAAAGACTACATCAAATTGTGCCTGCGAATTATTCTCTAATATAAATTCTGTAATATTATTTGGTGACGTTTCATCACTTGTAAATTGTAATTGTTCAATTGATTCAACCGGTTTTGTTAGTTGGGGTCCTCTAAGCCATTGACCGTCCAATGTTATGAAAATTGGATAGACATCATATTTGTTATAATCAATCGCTTTTGAAACGGCCGTCGCTGTAGATAATGACACTTCATGCTCAGCAGACTTCCCTCCATATAGTAAACCAACGCGCTTTTTCATTTTTTGACCTCCAAATATTGAGTAGTACTAGTTTAACACGAAAACCAATTTGTTAGAAAACTTGGCTTATCGAAAGACGTTTTGTGTTCAACCTTAGTTGCACCCTTACAGAATAAGAAGGATTATTCTTATCTGTAAAACAAGTTCATTTCACCTCATTGTATTTTTCACAAACAACTTACACAAGGTATTTTAAAGATGCATAAAGCGAAAAAACTCCCTGTCAAAAATGTGCTATGACAGAAAGTTTTAAGTGATTTTGATTAGTTCATCGTAGTTTTGTTTTAATATAACATCTAAATCATCCCAAACTTCATCAGGATAATCATAGTCGGAAAGAGTACGTATTTCAACACCATAACAGTTATTTTGCTTTTCCATTTTGTACAGAGACAACAAAGCACCTTCTTTTACAAAAGGTCTATATGCCTTTAATACGACCGGATCTAGAGTGGGAATCGTATCTTTAGATTTTCTACGCCAAAAACTACCGTTACCTTCTTTTTCTTTTACTAAATGATTGAACAAATTGGATATCAGATATTCCGAATCATTTAAGAACCGATAATAAACCTTTGTTAATTTGTCATTTTCCGATGAATAATACAAATATCGATTTTGCAATTTAGTAAAGAACGGAGAATGGATAGGTTCTTTTTTATGGCTAAAGTAAAGCAATTCCGCTTGTTCCATTGCAGTAAGCTGGTTTACATTTTTTTCACTTTCAAAGTCAATCCAACATAAGTCGCCGTCAGTATCATCCATTTTCTTAACAAATTTCGTCATTTCATCAATTGATACAAAATCAAAATGAGTATGCATATTGAATGAGCCGTCATCGTAGCCATGCTTTAGTAATAATAAATTCGGGATGGGGTCTACCGAGCTAATAAACTGCTTTAATGTCAGGCCACTGTATATCACAAAATGATCAACATCATTCATATGTACAAATAAATGATGTATAAAATCATCCGCAGTTTTTTGTTTTCTTGCCATAAGCTCACTCCCCATATTTCAATACATTAATTATTATATGATGTAACTCGTAAATTTGAAACATTTTCATTGCCATTTGCGTCGTAACTTTGCATATTAATTTTTGCAATAAAAAATAAATGTTTAACCGAACAAGTTATTCCAATATTTTACACTTATTAACATAGAAACGATAGTCCCCTTTTATTCATTTCTATGTTAAAGTAAAATGTACGAGTTCGAGAACTCTCTAAAATCTTTAAGATTAATTAGGTGAAATAAATGCAAAATAACCAGAATTTCGCAGGCCGTTTTGATTGGAAGCTTGCTTTAATTATTTTAATATTTCTCATCGTTAGTTTGTTAGCCATTTCTTCTGCACAGACCACAGGGCAATATGGGACAACAAACTTCGTGTTACAACAATTGATAAATTACGTTATATTTGCGGTTATTGTAGCATTTGTTATTTATTTTGACCCCGATCAGTATAAAAAGATGGCTTGGTACTTATATGGCATCGGTATTTTATTGTTGATTGTTCTGGCAGTTATACCGGCTGGTGGCATTGTCATCGAACGTAACGGGGCAAAAAGCTGGTTCTCCACACCAATAGGGAGTATACAGCCTACTGAGTTTATGAAGACCTTCTATATTCTCGCTACGGCATGGCTAATTAGTAAACATCACGAAAAATATTCCATTAAAAGTATTAAATCGGACTTTATTTTGTTAGGTAAAATTGCGATAACATTAATTATTCCATTAGCGTTTATCATGTTGCAGCCTGACCTAGGTTCCTCTCTAGTATTTTTAGCGATTACTGCTGCCCTAATTATCGTAGCAGGCGTCTCGTGGAAAATTATATTACCTGTGTTTGCTGTCGGTATAACTGTGGGTGGTTCTTTACTTTGGATGGCGCTGTATATGCAGGATTTCCTGGAGGAGAAATTTGGATTTAGTCCATACCAGTTTGCCCGAATCTATTCCTGGTTGGATCCTTATTCTTATTCTTCGGGTTCAGGATACCATTTAATCACTTCTTTAAATGCAATTGGTTCTGGTGAAATCTTCGGTAAAGGGTATTTGGACCGCGAAGTATATGTTGCTGAGAGTCATACCGATTTTATCTTTACAGTAATTGGAGAAGAATGGGGATTCATTGGAGCAAGCTTCGTAATCTGTCTCTATTTCTTACTAATTTATCATTTAACAAAATTGACTTTAACATTAAAAGATCCCTTCTGTACCTATGTTTGCGCTGGGATTATTGCTATGATTACTTTCCACGTCTTCGAAAACATTGGAATGACGATTCAACTTTTGCCAATTACGGGTATCCCATTACCTTTTATCAGTTATGGCGGTAGTTCTTTAATGGGAAATGCCTTGGCTATCGGCTTGGTATTTAGTATGAAATTCCATTATAAGTCATATATGTTTGCCGGCAATGATGATGACGAATAGTTGTATGCCCGCATATTGAGAATGAAACAACTCGACCAAATAGGTGGGGTTGTTGTCGCATGTTTTGCTGATAATGTTCACAGAAAAAATCCCGACTATCTAATTTCTAGTCGGGATTATTTTTATGCTAATTCTGATTATATTTTTATACTTGTGGAGTTTGTGTTGGTGGTGTTAATACTTTTAGTAATTCAAGACGGGATTTTGTAATTGTTGCAGTAACACCTAATTTAGATAAATTCGAAACGATTTTCTTTAAGTCTACTTCCTTCGTCATGTTTTTCCACCTAACCTTCTTTTATATTATTAATAACGTATTAACCTTCTAAAAGTTTCAAGGATATAAACCTCTAGCTTAATTTGATATGTCCATCATAACATGCTTCTTCTAACTAAAATCTTTCAATTCTGTTACAACTTTCAAATTGTCAACTAAATAGCATTGATTTCTTTTTATCAAATACATTAAAATCACTTTTATTCTAGGTACTAAAGGAATTATAACCGTAAATTTACTAAATAAACACAAAATCCAAAAGACACAATTTGTTCACAATTAAAGTTAACCAGGATCTGTTTTATTAAAAATTTTACTTTTTATTAAAAAGGGTAATAGTTATTATACTAATAATTCCAAAAAATAAGTTATGCTAACCAATAGGACATGAAAAATTAAAACATAACGTATATTACAATGCATAATGCCCTAGTTTTAAATGAATATTTATTATATAAAATTTGTAAGCTAGTAAGACCTATAGTTTTTGGAGGTAAAAGAGTGCAAACAGACAAAACGATCTACGTACCAAGTCAGCTTGAATGTTTTAGGGACAAAATAGAATCATCAGTTGTCAGCTCTTTATGGATTACCCCTACTGACGGTAACACCTCTTTAACCGATTGCAAATTTGCAGGTTATCCCTATTTACCTAAATCGCATTTATATCCTAGAGATTCAAATGGTGAATTGATGCCATTATTGGCTCAAATAAATTTTTCCCAAATACCGCCTGAACCTCTGTTTCCAAACAAAGGGCTACTACAATTTTTTTTATCAAATAAATTTAATCACCCTATTGAGAAAAAAGAGGAATTGTTTTTTCAACAAGATTTTAAGGTCCGTTACTTCCCAAAGGTATTACATGAAGATCAACTCGTTCATGATTTTTCTTTTTTAAGGAATGACAATTTCCCTATTCAAAAAGAGATGGCGTTAGTATTTCAGCCAAAATACGAACCTGTTTCCGCCTCTGATTATAGGAGGGAGAAATTTTTACAACCAACTCAACTCCAGAGTGCGTTTATTAGCGAGGATGACCGAACATTCGAGGAGATTTACTTTGAAAACTTTTTGGCTGCAGAGCACAAATTAGGTGGCTATCCGTATTTTATTGAATATGATACAAGAAAGAATTCTACATTTTTAAAAAGATTTGATACCTTATTATTTCAAATCGTTTCAAATGATGAACAAGGAATTATGTATGGTGATTCAGGGGTCATCAAATTTTTTATCAATCAACAGTCTTTAAGAAATCTTGATTTTTCTTCTGTCTATTTTGTCGCTGAACAGTTTTGATATTAACTGCAATACTACAATTCAGTTACTTGTTAAGCTATAATTATTTTAATAAAAATAAAGTAGGTGCAGTCATATGAGTATTTTCTTCAATACCATATCTGTTATTCCAATTATTCTCATATTAAACATCATCTTAGCAATTACGGTCATCTTTTTAGAGAGAAAAGACCCTTCTTCCACATGGGCATGGACACTTGTGCTTTTCTTCCTTCCGTTAGCTGGATTTATTTTATATTTATTACTCGGCAGGCCCATGCGCAAAAAGCATTTGTTCCGCTGGGAAGGACAAAAGGATATTGGTATTGATAAATTAATTAGTTATCAAATTGAAGCATTAGAAGAGAATTCACTGGATTTCCGCTCCGTAGAAGTTGGGAAATACAGAAGCTTGATTCATATGAATTTAAAAACTAGTGATTCAGTTTTAACTCAAGATAACCATGTTCAGCTCTATGATGATGGTGCTGAAAAATTCGAGGCATTAATTGAGGATATCGAAAATGCAAAGGATCATATCCATATTCAGTATTACATTTTCAAATTAGACAACTTAGGAAAACGAATTTATAAAGCTCTTTTAAAAAAGGCACAGCAAGGTGTGAAGGTTCGAGTACTTTATGATGAAATGGGTTCTAGAAGTTTAAGAAAGAGATACTTTAGATCCCTTCTTGAATTAGGTGGAGAGGTTGAAGTATTTTTCCCCTCTATACTCCCTCTTATTAACCCACGATTAAACTTTAGAAACCATCGTAAAATTGTCATCATTGATGGACGTATAGGTTATATCGGAGGTTTTAATGTTGGTGACGAGTACTTAGGTTTAAATAAAAGATTCGGCTATTGGCGAGATACCCATTTACGCATTGAAGGGAGTTCAGTTCATCCATTACAAACTCGTTTTTTACTAGATTGGAATCAAGCAAGCGATAATAATATTGTTTATTCGGAAAGATACTTCCCAGCTATTCCTAAAAAGGGCGATATCGCCATGCAAATAGTATCTAGTGGACCAGATACAGAATTCCCGGCTATCAAAAACGGTTATTTAAAATTACTTATGGAAGCTAAGCGGTATATATACATCCAGACACCGTACTTTATTCCGGATAATAGTTTTTTAAACGCCATAGAGATTGCAGCTCTTTCTGGAATAGATGTACGCATTATGATTCCAAATAAACCTGACCATATGTTTGTTTATTGGGCTACCTTTTCTTATGTTGGGCAGTTACTGCGAGCAGGGGCCAAAATCTATATATACGAGAAAGGTTTTATCCATGCTAAATCAATCGTCATCGATGATGAAACCTCGACTGTAGGAACAGCAAATATTGATGTACGTAGCTTTAGTTTGAATTTTGAGGTAAACGCGTTTATATATGATCGTACAATCTCCCATGAGCTAGCTGAAATTTTTGAAAAGGATATTTTCGATTGTACAGAGTTAACATTGGAAAAATATGAGAATCGATCAGGAATCATTAAGTTTAAGGAATCCATTTCCCGATTATTAACACCAATCTTGTGATACTCTTCACTATCTGTAAATAAAAAATGGCGATAGAACAAAAGTAGAAAATCCTTTGAATGAGGTAAAAATCTCTTAAGAAATTGGCCCTCTATTGATTGGAGTGGTTGGGCGATTGTAGCTGTCGGGCTATGCCTTTCGCTACAGAGCAATGTTTTTCTGCTCCGAAAGCGAAGCGACAGGTGCAGAGCTTCCTGGGGGAACAAGCTCGAGTGAAAGACTATTGGCTCGAGCCCTGTTCGTGGATGCGCGTCCTTTGCAACGGAAATCAATATAGTAAGCAAAAAAGCATCAAAATTTCTCGGTGAGAAATTTGATGCTTTTTCTTTTGTCCCAGCATTATATTGTTATTGTATCCCTAAATATTCTTCCAAAGTTACGTTTGCTTGTTTTACTTTTGTAGCTAAGTCCACCCCTAAATAGCGGAAATGCCAAGATTCATACATATATCCCGTAATTGCCTCTTTTCCTTGAGGGTAACGTAAGATAAAACCGTATTTGTTTGCATTTACAACCAGCCATTTCCCCGCTTCCGTTTCACCAAACTCTTCCGTTAGCCATAGGTCTTCTTTTCCTTTTTCACCAATATCAAAGGCCAACCCTGTCTGATGCTCGGAATACCCTGGTCTTGCGCTATAGCGATCTGCATTTTCTTGGCCATCTCGACTAACATAATTATTATAAAGCGTATCTTGATATTCAAAAGAACGGTACGTACTAAAAGCTACAAGTTCGAAGCCGGCTATTCTTGCATCGGCAGCCATTTGTTCAAAAGCTTTACGAGCTTCTTTACTTTCCCCAGGGGCAAAAGTACTTGGCAATGGATATTTCTTATTGGCTAATAATACCCCTTCTATAACTGTTGGCTCTGTTGGTAATGGCTGCCCTTCTATATAACCATTATTTGAAGTAGGTTGTTCTTCTTGCTGCTGTTCTTGATCATTTATATCAGTCTTGTCTGTTTCATCTGCAGGAGTATTCGACGGTGGATTATTTTCTTCTATTGGTTTTGTATCATTCGGTTCAACTTTTTCCTCTTCAACTACCTCGGTTGGTGTAGGTACTCCCGTTTGATTATTCAAGTTGTTTTGCTTTAAATACATAAATACTGCTATAGCTGCAACTAAAATAACTACTACACTAGCACCAAACCATATGTATTTCTTTTTGCTATTATTCTTATTTCCATAAGTTGTAGTTCTTTTCATAATCGTACGAGCCTCTTTCCTTTACAATGCTTTTATTTTAGCACTGTTTTTACCATTTGACTTTAATATTTTCCTTAAAATTTAAGCTTAACCAAACAAACTATTAATCAAGAAATATTTTTTCCTAATAAAGATTCTATTAGAAATTTCTTTGGTGGAAGGTCTAAGCGCAAAGACAAGCCATAGAGCTAACGTTAACTCCACGACTTGTCTTTTGCTTTGTATTGGCCCGCCCACCATGGTATATCTTTCTGAAAGCTTCTTTAAGGCAGCTTACATGGTAGGCTGCTTTCCAGAATAGTGTATCCTTCTCAGAATTTATAGCAGGAAATTCAATGCAACAACTTTTAATTTTAAGTTTCCATAAATAAAAGCCGAGGCAATTCACCTCGACTTGTGGGATCTATTTTTTATCTAATGAAACAGTTTCTGTTTCCGGTTTAGCTGGATGCTCTGAAAAATATTTTCTACCTATATAAGTTTGTAAAATTAATAGTATACCACTTACTGACCAATATAAAGGTAGTGCAGCCATTGAAGTGAAGGAAATGAATACAATCATAATAGGCGAAATATATATCATTAATTTCATTTGTGCTTTTTGTGCCTCAGGAACTGTCCAAAGTGAAACTTTCGCCTGAACAAAATATACAATACCAGCAACTATTGTCATCAAAATATCTGGCGTCCCTAAATTAAACCATAAAAACTCATGTGTTTTTACATCGCCTGAATATAAAATGGCAAAGTATAATCCCATAATAATTGGCATTTGAATAACAATAGGTAAACAACCAAGGTTTAGAGGGTTAATGCCATGAGTACGATATAAACTTAGCATTTCTTGTTGAATTGCCATTTGCTCTTCTTTTGTTTGAGCTGCTTTTAATCTTTCTTGAATCTCGTCCATTTTCGGTTTAACGACATCCATTTTTGATTTCATCGCAGATTGAGAACGATAGTTTTTCAACATGAATGGCATTAAAATTAAACGTACAGCTACTGTAATTGCAATGATTGCCATGCCGTAACTTCCATTGAACACGTCATTCCCCAAAAATTCCAACAACCAATTCATTGGTCTAACAAATGTGCTATAAAAGAAGCCTTCCTGATTTTCAACAGCTTGACACCCTGTTAACACGAACAGCATAAGGCCTAGCATTGAAAAAAGTTTCAGTTTTTTCATTTTTCCACCTACTATTTTATTTAGCTAAATTGAAGTATACAGTATTAACTTTATGAATATCAAATGCAAGGTCATATAATCGAATACTATATGATCTATTCTCGCTTTTCCTGAAAGTTAAAGATGCGGATACAAAAGAGTTTAAAGAAAAACTGATTAGAAAAACTCAACTCGACCAAAAGAGGTCGAGTTGATATCTTTTTTATACGGATTTCAATAAGAACTTATTAATTCCCATCAGTTATGAAAATTTGAAACTGCTGTATTAATTTTGTACTACACGTTTTCGTACTCAATTTCCGGTATTTCAAAGCGATAAAATTCATGATGCAACTCATCACGGAAATGCTTCGGTGTTACACCCGTATATTTTTTGAAAATACGTGTAAAGTAGCTTTGATTACAGAAATGGAACTGATCAGATATCGATGTAATACTTTTATTTGTATGACGTAGATAATATTGTGATTCTTCTACTCTTCTAACATTTAAATACTCTACCAATGTTATGCCTACATGTTCTCTAAAAATTCTGGACAAGTGGCTAGTGCTTATATGAAATTTTTGAGCAATGCTTTCTACCGTCAAATCATTTTCCAGTTCATCGTTTATGTACATAATTACTTTATTTACTGTTTGATGTCTAAAGGTTGGTTGTTTACGATCTGCTATAAAGTAAACATAAAAATCAATTAAATCATCAGCAAATTGCAGAAACTCTGCATCCTTCATGTTATTTTCTATCATATCAGAGCAAGCTAAATTAAACGCAAATGCTTTCTTAGAAGGGACTTGGTTATCCAAAAGCTTGCGTGCAACTATTGATGAGAGGATAACAAAATAGTTTCTAACCACTTTGATGACTTGTTTTCCAAATCTTATTGATAAAATATCAATTATTTCATGCAAAGATTTTTTTGCTTTTGCCGACTCTAAGTGAAAGATTTCAAATAACAGCTTGGATTCAATATTATAAAAATCTTCAATCCCGTTATATTGATTTATACTATCAATCTCTTGAAAGTACCGTTTAGAAATTGTTTCAGATATTGAATGTGGAAATAGCTGCATAGATTACCCCATCTTTCTTCAGAATACAATTGCAGTATTGTTTCATTTGCACAACAATGCACATCGACTACTGTAATATAACCTAATTTAAATAAAGAATATAGTTCTTCTTAATAGATTTTCTATGAAATAACTGACTTATTGAGTAGATTTTGCTAGAAATTTACCTAAAGTTATTTCGCTAATAAGAATAAAGAATTAATTATATATAACTAAGTGAATATTACCATAATTTCGCATTTTTTCAAACTCTATTTTAAACAGTTAAGAGAGTATTGACTTTTTATTTTCCATGAATTCAACTGACCACTTAGGAAATGCTAAATTTCCTAGATATCAGTACAATTATTAGCATACTTTTTACTTAAGTTCTAAATACTAAACATGTATTCCACTTTAAGTATAAGGTACACTATTTTTGTTGAAAACATCAAAAAGTGACAAAAATAAGAATGTATATTTCATATTTACTGAAAATTCCTTTGATATACCGTAATCTTCTCTATTTCATTTAGTTCAAACTGTAGTAAAATAGATGATATATGATATAAAATGTATACAAAATGAGGTGTCTTAAATTGGAACCAAAACAAATAGAAGAAATAATGGATATAATTAAAGATTTCTTCCCAGAAAATACGTCAATTGCAATATCGGATACAAATGAATATTTATATTATCAGCCTAGTAAAAAGGTAGATTTAAAAATTAAACCCGGCGATCCTATAAAAGATGGCTCTGCCGCTCACAAAGCACTAACATATGGACAAAAAATCAATTCCTACATCGAGTCGGATGTATTTGGAGTTCCTTACTATGGGATGAGTATTCCTCTAATAGAAGAAGGAGAAACAAAAGGTGCAATTACAGCGATTTTCCCTCAAAAGCCATCACCATTTTTAACAAACTACATTACTATTAAGATTGATGATTGTTGGTACCCTATTAAACACGATCAAGTAATTTATCTTGAGACTCAATTACGCAAGACGTTTGTAAAAACGATGAGTCGCGAAGGGTATCACCGTTTGAATTTAAGCGACCTTGAATTATTCTTGGCTCCTGATTCATTTATTCGCTGTCATAGATCATATATTGTAAACATCGATTATATCGATGAAGTTCAACCTGATTCACACTCAACTTTCCTACTGATTATGAAAGATGGTACAAGAATTCCTGTGAGCCAACGCTATGCTAGTTATTTCCGACGTTCTCTAGGCTTCTAATATATAGGATGCAATAGATTTGTGAACGCAAATCTTCCTAAACATCAAATTATCCTAATATAAAATGATAAACTTTTCATTATATCGACCTTTGCATAAAGTGCAAAGGTCGTTTGCATTTTTATACAGCATCACAAACCAACTCATTCTCTATGAAGTTTTATTATCAATCGAATTGTATGTTTTTTTCTCGAAAAAACATTTTTTAAGCACTTTCATGCATTTTATGGAGATTCTGTGACATTACAATGTTATTATTGATTATACAAGTTGAAAATAAATTCAACCGATTTTACAGAAAATTCTGCACAATTTTCTCTTTTTCACTTTAATATAGGGGAGGATTTTTTATATGGATTCAAGAGTTGAAAAACGTTTAGGTTTAAAAGAATTAGCGGATAAAGTGGTATCTGCTGAACAAGCCGCTGCACTTTTTAATGATGGTGATGTAGTTGGTATGAGTGGTTTCACTCGCGCAGGTGATGCTAAAGTCGTTCCAATGGCGTTAGTTGAACGTGCAAAAAATGAAAATTTCAAAATCGACATTTATACTGGTGCATCGCTAGGACCAGAAGTGGACAAGTATCTGGCTGAAGCTGGGGTTATTCGCAAACGCGGACCTTTCATAGCTGACTCAGGTATTCGTAACCAAATTAACTCTGGTAATGTTTTATATGTAGATGCTCACTTATCTCATAATGCCGAATTAGTACGCCAAGGAATCATTGGCCCTATTAATTACTTAATTTTAGAAGCTACTGCAATTACTGAAGATGGATTAATCATCCCTACAACTTCTGTAGGTAACTCACCAGTATTTGCTGAGTACGCGGAAAATATTATCGTTGAATTGAACATCTCTCACCCAGAGAGCCTTATCGGAATTCACGATATCTATGTTCCGGCACCACAAGGACAACGTGAACCAATTCCGATGACTGATGCTGTAAAACGTATCGGTGAAATTGGTATTAAAGTCGATCCTGCTAAAATTAAAGCAATCGTTATTTCTGAAGAGCCAGATGCTCCTTCATTAATCGTTCCGCCAGATGAAGAAACGCAAACAATGGCAAACCTTTTACTTGATTTCTTCCGTTCTGAAATTGCAGCTGGTCGTTTAACAAATAAATTAATGCCACTTCAATCAGGTGTAGGTTCAGTTGCAAACGCTGTATTAGATGGCTTTGCAGATTCTGAATTCGAAGATTTAATTGTAGCGTCTGAAGTACTTCAAGATGCAGTATTCAATTTAATTGATGCTGGTAAAGTAAGCTTTGCAGCTGCAACATCTATTACTATTTCTGAAGAATTACAGAAAAAAGTATACGGGAACCTAGAAAAATATGCAGACAAATTAGTTTTACGTCCACAAGAAATTTCTAATCACCCAGAAGTAATCCGTCGACTCGGATTAATTTCCATCAATACTGCTTTAGAGTTAGATATCTACGGAAACGTAAACTCTACACATGTTAGCGGAACAAAAATGATGAACGGTATCGGTGGATCTGGAGACTTTGCGCGTAACGCTCGTCTAGGGATTTTCGTAACGAAATCTTATGCTAAAGGCGGCGCTATCTCGTCAATCGTTCCAATGGTATCTCACGTTGACCATACAGAACATGACGTTGACGTGATTGTTACTGAACAAGGTATTGCGGACTTACGTGGATTAGCACCTAAAGAACGCGCAGTATTAATTATTGAAAACTGCGTTCACCCTGATTTCAAAGAACAAATGTGGGATTACTATAACCGCGCTGTAGAAGCTACTGGTAATGCTCAAACTCCTCATATCCTAGAGGAAGCACTTTCTTGGCATGTTAACCTAGCTAAAAACAAAACAATGAAAAAAGAAGTTACTAAAGCTTAATATATCATTGGAGAGTTTCATCTCTAAAAAAAAATCGACAACGAATGAATCGTTGTCGATTTTTTCATCTTTTAGTGAACCTGTTTTTGATCCGATTCATTGTAATAGGCTAGAGCGGTTTGTCCCCCACCCTCAGAAATGAAGTTGTTTTCTCGAATTTTTGTGGATGTAGCACCTGCTGCTGTTTCTGCAATTTCCTTTAAAGGTTCAGTTCCTGTATTCTGTCTTGAACCAAAAAATTGTGATTTCATATCTTTAAAAAACTTTACTGTATTATCACGATTTTCTTTTTTACTTAAAAATGAGGCTGCTCCAGCCACTAACGCAGTCATTACTACACCTTTTCCCTTTAATTTTGCCATTTTCTATCCCCTCCAAAAAAGTGTTATGGTTTACTTTTCCCGAATACGGTTCATTTAAACCGTCCAACTAATTGTTTAAAATCTCTAAAAATGTGGAAAGGATATATAACAAAGCTTTTTATGGATAAGTCTGGAGTTATGTGAAAAAACCACTATTACACCAATTTTAAAGGAGGAACAATAATGATGAATAACAAAGAAGTTACATATGACTGGAAAGAAGTTACTTCCATTATAATTGCCTCAACACTCTTAACTACTGTTATTTATGGATTTACATTTATTTATTAGGCTATATTTAACTTAAAACAAGCGTATTCGGCTGGTTTCAACGAATACGCTTGTTTTATTTTTCCTAGCTTATTCTTCATTCACTTTACCGATTCTTACTTTTCATAATTACAGAAAAGGTGCCTAAACGTAGTTGTTCTACAAATTAGGCACCCGATTGTTATGCTTTTATATCGTTATAGGCTTCACTTTTTTCAAATGCCGCCACTACATACGAACAGATCGCATTCATTTTTAGATTATTTTCTCTAGCATAATCTGCTGCTCTGTCTAGTAATTTTTTGGCCACCCCTTGACCGCGCAATGCATCCGAAACATAGGTATGAGTCATATCCATAATATTATCTCGCTCTACCCATTCAATTTCTGCTAGTTTTTCCCCTTCTTGTTCATACTCAAAAGCATATTGTTTTGGACTTTTTTCTGTCAGTTTAAAATCCATCATCATCCCTCCCATTCGCTAAAATATAACATAGTTTGGCCGCTTATGGTATCGATTTGCTTCTTCATTATATGTTGCCCATCCTGCTTTTATAATTATTTAAACCAAGAAGAAACCGTATCAATCAGATTATTGAAGAAGTTTTTCACACCATTCCAGAAGCCTTCATCTTGCATGAGTTCCCCATATTTTTCCTCAAATGTAGTCGCTAAATCTGTTAATTGATCCGAAAGCTTCGAAAAGTCAATATCAAGTTGGCTAATGCGATCCATTAAATCGACTAATAATTGGCGATCTTGCTCACTAAGCTCAATATTTAACTTTGCTAATTGATCACTAACAATTTGTTCTACTTCTTCTTTAGTTGCCGGATTCAACTCAGAGATTTGTTGTTTAATACCAGTCAGTAATTCTGCGATTTGTTCATCAGTAATATTTGCATTTTCTGCAATTTGTGTAGCTACAGAAAGTTCATCATTTGCTACGTCAGTACGTTCAGTATCTAATGTTTCACCAGTTTTTACTTCATATGCTTTATAAATGCCCACAAGTGCAGAATGACCTGTTACAGGTTTTGGTGCAGCAATTTCCACTGTCGCGTCTTCAATCCCTGCAGTTAGCATTGCATTCGCATACATTTCAGAAGTTACTTCGGTAATATTATCTGGTGTAACAATACTAATAATTAGTCCTTTTCCCGCTTCTTCACGTGTAATCTTAGCTGAAGAATACATCCTCGAGCTAGGATTACTATCGCTAATATACTTTACTAAATCCTCACCAGAAACCGTGATTTCATCTACTTCTGGTTCCTGATCTACTTGCAGTGCTTCTTTTACAGTTGCTTTTTCATCCTCGGTTAAATTTGCTCCGTAAACAATAATGGGTACTCCTAATTTTTCATTTATAGCACTTTGAGTATTATTAGCTGCAAAGGCACTCATTGGCATGATTACGGAAACTAATAATACAAATGTTGCAACAATCAATATCCACTTTTGTTTCATTTCTCTATATCCCCTTTTTATGTTTTTCAACAATTAGTACGTAAAAAAAAGTAAAAGGTTCCATTTTATCTTTCCTTAGAATTTGAATTGTAAACACTCTTTTTTTATAAAACAAGCTGTGACACAGATAATTTGGTCACAGCTTTTTACTTTTCTTTATAAAATTTCTGTCCATCCATCTTGTTGCTTAATTTTCCCGGCTTTCATTAACGTACCAAGAGCTCTTTTAAAAGCTCCTTTGCTCATATGGAACATTTCTGTAATTTCTTCTGGTGTGGATTTATCTCCAAATGGCATTTTACCGCCAACGCTTTGTAAGTACGCAAAAACTGCTTCGGCATCTTGTCCAAGTCTTTCATGCTTTCTTGGCAGCAATGAGCCATTTAATGAACCATCTTCTTTTACTGCGATGATTCGCACTTCAACTTCTTGACCGAGTCTTGGTTCTGCTTCCATCTCCGTATTATGAACAAAAATTCGATAAGGTTCCTCTATGCCTATTAAAAACGATCCTACTGGCAATAGTCGGTAAGGACGTGCTTTAATGTTTTTATTGTGCATTTCATCATATGCACCCTCATACAATTCATTTACTTTTTCTTCCGTTATTAAACGGCCAAATAAATCCCCATTACGGTCAGTTCGAAGTGTTAAAAAAAGATGGTCTCCCACTTCCGGCCATACATTTTGTAAAGGAGGTAAATCCTCTTCTTTGACTAGAACCTCTCTTGATGATCCGATATCAACAAATGCTCCCTCTTTTGTTACTTTTATAACACGAGCCCAGCCGTAGTCACCTTGCAAAATCGCTGGAATGGCAGTAGTTGCTTGTAAATTGCCACGACGATCCGCATATAGGAAGACTTTAACTCTTTCACCAATTGCTAAAGGTGTTTGTACATCAGAACTGTTTAAAGGGATCTCGATATGGCCATTCGTTAGTAACCATTTTGACCCCTGTTCCTCTAAGACTGTTAATTCAACAACTTGACCTGATTGTAATTCGTTCAATTTTCTTTTCCTTTCCACTATTTAAATAGAAGTGATTTTATTGTTCTTTCATAGCTTCCAATCTTTTGACTAGGTGCGACTCTTCTTCCAGCAGTTGGACTAGGTCTGCAATTCGGTCAATCGAATTCCAACTTAAATGGTGTTCGATTCCTTCAACATCCTCATATATTCGCCCTTCATCTACACCAATAAGCCTTAAAAACTGTTCAAGCAATTCGTGTCTTTTAACAAGACGTTTACCCAGTTTTTCACCCTTCGATGTTAATGTTAGCCCTCTATATTTTTCGTATACTAAATATCCGTCTTTGTCTAATTTTTGCACCATTTTAGTTACTGAGGAAGGGAGAACAGATAATGCCTCAGCTATGTCCGACACCCTCGCATATCCTTTATTTTCGATTAACAAATAAATTTGCTCGATATGATCCTCCATACTAGGTGTTGGCATAACAAGTCTCCTCACTTTCAAAATATCAGTTTAATTTTACTACAACACACCTAAAAAGGTAACTTAAAACAATTAATATAGATTTTATCCGTTTAGCATAAATTAAACTTGAAGAAAAAAGTCCAAAAAGCCTTTTACAGACTTATTGGACATTTTAGTTTTTATGGTTTGCATTTTTGCCAACTGTATGAATTGCTATGATAATCTTTTTATTAATTAACTCGAGATGATGGGGTGTTTTTAATGTAATATATGCTTCTTCTCTATCATCATTTGTTGACACGTAGTACGTTGGCAATTGATTTAACGCATATGCACAAATAGTCATTTGACAGGATTCACAATCACAAAATGTTTGATAATCAGGACTATGCAACAAAAATCTTACAAGACCTTGTACCATTTCTTCTGTTACATTGATTAGTATTGGCTTTGACAAAGATTTTCGCCTACCTATATTTATTCTTCTTCTTTTCAACAAACTCTACATAGCCTTGTAGATAATTTGTATAATGAAATCTGTCTATTTTAACAAGCAAGTTATTGCAAGTAAAGCTTTTTTACAGATTAACATTTATATCCAATAAGATCGGGCAATGATCACTGCCTAGTACATGGGCATGAATATCTGTTTTTCGAACATGTTCTACTAATTGCTTAGAAATGATAAAGTAATCAATTCGCCAACCAATATTTCGCTCACGTACTTTATTCATATACGACCACCAAGTAAAAGCATCTTCTCTCTCAGGATTAAAATGCCTGAATGAATCAATAAATCCCGATTGAAGTAACTCTGTCATTTTGCCCCTTTCTTCAAAAGTAAAACCTGAATTTCCAATATTAGATTTCGCATTTCTTAAATCCTTCTCTTCATGCGCAACATTTAAGTCCCCACAATAGATGACCGGCTTTTTACTATTCAATTCCTTTAAATACGCGGATAGCTTTTCTTCCCATTCGAGACGTTTAGGTAAGCGTGCTAGATCTCGCTGTGAATTAGGTGTGTACACATTTACTAAATAGAATGTGTCATATTCCAGTGTAATAATACGTCCTTCTGACTCACTTTCTTCTTCTCCGACACCATACGCTACAGTAAGTGGTTCATGTTTTGTAAAAATGGCAGTCCCAGAATAGCCTTTTTTCTCAGCATAGTTCCAATACTGATGATACCCTTCAAATGGCAATTCGATTTGCCCCTCTTGACATTTCGTTTCTTGAATACAGAAAAAATCTGCCTCTACTTCATTAAAATAACCGATAAAACCTTTTTTCACACACGCACGTATTCCGTTAACATTCCAAGATATGAATTTCATTGCAAACCCCTCTATGTATAAATTAATTATTTATCTTATATCTGAATTGCAAATAAGCGCTTCCCTTTACAAGAGGCACTCACACTTTAAACAACGCCTTTCAACCTGCGTTGACTTGCTGGCTCGTCCCTTTTATGAACGTTTTGTTCTATTCGGGACAAGACTTCTGCGATCCGTCTTGTCTGGCGGGCGTTTTCAAGGCAGTCTGGCGAAACATTACTCATCAAGAATCACCTTAAAATACGTGTAGACAAAGTCGGATTTAACCGACTTTGTCTACACTTTTGAGCGCCTAACTTTAGGAGAGACGCTCTCTTTTAGTTTGTTAGATCTTCACCAACAATTTTCACTTCTAATTCAAGTTCTATATCGAAATTTTCTTTTACCGTACGTTGAACCATTTCGATTGTCTGAATATAGTCTGTAGCTGTTGCTTGGCCTTTGTTAATAATAAACCCTGCATGCTTTGTTGATACTTCAGCACCGCCTACACCTTTACCTTGCAAGCCACTATCTTGAATTAATTTACCTGCAAAATAGCCTGGTGGTCGCTTAAAGACACTACCTGCCGATGGGTATTCCAAAGGTTGTTTTGATTCCCGTTTATAAGTTAAGTCTGCAACTTTTTCATCTATCTCTTGTTGATTTCCCTTTTTTAGCAGGAAGTTTGAAGAGAGTACAAAATATTCTTTTTTGGCAATAATGCTTTTACGATAGTCTAGCTCAAGCTCTTCTTTCGATAGAACTATACGTTCGCCTTCTTTTGTTAATACCGTGCAATCTACAATAATGTCTTTAATTTCTCCACCATATGCTCCTGCATTCATAGCCATGGCTCCACCAACGGAACCAGGTATGCCACATGCAAATTCAAAGCCTGTTAAACTATTGGCTGCCGCAGTGCGAGACACTTCTTTTATGAGCGCTCCACTTTGTGCATATATTTTTTCCCCATCTAAACGGATTTCATCAAGCTTTGTAAATGAAATAACGATTCCCCTAACACCGCCATCACGCACAACCATGTTGGAACCATTCCCTAACATTAATAGGGGCACCTCATGTTGATATGCGTATTTTACTACCGCCGTTGCTTCCTCTTCTGTTTCAGGCAGGACAAAAATATCGGCATTGCCCCCAAGTTTCGTCATTGTATATGTTTTTAAAGATTCATTAATTTTAATGTTACCAGGATTTACTATTTTTGCTAAATCTTCTGCCCAGCGCTTAATTGTCATAAAAGCAAATTTCCTTTCTACTACATACTCTTTTTAAGTATGGGTAATTAAAAGCTTTTTGACAAGTGATACATGGCCTTATTTTATCCAACATTGTGACCATTTCTCGACTTCACGAATCGCACCCTCCAGTGCGTTTCCTTTATCTGTAAGGAAGTATTCTACACGAACAGGTACTTCTGTGTAAACTTTCCTTTCAACAACCCCCTCTTTCTCGAGTTCCTTTAAACGCTCTGAAAGAAGACGACCACTTACGGGTAATGCCGCTTCAATTTCGTTAAAACGTTGTGGGCCTTCTAGTAGTTGATATAGTATTAATGTTGTCCACCGCTTCCCAAGCAACTCCATGGCTTTGGCTAGGCGGGGACATATTGCAGATTCTTTCATCATTCCACCTCAAATTAAGTAGTTCAATATACTTATTAACATTCAATTGAATTTATCATATGCGTGTTCTATTCCTAGTGTACCATTTTACATCTAGTTACGAAAAGTAAGCTGAATCAAATTAAAGCGATATTAGGAATATTTCTGATTTTATTGCCTCAATGATTTTATGAATTCCCTTTTGACTCTATTCATTCGACAAAGAGATTCTATATTTTAGTGATTTTAATCCTGTTAAGAAGTATCTATAACGAAGAAAAACCCCAACTTCCATGATCAAGTTGGGGTTTCAATAAATTATGCATTTACTTTAGCTAAATTTTGAGCCGATGCTTTTACGCGTTCGATTCCTTCTGCAATGATTTCTTGTGCTTTGCTTGGTTCAGCATTATGTCCTTCAATGATTACTTCATCATGAAGTGTCATTCCTGCTACTCCACCAAATACGTTTTTAATGTAGTTTACCGACATTTCCATAGGTTGTGCTTCTGGAGCTGAATAGTAGCCACCACGAGCGTTTAAGACAACAAACTTTTTGTCAGTTAATAACTGAATCATTTGTCCATCAGCAGAATATTTAAACATGAAGCCAGCAGAATAAACATAATCAATGAAAGTTTGTAATTTAGCAGGAATCGTTAAGTTCCAAAGCGGGAATGCAAGTACAACTACATCGGCAGCAGTTACAGCATCCATTGCTTTTTGTTTTGCTGCTAAAAGACGAGATTCTAATTCAGTTAATTCTTCACCGTTTTGAACTTTACCAAATGCATTAAATAGTTCTTGTCCAAAATACGGTGTATCCTCCTGGAATAAATCGTAAGTTGTTAGATCTACACCTTCAACTTTCTTTGCTTCTTCTACATAAGCTTCGTACATTTTCGTTGAAACGCCATCAGGGCGGTTATTTGCTTTAATGACTAATACCTTTGTCATAATATAAAAACTCCTTTTAAAAAATTATGTATCTTGAAATCAAGATATATAATTAATCTTAATGGAGTTAAAAAATTATTTCAATAAAACAGTTCTAATACTTTTGACTGAATTCCACTCACAAATTTTAATATCTTATGCTAATTTGCATTTCAGTTACTAAAATTCACACTGCCCATCTGCACATACTGATCCATTATCTCCAACCATCTTTAATTTAGGTTTTAAACCAGCTTCATCTGCAGCCTTTGATATCGTTTGCTCAAAGATAGCTTTTGGTTGTGCTCCTGATATACCGTATTTATTATCAATGACAAAGAAAGGAACTCCGCGGACACCTAAATTTTGTGCTGCTGATATATCTTTCTGCACTTCATCACTAAATTGGCTACCATTTAAAATTTCCTGTGCCTCAGCTTTATCAAGTCCAATGTCTTCTACTAAGCTTAGCAATACTTCCTGTTTCCCGATGGCACCGCCTTCTAGGAAATATGACTGAAGAAATCTCTCGCTTATTTCTGGACCTTTACCTTTTGTACTTGCCCATTTTGCCAAACGATGTGCAGCTGTTGTATTTGCATCTTTCATAATGTCGAAATTGTAATTTAATCCAACTTCCTTTGCACGCTCAGCAACATTTTTCGTCATCTCTTTGGCTTGTTCTTCTGATATATTATATTTATTACTTAAGCTAGCATATACCGTTTTGTCTGTATCAATAGGTGTAGTGGGATCGAGCAAAAAGCTCTTCATCTCCACTTCAATTTGTCCTTCGTATCCAGAATCCTTAATAGATTGTTCTAGTTGACGTTTACCTATATAACAAAATGGACAAACATAATCTGACCATACTTCAACTTTCATCAGCAATTCCTCCTCTTTTCTTCATTGTACGAGTGAAATATTTTTTCGACAATTAAAGTGCTCATTTGAATATAGTCATCCTTTTTTTCCAATACTTTATATAAAGTAGATAATTTCACCAAAATAGTGAGATTTACTACTATATAATATTTATTTCGATACTTTGATTGTGTGAAATATGAGTAAACTGGAGGCACTTATGCAAAATTCATTATGGCTAAATAACGTAGAAACTCCTGCATTCCCCACTTTATCAACTTCCTTGGATTGTGATGTATGTATTGTGGGGGGCGGATTATCTGGAATCTATACTGCTTATCTTCTTGCTAAAAAAGGCGTGAATGTTGTCTTACTCGAAGCAAAGCCCTCGCTTGCTATCGGTACAACCGGGCACTCTACTGGTAAATTAACACCACAACATGGTGTAGTTTATTCCAAGCTTTTGAAGTACTTTTCTACTGAAGATGTGTTTACCTATTATGAGGCAAATAAAAATGCAATTGAATCCGCACTTCAAGTGGCTTCAGAAGATACTTTCAAAAGAGTGGATTCTTATTTATATGCCACTACAGTTTCCGGCAAGCAAACCATAGAAAAAGAATTATACGCCTATCAAGAATTAAACATTCCTGGGGTGGAAACAACTGAAACCGAGCTTCCTTTTGATGTCACATCTGCTCTCAAAATGGAGGATACTGCACAAATTCATCCGACAAAATTTGCGAACCATTTTTTAAAACTTGCACTGGAAAATGGGGCTGCAATCTATACAAATAGTCGTGTGACAAAGGTTGAAATTGATGAGAAATTCTTATTAACCGATAACGATTCAAAGGTTACGTTCAAGAAATTAGTATTATGTACGCACTACCCAATCGAATCAATAAAGAACCTAATCACAGTAAAATTATCGATTGATCGTTCATATTTACTTGCCGCTAAGACAACCGAAGAACTAAAAGGCCAATACTTATCCGTTGAAAATTCATCACGTTCGACTCGTACTGCCTTAGTAGAAGATACCCCTTATCTTATCTATGGAGGAAGCAGTCATATTGCAGGAGAAGTCGAGGATACGGACAGTTATTATGAAACGTTAAAAGACGAAATGCAGACGACTTTTAATTTACCGGAGCCACCTCCTTTCCTTTGGAGTGCACAAGATCCAAACACTCCTGATTTAGTTCCTTATATTGGACAGATTTCTGAGGACACGCCGGACCTTTATATAGCTACTGGCTACCGTAAGTGGGGGCTTTCGAATTCACTCGTTGCCGGAGAGATACTTTCAAGTTTAATTACACATGAAACCCACAAGGCAGCCCGTATTTACAGCCCTACACGGGATCAGTTTGGGACAAATTTCTTAAGGGGCTTAAGTACAATTGGCTTTGTAACAGCTAATTTAGCTGAAGGGTATTTGACAAGAATGGAAGCTCCCAAATGTACACATCTAGGCTGTAAAACAAGATGGAATAAAGGGGACGAAACATGGGATTGTCCTTGCCATGGTTCTCGTTATGATAAAAATGGCAACGTAATCGAAGGGCCAGCAGTTTATCCATTGAAGTTAAGAAAGTAGTATCGGGAACCGGGGTTGAAGTTGAGGACGCGAGATTATGCCCTACTAACTGAATTATTGCCAATATAAAAAAGGTGGACCACAAAAGTCACATTAGAATGACTTGGGCCAACCTTTTTTTATTTTATAGTCCTTCAGTTAAAACTGGAACGATTTGTTTTTTACGAGATACAACACCAGGTAAATCAACTAAATCATTTACTAATTCTTTTCCGAATGCCTCAGCAGCAGCTTCTGCAGCATCACCAACTACTACAGCAGTTGAATCATTATTTAATATGTCTGTCACAACGAAGAAAAATAGATTTAAATCATTTTCTTCAATGTTTTGCTTAATTAAGCTTACTAGCTCGTCTTTACGATTTAAGACATCATTTACATCTACTGCATTCACTTGAGCTATAACTGATTTGACTTCACCAAACGCAAACTCTTTTCCATCTAGTGATAGTAAATCCTCTAGTGATTTATCTGAAAGATCTGCACCTGCTTTTAACATAGCTAAACCATATTCATCCAAATTTACACCAGCTATTTCGGCTAATTCTTTTCCGGCTTGTACATCTTGTTCTGTGCAAGTAGGAGATTTAAATAATAACGTATCCGATACGATCGCAGAAAGCATTAGACCAGCAATATTCGAAGGTACTTCTACATTATTTTCCTTAAAGATTTTATTAAGGATTGTTGCTGTACATCCAACTGGCTCAGCACGATAGTAAAGTGGATCTGAAGTTTCGAAGTTTGCAATACGGTGATGGTCAATTACTTCTGTCACCTTTACTTCTTCAATACCCTCAGCTGATTGTTGACGCTCGTTATGGTCTACTAAAATCACTTCACTAGCTTCACCTGCCACATTACTTATTAGACGAGGAGCATCAAAACCGAATTTTTCTAATGCGTATTGTGTTTCATTGTTTACCTCGCCTAATCTAACTGCCTCTGCATCCACCCCAAGTTGTTGTTTTAGATACGCATAGCTAACTGCAGATGTAATCGTATCTGTATCTGGATTTTTGTGTCCGAAAATTAATACTTTGCTCATAAATATGAGGCCTCCTATTGATCTTTTCTTCAATGATTTCGAGTTTATTTTATCATACAACAGCATGAATAGAAAAAAGAACTTCACTGTTTGCAAACGCTAGCTCCTCCACAACTTCGGTGCTGTCTTCAAGGACAAAAAGCGTCCTTGCAGCCAACTCCTCCAGTTGTTGTCGGAACTGAACGAGCCCGTTCCACTTTTCTTTTTGTCTAGTTGCAAACGCTAGCTCCTCCACAACTTCGGTGCTGTCTTCAAGGACAAAGAGCGTCCTTTTGCCAGCCCCTCCAGTTGTTGTCGGAGCTGAAAGAGCGTTCTCCACTTTTCTTAGAAAAAAGCGCATTCGTAAATGCCCCCGCAATTTACGAATACGCTCTCCGAAACAATAGCTTAACTAAATATAGAGTGTTTTCTCTAAATATAGAGAATTATTATTGATTTGTGCATTCACTTTCTGAAAGTTTGTATATTGATTTTTATTTTGCGCAACCATTCCCTCGACTAATGCATGGATTAATGAATGCGCAGCAGTAATTGTTTCGGCGAATGCTGACTTTTGTGATCCTACTGTAAACAGTACCTCTGCGTTACCTCTTATTGACGAAATACACGAATGGGTAATCGCAATCATCTTCACTTTCCTATTTTTTGCCATTTTCGAAATTGCCAATACATCTTCAGCACAATCATCTAGTGCTATAACAAATAATAGAGTATCCTCTTCCATACTATTTATTTGCTGTACAATGTTCTCCACATCAGGCTCAATTTGTTTGACCTGTCTTCGATAATTACTTAACGTACAAGTTAAGAAGTTGGCTGAAGGTAATGATTGTCTCAATCCGAGTACATATAAGTCTTGTGATTCGTGCATCAATTTAATTGCTCGATCAAATTGTTCTTCATTAACAATATTAATCGTATTTAATATACTTGCTACATCTCGGTTCATCACTTCATTTAGAAGGTTTACATTCTTCTTCGGTATAAGCGGATGCGATTTTTCTACCTTGTCGCCTTGTCCCATTAAATCCGCCCTAATTTTCTCTTGCAGCTCCGAGAAACCTGATAATTCCATTGCATAACAGAACCTAATTACAGTCGATTCACTAACTCCAATTAGCTTACCGATATCCGAAGCTATATGAGTAGCTATAACGTTTGGGTTATCAATAGTAAACTGGGCAACTTTACGCTGTCCTCTAGATAAACGGATAAACCGCTTTTTAATCTGATCACAAAAGCACATTTTAGCTCCCCCACTCCTCTATTCAATTATTCTTTTCCTTTTTGTATACATATACTAATTTAATAATTGATATTATCACTATTATAGATTGAATACAATGATTTTTCAGAAAAAACTTTAACACATTAACTTAAAAAAGTTGATAAATTGTAAAAATACTGGATGTTTATATGAAAAATCTAATTATATTAAGAAAAATTCGCCATAAAAAAACTGATTCAAGTTCAATAAAAAACTTAAATCAGCCAAATTTTATTTTATTCCAATTCAGTTTGCTTTGTTTCTTTCCCTAGAAATAATACTGCTGCAGCACCTATTAAAATCGATACACAGAAGATCGAAAAGATAAACCCAATCTCATATTTTGCATTTAATAAATATCCAACCAACAGCGGGCCAAATATTCCTCCAATGCGTCCAACAGCTGCCGCCATCCCAGCACCTGTTCCTCTGATTATCATTGGATATTGTTCTGGTGTATAGGCATAAAGTGCACCCCATGCTCCTAAGTTAAAGAAGGATAATAAAATTCCCGAAGTAAGTAGTACGGCAATTGATTCTGCATTCCCGAAAACAAATGCACTTGCTGCTGTACCTACTAAATAAGTTACAAGAACAAATTTTCTTCCCAATTTCTCAATGAACCACGCGGCTGTAAAGTAACCAGGTAGTTGTGCCAATGTCATGATCAATACATATTTAAAACTAGAAATTAAGTCGAATCCTTTCCCTACCATTACACTCGGCAGCCACAAAAACATTCCATAATATGAAAATACTACTGTAAACCAAAGAATCCATAGCATAAGGGTTGAACGAGAATATTTCCCGCCCCAAACTCCTGCAATATTTTGCATGATAGATCGATTTTTTGCCTCAGGTTTTGCCGTAAACTGCGGAGAGTCAGGTAAATGAATTCTTATATAGACTGCATATAATGCTGGAATAGCTGTTAAGAGTAAAGCCACTCGCCAGCCTTCGATTGGCCAAAATTCTGCTGGAATGACAAAGTAGGAAATAATGGCTGCTATCAACCAACCCCCTGCCCAAAAGCTTTCCAGCAGAACCACAACTTTCCCTCGTTCTTTCGCTTCAACACTTTCGGATACTAACGTGGAGGCTACAGGAAGTTCTCCGCCAAGCCCCATTCCTACAAGGAATCTTAGAATCAGAAACGCTACAAATGTTGTCGTTATTGCTGATAGACCACTTGCAACAGAGAAGATAATTAACGTCCACATAAAAATTTGTTTGCGCCCGACTTTATCTGCAAATACCCCAAATACTAATGCCCCTACCGCCATACCGATAGAGTTAATACTGCCAATCCATCCCATTTGAGATGTGGTTAAATCCCAATCGACTGCTAGTGCTGCAATAACAAAGGATAAAATCCCAACATCCATTGCATCAAACATCCAGCCAACCCCCGCAACACGTAATAGTTTATTACGAGAAATCGGTGTTGTTTCTGTATTTTTGCTCATATTGTACCCACCTGTCTTTACACATGAATTTACATATCTATACCATACAATTATTTCAATTATGTGACAAGCTAAAAATTATATGTGTATTCTGTGAAATTGGTAAATGCTATTGAAAAGTACTACACATTTGAGTTAAAATGTCTCTTATATACAAACAACTGTTCATTCAGCGTGAACAAAAGGAGCTAATCTGTCATGTGGAAAGGTCTTATCGAAGAATATAAAGAATTTTTACCCGTTAATGAAAATACACCGCTACTTACGTTAAATGAGGGAAACACTCCTCTTATTCATTTAGTTAATCTTTCAAAAGAATTAGGCATTGAATTATACGGTAAAGTAGAAGGGGCCAATCCAACTGGATCATTTAAGGATCGTGGAATGGTATTTGCTGTTGCCAAAGCAATTGAAGATGGAGCAAAATGCGTTATCTGCGCTTCGACTGGCAATACGTCGGCTGCTGCCTCTGCTTATGCTGCACGTGCCGGAATTCAGTCAATTGTCGTTATTCCAAAAGGAAAAGTTGCACTTGGCAAGTTAGCACAAGCTTGTATGTACGGGGCAAAAATAATTGAAATCGATGGCAATTTTGATGATGCTCTTGCAATTGTACGCAGAGTTAGTGAAACTACGCCTGTTAATTTAGTTAATTCCGTAAACCCATATCGAATCGAAGGTCAGAAAACAGCCGCATTTGAAATTGTTGATAGTTTAGGACATGCCCCTGATTATTTATGTATTCCTGTAGGGAACGCTGGCAACATTACAGCTTACTGGAAAGGTTTCAAAGAATATAACGAAGCAAAAAATACTGGTTTGCCTAAAATGTTCGGCTTCGAAGCTGAAGGGGCTGCTGCAATAGTAAAAGGAGAGCCAATATCAAATCCTGAAACTGTCGCTACAGCAATTCGAATCGGAAACCCTGCAAGCTGGAAATTTGCTGAGGCAGCCCGTGATGAATCTGGCGGAATTATTGATTTAGTAACTGATGATGAAATCTTGGAAGCATATAAATTAATCGCACGCAGTGAAGGAATTTTTGTTGAACCGGGCTCTGCTGCCTCGCTTGCTGGTGTTATTAAATCAGTTAAGAACGGTGGAATTGAAAAAGGCAGCCGTGTTGTAACAGTATTTACAGGTAATGGCTTAAAGGATCCAGATACGGCTATGAATGTTTCAACAGTGGATCTAGTCTCTCTTCAAAACGATGAAAACGATATTCGCCATTATATTGAGGGAATTCTATGAGTAAAAAATGGCAAATCATAGTCCCTGGAAGCACTGCTAACTTAGGACCTGGTTTTGATTCCATTGGACTTAGTTTAAACCTTTATCTTGAATTAACAGTTTCACTAGCAGACCAATGGGAAATCATTCATGTTTCAGATCACCTTCCCCAAGATATCGTCATTGAGGAACACTTAATCTATACCATTGCTAAAGAAACGGCAGCTCGTTTTAATAAGGAATTACCACCTTGTCAAATTGTGATGCGAAGTGAACTTCCCTATGCGCGTGGGTTAGGTAGCAGTGCCGCAGCAATCGTTGCAGCGATTGAATTAGCGAACCTAGTATGCGAATTACAATTAACAATACAGGATAAATTAAACATCTCTTCACAAATTGAAGGCCATCCTGACAATGCAACCGCTTCTGTACTTGGTGGTTTAACAATTTCTCAAATGAACGAACAAGGAATCGTCGATACAATCCATGTAAAAGATTTAGATGCTTCTTTTGTTGTGTTTATTCCTAGTGTAGAGCTAAAGACGTCAGAAGCTCGTAAAGTTTTGCCTGATCAGTTGGACCGCAGCTATGCCGTTCGTGCAAGTGCAAATGCGAATATGTTAGCAGCTTCACTCATCTCCAAAGATTATGAGCGAATCGGGCAATATATGGAATCGGATTTATTCCATGAGCCTTTCCGTTCAAGTCTTATCCCAAATTTTGATGAGATACTTTGTGCAGCAAAAGAAGCTGGCGCTTATGGCACTGCGTTAAGTGGAGCCGGGCCAACCATGATTTCAATTATTCCGAACGCTATCGGTGACCAATTTGTTTTTACAATGAAAAATCGGTTCCCTACTCATGAGATTATTTTAACGAAAGCCGACCACCAAGGGGTGTCAGCCAAAATTCTCAATGATGTTCTAACATAAATAATTAATATAGATGTCCAATGGTTCATATATATAACTATTGGACATCTTTTTTTCATTTTATTATGCATCTAGCTGTCCAACCTATGTTTCGCTAAGTTCAATCTTGGGGATAAAAGATTAAGGGGATGTTCTATTAACAATTAGAAAGGGGAATCGAAATGAGAATTGGAATTATTGGGGCAACTGGTAAAGCTGGATTTACAATTTTAACAGAGGCCAGAATGCGACATCATGATGTAACCGCCATCGTTCGTAATAAGGATAAGATTACTTTGCAACATATCAATATATTAGAAAAAGAAGTATTTGACTTAACCAGAGAAGATTTACTTCAATTTGATGTTGTCGTAAATGCTTTTGGTTCTCAACCAGGCGAAGAACATCTACACGTTGAATTTGGACGCTTTCTTATTTCGCTTTTAGAAGGGAGCAGGACGAAACTATTTGTAGTTGGAGGAGCTGGAAGCTTATTTATTGATGGGAAAACAAGGCTAATCGATATTCCGGATTACCCTAAAGAATTTAGAGAAATCGCAACCCAACAGTTACAAAACTTGGTAGATTTACAAAACTCCTCCATTAAATGGACATTTTTAAGTCCCTCTGCCTTGTTCGATTCCGACGGACCAAGAACAGGCCATTACATTTTAGGTAAAGACCATCTCCTACTAAACTCCCAACAGATTAGCTATGTCAGTTATGCAGATTACGCGGTAGCTGTACTGGATGAAATCGAAAGTCCAATTCACGAAAATGCACGTTTTACAGTTGCTTCTGAAAACTTAACTAGTAGCTCATAAAATCAATCCGTAAAGACTAATGCCAAATCGGCTAGAGTGACTTATAAATAGAATGCCCTTAAAGTCATCCAATGTCTTTAAGGGCATTTTAATTTCAACAAAAATAACAGTTCTATATTAGGCCAGTAATAGCAAACTTAAAGCCATTACAGCCATTCCTGCAACTAATCCGTAAATCGATAAGTGAGTTTCGTCATATTTTTGGGCAGCCGGTAAAAGTTCATCTAATGAAATGAATACCATAATCCCAGCTACAGCAGCAAAAACAATCCCGAACATTGTGTCTGTTAAAAATGGCATTAATATTAAATATGCTACAATAGCGCCGACTGGTTCTGCTAAACCAGATAGAAATGAAAGTTTGAATGCTTTTTTTCGAATTCCAGTTGCAAAAAAGATTGGAATTGCAACTGCAATCCCCTCAGGAATATTGTGGATTGCAACAGCTATGGCGATAGCAATTCCCACGCTCGGATCCTGCATTGCAGACATAAATGTTGCTATACCTTCAGGAAAGTTATGAATGGCAATTGCCAATGCAGTGAACATCCCCATCTTCATTAATTTATCTTCATCTATAATACGTGCATCTAACTCTGCAGCATGCACATCCTCTACAGTTTTTACCTCATGTGGATTATTCCCTTTTGGTATAAAGCGATCAATCAATGCAATAAAGACAATCCCTCCAAAGAATCCAATTACAGTCATCCAGTATCCTTGTGTTTCTCCGTGTGCAGCAACCAGGGCATCTTTTGCCTTCACAAAAATTTCGACTAAAGAGACGTAAATCATAACACCTGCGGAAAAGCCTAAAGCAACAGAAAGAAATTTCTTGTTTGTTCTTGATGTAAAGAAAGCGATTAATGCCCCTACTCCAGTAGCCAAGCCAGCAAACAGCGTTAAACCTAAAGCTAAAAGTACATTACCCTCCATTTAGTTTTTAGTCTCCTCTTTTAATTTGATACTAGTATTATATACTTAAAAGTTTCCTTTGTGCAACTTTTTTAGCCGAAGTTATATCTTGTGCGCCAGGAAAACTTTAACTATAGTCATTCCTTTCTAAATAGCCACATTTTTTTGTCATAAACATAAAAATAGATAGCACCCAATTTTAGGTGTTATCTATAATCTTACTAATCTTTTGTTTTCTTCTTTCATACCAAATTACACAGACAACAAACCAAGTAAATCCTAAACTCCAGCCCGCTACAACATCAGTTGCATAATGATGACTATCAGTAATTCTGGATAAACCAGTAAGGAGGGTTAAAAGTATAGCCGTAACCCAGAAGATCAGAGTTTTTTTATTATCCATTAAAGCTTCAGATAATAAATAAGCTATTGTAAATAAATAAAGCAACCCTATCATTGCATGTCCAGATGGAAAACTAAATGAGGTCATATCATTAGCTAATTCCGGTCTTGGACGATCAATCCAATTCTTGATTAGTTGATTCAATACTCTCCCCATTCCAATCGTCAATAATACAAAAAGCATTCCACGAAAATTTCGTTGAACTAGCCATAGAACAAACAAAAGTATCAGTGCAATCGTAACAATTGTTGTAGTTTCCCCAAGAATATGGAAGGCTGTTATCAAGTCATTTCCGAATAGAACATCAGATATTGCTTTATCGAAATTAACAAAGGACGTTTTTTCAAAATTGATTAGCATGATTAAAAATAAACAGAATGTAATAATCGCCAAGATATAAGAGGTTTTTTTCATATAGTTCCCCCTTTCTTTTTTATAAATATTACCATATTACTCATTATTATTTAGAAGTAAGTTTTATTCTTCTTGATAATAGCCTTCTACTCCAACTCCAGTAAAAATGTAATTAGAGCAAAAAAATCCCCAAAGTTTGTTTAATTACAAACTTTGGGGACTAGCACTTTATTCAACTATTGTGTAGTTACCATGCTCCATATTAATCACGTATTCCGGTTTTGGTGGCTTCCCGCCATGCTCTTTAATTTTTTCTTTATGGCCTCCGATATGCTCAGGACTCTTTTCCCAAGCCTTCCATGCATCTTCAGATTCCCAACGGATAATCATGACAACTTCTTCTTCTCCACGACGTACATTTTTAACAAGAAGTTCACGGCCAATAAATCCTTCTCGTTGTTCGATCAATGTAGGGCCTTGACCGGGTTTCTTTTTAAAACGCTCTAAAATTTTGTCTGAATTTCCTTCTGTAATCGTCCATTTTCGAATTTGAACAAACATGACCATTCCCCCTGATATTTAAGATAAGGCCATCCCAAAAGCGGGATAGCCTTCTTTTTCAATACATTATTTTAATTCATCTAGGATTTCTTGAATTTTAGCAAGCTCTGATTGTAAGCCGCCTCCACTTAAGTACCATAGAGGTCCATCTAAATAAACGATCTTATCATTTTTATAGGCGATTGTTTCTTTAATTATATCATTTTCCATATCTGTCTCGATATTAGATGCTTCACCTGTTGCTGCTGTACGGTCGATTACGAATAATACTTGTGGGTCAAACTCTAAAATTGCTTCGAATCCAAAGTCTGAACCATGTGAAGAAGATTCAATATCGGTTGTTACAGGAGTAAATCCATAAATATCATATATATATCCAAAACGAGATTCTTTTGCAAAACCTGATAATTTACCTTCATTGTACATTGTTACTAATGAGTTATCGTAATTACCAGCTAAAGTTTTTACTTCTTCGATTGCTGATTCGATTTTAGCGACGTGCTCTTCCACTTCAGCCTCTTTACCAAACATTTTAGCTGCAATATCAGTTGATGCTAAGAATGTGTTCCAGTAATCATCTTGGTTTGTACCAACAAAGATTACGTTTGGAGTGATTTCCTTTAATTGTTCATAGAATGCAGATTGACGACCAGAAATGAAAATTACGTCTGGTTCTAAAGCAGCTATATCTTCAAGTAATGGAGTTTTTAAATTACCAATGCTTGAATATTCATTACCAGAGTATTTTGAAAGGTGTTCAGGTAATGTAGAATCTTTTGCTACACCAACGATTCCTTCAACTCCGATAGCATCAAGCGTATCTAAGAAACCATAGTCAAAAACAACAATTTTCTTCGGCATTTCTTCTAGTGTTACATCTTCAAAAGCAATTGTGCCTGCATCTTCACTTTCAGTAGAAGCAATTGTTGGGGATATAGTCATCGGGTAAACAGGACCCTCTGTACTTTCAGATGTTCCTTCTGTAGCTGATTGTTCTTCTGTTGATGTATTTGTATCTGATTCAGTTGACTCGTCAGATCCGCCGCATGCCGCAAGAACAAATAATAGACTTGCTAAAATTACACTTAGTAATTTCCAATTTTTCATTTTCATTTCTCTCCTATCTATCTGTTTACGATAATGATAATCATTATCAACTAACTAATTGAAATTATAGCACTTAGAAAAAAAAGGTCAACACTTTTTTAAAATTTAATTTCCATTCTTTACAAAAAAATGATTTAGAAAAGTATGCCTAACAAACTTCTCTAAACCATTAATCACTACGAGTGCGAGTTAAAATAAACGCAAATTCGGCATCCATTTTGTTCCTGCACCGGAATGTTCATATCATAGATTTCACGTAGAGCCTCCGAGTTAATGATTTCGTTTGTCGGTCCATCCTTAACTACCCTACCATTTTTTAATGCAACGATATTGTCTGAATACACTGAAGCAAAATTAATATCGTGTAATACGATTACAACTGTTTTGCCAAGATCATCAACGAGCTTGCGTAAAATCTTCATAATTTGAACAGAATGCTTCATGTCTAAGTTATTTAATGGCTCATCCAGTAAGATGTATTCCGTATCCTGAGCAATTACCATTGCTATAAATGCTCGTTGTTTTTGCCCGCCGGATAATTCATCCAAGAACATATGCTGCATATCCGTTAAATTCATATAGTCAATAGCTTGATCTACGAATTGTTCATCTTCAGACGTTAAACGACCTTTTGAATAAGGATAACGTCCAAAAGAAACAAGCTCACGTATCGTTAATCGTACATTAAGGAAATTTGCCTGCTTCAAAATCGATACTCGCTTTGCAAATTCATCGGACTTCCACTGCTTTACATTGTTTTTATCTAATAACACTTCACCTGTGTCTGCATCTAATAAGCGACTAACCATTGATAATAGAGTCGATTTCCCAGCACCATTAGGGCCGATAAAGGAAGTAATGGCCCCTGGTTGAATCTTGATAGAAACATCTTCTACAACAGGTTTGTTACCAAATCTTTTTGTTAATCCCTTGATTTCAATCATCCTGCTGCCCTACTTTCCCTTAGTAATAAGTAAATGAAATAAATTCCACCAACAAAGTTAATAATGACACTCAATGTTGTATTCATTTCAAAAATATGTTCTACGATAAATTGACCACCGACTAGAGCAATCACACTCATTAACCCTGCACCTAATATGTGAATAGAGTGCTTGTATGTGACTAAAAACTGATATGAAAGATTTGCAACGATTAAACCAAAGAATGTGATTGGTCCAACTAATGCAGTTGATGTTGCAATTAGAACCGACGATAAAATTAGAACGTTCAAAACCAATCGATCATAATTTATTCCTAGATTAATAGCATTTTCACGACCAAGTGACATAACATCTAATTGGCCCATTATACGATAACCGTATGCAAAAGCTAAAAAGAGAATCCCTACTGAAATGTATAGCAACTCTACTTTAATATTAACAAAACTTGCAAATAATCTACTTTGTAAACTTAAGTATTCAACAGGATCAATAAGTACTTGTAAAAAAGAAACAAGACTTCCTAAAAATGTCCCCAATATCATTCCGATTAATAACAATAAATAAACTGGATGTTTATCCGCACGGAAAAGGAAACGGTATAAAATTAACGCAAACAATACCATTGCTATGATAGATGCTGCAAAATTCAAATATTGGTTCACTACCCAGATAGACACTGAACCTGCAAAGAAGAAGATAAGCGTTTGCACAACCTCAAACATCGAGTCAAGACCCATGACTGAAGGTGTTAAAATACGATTATGTGTAATCGTTTGGAATACGACCGTCGAATATGCAATGGCAAAGCCAGTTACAATCATTGCCCCGACACGCATCATGCGTCGAGGAAAGGCATAATCAAACCCGCCTTTGATATCATAAAATCCATATAATAAAATACAGATTATCGCTACAACCGTTAAAATAATAAGTTTCGTACTATTTCGCATATGCTCTCCCCCTAATTAACATGATTAAGAAGATTACACTGCCGATAACTGCTACTGTTACGTTTACCGGAATTTCATATGGGTAAATAACCACTCGGCCAATTATGTCACAGATTAATAGGAAAACGACTCCTAGTGCAGCTGTATGAGGAATTGTTTTACGCAAGTTATCGCCCATATATAGGGAAACTATATTCGGTACTATCAACCCTAAAAATGGAATTACCCCCACTGTCAAAACAACAGTAGTTGCGATTATTGCAACAAGAATAAGCCCAATATTAAGAACAAACTTATAACTTAATCCCAAGTTTTTTGCAAAGTCTTCTCCCATACCCGCAACTGTAAATTTATTGGCATAAAGATAAGCCAAAATAACTGCTGGTATGCTGAGATAAAGAAGCTCATAACGCCCTGCAATAACTAAAGTGAAGCTACCCATCAACCATGAGCTAATATTTTGAAGCAAATCTGCTTCATATGCGAAAAACGTCGTAATCGAGGACAAAATGTTCCCATACATTATCCCGATTAATGGTACAAATATAACATCTTTAAATTTAATTCGATCTAAAATCTGCATGAAAAGCAAAGTTCCAATTAACGCAAAAGCAAAACTAAAAATAACCTGCTGAGTATACGTTACATTTGTAAAGAACAACATCGAAATAAGAATCCCTAACTTAGCAGCGTCTAATGTTCCTGCTGTTGTTGGAGAAACGAATTTGTTTCGACTTAAGCTTTGCATGATTAAGCCCGCAATACTCATCCCTACACCCGCTAGAATAATCGCAATTAGACGCGGCACACGACTGATTAAGAAAATTTGCATTTCTCTTGATTCCCAATTAAGCAAATCACTTGGTTTTATATCAATCGCACCAATAAAGAGCGAAATAAACGACAGGATGATTGCTGCGATAATTAACATCCACAGTCTCATTTTTATCCCCATATTCTTTTTATTCTCAAGTATGTAATGAAAATAATTCTCAACCTCGAGTACTCTATAAGTATATCTTATTGAATTGAAAAAAATCAATAAAGTAATGAGAATGATAATCATTGAATAACAGAAAAGTTTGCAAGAATGACAATTTTCAGGGTTTTAATATCCAAAGTTTTATCAAATCAGTTTAAAAGATAGACAGTAAAGTTAAAAGATTCTTTTATTTAATCCAAAAAATGGCTGAAGACAAAGTCATTTTCAGACAATATCTTCAGCCTCTATTATATATTACCTCGAATATGTGCTTCCTATTTCAGAGTATTAGAAAGAAAATACAGCTGTTTTTCCTTTAGAAATATCCTTTGCGTCTTGATTTCGAATTGGTCCAACTTCCACTTCAAAGGATTTGTTTTTCCAGATTTTTTCATACTGTTCCTTATCAAGGGTATATATTTGCAATAGCTCTCCAGATTCTCCAGCTGCAATCAAATCGTCGTAGCTATAATTTAGCAACATGCCCTCTCCAAGCATATACTGGGTACCATCGTTTACAGTCAACTTAGAAGAGATGGAAGACAGACCGATAGCATCTGCTCCCTTATTGTCTAAATTGAACTTAACTGTTAGCAACACGATCCCAGTTTTAAAACTTTCAAAACGTGGTGCTTCTACCTCGTTTGGAGTGAATTCTGTAAATTGGTATCCGTCCAGTGTTACTGTAACGTCCCCTAGTGCCTCACTTTTGCCGATGCCACTTTGTTCTTTCAACATCTTCTTTTCACCCATGTCAGCAACAGTAGCTTTATCTTTATAAAATGCCTCATTAGATTTAACTTTATCAGCTCCTGCTGTGTTCAAGCTCAGTGTGAACTGCCCTTTTTTTCCTATTGCTGAACCAAAATCATCCTTTACGGCTAGCGCTGCAGGAACTTCAACTGCTGTTGTGGATACGTTTAATGCAGCTTGCAAATCATCTTGACCAAATGGATAAGTATAGTAGCCTGTTACCGATTCACCAGCTTTAAGTAAGTAATCATTTGAGGGTGATAACTTTTCAGATAACTGATCTTCAAGCGGCAGCAGATCTCGATAATTGTTGTATGCTTTTTGAGCACCTGTAAAAGATAAATAGAAAAATGGCGTATAATACATGTCTTTGTCCAATTCGTTCTTAACTGTATATTGAGCTACAATAACACCGCCATTTGTTTGATCATTAAACGGAATACTAAAATCCGTATGGAAATCTTTCAGCTCAACAAGTGTATAGTTATCTAACGAGACCGTTACACCTTCCATTTTATGAACTTGTGGTTCTGTATTTTCATAAAGAACTTTTGCTGTTCCTTCTGTTTCTTCTTCCATATATTTAATTAAGTCGGAAATATCGCCAGATGCATTTGCAGCAGACGTTGTTTCTACAACTTCTTCCTTAGTCTTCTCAACTTCTTCAGTAGTTTCCTCTGATGCATCTACGTTTACATCTTCCTCAGCCTTTGTTGATTCTTCGTCGCTGCCACAAGCACTAAGAATTAGTGATGTTAGCATTATGGCTAGAAGAGTACTCCATGATTTACTTAATTTACTCAATGTCCTAAAACCTCCAATTCTCAAACTAGTAACATCCTAACACATATATAATACTGGTAATATAAGTAAAAGGTGGCAAAATAAAGTCCCATATAGCGACTTAAGTATTTTACATATTTTGTAAATTATTGATACCAATTTATTCACATCAATATTGATTGCTTTATGACTAGCGCATCATATATGTTTGATTACTTTTGACAAAAAAAGAGTTAAACCCAAGGAAAATTTACTCCCTGTGTTTAACTCTTAAAATTTAGTACTGTACTTCTACTGCTTGATCGATCACTTCTTGAGGCACTGCTATATCCTCTACTGCATTAAAGTTATTGAACGCGATTTTAGCATCTGTATTGACAGTGATGGCTTCACCTTCAATTTCAAGCGTCATATTTACAACCGTATCCATTTTATGAATATCAAATGTTTCTTTATCAATCGTTATTACATAATTCACAGTATCAAAGCTCATATTTTCGAACAATTGTTTATCTTCCTCAGTCATTCCTAGCATCTCACTGAGTTGCATTTGTTCTAGAATAAATTTGCTAAACTCTTCGCTAGCTGCATTCATTGTTAAAATGTACTCCGATTCTGTCTGTTCGAATTTAAAATCATCGATAAATGTTTGCAACTGCTTTAATTGATCTGATACATCTGCTTGATTTGCTGTTTGTCCAACAATTGCATCAAATTGCTCTGATGGCAGTTTCAGCCATTGCTTTGTTTCAGAGTCGTGCATGAATAGACCTTCTTTTGCCATGTACATTTCCATATCTAGATTTGTTTCTTCACCCGTCTCAGGGTCAGCCATTTGAATTGTTCCATCCATATATGTTTCAAGCGGTTCAACAATCATATCCATTTTCATATTACTAATTGTACTCATTTCAAAACTCTCAGTACCACTACCAAAAATCATTTTTTGATTCATCTTGATATCTGCACTGCTGCTTTTTAATTCGTTTTGTCGCTCGATTGCCTTTTCATATACTTCTTCTAAAGTCAGCTCACTTTTATTGCTAACCTCTTGACCTCCTGCTTCATCTTCTGAACCTGACGTAGGCTCGGCCGTACTATTACAAGCCGATAATACAAGTAAAAGGAAACTTGCTAAACAAATCATGACCCATTTTTTCACTTTATCCCATCCTTTCAAATACAGGGTACCATTTATTAACGTTTAAGAAATGGAAAAGATGTCATTTTTTTCTATATGCCAGTAAAATAATTCCTTTCTACCAAAGAAAGTGGGCCCTCGTACTTAATTGAGGTACCCACTTTCCATATCAAAAATACTATTAATTTACTCCACGCATTGCTCTTGAAATAATTGGTGTCAAGACTACTAAAATAATACCTAAGACAATAGAAATTCCACCAAGAGTACCGAAGTAAGTAATTTCAGTTACTGCTTCATATATTCTAACTAACTGAGCATTTATTGCCTGGGCTGCAGCACTTGTTAAGAACCATAAAGACATTGTTTGGGCCGCAAATGCAGCCGGTGCAAGCTTTGTTGTTGCTGATAAACCTACAGGCGATAATAGCAACTCCCCTACTACTACTAGGAAGAAGGAAAGAACTAACCACCATGGGCTAACAAGTTCTGTACCACCAGACATTGTCGCCGGGATCATCATTACTAAGAAAGAAGCTCCCGCAAAGAATAATGAGATGGCAAATTTCTTAGGTGTTGACGGTTGGCGGCTGCCAAGTTTTAACCATAACCATGCAAATACTGGTGCAAAGATAATAATGAATAAAGGATTTAACGACTGGAACCATGAAACGGGAATTTCAAAGCTTCCAATAGTGAGATCTGTACGAGTATCGGCATATGTAGCTAATATTGTGGCCCCTTGTTCTTGAATCGCCCAGAACATAACCGCCGCAATAAATAATGGAATATAGGCTAATACACGAGATTTTTCATCCTTCGTTGTTTTAGGACTGCGATACATAACGATAAAGAAAATTGTCGGAATTAATACACCTAGTGTTGTAATGATTAAACTAAATATTGCCATTGTTAAATTTCCGGTAGTGTATAAAATCACTCCAATGATCAATACAGCAACAATACCAATAACAACATTTCGAATTGTTTTCTTTTTTTCTTCACCCTTTAGTGGGTTAGGAACTTCAAGACCAGCTAAACCTAAAAATTTCTTTTGAGTCACATAAAAAACAATTAATCCAATAAGCATACCAACAGCAGCAATACCAAAGCCTAAATGGAAATTATATCGTTCACCGACAAACCCGATGATTAATGGAGATATAAACGCACCCATATTAATCCCCATGTAGAAGATGCTGAAGCCTGAGTCACGACGGTTGTCGCCCTCTGCATACATATCTCCAACAATGGTTGATACATTTGATTTTAATAAACCTGTACCAATGATAATAAATGCCATCGAGATTAATAATGCTGTAAGTCCACCCGGAAATGCTAAGGCAATATGCCCGATCATGATGAGTATTCCACCATAGAATACAGTTTTACGTGTACCCCAAATTCGGTCAGCAAACCAACCACCAATAATTCCTGACATATAAATTAACGACCCATAAAGAGCCATAATTGAGTTTGCTGTTCCTCGATCTAATCCTAATCCACCTTCATGTAATTCGTAATACATGTAAAGTATAAGAATGGCACGCATTCCGTAATATGAGAATCTTTCCCAAAATTCTGTAAAGAATAGTGTTAATAATCCTTTAGGATGTCCAAAAAAACCTTTTTGAGGAACGGATTTGACTATTTCGTCTTTACTATACATAAAGATACCCTCTTCCGTTAAATTTTTTCATATTTTCCGACAATTCAAGTTGCAAGATTGACTGTCAGAAAACTTCATTTTATTACATTAAAGCATAATTAAAGTTTTTTCAATATATTATACAAAAGTTAGAAATTTCGCTTTCTTCTCTATATTCGCTATATTATTGAGATTTCCAGATTTTTTTAATATATTGAAATAATTATAAAATTTAATTTTCCATAAATCTCACAATCTGTTCTCATCTATCAGAAGTATTTGGCAAAAAAAAAGAGGCAACGACATATTCATCGTTACCCATTCATGCTATTTTATAACATATTGTTCATATTTTTTTAGATCTGCGTCTTTTAGTTCAACAATTAATTTCGTCCCTTGTTCTTCATACTCTGTGCCCTTCACTTGTGCATTGGCATTCAGATATGATACAACATCCCCTCGGTCAAATGGAATAAGCATTTCGCACTCCACGTAGTCGGAAAAGACATGCTGTCGGATTAATTCCACCAATTCATCTAGACCTGCGCCATCCTGTGCCGAAATCCAAATATTATCCCCGCTCACTAATGGATACTTTACATTTGCCAAATCCGATTTATTGTAGACATAAATCGTTGGGATTCCTTCAACATCTACTTCACCTAACGTTTTATTCGTCACATCCATCATAAATGGATGCTGTTCATTTGAAACATCCACAACATGCAATAATAGGTCTGCTTCCCTTGCTTCTTCCAATGTAGAACGAAAGGCTTTTACTAAATGATGTGGAAGTTTACTAACAAATCCAACCGTATCTGTCAGTAAAAATGTTTTTCTATCCGGCAATTCGATATTGCGAACGGAGGTATCGAGTGTTGCGAATAGCATGTCCTTTTCAAATACCTGTTTATTATCTTCTTGCCCTATTCGCTTAAGAAGGCGGTTCATAATTGTGGATTTCCCAGCGTTTGTATATCCCACAAGAGACACTACAGGAACTTCATTTTTACGACGTTTCTTCCTTTGAGTTTCCCGAATGCTTTTGACAACCTCTAGATCTTTACGCAGTTTTGCTATTTGGTCTTCGATTTTTCGTCGATCTAATTCTAATTTTGTTTCCCCTGCACCACGGTTTCTGAATCCACCACCTGTTCCTCCACCTTGACGAGATAATGAAGCATGTAAGCCAACTAGTCGAGGCAGCATATATTGCAATTGAGCCAGCTCAACCTGCATTTGTGCTTCTCTTGTATTCGCACGGCGATCAAAAATATCTAAAATCAGCATTGTACGATCAATTACTTTACACTCTAGATCATGTTCAAGGTTTCGAATTTGCGAAGGTGATAATTCATCATTAAAGATGACAAGGTTTGCTTCAGCCTCATCTACAAAATGTTTTATTTCTACTATTTTACCTGTTCCTACATAATGGGAAGGATTTACCCTTTCCAAGTTTTGTATAACACTTCCAATTACCTCAACTTCCAGTGCCTCTGCCAAACTTTCTAACTCTTCCATTGAATAATCAAAATTACGATCGTTTTGCAAATTGACGCCTACCAAGACTGCTTTTTCAATAATTGTTTCTACCTCTTGCAGATTTGTCACTAAGATACCTCCCTGATTAAAAACGCGGCTTATAGTCTGTTTTTTAAAGTTAGCCTCTAAAGCTTTTACGTAGCTTCTTCAAGTTTGTTGAATCCTTTTTACTTTTATATTGTGTATTCCCTTCTATCGTATCATATAGTATATGCTTAATTACCATTTCAATTACGTTGCAAAACTTATTCTGTTTTATCCCTTATGACTGTCCACATAAAAAAATGTCTCAAAAGTTGATACTTTTGAGACATTACTTTTATTTTTCTTTTTCGGAATTCAATAACTCTAATGTTTGATCAAATTCTTTTTCAATTTCAGCATTTTTCTTATAAGTAATTAGACTTACAATAACTGTTAAGATTAAGTTAATGATGAAACCAGGTACGATTTCGTATAACATCCCCGATAATGCTTCACTCTGTCCCCAAACATAGGCAACAACAGCACCAGCGACCATCCCAACTAACGCTCCAATATTAGTAAGTTTTTTCCAATATAATGCAAGCAGAATAGTCGGCCCAAATGCCGCACCAAATCCAGCCCATGCAAATCCAACTAAATCAAGAATAGAACTGTCTGGATTCCACCCTAAGAATGCTGCTATAACGGATACTACAAGTACCGCAAGTCTTCCAGCCATTACATAATGCTTATCTGAGGCATCTTTTTTGAATAACGCTTTATACATATCCTCTACGAGTGCAGAGGAAGTTACGATTAATTGTGACGAAATTGTACTCATAATCGCAGCTAAAATAGCCGCTAACATAATTCCAGCAATGAATGGGTGGAATAAAATTTGCCCCATAACAATAAAGATTGTTTCCGGATCATCAATTGTTCCTCCATTTTGTTGGAAATAAGCTAATCCTACAAGTGCAGTACAAGTTGCTCCTAATAAACTTAAAATCATCCAACCAATTCCGATACGGCGAGCTTGTTTAGTCTCTTTTACCGATTTAATCGCCATGAATCGAACGATGATATGAGGTTGCCCGAAATACCCAAGTCCCCAAGCTACAGATGAAATAATCCCAGCTGCTGTCGCTGTTGATGCAAATAAGCTAAATTGCTCTGGATTAACAGCTTTAATGGAGTCAATTGTTTCTCCAAGTCCACCAGTGAAAAACAATCCAAAAATAGGAACTAACACCAAAGCTAAAAACATGATTAAACCTTGTAAAAAGTCTGTGTAACTAACGGCTAAGAATCCACCAAATAATGTATAACCAACTGTAACCGCACTAACAATTAACAATCCAGTATGATAGTCAAAACCAAATGAACTTTCGAAGAATTTACCACCAGATACCATCCCTGATGACACATAGAACGTGAAGAACACTAGAATAACAATACCTGAAACAATACGAATTAATTTAGTATTATCACGAAGTCGGTTATCCAAGAAACTCGGAATCGTAATGGAATCTTTGGAAACTTGTGTGTATACCCGTAAACGTGGTGCAACAAAGTACCAATTTAACCATGCACCGACTGTTAAGCCGATTGCTATCCATGCCTCCACTAATCCTACTGCATAGATTGCTCCAGGCAGCCCCATTAATAGCCAACCGGACATATCCGCAGCCCCGGCGCTTAAGGCCGTTACAGCTGGACCTAAATCGCGCCCACCCAGCATATAATCGTTTAAGTTTTTTGTTCTTCTATACGCATACCATCCAATAATAATCATGGCAAGCATATAAATAATAATTGCTAATAATTGAAATGCGTGATCGGACATCCCTAATCCCCCTTGACTTTATTTTATATTTTTAATGAAATAGCGACATTATAAAGTAAATAATAGCATTTTTCAGAATAAGGCTACCTCATTGAATATAATTTAACATATTTCCTTTAAAAGGTGTTTAAAAATTTTGAAAAAATAATATTTCTATACTACTGTTATTATTTTATTTCTAATGATTAAATACTACTCAAGAAAGAATTTAACACTTCATTAATTAGCTATGTTAAACTATTGCCATCAATTTATAAGAAAAGGCTGATACCCATGGACTTCGAACAAATGAAAAAAGAGTTTTTAGAACACATACAAAATAAGGAACTAATTAACGCAACGATTAGCCAACCACGGCAAAAATCAGATGATTTGAAACGTGTTAAATTGAAGCCCATTGAGCTAAAGGGTGTTTACCAAATTCAAATTGAATATCAATATGAACGAATTCTTAAACACGAAAATGTTATACTCGAAAAGTTTTCTGATTCCTTCGATATATTAATACCACAATTCCGTCAAATACATGCACAATTTAAAAGCCAAAATATACACATTCAGCTTTCCAAGAAAAACAAAGTATTATGGAAAACTGAAAAGTTAACAGAGACAAAGGAAGTTAATCTCTCACACAATCGCAAAAAACAATACTTATTAGACGACACAACGCCTTATCCGTTTTTAATTCGTCTTGGTGTTCAAACGGAAGAGGGCAAAGTAAAAAAACAAAAATATGATAAGTTCAAACAAATCAACCGGTTTGTTGAATTTATAGATGATGCACTTGAGCATTTACCAAAAGATCGCCAAATCCGAATTCTCGACTTTGGTTCGGGCAAGTCCTATTTAACCTTTGCTCTATACCACTATCTTAAAGTAGAAAAGGGATTGGATATTCGTGTTACAGGGCTGGATCTAAAAAAAGAAGTAATCCAGGAATGCAACAAGATTGCTCAAGATTTAAACTATGATCAGCTTGAATTTTTAGTTGGGGACATAAACGACTACAATGATGAAAATTCAGTGGATATGGTGGTGACTTTACATGCTTGTGATGTTGCAACGGATATGGCATTAGCACGAGCGGTAAAATGGGGGGCAACAGTTATTTTAAGCGTTCCATGTTGCCAGCATGAATTAAATCGTCAACTTCATTCTCCTGCTATGGAAATTATGACGCAACATGGCTTAATAAAAGAACGTTTTGCTTCTCTAGCTACGGACTCAATTAGGGCTGAGCTACTCACATTAGTGGGATATGAGACGCAAATTTTAGAGTTTATCGATATCGAGCACACACCAAAGAACATCTTGATCCGTGCATATTTTTCTGGTAAAAAACCATCCCAACAACAATTGGAACGATACCATGCATTTACACATTTCTTATCGGCAAAGCCCTTTTTAGAAAATGAACTAAAAGAATTTTTATAAATGGATTTCACATAATAATTAAACTATAGGCAAGTATATTAAGTAAGAACTACTTCATTAGCGTCTACCATTTACTATAAAAGTAAGAAATTGTTATTTTGAAACTCCCTTATATTACAGCAATGTAAATTTTGTTTAGTTCAAGTTAAATTATGTATAGATTTTATTGATATTTTGTTATGATGATTTAGGTTTTAATTTACTATTAAATTCACACGTATACCAGGGGGCAATTCCATGTTTAGTTCAAGAAAACCAGATCCATTTTTCTTATCTTTACACAAGATAGCAGAAAATATGAGAGAAGCTATACATTACGCTAGAGATTTCAGGATTGAAACTGTTGCTGATCTAAAAGAAATAAGCGTAAAAATGAAAAAGTATGAAACTGATGGAGATCATTTAATCCATGAGTTGATCGTTATGCTAAATAAATCCTTCATGACGCCAATCGAGCGTGAAGATATTTTAGCTTTAGCTAATAAGATGGATGATGTGTTAGACGGTGCAGAACATTGTATCGCACATTTTGAAATGTTCTCCTTCATAGAAGTAGATGAGTCAATGAGAAAATTCTTTGATTACATTTCAAGTAGTGCAGATGAAATTGTTGCAGCAACTGATCTTCTAAATAAAAAAGACTTAATTGCAATGCGTAAACACATTATTCTTATTAAAGATTACGAACGTGAATGCGATGAAATTTCCCGTTCCTCAACAAAGCAGTTGTTCCTTAAAGAAAAGGATCCAATTCGTTTAATTAAGATGCGTGATATCTATGATCAGTTAGAAGAGATTGCGGATTCATGCCAAGATGTAGCGAACACATTAGAAACAATTATTATGCGTAACGCGTAAGAGTCAGGAGTTCAAAATGGATATTATATTATTACTGACAATATTAGTCGTAATTTTTGCTTTAGCATTCGACTTTATTAACGGTTTCCATGATACAGCAAACGCAATTGCGACTTCTGTTTCTACCCGTGCATTACCACCGCGCGTTGCTGTGTTATTAGCTGCTGTTATGAATTTTATCGGGGCAATTACATTCGTTGGTGTAGCTAAGGCAATTGCCAAGGATATCGTTGACCCGTTTTCACTAAATGCGACTACAGATGATACAACTGGAACAATCGTTATTTTAGCAGCTCTAATATCTGCTATTACTTGGAACTTACTTACATGGTACTTCGGTATTCCATCGAGTTCTTCTCATACATTGATTGGCTCTATTGCCGGTGCTGCAATAGCTGCAGGCGGTTTTAGTATTTTAAATTATGGTGGGTTTAGCAGTATTTTAATCGGTTTAATTGCTTCTCCATTCCTGGCATTAGCCATTGGTTTTATTTTCATGTCATTATTTAAAGTACTATTTAAAAACTTAAACCTTTATCGAACGAATAAAGGTTTCCGAACAGTACAAATTATCACTGCCGCAATTCAATCCTTTACCCACGGTACAAATGATGCTCAAAAAGCAATGGGTATCATTACAATGGCATTGATTGCTGCAGGTTTACAAGCAGATGATGAAGTACAAGACTGGGTTCGTATTGCCTGTGCGATCGCTATGGGGCTTGGAACTTCAATTGGTGGTTATAAAATCATCAAAACTGTTGGTGGAAAAATTATGAAGATTCGACCAGTAAACGGTGTTGCAGCAGACTTAGCATCTGCATCCATTATTTTCGGAGCAACTGTCATTCATTTACCTGTGTCAACAACACATGTAATTTCTTCAGCCATTATGGGTGTAGGTTCTGCTCAACGTGTTAAAGGGGTTAAATGGGGCGTGGCCCGTAAAATTGTGCTTACATGGCTAATCACAATGCCAATTTCTGCTCTGATGGCAGCAATCATTTTCTTCGCTTTAAATCTGTTTTTTTAAATAACAAAAAACCAAACGAAAAATGCTCGTTTGGTTTTTTATTATTTATAACAGGTTCATATTGGCTTCTTCAGGTATGACGATTGAGGTTTGAACTTCCCCATTAGTCGGTTTAGGTTCATATGTTGCAAAAAATATTTGCATTATTGTTACGATCACTATGCAAACCAAGATTATAAATCCTACAAAGTATACGGCTACTTTTTTCCCATTCATAAACGGTACTCCTTTATTTTTTCAGCTTAAATCCTTCATCAAGCAAATACTCGACTGCATCCTCACGTGTTCCAAAAGTTTCTTCTAAATTATCTTGATAATATATATTCCAATCTCGCTGATGGTGTCTTAACTCTAATGTTAGGCCCTCTCGGGAAGTCCATTTTTCAACAACCGGTATGTCCAAGTCTTCCGATAAAAAATCAATGGCGTCCCGAATGATATCACGTAATGCGTGTTCTTCAAAATCCCGTATATTGACTAATCCTTTATCACTTGCCAATTTATCATATTTCAATAAATCTCCTACATATACAAAACCATTTCCATTTGGATGTAATTTTTCAACTACAATCGTTTTTTCGTATAAACTTTCTTCAAAATGATAGTTTACACGTTTCATGGAAATCTCTTTTTTCGTTAGCTCTGGAAACGATTCAATAATTGCCTGTTTTTGTTCAAATGATAACATAATGAGCTCCTTTTATCCTCTTGTGTAGATATTTATAATTTCTTTTTTACAATACACTAAAATGAAATACAGTACACCTTTATAGGTATACTGTAAAATGCTTTAAACTTTTTAAACTGTTTTTGTTGCTGCCTCTTTAATCTTTTTCCGTTCTTCGTAAATATTTTTTACGACTGCTTTTATAACAGCATAAGTTGGAATCGAAATTATGATAAATAAGAAGCCGCCAATATTTCCTGCCGCCAATACAATCGTGATCACCGTTAATGGGTGGACATCCAATGATTTCCCCATAATATTCGGAGTGATTAAGTTACTTTCCAATTGTTGAGCAACTAATGTAATAACAGCAACCCATACGACTAAGATTGGATCTTGGATAACCGCGATGATAAGTGCTGGAGCTAAAGAAATCCATGGCCCGATAAAAGGAATCATATTCATAAAGAAAGCGAAAATTGCAAGCAACAATGCGTAATCCAGGTCAATAATCAGGTACCCAATAAACATCATCGTTGCAAGGATTAAACTGATCAGCACTTGACCTTGTACATAATTTCTTAAAACATTATCAATATCTGCCAGGGTCTCTTTTACCCAAGTTCTTCTTTCGCCAGCAAAAATATTATAAATATTTGGCGCGAATTTTTCATGATCTTTCAGCATGTATATAAAGAAGAATGGCACTAAAATTAATGTAAAGGTCGCGGCCACCGTTCCACTGACAAAGCTTACAATGTATTTACTGCCTGACATCGCGATATCTTGAATGGAGCTTGAAACGGAATTCACAAATGTCTCAACTTGGGGTGGAAGATTATCCCGATTATCTAAAACAAAGTCGGCCGCCTCCATAATACTATTTTCAATATTCGGGGCATTTTCCACTAGATTATTCACCTGTTCAGAGATTGGGTTCCCAATCATCAATAGAATTCCTGTCACGATACCCGCTAGCAAAAGGACAATCGTTAGTATGCTTCCCCATCTGGGTGCACCCTTCTTTTCCATAAGTCTCTGCAAGGGTTCAGATATATAATAAAGCACTCCACCTAATAATAATGGGATAAAAATCGTTTTGATGATGATATAGAATGGATTAAAAATCCAATGAATTTCAACCACATATTTTATTATTAAAAGTGCAATAATCATGCCAATTCCTACTTGGAACCACACTTTTTTCGTCACTAACAATCACCTCTTTCCATATTGTTTCATTGATAATCATTTCCTATTCAACCAATTATATCTTACCAGATAAAAAAACTCCCGGAAATTAAATTCCGGGAGTTTTTCTCTTATAGACTCGCATCATCAACAGAGTTTAAATATTCTTCAATTGCATCAATAACTGATTCTACACAGCCATCATCAAATGGTGAAATTAACCCGGCTTCTTTGACTAGCTTAGTGAAGGACATAGACCCACCTAGCTGACAAAGGTGAAGATAGTCCTTCCATGCAGATTCAAAGTCTTCTCTTGAGCGTTTCCAGAATTGGAATGCACACACTTGAGCCAGAGTGTAATCGATGTAGTAGAATGGGCTTGCATAAATATGACCCTGGCGTTGCCAGAAGCCACCCGCTTCTAAATATTCATAGCCATCATAATCACGATGCGGCAAATATTTATTTTCGATTTCTTTCCATGCTTGTTTGCGCTGAGCTGGTGTCATCGCTGGATTTTCATAGACAACATGCTGGAACTCATCTACCGCAACTCCGTAAGGCAAGAATAATAATCCACTTGCTAAGTGCGAGAATTTATATTTCTCTGTTTCTTCCTTAAAGAATAGTTCCATCCATGGCCACGTGAAAAATTCCATGCTCATTGAGTGAATCTCGGCAGACTCGTATGTTGGCCATAAATATTCAGGTATCCCGATATTGCGGCTTGAATAAACTTGGAAGGCATGTCCAGCCTCATGTGTTAGTACATCAATGTCACCGGAAGTGCCATTAAAGTTTGAGAAGATAAATGGCGAATCATAATTATCTATGAAAGTACAATAACCACCGCTTTCTTTTCCTTTCTTCGCTTCTAAATCCATTAATTCGCGATCAATCATATAATTGAAAAACTCTCCCGTTTCAGTCGAAAGCTCTTCGTACATTTTTTTACCGTTCGACACGATCCAATCCGGACTACCTTGTGGCTTGGCATTTCCTGTTAAGAAGTTTAGTCCCTCATCATAATATTTAAAATCATCAATACCAATGCGTTTCGCTTGGCGTTCATATAATTTCGTAGCAAGAGGTACAATCAACTTTTGCACTTGTTCTCTAAAATTGGATACCATCTCCGCATTATAATCGATACGATTCATATTGACGTACCCTAGTTCAACGTAATTTTTGTATCCTAATGTTGTAGCAATTTTGTCGCGTAGCTTTACTAGTTGATCATAAATATCGTCAAATTTTTCGCCGTTCTCATTAAAGAAGTTAAAACGGGCTTCCATTGCTTGTTTGCGAACATTGCGATCAGTAGATTCACCATATGGAGTAAGCTGAGCAAGTGTCAATGTTTTTCCATCAAATTCTATTTGGGCTGATGCTACTAGTTTGTTATATTCAGAGACAAGTTTGTTTTCTTGTTGCATTAACTCAATAATTTCAGGAGAGAAACCTTTAATTTGATTTTCTGCTAAGGCAAATAGCTGTGTTCCCCATTTTTCTTCTAAATGACCTCTGTGAGGTGTTTTAACAAGTTCTGTATAATACTCAAATAGAAGCTCTTCAAATTGCGGCTCTATTTCATCTAAAACATCTCTTTCCTTTTGGTAGAACTCGTCATTCGTATCTATTGAAGCACGAATATATACAAGGTTAGCCTGTGTTGAAAAGTCATTTCGATATCCATTTATCTTTTCAATCACTTCACTTTGTGTTTCAACTGAATCCGCATTTTTAAATTGTTCAATTAACGCTCTTATTTTATCCTTTAATTCATCCAAATTCGGTCTTTTATATTCATAGTCTTTAAAAGTTACCATTCCATTACACACCTCTCCAATATTTAGCATTTCGAAGTTTACTATTCTATTATTAACTATATCTACCAAAAGTTCAACTATTCTGATAATTGTTTATAATTTATTATTTATTATTGATTATAGTTAGCTGTACTTCACGTAATATAGTTGCACTGTGCTTTAATTCTTACAATAGAAATAAGCACATCCATCAATCACAGATGAATATGCCTATTTTATCAGAATCTAAATTTGCTTATTTCCTGAATCATCTCTTTTGAAGTTGAATCAAGCAGTTGAACTACTTCTTCAAGTTTATGAACCATCTCTACTTGAATATCTGAAGAGCCTGCTACTTCCTTTGTTTGGCTTGTTGTATTAACGACCAGCTTGCGCATTTCCTCTGTTGAAGCTAGAATTTCTTCAGAGCTTGCAGACATTTGTTCAATTACCGCTGAATCATTCTGTATTTTAGTGTTTACATCGACTACAACAGTTAAAATTTGATTTAATTTGTCGCCAATTTCTATCACTGATTGATTGCCTGCTTTTACTTCTTCCGTGCTATTATCCATCTCAACTAAAGCTTTTTCACTAATTAGTAAGAAGTTTTCTAGATAAGACTGAATTTCATCCGCGGAGCTTCTGGACATTTCGGCTAGCTTACGAACTTCATCTGCTACTACAGCAAAGCCCTTACCTGCTTCTCCTGCACGCGCCGCTTCAATCGCTGCATTTAATGCTAATAGATTTGTTTGATCGGCAATACTTGTAATAACCGACACCATTTCTTTAATCGATTTGAATTTATCACTCATCTCACGTACATACCCTTCCGTATGTATCACAGATGCTTCGACATTTTGTATTTGTGAAACTACATGTTTTGCATGGTCGACACTTGTTTCTACTAAATTTGTCATCTCGGTTGAAGCTTCGGCCATATCCGATGTTGAGTCCGATAAACGCTGAATGCCTATAGACATTTCATTCATCGCTTGATTCACTTCATTATTACTTGCTTCCTGTTGATCACTGCTTGATGCAATTTCAACGATACTAGACGCGATTATATTGTTTGATTTTGCAACTTGAGTAGCCGTAAGTTCTATATCAGCAACTGCTTTTTCTAAGTTAGTGGATTTCGTATGCAGGTTTTTTAATGATTTTGACAAATTATTAAAGGCTTGCGAGAATGTTTGTGAGAAAATAGCAATCTCATTATTATTCTTTAACTTTAATGAAGAAAGCGTTTCATTTACTCCTTTTAAATCGCCATCAGCTAGTTGCTCAGAAGCCTCTTTTAACACATTTAAAGGTTTTAAAGATCTATTTACATAACGGTATGTTATATACAGTCCCATTAACACAATAAGCAAGAATATCAGACTTACTTTCGGTACAATATCCTTTGCAACCGATGCACTTACTTCATCGACATAGGAAGCATCGATATCCACTCCTAAAAAAGCAACGACCTCACCATTTGCATCCTTCATAGGGATTGTTCCTGAAATGTATTCACCATAATCACTGCTTAGTAAATCCGAATAAAAGGAACCCTCTTTCAGTACCTTTTGAAGATGCTCATATGTTGTAGAGCCAGATGTATCCCCTATTGCACCCGCATTTTCAGTATCATCTGCCGGCATACCATCTACTAAAAATGTAACATCTTCTCCTTCTTTGGGCACTGCATATGTATAAGCATATAACACGCCATTCATTTCGCGTAGTTCATTTAGTTGTTCTCTTAATTCCCAATAGAGATTATTTTCTGCCGGGTTCTGTGCTAGTTCTTTATACTCCTCTACTTCTATGAAATTTAGCATATTCTCTGCAATTTCAATAGTTCGCTCTCCAATTGTTGCTTTAACAGATTCCTTTGAATTATAGCTCATCGTAAATACATATAGTCCTAATAGAAAAATGAATATAACTACAATAATGGAAAGTATTTGCCTTGAGAGCTTTTTTTCTTTCTTCAATTATGCACACTCCTTTAACTCTCTAATACTTTACTGCTTTAAATCACTTCCTCTATATATCGACACAAAATGGCAAATTATAAATAGATTATTAGCCTATATTCTACTATTATCGAGACGAGATTTTCGATCTATTTTGGACTTTTATATTAAAAAATCCCAGTAGCAATAAAAACGCTACTGGGAGTATTATCTTCAGTAAAATTATTCGTCTAAATCAGCGTTGTGATAAACGCGTTGAACATCTTCCAAATCTTCTAAAGCATCGATCATTTTTTCGAATTTCGCTGCATCGTCTTCGGATAATGCTACTTCTGTTTGAGGAAGCATTGTTAATTCAGCAACTGTAAACTCAGTAATTCCAGCTGCTTTAAATGCTTCTTGAGCTGCATGGAATTGATCTGGTTCAGCGTAAACGATGACATTGTCTTCTTCTTCAAACACATCACGTGCATCAACATCAGCTTCCAGAAGAATCTCCAACACTTCATCAGCTGTTTTTCCTTCAATACCAAATACGGCAGTTGAGTCGAACATATAAGTAACTGAACCTGATACTCCCATGTTTCCCCCGTTTTTACCGAAAGCAGCACGAACATCGGAAGCAGTACGGTTTACATTGTTTGTTAAGGCATCAACAATAACCATCGTTCCACCTACGCCGAATCCTTCATAACGTAATTCGTCATAGTCTTCTCCGCCAGCACCTTTTGCTTTGTCGATTGCTTTATCGATAATATGCTTTGGTACATTGTATGTTTTAGCACGTTCCAATACAAACTTTAATGCTGAATTCGACTCTGGATCTGGTTCGCCTTTTTTCGCAGCTACATAAATTTCAGTACCGAATTTAGCGTAAATACGACTCGTATTTTTGTCTTTCTCGGCTTTCTTATCTTTAATGTTATTCCATTTACGACCCATTAATTTCACTCTCTTTTCCGTAATGTTAAATATATTTGATGAAGGTTTTTATTAACCCTTAAAGTAAATGAGACTGTAATATTATACACTATTCTATTATTAAAGAAAAAGATGAAAGATGGTTCGTAGTGAAATAAACTTTTCTAAACGTATTACAATGCAGCTGCGTTAAATGTATCTCCACCCTTTATCGTGCCGCTTTCAAATCCTTTTTTAAACCATCTCACTCGTTGTTCGCTCGTACCATGTGTAAAGCTTTCAGGAACAATATATCCTTGCGCTTCCAATTGCAAGGTATCATCCCCGATTGCATTCGCTGCAGTCAATGCTTCGTTGATATCTCCCGTTTCTAAATAGCCTAAATCTTGCACATGATTAGCCCATACGCCTGCATAATAATCTGCCTGTAATTCAAGTTTTACAGTTTGCGCATTGTATTCTTCTTGGCTCACTTTTCCATTTAACGCATGCACTTTCTGGGAAGTGCCCAATAATGTTTGTACATGGTGACCTACTTCATGTGCAACAACATAAGCCATTGCAAAATCACCAGGGGCACCGAACTTATTCTTAAGCTCCTGATAAAAGCTTAAATCGATATATAATTTCTGATCCGCCGGACAGTAAAAAGGACCAACAGCAGCACCTGCAACTCCACATCCGGACTGTACACTATCTGTAAATAATACGAGGGATGGGTTTTCATAGGTTAACCCTTGTCCCTCAAATAACTGTCGCCATACATCTTCTGTATCAGCCAGCACAACCGATACAAATTCCGCCAGCTCTTCTTCTTCAGCAGTAGGAGTATATTCGGTAGTACCACCATTTTGTATTTGCCCTTGGTTAACTTGGTTCAATACATCCCCGGCATCTCCACCATTCAGCAGCGTAAAAATAATGACAATAATAATCCCAAAACCTCCAATACCGCCACCTATCGCTCCCTTACTCATTCCACGACGATCTTCAACATTACTACTCTTTCTTCTGCCCTTTGTTTCCATGGTTCTCCCCCCAAAAATGTACCTTTGCCTTAGTAATACCCCGTTTTATGAAGAACAGTACAAAAATGGTGAAGAGAATATTTTATGAAAGTGGTAGCCATGCAAGAGTTTTACTTTATATCTGCATGAATTTTATTGAGCAATGCCTCACAGCCTTCTACTACTAAGCCATACGTTTCTTGAAAATCTCCAGTATAATATGGATCTGGCACATCCTTTCGATGTGGTGTTAAGTCCAAAAACCTGAAAATTTTGGGGTGATTCGGCTGGCGTAGCATTTCACGTATGTCCTGTACATTGCTGCCATCCATCCCTACAATATAATCAAATGCTTCGAAATCATTAAAAGAAAGCTGGCGGCCTTTCATACCACTAGTTGAAATTCCAAATTCTTTTAGCTTTTTCTGTGTCCCCTTATGTGGCGGTTCCCCAATATGCCATGAACTGGTAGCTGCAGAATCTACTTTAATTGAACTACTTAAGCCCAGTTTTTCCACTAAGTCACGCATTACTGCTTCAGCCATAGGTGAGCGACAAATATTCCCTAGACAAACGAAAAGAACACGTATCATTTTTAGCCCTCCAAATTTTTCTCAGTATATTTTCTTTTATGTCAACAATTTCCATTCTATTTCCCCTTTTAAAAAACACTTTCCAACATTGGGAAAGTGTTCGTTTTATTACTTATATTTTGATTCCAGCTCTTCTGTAAGACGCTGCAATTCCTTTTCTAAATGCTGGGCTGCTTCATCACGCGCTTCTTTACCAGCTCCAACGATAAAGGGCTCTCCAAAGATTAAATACCCTTTTTGTCGCTTCATCACTTCCCCCACGTTTCTTGGGCCAATATAAGCTGCCGGAACAATTTGTCCCTTTGAAAGTTGGGCAATCGTGATAGCCCCTTGCTTTAACTCCATATTCTCCTGAGAACGGGTGCCGCTTGGGAAGATGCCTACAATTTTCCCTTCTTTAATAAGCTGTCTAGGAATTTTAATAACACTAGGTCCTGGATTTTCTCGATCCACAGGGAATGCATTTAAATTTGATACCAGCGGACCAAGCACTTTCATGTCAAACAATTGTTTTTTCGCCATAAAGTGAATATGTCTTGGCAGCAAGGATACACCTAAATTCAATATATCTACATATCCATTATGTGTACACGCAATAACAAACCCGCCTTCTTTTGGTAAATGTTCCTTACCAAAGATTTTCGCCTTAGAACCATTAAACTTTAAAAACACTCCAACTAATCTTGCAGCAAAATCATATAGCACTGTTATATTCCTACCTTTTTATACTTTTTGTTTTATTACGCTATTTGCGTTTATTTCCAGTTTCCCATTAATTATCTCGAGACCTCTCCAACTAATACATCGAGATCAATTGTAATTTCAGTTAATGCAATGTCTTCTTGTAGGTGCCAGCCCAGAGGTGTCATTTCAAGAAGTTTTGGTACCAGCTCTGTACTTAGAGGCAGAGTGTACGTAATACGTTCCTGTACTACATTCGTGAAATGTTCTTTAAACCGCTGTACGGTTTGATTGTTTGAATAACTCTCTTTTTCGGAATTTGCAAATGCTTGTTTACGTATTTCCTTTAGATAGTCTGATTGAGGGACAACTTTTATGACCTTTCCATTTGGCTTTAACAACCTACTGAATTCTTCATAATTGGCAGGCGATAAAATATTTAATATACAATCAATTGATTGTTCCATGTACGGACTATTCGCTAAATCTCCCACACACCATATCTTTTGCTCGTAAAATTTTGCAGCAGATTGAATACCTTCTTTAGAAATATCAATTCCTACTGCAACCACATCTTGCTTCAACAAATCACAAATTCTCTCTAAATGAGAGCCTTCTCCACAACCTGTATCTAATATTACTTGCGCTTCTTCTCCAATATGCTTTGCAATTGTTTGCTGCAGTTGATTATATAAACCACTATTTATTATCTCCTGACGCGACTCAAATAGACTTTTACTATACATTGAAGTAGAAGGTTTGATCATGAAGTTTACATAGCCTTGTTTCGCAATATCAAATGAATGATGATTGGCACATATTACATGGCCATCATCCGTAACATTCATGCTTTCTTTACATAGAGGACAGGAAAAAAGTGTTTCATGTTCTTTCATATATAAAATACTAGCAACTCTTTTGGATACTTTTCCCACACTTATGCTCCTTTTTTTATGCTGTAAGTATCATATCATCTATTATAAAGATTGAAAAACTAAACAAATTCACTAGAATTATGTTTTTTTATTAAGATAACAAATAAGCTTGCCAATAGACAAAATCCGCCTGCTAATAGGAAGGCCCACATATATGAACCAAAGATGTTGAAAACTATACCGCCTGTATATGCAGCAACCCCAGCTCCCACCTGATGACTTGCCATAATCCAGCCATACATCATAGCACTCTTTTCAAGACCAAATTTTTGCCTGGTTAAGCCAATTGTTGGAGGTACAGTAGCAATCCAGTCCAGTCCATAAAAAACCGAGAATATTACAAGCCATGTATAGGACCCTTGGGCTAGTGCAAACGGTAAGAAAAGAAGAGATATCCCACGTAATGTGTAATACCAAAATAATAACCAGCGATTATCGTAACGGTCTGATAACCAACCTGATATTGTCGTACCAATTAAGTCAAACACCCCCATAAAAGATAACATGGCAGCAGCTGTAACCATGGGAATGCCAAAGCTTATACAATAGGAAATAAAATGGGTTCCGATTAAACCGCTTGTTGATAAACCACATATAAAGAAACTTCCAGCCAATAGCCAAAACTCTTTTACTTTTAACCCTTCTAGTAATGATGCAATGGCCATTTTAAATGGATTGCGACTTTTTGGCGACAGCACTAATTCTACCGGTTCTTCTCCCTGGCCTTATGGAGTAAGTCCGATATCTTTTGGCCAACTTTTCATAAATATTGCGATAACGATTAACATTAATACACTTAAAATGAATATTAACGCTATTGCCCAACGCCATGAGTAATTTTCCACAAAGGTTGCTAATACAGGAAGCAATATTAATTGCCCTGTAGCTGTGGCGGCAGTTAATATCCCAACCGCAAGTCCTCTTCTTTTTACAAACCAGCGATTCGCAACCTGGGTACTTAGCACAGTTAAAAACAAACCTGAGCCTATTCCTAACATAACACCCCAGATCAAGATTAGTTGCCATTCACTTTTCATCACAAAAGTAAGCCCAAGACCAATTGATAAAATTGCCATTGAATAAAGCATCATTCTCTTCAATCCAAAAACTTCAACAAATGCAGCCATAAACGGTCCAGAAAAACCATATAAAAACAAACACACTGCAAAAGCAAAGGAGATTGTTGGTCTTCCCCAGCCAAACTCCATTTCAAACGGATTTAGAAATACGCCTGAAGATGAACGTATAATCCCAGCCACAATAATGGCTGAGAATGTGATAGCTAGTGCAATCCAACTATAATGAATTGTCCTCATTTCTCCACCCTAAATTCTTTTTCTATATTGTACATGGTAGTTTAATATATTCATAGAAAATTCACTCTTTTAGAAGGAGGTGAATCGAACCTCTTTTGTACTTAGATCGCTCACACAGAATATAAGTAAGTCTTATCCAGTAAACCCTATTATCCCAAAGCAAAATTAATTCCCTTAATACAAAAAAAGACCATCTCATTAGAGACAATCCTTTTTTTGTTTACTTTGAAGCCGCATCCTTTAGCCCCACTTTTTCTTTTGAACTTTTTTTAATAACGTGAGGCTCTAGCTTAGAATAGATCGCCATCATTTGCTCCTTTGATAAGGAGTGCTCTATTCTATCCTTCCAAAAGGTTTTTAACTCATTGATTTTAATTACATCTACATCAGGTGAATGTACTTCAATTTTCTTAAACGAGCAATTATTACTAAAAATAACCAGCGATTGAAATAGGTCCTTGTCGACTTCTGGTATGTACTTTTTCACACCATCCATCTTTAACTTATTCTCAATAATCGGATTTTTAAATGTATTCATTTGAGTATTTTCCAGAACTTGCCCCCATTGAAAATCTTGCTCACTCCCATATATCCATCCGCTATGGCCCTTTGGATTAATGATATATATGCCAGATTGATGAAGGAGTAAATAATCGATTATTCTTTCACTTTCAGGTAAAGCAATATTAAATAATAACTTATATTTGCCATTTACTTTATTTAACTTTTGAGATAATTTATACAAAAATCCGACTTTTTTATTTGTCCATACAGACGTAAAAGAATGGCCGGTAATCTGGCTAAACTGACTGTTTTCATAGATATAAACACTAATCGCAAACAGTATCCCCATGAATATGATGAAGGTAAGGACAAGCATTGTCACAACGTTTCCTCCTATTTACTTAATCGTAAGTTCATTTTATCAAAGTTCTTAAAGATTGAACATGTGATAAAAAGTATGATTTAGTCAATTAAAACTGTCCAAGGAAAGCAGAACAAGACCAGATATCAAACAATCAATTATTTATTATATCTATAGAGGTGATTTAAATGAGTTGGGTGGACTCGATTCAAAAAGCAATTGATTATATTGAAATGCATTTATTGGATAGTGATCTATCAGTTGAACAAATAGCCAAAGCAAGCCATTCATCAGCATTTCATTTTCAAAGAACTTTTTCTATTTTAACGGATAGTACAATAGGTGATTATATTCGCAGAAGACGATTAACCTTGGCTGCCCAGGATTTAGTCAATACGAACGATAAAATTATCGATATTGCTTATAAGTATGGGTATGAAACGCCCGAATCATTTGCAAAAGCGTTTCGAAAACAACATAATCTCTCCCCAAAAGAAGCACGAAAAAATTTGGGTCCCCTACAATCTTATAATCGCCTCGTCATTAAAATTAAATTGGAAGGAGCAATACCCATGAATTACAAAATTTTGGAAAAAGAAGCTTTTCAGATTGTTGGTGTTAAGAGAACGTATAATTACAAAAATGGCGATAACTTAAGAGGAATACCGCAATTTTGGAACGACGTTCATGTTGATGGCACCAATGATCAACTTATTGATTTAAACAATGGAGATGTCCAAGGTATTCTTGGCGTCTGTGTTGTCAACGACAATGAAAAACAAACTGCGCAAATGGACTATTGGATTGCTGCTGCACATAAAGGCAATGTTCCAAATGGGATGAATTCTTATGAAATCCCTGCCTCAAAATGGGTAATCTTTGAAGTACACGGTGCGATGCCAAACGCTATGCAGGATACATGGAAGAAAATCTACTCTGAATGGTTCCCTTCTAATCCATACAAACCTGCAGGTACAGCAGAATTGGAAGTTTACACAAATGATAATCCCTCAAATGCTGATTACTACTCAGAAATATGGATTCCGATTAAATAACGAAACAAAGAGATTGGATCATAGTGTAAAATTTCAAGAAAACCGCGGGAAATTAAATCTTTCTAAATTGAAGAAGTGTAGGGTGTAGGGTCGGCTATGCCTTTCGCTTCAGAGCAAATCTTTTCTGCATCAAAAGCAAAGCGACAGGAGCAATGCTACTTGGGGAAATAGCATGAGGGAGAGACGCTCGTGCCGAGCCGTGCCCGTGGATGCGGGTCCCATCAGGCGGAAATCAATTTTCACTACATCAAAAAACACTATTTTCCTGCTCGAGGAAAATAGTGTTTTCAGGTTTTGTCCCACCCTCTTTTTGTTTTGTTCCGCTCATTTTTCCTTCCATTTCCATTTGTGTATAATTATTATAATAGTATTAATTTTAGAAGAATAAACTAGAGAGGATTTATTATGAACTCACACCTTGCCATAACAATAGACGCCTTTGCTATAGATGGAAATATCATCTCTCCAAGTATTGAAATGCAAATTGAAAGAGGAACCATCATTGGGATTTACTCAGATGTAGCAAAATTAAGTTATTTGACAAAACAATTTGTTTCAAATCCCCTTATACATACAGAGCATAGAGATAATGGATTTTATAATCGTTTAACTGTTAATGAATATATCAACTTTTTAAAAGGCTTATACAGCCCTTCACCAAAGAATGGAGACTTTTTAAGCCTTCTCGAGTTTACTGATAAAAGAAAAGTAAAACTAAATAACCTGACTGGTGCTGAAATACGCAGATTACATCTGATTCATTGTTTCATGAACGACAAACCCATTCAAGTTATCGAAGAACCTTTACAAAATTTAGACGAGCATACTAAAAGAATTGTACTAAACTTAATGCAGTCATTAAAAAAAGAACAAAAAACCATTATCTTATTATCAAGTAATATGGAGGAACTTCTATTCGCCAGTGATTCAGCTTTCCGTCTTGACTCTTCTGGCTTGCATGTATTAGATGTCAAAGAAGAAGAATTAGTTGCTGTGGAGAAAAGTGAACTATCTCCTTTTCGTTTTGAAAAGATTCCAACGAAACAAAATGAGAAAATTATTTTATTTAATCCTCCAGAAATTGATTATATTGAAAGTATTGAAGGACAAGTGTCAGTTTATGTAGGAGGAGATGCTTATCCCACTTCTTTGACATTGAACAATCTTGAACAAAAATTGACACCATTTGGCTTCTTCAGATGTCACCGTTCTTACATAGTGAATTTACAAAAAGTCAGGGAAATTATCACTTGGACCCGAAATAGCTACAGCCTCTCCCTTCATAATACTAAAGAAACGGTAGTACCTTTATCGAAAAATAAATTAGTCGAATTAAAGCGAATTATTGGAATTTGACCAATTTCCTGGGAAATTACGCTGTTCCATTTAAGCGTTTATTGACGCCAACTATCAAAAAATAACTCCTTTCATCAGAAATTTAATGCCGAATTTGTTTTCAGTATTTATGCTTAGTTGTGTAAATAACGAAGCTGGAGGAATGAAAGATGATGATTGTAATTGACGTACAACATTTACAAAAGAGTTTCCAAAAAGAGGAAGCCCTACAGGATGTTTCATTCAATATTAAAAAAGGAGAAATCTTTGGATTTTTAGGACCTAGTGGATCGGGGAAGACAACTACAATTAAAATTCTTACCGCTCAATTAACAAGATCTGGTGGTAGCGCATTTGTATTAGGACAAGACGCTGAGGAAATGAAGAAAACTACGAACCGAGCGCGATTTGGAATTCTAACGGATAATAGCGGCCTATATTCTAGATTATCTGTTGAAGAAAATCTTCTACTTTATAGTAAGCTTTATAACTTACCAACAAGCTCAGTTAAAGAGGCACTGGACTTTGTAAACCTTTATAAAGAGCGAAAGAAAAAAGTGAGCAAGTTATCTAAAGGAATGATTCAACGTGTCACTTTAGCTCGTTCAATTATGCATAAGCCCGAATTATTATTTTTGGATGAACCCACTTCTGCATTGGACCCAGTGAATACTCAACATATTTATAGTGGCTTACGCAAGCTAAATGAAATGGGGACGACTATTTTTTTAACGACTCATGATATGAGTGAAGCCGAAACTCTTTGTGATCGTGTTGCCTTCTTACACAAAGGTAAAATTCGCGCCCTGGGTTCACCACAAGACTTAAAGAAACAATTTAGTGATGATACGATTACTGTGCAATTAATAGACGGCAGTGAACATTGCATCGAAAACAGCAAGGAAGAAGCCAAAAAAGTATATGACTGGATGAATCAAGGCCTTCTATCTCGTATTTATACGAACGAACCAACATTAGGTGATATTTTCATGCAAATGACAGGGAGTGATTTAATATGAACTTAACACGAATTCAAGCAATTTTCATGAAGGATTATAAAGAATTTTCCCGAAATTATGCAGTGTCGACCATGGTACTATTACCACTTATTATGGCCTTTTTCTACAATCAAACAGGTGTAGATAGTATGCAGGGGTATTTTTTACCAATCAATCTGGCATTTGTGGCGGTTACCAGCTTTGTACAATGCTGTTTGATTGCAGAGGAAAAAGAAAGAAACACACTTCGTAGTCTAATGTTATCACCAGCAACTTTATTTGATATTTTACTTGGTAAAAGTTTGCTAGTATTCTCCATATCAGCAATTACAGTATTACTTTCCATTTATCTGGTTGGTTATAACCCTGCTAATTGGTTGATTATAGGGATTGTCCTTTTCCTTTCTGCGGTATTTTATATCGGACTAGGAACTTTATGTGCACTTTTCACAAAAACAATCTTAGAAGCATCTGTAATAATTTTACCTATCATGTTAGTTTTCTCATTCGGTCCATTTGCTTTACAACTTTCTGAGAGATATCCGATTTTACAAATAGCGGAATGGTTGCCTAGTGCACAGATTGTATTGTTAGCAGAATCACTCGAATACGGCTTTTCAGCCACTGATCTATTAGTTCCCATTATTGTAATTCTTGTTTGGTCCATCCTCATTTGGTTTTTCACCATCGTACTTTATAAAAAGAGAATGGTTGATTAAATAAACGAAGGAGAAGCTCCCTTTTATCCGAGCTTCTCTTTTTGTTTTTAACGCTTTTTTAATTTTTTCAGAAAAATAATAAGTATTTTGGAATTAAATTAATAATTTTCAACATACTTAACAAATATCAATCTTAGGCAAAACACATAGTATTGATTGATAAACTGTAAACAACATCATTTGGCAAATTGATTTTTTTATCCTTTTTAGTGTAAAAAATAAACTTTTGTAAATAATAACGGTAATGTCTTAACATACCTAATAAAGACGGAGGTTTTTACTGTGGACATTATAGAAGAAAATGCAATTCCAGCATTTCTTGAATCGAATCAATTGATTGTTGAGCTTGAAAGTGTTGATATTTATAACAATATTATCTTTCCGGTTCAAGCGAAAGAATACGATATCAATCCACAAGTAGAGGTACCGTATGATTTAAAGAAAGAAGAGGACGCTCAAAAAAGTGTGGACGAGGGACACTCTCCATGGAGACTAGATCCGCTTATGACAACACAAGTTTTTGTGAGTTTACAACTTTCGCCTGGAGGTATAAAAGGAGAATATCCCATACAAGAAGGAAACGTAAAGCTTTTACACAGTACAAAGGATTCAGCTGTTGTACAGGTAAATGATAATGATACAATCATTAAACTCGTTTACTTGAAAAGACTTATTAAACAGGATCAATCTGGTATTTGGACAGTAATCGGATACGACACTATAGATAAATAACAGTAGGTGATGAATGCTATTCAAATTCATCACCTAACTTTGATATTCACCTAAAAATAATATTGTTTTCGATTGAAACGAGGTTTTCAGATTAATCATTATACAAAATCGCATTCATAATCACTGCATATAGGCAAGTAGTTGAAAGTGAGGCCAGTTTTATAGATGACAATGTACAAAACAGTTGAATTTTATAAAGGGCTTTTATTGATGTTTTTTATTACGGTATTGGCCTATAGCTTGAGCTTATTACCGATTTTATCATTAATAGGTCCCTTGGCTATTGCGATTTTAATTGCTGTCATTTATCGAAATGTTTTTCAATATCCTGAAAGCTTGCGAAGTGGTATTCAATTCTCATCTAAAATCATTTTGCGTATTGCCATCATCCTTTACGGAATTCGTTTGAACATTAAAATGATTGTCGATGAAGGTTTTCCCCTTCTTTTCCGTGCATCCCTTGTTATTCTATTCACTCTTTTTATGACTTTTTTGATTGGCAGGATGCTAGGCGTCGACAATAGACTTTTGCTTTTACTTGCTTCAGGTACTGGAATTTGTGGTGCTGCAGCAATAGGAGCCGTATCCTCTATTCTTGATTCAGATGAAGAAGATACAGCAATGGCAATTGGAATGATATCATGTTTAGGAACACTATTCGCTTTGGTTGCCCCCCTCATCGCCTCTATAACCCATATGACGCCGGAAATCTATGGTCAATGGGTTGGTTTTAGTCTTCACGAAATCGCTCAAGCACTTCTTGCCGGTTCTTCCTTTGGCAACGAGTCTCTAACACCCGCAATACTAAGTAAATTAAGCCGTGTACTATTGCTTTTTCCTGTAACCATTTTGATTGTAATGATTCTGTCATTTACAAATAAAGAATCAAAGAAAAAAGTATCCTTTCCATACTTCGTATTAGGTTTTGTCGCTCTCTCTATCATTGGCACAATTTTCTTGGAAAATGGAATCATGTCACTGTCATTTCAAAGTTATGTTGCTTCAATCGCTACGTTTTTATTAACTGTAGCAATGGCGGCAGTAGGTATGTCTGTAGATTTAAAGAAATTCAATAGAGATGCTTTAAAGCCTATTTTCACTCTACTGTTAACTTCTGTGGCACTTAGTTTGTTTGTATGGATAATCGTTATATAGATTTAACTTAGAAAAGCGCAAGGCGCCCGCTTACAGCGACAATCCTAAGTCGAGTGCTGACAGAAGGTGCTCTTTGCCTTCCGAAGCGATTGACTTAGGACCTCGAGCTGATGGCGCCTTTAGCTAGACACTATTCAAACTTCGAAAATTTATACTTTCTTATCTTTTTAAAAAGGAGAATCCCACGATGGAATTCTCCTTAATTGCCTATTTTACTTTTTAGGTTGCAAATCTTCGATTGAATCAATTTCCATATATGCTGGAACAACAAATCCATTTTGTGTTCCTTTTAAATTTTCACCCAAATCAACTAGGTCATCTGCATGCTTTTCATAGAAAGAATTGTGTGTTGTAGGCAACCATGGAGCTACGGTTGCATCTCCTTCGCCACTAGCGATTGCTTCGAACATAATGGCAGGATCGACTGGCGTCAATGTTACGGTGAATCCTTGTTGCTCTAATACCGCCTTCATCACATTGCCGGAAGCTCGTTCTGTATCCCATGGTGTTGAAACCAACTCAATTTCTTTCCCTTTTACTTTCTCCACGCCTTCAGTCCATTGTTCCACTTTATCTGGATTCGCTTCAATCCAATTTAGTGCTGCTTCTTCAAATGAGACTTCTTGCGCATCATACATCACGGCTTCCATATCTTCCGCTTCCCAGTAGAAGCGGTCCAGAATTTTATATGCATTTGGCATATCCTCTTCCAAGCCTTTTCTTACTATTGTATTTATGTTTTCACTACCGCCTAATATGCCTTTGGGATCTTCGAGAATTTTCAAATCATATGCAGAAAACATCCAGTGTGGAGTCCAGCCCGTTATAACAATTGGCTCTTCGTTTTTAATAGCTCCATCTAATACACCTAACATACCTGCTGTTGAACTTTCTAGAAGTTCCCAACCTTCTAAGTTTTCATATTCCTCTATAGCGTTGTGAGAAAGACCAGTTAATCCTGCACCTGGTTCAATACCTGTAATCGTATAATCTAACTGTTCCCCTAAACTGGCAGACTCTCCTGTTGTATTCCCACTATCCTGATTCCCTTCCTCATCACCACAGCCGGATAATAGCAAAGAAACAGATAACCCTAAAGTAATCCCTATAGATTTTAATTTTACCATTAATTCATCCCCTTTAAATTTAAGGGGTTATCTATTGTGAAGATAACCCCTTTTGTTTCAGTTATGAAAATAATACTAAAGCTGTTCTAGGATTTTACTCTACGCCTTCAGTCCACTGGGCTACTTTATCTGTATTTTCATTAACCCATTTTGCAGCAGCTTCTTTTGGATCAGTACCACCATTAATATCTAGCATTACTGCTTCAATATCCTCTGTCGTCCAATTAAACGCATCAAGAACTTTGAAAGCTTCAGGCATTTCTTCTTCTAGTCCTTCACGAGCAAATGTATTGATTGTCTCTTCCCCACCAAATACACCTTTAGGATCCTCTAAGTATTTCAAATCATAAGATGAGAACTTCCAGTGAGGAGACCATCCTGTAACAATTACCTCTTCTTCCTTTTCAATTGCTTGGCCTAATGCAACCGTCATCGCACCTGAAGATGAAGGTAATAATTCCCAATCACTTAGATTTTCATACTCTGCTAAAGCTTTTTCAGTTGAAGCCATAACACCTGCTCCAGGCTCAATACCTGTTATCGTCATGTCAGCTTCGTCTGATAGGTCCTCAATTGAGTCCACTTCCATATAAGCAGGAACAACTAACCCAATCTTAGCGCCCGTTAGGTTTTCGCCTAATTCCACTACGCTGTCTTTGTATTCTGCATATTGAGAAGCATGTGTATTTGGCAACCAGCCCGCAACCATCGCATCAGCTTCACCTGATGATACAGCTTCCCACATAATCGCGTTATCTAATGGTGTTAAATTTACGTCATAACCTAAGTCTTCTAACACTTTTCCAACAACATGTGTAGAAGCAACTTCAGTATCCCATTCTACGTAAGCTAGGTTAATTTCTTTTGATTCATCTGATGTTGCATTATCATTTGAATCTCCTGTTGATTGTGTTGCGTCTTCCCCTTCATCTGAGCCGCTGCATGCAGCGAGCATAGCTCCAACCCCTAGAGCTAAGCCCATCATTTTTATTTTTTTGAAATCCATCAAATCTCCCTTTCTATTACTTCTTTTTATTAAAACTTTGCGTTAATCGGTCAACAATAATGGCAAATATTACAAGGCTAAGACCTGCAACAAACCCATTTCCTACTTGAGCACGTTGTAAAGCAGATAACACTTCTCTACCTAAACCAGGTGCGCCGATCATCGAAGCAATCACGACCATTGATAGAGATAACAATACTGTTTGGTTAATACCTGCCATTATCGTTGATTTCGCTAACGGTAATTCAACCTTAATCAATTTTTGCCATCCAGTACTTCCGTACGAATCTGCCGCTTCTACCAATTCCCTTGGTACTTGTCGAATACCTAGGTTGGCAAAACGAACTGTTGGCGGTAAAGCGAAGATGACAGATGCAAATACACCTGGTACAACACCGATACCAAAGAAGGCAACAGCTGGTATTAAATAAACAAACCCTGGCATTGTTTGCATGAAGTCCAGTATTGGTTTAATAATATTTTCTGCAAATTTACTTTTCGACATTAAGATACCTAATGGGATACCTATTATAATCGCGATGATACTTGAAAAAATAACAAGCGTTATTGTGTTCATTAACTCTTCCCATAAGCCTTGGTTATATATAAATAACAGGCCAATGATAGAAAAAATAGCTAAACCAAACTTTCTTTTCGTAGCAATAAACGCAATAAGAGCAATAACTAAAATAAAAACAACTGGCGGTATTGCAACTAGCATTTCCGTGATAAAGTCCATGGCATTTTTACCGCCATTTTGAACAAAGCTAAATAATGCCGATAAATTGCTTGTTAACCAGTCCATTATTGTTTCGACTGTTTCCGCCACTGGTATACTTGGAATAGAATTTAATATTTTACTCATTTGCGGTCACCTCCTCAGTATCCGAAGCAAGAGATTGGATGACTACACCTTTAATCAATACACCAACTAATTTATTTTCTTTCACAACCGCCAACGGAATTGATGATTCTGAAATGATGCCTAATACATCCTGGATTAGCATATCAGGTGATACCGAACCCATATCCGTTTTTAAAATACTATCCACACTTTTTTCGCCACGCTTAGCTGCTTCTAATGCGTCATCGGCAGTGATATAACCTTTAAACTCTCTATTTTTGTCAACTGCAACTAAAACACTGACCTCTTCTTCACGCATCCGTTTCAACGCTACTTTTGGTCCATCGATTTCAACATTGACAGAGATTGGTCGTATCATTGCATTTTCAACAGTTAAAACCTTCGAACGGTCTACATCCTCAAGGAATGTTCTAACATAATCGTTTGCAGGATTTGTAAGAATCTCTTCTCCTGTACCAATTTGAATGATTTTCCCATCTTTCATCAATGCAATACGGTCGCCAATACGCAATGCTTCATTTAGATCATGGGTAATGAATATAATGGTCTTTCTTACTTTTTGTTGTAAATCTAATAATTCATCCTGCATATCTTTTCTAATTAATGGGTCAAGTGCAGAGAAAGCCTCATCCATTAATAAGATATCCGGGTCATTTGCTAACGCACGCGCTAAACCAACACGTTGTTGCATCCCACCTGAAAGTTGGCTTGGCAGTTGATCTTTGTATGGTAATAACCCCGCGTTTTCTAAAGCTGCTTCCGCTTTTTTTGTTCGTTCTTCTTTTGGGACTCCGCGTACTTCTAAACCGTATTCGGTATTAGCAAGGACTGTTCGCTGTGGAAATAAACCGAAGTTTTGAAACACCATGCTCATTTTTTCACGACGTATTGTTCTGAGCTGTTGTTTATTCATTTGGGAGATGTTTTCACCGTCTATGTAAATACTTCCGCTGGTAGGTTCGATGAGATGATTTAGTAGACGTACTAATGTGGATTTACCACTACCTGACAGACCCATAATAACAAAGATTTCACCCTCTTCTACAGAAAAGCTTGCATCATAAACACCGATTGTAGCACCTGTTTGTTTAAGGATCTCTGTTTTACTTTTTTTCTGTTCGACAAGCTTAAGAGCATTATTTATATGCTTGCCGAAAATTTTCGTTACGTTTTCTACTTTAATTTTCGTCATACAGTTCCCCTTTCCTATTATTCTCAAATCTGTATTTTATTAGTTTACAACCAAGCAACAACTTCATATTAACAAAAGGTTGTTACTTATGTCAACTTTACAATCTATGAACCTAGTAAAAGAAATACGCCTATTTGCAAATAAAAAAGGCTATAGATACCGGTTATTATTCGGTATCTTAGCCCTAATCATTTTGGATATAAAAATTTCTGAACTCTCTCTATACATTCATCATTTCCAATGAAATAGATAACGTCCCCTTGTTCAAAGGTAGCATATGGTCCTGGGGAAATAATTAGTTCTACTCCTCGTCGAATTCCTACAATTGTTGCCATGGTATTTTGCCAAAAATTAATCGTGCCAATTGATTGTGAAATATATGGTGTATCTTCATTAATCTCAACTTGAAAAGGTACAAAAGGATTTACGGATTTAAATCTTTCCGTACGACTAACAAGACGTTCCGTTGTTTCTTGTAATACGTCCAACTCGTTCTTTTGTCTTTTAATGCTTTCAAGCATTTCTAATTGCACTTGATATACGGATTGCACCTCTAAAAACTGATGGACAAACTGTGCAGCTTTTTCATAGGATTTAATCATGACTCCGCTACCCTTGGTTGCTTCTACAATTTCAAGATCCTGCAGAACTGCAATGGCCCTCCTTGCTGTTTCAGAAGATACACCATACTGGCTTGCTAATGAAGATCTTGCATAGATTTTTTCACCAACCAAGTATTTTTTTTCAACAATTCTCGATGCTATATCAGCCGCAATTTTTTGGTACTTCGGCTGCTTTACTTGAACCTTCTTATTTTCCATCATTCTTACTACCTTTCAAACGATAAAGTTATTTTATAAACACATCTCATTCTTTACCATGATTATATTAAAGCATGTCTTCACCTCACGCTATTAATTTTCATATAAAAAATTATTATGTTTGCTGTTGACATTCACGTTGCGTCAACCTTTAAGATGAATTCATCAGGAGGGATTACGATGGAATACACAATTAGCAAGTTAGCAAAATTAGCGGGTGTAAGCAGCAGAACATTACGCTATTACGATGAAATTGACCTGTTAAAACCATCTAGAATTAATAGTTCCGGTTACCGTATCTATGGCCAGAAAGAAGTCGACCGATTACAACAAATTTTATTTTTTCGAGAATTAGAGGTAGATCTGGAAACAATTATTCAAATAATGGATGCACCTAATTTCGACCAATTAAATGTGCTTATGCAACATTATAATGAGCTTGTCCAAAAACGTACCCGCCTAGATAAATTAATCGAGACAATTGATAAAACAATTGCTCACCAGAAAGGGGAAATCATGATGAGTAATGAAGAAAAATTTAAGGCTTTCAAAGAGAACTTAATTGCTGGCAATGAACAGCAATACGGGAAAGAAATTCGAGAAAAATATGGTGACAAAACAGTTGATGAATCCAATGCAAAGCTTCGAGGTATGTCAAAAGAAGATTATGAGGCAATGGAGAATCTAGGAAACGAAATTTTCGAACTGCTGCAAAAAGCTGTGGAAACAGGTGACCCAAGTTTAGAAATAGCTCAACACCTTGCTGCAAAACATAAAGAGTGGTTAACCTACTCATGGCCTTCCTACTCAAAAGAAGCCCATAAAGGTCTTGCTGAAATGTATATAGCCGACGAACGATTTAAAGCCTACTATGATAAAGCAATTGCAGGTGGTACTGAATTTTTAAGAGATGCGATTTTAGTTTATGTAGATAAGCAAAACTAGATTAGTTTTTTAAATTTAGCAAAACAATTCTTATGAAAGTGCTTATAAGATAAAGATACTGATTAAAAATGGCCTTCAATGGCTTGTTGAAACACTTATATTGAGTAAACGCGTTTCAAACGATTTTGAGTTTACAATGCGTTTCATTCTTTTGATGAAACGCGTTTCTTTATAAGTTAGATTTTTGAATTCTCCGCGCAATCACTCTCACCTAATTTTCCATTTGTTTATATTGAGATGTCATTAATAATTTATCATTAAGAAATTCATTTCAAGCATTTCTTCGTAGCTATATTTTAGTTGCTCTATATTTCATGCAAAATTACACACATATTGTTCATACTATCTATGACCAAGTTTCCAAAGACACTTAACGCCTCAAAAAGGAGCAATTTCATATTATGCAAAAACATGAAAAAAAGCTAAAGAAAATACAATATGATCATGAGAATCGCGAATACATAGTTATAAATAAATGCCCACATTGCAATTTGGAAATTCATCCCACGACGGAAAATACGTATTCATTTGAAAATAATAGCTTTAAATTAAGTGTCATTTCTTTAACTTGCCCTTCATGTAAAAAAGATTATTTTATATTGAATGATGATCGTATCGAGGCTACCTTAAGTGAAAAATATCTTGTTTCCATTCCAAAATACAGTTTTAATGAAAGCTCATTAATTAAAAACACATCAAATAAATTTCAAAACTTGTACAATCAATCCACCAACTGTGAATTATTAGGCTACTTCGATATCGCCTATTTTGGATATATTAAATCGTTGGAAATTTTGTTGAAAGATATCGCCATATTAGAGCATCCAGATTCCGAGGATATCATACTTTTTTGTAATGTCATTGCCTGTCTGGAGCAGTTTCATTCCACAAATATTCACCTATTCTCTAAAAAGCTGCTCGAGGTATTAAAAAATGACTACTTAAATTATCAGAAAACATCGGATTTCTTTGCTTACTCGGATCTTGTAAAAGACTGCATCGATTATTTTTTATTATACTTAGAGTTACTTTTAAAAACCTTATCACTAAATGAGCATCGGAAAGCTTCAGAACAATAGATTATCAGGAGTTTGACATAGCCTTTTCAAACTCCTTTTATAATTCCCCATTAGAAACTACTTCCATTTGTGCATACTTCATACTCACAAGGGGAAACTAATTCTAAAAGGGGTTTTTTATTATGCCAAAAATTGCATCAATTAGTACATATAATCCTCCACATAAATTAGAGCAAAGTAATATTGAACAGCTAACGAAGGAACTTTTCACCAATAATATCTCTCAGCTTGAACGTCTATTAAAAGTATTTGAAAACGGCGAAATTAAACAACGGAATTTTTGTGTTCCTCTAGAGTGGCACAAAGAACAGCATAGCTTTGAAGAACGAAACAATTTGTATATTAACTTGGCTGTTGAATATGGTGTTAACGTCATAGAGGCTTGTCTATCAAATACACTCTTTTTAGAGCAGCCCCTATCGCCTAAAGATATTGATGTGATTATTTTTGTATCTAGTACAGGGATTTCCACCCCAAGCATTGACGCACGAATAATGAACAAACTTGAATTTTCAGATCGAATGAAGCGTATACCTATTTGGGGACTCGGATGTGCTGGTGGCGCTGCGGGAATTAGTCGAGCATTCGATTACTGTCTAGCACATCCTGAAGCAAAGGTGCTCGTTGTTTGTGTTGAGCTTTGCAGTTTAACCTTTCAACCAAATGACTTTTCAAAAAGTAATTTAGTAGGTGCCTCCCTCTTTGCAGATGGCGTTTCCTGTCTTTTGGTTTGTGGTGATCACGCAACAATTAAAAATAAAATGCCAATGCCTTATATAATAAATACCGCATCTAAGTGGATGCCCGATTCTGAAGGCGTGATGGGTTGGGACTTGAAAAATGATGGTCTTCATGTAATTTTCTCAAGGGACATCCCTTCCATTATCAGCAAATGGTTGGGACCATTTATAACTGACTTTTTAGAAGAGCAAAATCTTTCGAAGGAACAAATCGATTATTTAGTGGCCCACCCTGGAGGCAAGAAAGTTTTAGCCGCCTATGAGGAAACATTGGATATGAATGAACAGCATACCACTATCTCAAGAGAGGTATTGCAACATCATGGCAATATGTCATCTCCAACTGTCCATTATGTGCTTGAGCAATTTATGCTAAGAGAATCAAAATCCGGTTCTTTTGGTCTATTACTAGCCCTCGGTCCTGGTTTTAGCGGAGAGGCAATATTACTTGAGTGGAGGGATTAACGATGTTCTTTATATTGTTTGTATCTATTGTTATTTTGCAGCGAATCATTGAGGTGATTATTGCAAGAAGAAATGAAAAAAGAATGCTAGCTGCCGGAGCCTATGAAGTTGGTGCTTCACACTACCCTTTTATGATTGCACTTCATGTTAGTTTTTTTATTAGCTTAATTACTGAAGTATTGCTGCTCGAACGGACGTTGTCACCTTTGTTTTTATGGCTATTTATCTTCTTCCTGCTAGTGCAGGGTTTAAGGGTATGGTGCCTTGCGTCCTTAGGTGCATTTTGGAATACAAAAATTATTATTTTACCTGGAGCCAATGTTGTAAAAAAAGGGCCCTATCATTTGATTCGACATCCAAACTATCTTGTAGTTTGTATTGAAATATTACTGCTCCCGCTATTGTTTCAAGCCTTTTTCACGGCAATATGCTTTACATTACTAAACTTTGCGATGTTAGCTGTCCGAATTCCTGCTGAAGAAAGAGCATTAATGGAAGCTACAAATTATAGTAAACAGTTTAGAAAGAAAGAAACTACGGTACTTCCAAACGACCAGCAGCATTAACATTCATTTTGCTTTAGTTTAAAAATCACCCCAAAAACGTGTAGACAAGTTGAATATCGACTTTGTCTACACGTTGATTTATTTTTTAATAACAATTCTTAAATTATTATTAGAAATTACTAGAATTAAGTCGTATAATTCATGTTGTAAAGCACTAAGCTTTATAAATTTGAACCATTTAAAATTAGATGGTTTCTTCCCCATCTATTAAAAATTTATTCTTTTATTAAAAATTTTCTACCATATTACTAACATTTAGATTTTTAACAAAGAACTATAGGATTACGAGAATATTTAGTTTATTATTGATAATGTATTGATTTCACTATCATGAAAGATTTGGCTAAATTTCAATTTGATTTATAAGACTGTATGTGAAATTTTCTTCAAACTTTTTCAAAGTAAAATGCACTAGAGGCAAAATGTAAAGGAGAATTGGATATGTCAGAAGAATTGACTCAAGCACAGCAAAGCTTACTTACGGGAAGAACAGATTTACTTGACCAATTATTAAAACCTGAAGTTCAAGAATCACTAACTACTTTAGTAGAACAATTACCAAAGCTAGCTGAAGTTGTAACACTATTAACAAAAACTTATGATCTAGCTCAATTAGTTGCAACGGATGAAGTATTAAAAAGCGATACTGTGAGTGCTCTTAAAGAGATGTCAGAACCGGTTATTGGTTCAGTTAAAGGTTTAGCTGCCACTGCAATTGAGGCAAAAGACCGCGCTGAAGCTACTAACGAATCAATTGGCTTATTCGGCCTATTAAAGTTATTAAAAGATCCTGAAGCACAAAAGCTCTTCCGCTTCGCAAATGCATTTTTAGAAATCCAAGCAGAACGTAAAACTCAAGAATAGTTTTCTTATATTTAACTAGTATGGACGGAGGATTTATCATGGCAAAAGAAATCGTCATCTTAGGTGCAGGTTATGGTGGTTTATTAACTGCTCTAACATTGCGTAAATATGTAAGTAAAGAAGAAGCGAATGTAACAGTGGTGAATAAATATCCGACTCACCAACTGATTACTGAATTACACCGACTTGCAGGTGGTACTACTACAGAACGTGCAATTTCTTTCCCTTTAACAAAACTATTTAAAGATAAAGATATAAACATAGTTGTAAATGAAGTGAAGTCATTCTCGGTAGATAATAAAGAAGTTCATATGGTTGATGGATCTGTAATGGAATATGACAATCTTGTAGTAGCTCTTGGTAGTCAAACTGGTTTCTTCGGCATTCCAGGCCTTGAAGAAAATAGTATGGTCTTGAAATCCGTTGAAGATGCGAATCGTATCAATCATCACATCGAAAGTAAAATTGCTGCTTATGCAAAGTCAAAAAATCCTGCAGATGCAACGATCGTTATTGGTGGAGGCGGTTTAACTGGTGTTGAACTAGTTGGCGAAATCGTGGACAACTTCCCTAAAATTGCTAATAAATACGGCATTGACTTCAAAGAATTAAGCATCAAACTTGTTGAAGCTGGTCCTAAAATCTTACCTGTTCTTCCTGACGACCTAATTGCACGCGCTACAGATAGCTTAACGAAACGTGGAGTCGAATTCTTAACTGGGCTTCCTGTTACAGGTGTAGAAGGAAACAAAATTTCTTTAAAAGACGGCTCTACAATCGAATCAAACACATTCATCTGGACTGGTGGAGTAGCTGCACTTCCTTTAGTTCAAGAATCAGGACTTGAATGTGACCGCGGCAAAGCGGTTATTGACGAATATTTACGTTCTAAGTCTCACCCAGAAGTATTTGTCGTTGGAGATGCTTCTGTTGCACTTCCTGCTGATGGTGGTCGCCCATTATTTGCACCTACTGCTCAAGTAGCATGGCAAATGGGGGAAACTGCAGGGTTTAACCTCTACGCAACACTTGAAGGTCAAAAACTTGAAGTATTTAGCCCTGTCAACTCTGGTACACTTGCTAGTCTTGGACGCAAAGACGGTGTAGCTACTGTTGGAAGCAACAACATCCCTTTAAAAGGTCTTCCAGCGTCATTAATGAAAGAAGCAAGTCATATTCGTTATTTAACACATATCAAAGCCTTATTCGGCTTAGCTTATTAATACTTAAAAAAGAAGATTTTGGCTCAAGTCCAAAATCTTCTTTTTATTTATTTCATAATGGTTTTCCTGCTTCAATCAATACTTTATTTCCTAGTAAGACAAAACCGAGCATAAATAGTAAAATTCCCGTTCCGATTAATAGCCATTCAATGGCAACAATATCTGCAAGCGGTCCAAAAATGATCATTCCTAATGGCATAACGGAAGTAGAAATCATTGTTAAGACTCCAAACACTCTACCTAAGTAATCTGGTTCAACTTTTTCTTGCAGTAATACAGTAGCTGGTGTATTGAACATTGGCATGACGATTCCAACAAGTGCCATGACGATTAGATAGATCCAAAAAACGGGTACTATACCAAGTAAAACCGTTCCTAGACCGAATCCAAAGGCCGATATAGACATCGTGTGTGTTCTGTTTCTAAATCCACCCCATGACGCGATTAGTATTCCTCCGGCCATCATGCCAATTGAAAATGCAATTTCTATGGCAGATAAATACCACTCATTTGCGCCAAAACTTCTTGTTACTTGTAAAGGTGTTAAAAAGGATGCTGGTGCTGCTAAAATGAGGAACATAGCAAAAAAGGTAAAGAATTTCTTTAAAAAGGCATGGTTATTTATATAAGATAAGCCTTCTTTAAAGTCACTGAAGTAGCCCTTTGTATGCGCTTCTTTTGCTTTTTCATGAAGTGGAACCTTTAAAAACAGCAGTAGTGTCAATACTGCTATCGCAGCCGTAATAACATCAATAAAGAAAATGACTTCAATCGATGTCAGTGATAGAAGCCCTGCACTTGCGATTGGAGCTAATAGCATAACAAGGGCTTGAATACTTCCGTTCGCACCATTTACCTTAGTCAACTTATCCCCGGGTACAATTTGAGGCAGGATTGCCCCAACAGCCGGTGTTTGAATACCGGTTCCGATTGCACGAATAGCAGACATAACAAACAGCAACCACATTGAATCATAACCATTTAAAAATAATATTGCTAAGATGAGGGTGGTGATTGCAATCATAGAGTCAGCAAATATGATTAAAAGTTTCCGATTGTATCGATCTGCCCAAACCCCCGCAAATGGTGAAAGGAAAAAGGTTGGGACAAATCCACAAATAATCGAAATGGTCATCATGATTCCAGACTGGGTAGTTAATGTAATATACCACATGATGGCATATTGCACGAGAGCAGAGCCAAACAAAGATATGGTCTGACTACTTAAAAATAGAATTATACTTTTCTTCCAATTTTGCACCTTAATTTGTTCAGGGTGACTCATTATACTACATCCTTTTCCCTATAAGTGACTTATATTGTAACATATTCTTATCCCAAATAATTTAAGAATAGGTAAATAATTACTTAAGTTTTCGTTAAACTATAAGCTGCAAATCCTCAAATTGCCCTTTGAAATTCTATAGAGAAGGGTATAATTGTAATTACGAGTTTCTAACAAAGGTGTGAATTTTTAATATGAAAGATAATAACGCTTCGCCTAACAATCCGATTTATCCCGTTATGATTGCGATTGGAGTAGCTCATTTAATCAATGATACGATGCAATCCGTCGTACCAGCTATGTTCCCTCTTTTAGAGCGCGATCTAGGTTTATCTTTTACTGCGCTTGGAATTATTTCATTTGTTTTAAATATGTTTTCCTCTACACTCCAACCGGTTGTGGGCTTCATTAGCGATAAGAAACCTATGCCATACGCATTACCTGTCGGTATGATGAGTTCCTTTGTAGGATTACTTATGCTTGTATTAGCGGAATCCTATTGGGTTATCATAGTCGCCGTTTTATTTTTAGGGTTCGGGTCAGCTATCTTCCACCCTGAGGGATCAAAGGTATCATTTATGTCTTCAGGGAATAAAAGAGGACTTGCTCAATCGATTTATCAAGTCGGAGGAAATTCTGGACAAGCATTAGCTCCATTAATTAGTGCATTTATTTTAGATGTATATGGTCAGCATGGAGCGGCGATTATTTTACTTTTAACGTCGATTGGTATCGCCATCTTACTTAAAATATCCAGATGGTATGTACAACAATTACAAGCTGAAAAGTTAGAGAAGAACAAGAAAAAGGTACTTATTTCTTCTTTACCCCCACTTACAAAAAAACAAGTAGGCATCGCGTTAGGCCTATTACTTACTATTATTTTTGCCCGCTCCTTTTATACAACCAATATTACAAATTTCTATGTGTTCTATTTAATGGATCACTATGATTTGACTTTAAGAACGGGACAAGTATTTATTTTCACCTTTATGGCTTTTGGTGTACTAGGTACATTTTTCGGGGGCTCACTGTCTGATCGAATCGGAAGAAAGAACGTCATTCTCCTTTCAGTAGTAGGGCCTCTTCCTTTCTGCCTCCTGCTTCCATATATGCCAATTTGGTTGGTTCTAATTTTCTTAATCATCATCGGAACATTAATAATGATTAGTTTCTCTGTTACGGTTGTTTATGCCCAGGAACTGGTTCCAAGCAAGATTGGAACGATGGCGGGACTCACAACAGGATTTGCATTTGGAATGGGAGCGATTGGCGCCGTAGTTATTGGTTTTTTACTCGATACAATCGGCATCGATACAACGATAAAAATTGTCTCTATCTTACCGATACTGCTCATCGTCGCATTCTTCTTGCCTAAAGATAAGGTCGAAAAATTAGCGTAAAGAAAAAAGAGGATTCCCTGCTTGTTCAGGGAATCCTCTTACTTTAACTTCTCATCTTTTTTCTATAGAACTTAATGACAACAACTATAAAGATTAAGACTAACGATGCATAGGCGAAGTTTGAGTAGATGTCCATATAATGAACAACTGTTTCCCACGAATTCCCTAATGCTGCTCCTAAATTTACAAGTACCATATTCCAAATCAACGTACCAAAAGTTGTTAGGACTAAAAAAATCCAAAAGTTCATTTTGGCAAGACCAGCCGGCAACGAAATTAAACTACGAATCAACGGAATAAAGCGACAAAAGAATACAGTCCAAACATCATATTTCTCGAACCATACATTTGCCTTATGAATATCACGACTTGTTAATCTTAAAATTTTACCCCATTTATCAACAAAGCGCTCAATTCTTTTAATGCCTACAATTGCACCAATTCCATAAAGAATTATCGCACCCGCTACTGATCCAATCGTAGAGGCAATAATAACACCTGTCACCGTTAAATCTGTAGAAGTCGTCATAAACCCGCCAAAGGTTAAAATCACTTCTGAAGGGATTGGAGGGAATAAATTTTCTAGCATGATCAATAAAAATACCCCTAAGTATCCAAAATCCTCCATTATCGTTGTAATCCAGGTTTCCATTCATTCTCTCCTTATGTATAAATATATATTGTGATGAATCTAACACTTAGCTTCTCTAGTCTAATGCTACTCTATTATTACACCCTATTCAATTTTTCTTTTAATCATTCACGAAAAACTTAAAGGGTTTTAATCAGAATTCTAATCCTTTTAATTTAGTGAGTGTTCTTAGAATCTAAATCAGAAATAAAAGAAGTACTATTTTTCCCATAAAACAAGCCAACGATACGAATCGTTGGCTTACATTACTATACTATATATTGACTGCATCGTTATTAGATAGGTTCCTAATAGAAGCGCAATTATTTATACTTTTTCTTTTGTCCTTTTGAAATTTGCTTCCATTTGCGTTGTTCTGCAAGCTTTGCCTGAGTGTTTGTTTTCCTCTCTATAAATGCCAGTTCTTTTTGTAGTTTAAAATAGCTTTGTAATCTCGAGTACTCAAGGTCGCCATTATCAATAGCCGAGTTAACGGAACATCCTGGTTCACTTTTGTGTGTACAGTCACGGTAACGACAAGTAGAGGCTAATTCCTCAATATCCTGAAAGCTGGAAGACAGACTATCCCCTTGATCCCATAGCTGCAGCTCTCTCATTCCAGGTGTGTCGATTAAACAACCCCCTCCCGGTAACAACACAAGCTCACGATGAGTAGTCGTATGTCTTCCTTTTGCATCATCTTCTCTTACTTCCGATACTTCCATCTTGTCGTCTCCATATAATGCATTAGTTAATGTCGACTTGCCCGCACCCGACGAACCAAGTAAAGCTCCAGTGACTCCTTCCCTAAAAAGTGGACGAATCTGTTCAATTCCCTCTCCGGTATAAGAGCTCGTTACAAAAATATCTACGCCCATTGCAACTGTCTGCGCTTCTTTTAAGTATCTATCGATATCCTCACACAAATCCGCCTTAGTCAACACAACGATAGGCGTTGCTCCAGAATCCCACGCAGCTACTAAATAACGCTCTAGTCGACGAATATTGAAATCTGCATTTAAACTCATTACGAGTAAAACAAAATCTACATTTGTGGCGACAAGTTGTTCTTCAATTTCTCGACCTGCTATTTTACGAGAGAACTGAGATTTCCTATTGAAAAGTTTATGAATGATTGCTCGATTTTCACCATTCATTTTTTCAATAAGCACCCAGTCACCTACTGCTGGATATTCCGAACGGTCAAATGCTTCGTATGCGTAAAGACCTGATACAGATGCTAGCCATTCGCCTTGTTCAGAAATCACCCGATAAGCATGTTTATGCTCAAGACTGACGCGAGCAGGTACACAGTTCTCATATTTTTTCTCTTTCAAAAGTACACTTAATTGGTCCTCAAAAAATCGAGTAAATCCTAATAATTTTATATTCAATTTAAATTCCTCCGATAAATGTGTTGTTACCTTAAAATTTTTTGCAAAATAAAAAACCTATGAACCGCGATTTGGCAGTCAAAGGTTTCAACACATTCAAAGGATAAATTAAATACACCTTAATTTTATAAATTAAGGAAAGCAGTTAATACCGTTCTTTGAGGTGAGTGAAATAAGACAAACCAAATCGCTTGTTTACAATCGCATATACATTTGTCATAATACTTCACCTCTTTTTCACATTATTACTATCAGTATATTCTAACAACTCTAAAATGTCAAAATGCTTGTTAATCGAAAAAATTTTATATTATATACATGATACTAATAAAGATAATAAAAAAAGTGTAAGCTTGGTGGGCGTGCTTTGTGTAAGGCCCAGCCACAAAAGTTGCAGCTCCTAAGCTTTCCGGAATTATTACGCAGCTTACACAGTAGGCTGCGGGTTCTATATAAGTTTTTCTTTCTTTATACTTACCTTCATTTACTCAACTAATGGGAATTTTTAAAACAAAAAAGACATCCTCAATTTGAGAATGTCTTTCTTATAATTCATGATTAATTGCCTAACCAAAATCATACTCACAAAGTTACTTTGTCCAATTTTTGATTTGACTGTCTGAGCCATAAACAAAATGGTTTGGTAATACTTCATGTACTTTGATTTCTTCAGTTGTTTCTTCATGATTGTACTGAATTCTTGTACGTTTTCTTTCAGTCAGCGGATCTGGAAGTGGTACAGCTGAAAGTAATGATTTTGTATATGGATGAATTGGGTTGTTGTAAATTTCATTTGCTTCACCAAGTTCAACAATTCGCCCACGGTACATAACCGCAATTCGGTCACTAATGTATTTTACCATCGATAAATCATGGGCGATGAATAAATACGTTAAGTTACGTTCTTTTTGTAGTTTTTTCAATAAGTTAACTACCTGTGCTTGAATTGATACGTCTAGTGCTGAAATTGGCTCATCGGCAATGATAAAGCTAGGGTTTAGACTTAACGCACGCGCAATCCCGATACGTTGGCGTTGACCACCTGAAAATTCATGGGCATAACGATTGGCATGCTCACGGTTTAAACCAACTGCTTCAAGCAAGTTTCCGATATGATCGCGACGTTCTTTTTTATTCTTGTATAGACCATGGATATCAAAGCCTTCACCTATAATCTCACCAGCAGTCATACGAGGATTTAATGATGCATATGGATCCTGGAAAATCATTTGCATTTCACGATTAAATTCCTTTAACTCCTGACGTGATTTACTAGCGTGAATATCTTTACCCTTAAAGATGATCTGTCCATCCGTGATATCGTATAGGCGAATAATCGAACGACCCGTTGTAGATTTTCCACAACCAGATTCACCTACTAATCCAAGAGTTTCCCCTTCGTATACATCAAAAGTTATTCCATCTACTGCTTTAATAGGATTAGAAGAAGAGCCGAAATGTTGTTTTAAGTTTTTTACTTCAAGTAACTTATTTGCCATTTTCTTCAGCCTCCTTTAAATAACCATCAATTCTCTGTTGAACTGCATCTGGAATCGGAACTTCTGGTGCATCAGGGTGCAATAACCACGTTTTTGCATAATGAGTATCAGAAATTTTGAACATCGGTGGTTCTTGTTCATAATCGATTGCCATGGCAAATTCGTTACGTGCTGCAAAAGCATCTCCCTTTGGTGGGTGGATTAAATCCGGTGGAGAGCCTGGAATCGTACGCAATTCTTCTTTAACATTATTCTTTAGATCCGGCATTGATCCCAATAGTCCCCATGTATACGGATGTCTTGGGTTATAGAAGATATCATTTACTGTTCCATACTCTACTATTTGTCCAGCATACATAACCGCAACACGGTCAGCAACGTTTGCTACTACACCTAAATCATGTGTAATGAAGATAATTGATGTATTGCTTTTCTTTTGAATATCTTTCATTAGCTCTAAAATTTGTGCTTGAATCGTTACGTCAAGTGCTGTTGTTGGTTCGTCCGCAATTAATAATTTTGGATCTGCCGCTAATGCAATGGCGATTACTACACGTTGACGCATCCCACCACTAAATTCATGCGGGAACTGTCGGAAACGTTTTTCTGGCATCGGAATCCCAACAAGATCTAATAATTTGATCGCACGTTCTTTTGCTTCAGCTTTTGAAACTTGTTTATTATGCTTCAAAATAACCTCAGTGATTTGTCGACCAACACGCATTGTTGGGTTTAAAGCTGTCATAGGATCTTGGAAAATCATTGCGATATCATTTCCGCGAACTTTTGCCATTTCCTTGTCACTTAAAGGTACAAGGTCACGACCATCAAATAGAATTTCTCCACCCGCATAAATACCAGGTGGTTGTGGGATCAATTTCATAATTGAGTTACTCGTTACACTTTTGCCTGAACCAGATTCACCAACGATTGCTAGCGTCTCCCCTTCATATAGCTCAAAGCTAACTCCACGAACGGCTTGGACAATTCCTGCATATGTTTTGAAGTTAATTCTTAAGTCATTAACTTCTAGCAATTTTTTACTCATTTTTCTCACCTACTTCTATTTACGTAATTTTGGATCTAGTGCATCTCGCAAGCCGTCTCCTACAGCATTAAATGCGAAGATTGTTAAAGAAATAAAGAACGCTGGGAAGATTAAACGCCATGGCGCCGAGGTTAATGCTTTATTTCCTTCTGAAGCCATTGTACCCCAACTTGCTGTTGGTGCTGGTACCCCTAAACCTAAATAACTTAGGAACGATTCTGTGAAAATAGCTGACGGAATTGTTAAAGTCATTGTAACTAAAATAGCCCCTAATGCATTCGGAACAATGTGACGCATAATTAAATGTCCAGTAGTTGCTCCTAACGTTCTTGCTGCTAATACGTACTCTTGATTTTTAATGGATAATACTTCACCACGTACGATACGGGCCATGTTAACCCAACCTGTAATCGATAACGCAATAATCATAGGTAATAAACCTGGCTCTAAAACAACTAGTAGAATGATTACTACTAAAAGATAAGGAACAGCTGATAAAATATCCGCAATACGCATCATAATATTATCTAACCGTCCACCTGCAAGTCCTGAGATACTTCCCCAGAAAACTCCGATAATTAAGTCAATTACCGCGGCTGTAATCCCGATAAATAATGAAATACGCGCCCCTTGCCACACACGAACGAAAATATCGCGACCTAAATCGTCTGTACCAAACCAGTGGGCTGCCGAAGGTGCAGCATTGTATATACCCAATTGTTCACGATAGCTATATGGGCTGAAGACAGGAACAAATATTGCTAACAGAGTTACGATAATTAAAGCGATCACTCCGAATATTGCCAATTTATTTTGAGAGAAGCGAAGAATAACTTCTTTCCAAAACGATACGGATTTTGCAGCCAATTTTTCGTTCTCATCTTGACGACTACCAACAATTTTAAACTTGTCTTTTGAAATCTTATCCAACTGTAAATTGTTTTGTGACATTATTTTTTCGCTCCTTTCAATTTAATTCGTGGATCAATTACACTGTATAGGATATCTACTATTAATACTGCGAATAGTAAGATAATTGAGTAGAATACTGTAGTACCCATAATAACCGTGTAGTCACGGTTTGTAATACTTGTCACGAAGTGTTTACCTAAACCAGGAATCGCAAAGATTTGTTCAATAATGAAACTACCTGTTACAACCCCAGCTGTTAATGGTCCTAAGTATGTAACTACAGGAAGTAAAGCGTTTCTTAACGTATGTTTGAATACTGTTGTCCACTTGCCTAGCCCTTTAGCGCGTGCCATTTTAACATAATCACTGCTACTTTGTTCTAACATACTAGAACGTGTTAGTTTTGCAATGAATCCCATGTGTGTGATAGCGATTGCAAATGCCGGCAGAATACTATAAATGAATCCTTTCCAGCCACTTACAGGGAATAAGTCCAATTTAAATGCCAAGAAATACTGCATTAAACCGGCTAATATGAACGACGGTACAGAAATACCTAATACCGCGATTGTAGACGAAAGGTAATCCGGGAACTTATTGTGATATAGTGCTGCAATAACCCCTAATAAAATACCAAAACCAACTGATAATAACATAGCTTCAATACCTAATGTTAGTGAGATAGGGAAACTCTCCGTAATCATATCATTCGTTGAGCGACCTTTGTATTTCATGGATTCCCCGAAATCAAATGTCACAGTATCGATTAAATAATCCTTATATTGAATATACCAAGGATTATCTAATCCATATTTTGCATTTAACTGCGCTTCAATTTGTGGTGGGAAGTCTCGTTCACTTGCGAAAGGACTCCCTGGTGCTAATTGCATCAAGAAAAATGTAGCAGTTACGATTAAATAAAGTGCAATCAAGATATAACCTAATCTTTTTAAAATATATTTGAGCATTATTGTCCCCTCCTTTAGATTTTTAGAAAAAAATAACGGTACAAAAGGCTGCTTGACTTCACTAAACCGAAATAAGCAGCCTAAGTACCATTACAAATAAAGTAAATAGTAACTTTTTAAAAAAATATATTATTTGTTAATGTCTACATATTTTAGATAGATATTACCCAAAGCATCTGTTTGCATGTTTTCAACATAGTCTTTTTTAACAGATAGATTTGTGTAATAGTAAATTGGTGCAATCGGGAATTCCGTCATTGCAATTGCTTCAGCTTGCTTCATAATATCAATACGAGCATCTGCATCAGTTTCAGATATAGATTGTTTTAATAACTCTGCATATTGTGGGTTTTCCCAACCAGTATCATTGTTGCCGTTTTCGGCTGAATCATATGATTCTAAGAATGTATACGCATCATTATAGTCACCAATCCAACCCATACGAGCAACATCAAAGTCCAAGTTTGTAAGCTTGTCTAAATATACTTGCCATTCAGAATTATCAATCGTAACATCAATACCTAAGTTTGAGTGCCATCCTTCTTGAATAAATTGAGCGATTGCTGAGTGTGCTTCACTTGTATTAATTGAAAGGCCAACTGTAATTTCACTTGGATCAGAAATGCCAAGTTCTTTCATACCTGCTTCTAAAGCAGCTTTTGCTTCTTCGATATCATTATCTTTGAAGTATCCGCGATCTTCTTCAAATCCAGGAACAGCTGATGGAACCATACCTAAAGCTGGAGATTGCTCCCCTTTTAATACGTTATCAATTAAACCTTGACGGTCAATCGCTAATGTTAACGCTTTACGGATGTTAGCATTTGAAGTAAATTCACCCGTTGTGTTGAATTTATAGATGTAAATTGATGCATAATCTGCAATGTTTAAAATACCTTCTTCTTTATAACGATCAATTACATCTAAACCTACAGTTTGGAATGGAGATCCTAAGAAGTCGATTTCACCAGCATCAAACATTGTAGATGCCGTTGCTTCGTTTTCTACCATTGAGATGTTTACTTTATTTAAAGCAACATTTTCTGCATCCCAGTAAGACTCGTTTTTCTCTAAAGTAATAGAACCTGAATGCTGCCAATCAGCTAATGTGAAAGGACCGTTTGTAATATAAGTATCACCAGCTTCTGCATACCAAGTGTCGTTAGCTTCTGCAGTTGCTTTGTGAATTGGGTAGTAAGTTTTGAATGCTGTTAATTCCAGGAAATAAGGTGTTGGGTTTTCTAAAGTAACTTCTAGAGTTTTTTCGTCAACCACTTTAATTCCTAAATCTTCTTCAGTACCCTCACCTAAGTTAAAAGCTTGAGCGCCTTTGATTGGGTAAAGAATTGAAGCATACTCAGATGCATTTTCTGGATTTAATGCAAATTTCCAAGCATATGCAAAGTCTTCAGCAGTAACAGCGTCACCGTTTGACCATTTTGCATCTTTTAAAGTAAATGTATAAGTTAATAAATCTTCACTAACTTTTACATCGTCTGCTGCCGCATTTACGATTTCTCCATCCTTAACAGTTGTTAAACCTTCGAAAACGTTTTGTAAAATTGCATTCGAAGTACTATCTGTTGCTAATTGTGGATGTAATGATGGTGGTTCAGATGCGATAACCAAGTTAAGTTCTTTAGCGCCTGTCCCATTATCAGATGAACTGCTATCTTTTTCTTCTGATCCTCCAAAGTTACAAGCTGCTAACACTACTGATAGTGCTAATAACAATGAAAGAAGTAGAAAATTATTTTTCTTCATGAGGATCCCCCTATCTAAATTTTGTAATATATTTCCCATTTTTCAGAAAACTCAGCTTGGTATATTCATTTTTCAGAAATATCAGAGCTAACATTTACTATATTAACAAAAAGTTTTAACGAAATAAACAAAAATTTTATTTTTCTAATAAATTATTTAATCTATCAATAAAACACTGGTTTTTCTGCTTTATTTCATTTTTTTGTATTTTATGCTACTGAAAATTATCCTATCAATAGTTATTATTATTTTCTGAATATAACGAATCCTCGAAATATTCATATTACTAAATTTTCTAAATATTATTAATTGTCTTTCACCTTCATTATTTCAACTTCAATTTTCTCATAATAGTTTACCTAAAAAAAGATGATAATTCATCCATGAAACTGGAATGAATTATCATCCTGATCAATTTATCCATTTTTTTATTTGACTCTCTGTTCCATAAACAAAATGTGCCGGCAACACTTCATGTAGTTTACCTAATTCGTCTGTTTCCTCATGCGAATATGGAATTCGCTCTCGTACTCTTTCTGTCAGTGGGTCAGGAAGTGGTACTGCAGAAAGCAAAGATTTTGTATAAGGGTGAAGTGGATTATTATAAATTTCATCTGACTTCCCTAGCTCCACCACTTTCCCTCTATACATAACAGCGATCCGATCGCTTATATATTTCACCATCGATAAATCATGGGCAATAAATAAATAGGTTAAATTTCGTTCTCTTTGTAGTTTCTTTAATAAGTTTACTACTTGTGCCTGAATCGATACGTCCAGTGCCGATATTGGCTCATCAGCGATTATAAAACTTGGATCCAAGCTTAGAGCACGCGCTATACCAATCCGTTGACGCTGGCCACCCGAAAATTCATGAGCATATCGGTTCGCATGTTCACGATTTAAACCGACTGCTTCCAATAATTCAGAGATTCTCTCGCGTCTTTCCATCTTATTCTTATATAAGCCATGAATATCAAAGCCTTCACCAATAATTTCACCAGCTGTCATACGAGGATTTAATGAAGCATAAGGATCTTGAAAAATCATTTGCATTTCACGATTAAATTCCTTTAATTCTTTTTTGGATTTACTCGCGTGAATATCCTTCCCCTTGAACAAGACCTCTCCGTCCGTAATATCATATAATCGTATGATGGAACGACCAGTAGTGGATTTTCCACACCCCGATTCACCAACTAGTCCTAGCGTTTCTCCTTCATATATATCGAAGCTAATTCCATCGACCGCTTTTATCGGATGATTGGCTGTCCCAAAGTATTGTTTTAAATTTTTGACTTCAAGTAATTTATTAGCCATTTCCTTGCGCCTCCTTTAAATAACCCTCGATTCTGCGAGATATCGATTCGGGTATTTGAATTTGGGGGGCATTCGGGTGCAATAACCACGTTTTCGCAAAATGTGTTTCCGAAATCCGAAACAATGGCGGTTCTTGTTCATAATCGATTGCCATCGCATACTCATTACGAGGTGCAAATGCGTCACCCTTTGGTGGATGTATTAAATCTGGCGGTGATCCTGGAATTGTTCGCAATTCTTCCTTGACGTTATTCTTTAAATCAGGCATTGACCCTAACAATCCCCATGTATAAGGATGCTTCGGATTATAGAAGATATCATTTACAGTGCCGTATTCTACAATCTGCCCTGCATACATAACAGCTACACGGTCTGCTACATTGGCAACAACACCTAAATCATGTGTGATGAAAATAATAGATGTGCCACGTTTTTTCTGTATATCTTTCATTAATTCTAAAATTTGCGCCTGAATGGTAACGTCCAGTGCAGTTGTCGGTTCATCTGCGATTAATAGTTTTGGGTCGGCGGCTAGCGCAATCGCAATTACAACCCTTTGACGCATACCACCACTAAATTCGTGCGGAAATTGTTTAAAACGCTTTTCCGGCATTGGGATTCCAACCAGATCCAACAATTTGATTGCCCGTTCTTTTGCTTCGGCAGCAGTAATTTTTTGATGTTTTAAAACAACTTCAGTAATTTGACGACCTACACGCATCGTTGGGTTTAAAGCGGTCATCGGATCTTGGAAAATCATCGCGATATCATTTCCACGAACCTTTGACATCTGTTTTTCAGTCAACGGTATCAGATCTCGGCCTTCAAATTTAATCTCCCCGCCTGCATAAAGTCCAGGCGGTTGTGGAATCAGTTTCATAATTGCATTACTCGTAACACTTTTTCCAGAACCTGACTCACCCACAATCGCCAAGGTTTCCCCTTCATACAATTCGAAACTAACACCTCTTACCGCTTGTACAACTCCTGCATAAGTTTTAAAATTAATCTTTAATTCGTTCACTTCCAACAGTTTCTTTTTCATTTTTTCACCTTCCTCTATTTTCGTAATTTCGGATCTAATGCATCCCGCAACCCGTCACCTACTGCATTAAATGCAAAAATCGTTAATGAAATAAAAAATGCAGGGAAGAAAAGACGCCACGGCGCAGAAGTTAATGCTTTATTTCCCTCAGAGGCCATTGTCCCCCAACTCGCCGTTGGTGCAGGAACACCTAATCCTAAATAACTTAAAAATGATTCCGTGAAAATTGCTGATGGAATTGTTAAAGTCATTGTTACTAATATTGCACCTAAAGCATTGGGTACTAAATGTCTTTCAATCAAATGCCACGTACTTGCGCCAAGTGTACGAGCCGCCAACACGTACTCTTGATTCTTGATCGACAGCACTTCTCCTCGTACGATTCGGGCCATATTAATCCATCCCGTTATGGACAAAGCGATAATCATGGGCAGTAATCCCGGTTCTAGCACTACAAGTAAAATAATAACAACAAGTAAATACGGGACTGCTGATAAAACGTCGGCAATACGCATCATGATGTTGTCCAATCTTCCTCCTGCTAGGCCAGAAATACTTCCCCACAAAACGCCGATTATCAAATCAATAACAGCGGCAGTTATCCCAATAAATAACGAGATACGTGCCCCTTGCCAAACACGAACGAAAACGTCACGCCCCAAATCATCCGTACCAAACCAATGGCTTGCCGATGGTGGCGCGTTGTAGACACCTAATTGCTCCCGATAACTGTAAGGTGAAAAAACAGGAACGAAAATAGCTAATAATGTAATAATTACTAATGCAATTATCCCAAAGATAGCAAGTTTATTTTGTGAAAAGCGAAGGAATACTTCTTTCCAAAATGATAAAGATCTATCTGCAAGTTTTTCTGATTCATCTTGTTTTACTCCGACAATTTTAAACTTCTCAGGCGATAGTTTCTCAAACTGCAAATCTTGTTTGGCCATTATTTTTTCGCTCCTTTCAGTTTTATTCGCGGATCAATTACACTATATAAAATATCAACTACGAGTACTGCAAATAAAAGAATAATTGAATAGAACACAGTTGTTCCCATAATTACTGTATAGTCACGGTTTGTGATACTGGTTACAAAATGTCTTCCCAGCCCTGGAATGGCAAAGATTTGCTCAATAATAAAACTCCCTGTCACTACTCCTGCCGTAAGAGGACCTAAATACGTAATAACGGGCATAAGTGCATTTCTTAAAGTGTGGCGTATTACGACCGTCCACTTTCCAAGTCCCTTGGAACGGGCCATTTTTACATAATCACTATTGGCTTGTTCAAGCATACTCGATCTTGTCAGCTTCGCAATAAAACCTGCATGCGTAATAGCAATCGCAAGAGCTGGCAATATACTATAATTAAACCCTTTCCAACCACTTACCGGGAAGAGATCTAGTTTGAAGGCTAAGAAATACTGCATTAGGCCCGCCAAGATAAAGGAAGGAACAGAGATTCCTAGTACGGCTATCGTGGAGGCCAGGTAATCAGGAAACTTATTATGATAGAGGGCTGCTACAACCCCAAGGAATATCCCCAATCCTACTGATAAAATCATCGCTTCAATACCCAGCGTTAATGAAATAGGGAAACTTTCAGAAATAATATCATTCGTTGAGCGCCCTTTATATTTCATGGATTCTCCGAAATCAAAGGAAACTGTATCTACTAAGTAATCCTTATATTGAATATACCAAGGATTGTCCAATCCATATTTTGCATTCAATTGTTCTTCTATTTGCGGTGGAAAATCACGTTCACTAGCAAATGGACTACCGGGTGCTAGTTTCATTAAAAAGAATGTAGCTGTTATAATAATAAATAACGCAAGCAGTATATAAACCAACCGTTTGAAAATGTACCGCAGCACTTTAAAACCTCCTTTTTTGTGAGTGATTTTTAACCATACATCAACCACTAGAAAAGGCTGCTTAAATCGATTATTCGATCGTAAGCAGCCTTAGTCAGTTAGTAATTTTTTCTATATGGTTTATTTGTTAATATCTACATATTTAAGGTAGACATTACCTAGTTGATCCAACTCCATATTTTCTACATAATCTTTCTTAACAGAAAGGTTTGTGTAGTAGTAAATTGGTGCAACAGGGTATTCAGTCATTAAGATTGCTTCTGCCTGTTTTAGTAATTCAATACGTTTCTCTGGATCTGTTTCAGTATTTGATTGCTTTAATAATGCTGTGTAATCAGCATTTTCCCAACCAGTATCGTTGTTGCCATTATCTGCAGAATCATACTGTTCCAAGAACGTATAAGCATCATTATAGTCAGCAATCCATCCTAAACGACCAACTTGGTAATCTAGGTTAGTTAATTTATCTAGGTATACTTGCCACTCAGAGTTATCTAAAGTTACTTCGATACCTAAACTTGTACGCCATCCTTCTTGGATGAATTGAGCGATAGCAGCGTGTGCTTCACTTGTGTTGAATGATAATTTAATCTCTAATTCACTTGGATCACTTAAACCAAGTTCTTGTAAACCTAACTCAAGCGCTTTTTTCGCTTCTTCAACATCATTGTCTTTCATATAACCAGCATCTTCTTCGAATCCTTTAACTGCTGTTGGAACCATTCCTAATGCAGGAGATTGTTCCCCTTTAGTAATATTGTCGATTAAACCTTGACGGTCGATTGCAAGAGTTAATGCTTTACGAATGTTGGCATTACCCATAATTTCATCAGTAGTGTTGAATTTGTACATGTAGATAGCTGAGTAATCGGAAATATTCAAGATGCCTTCTTCTTTGTAGCGATCAATTACATCTAAAGCTACCGTTTGGAATGGAGCACCTAAGAAATCGATTTCACCTGCATCGAACATTGTTGCAGCAGTAGTTTCAGATTCAACCATACCGATATTTACTTTATCGATTGCTACATTGTCAGCATCCCAGTAGTTTGCATTTTTCTCTAATGTCATAGAACCGCTATGCTGCCAATCAGATAATGTGAATGGTCCGTTAGTGATATATGTTTCCCCAGCTTCTGCATACCAAGTTTCGTTAGCTTCTGCTGTTGCTTTATGAACAGGGAAATAAGTTTTGAACGCTGTTAATTCTAAGAAATAAGGCGTTGGGTTTTCTAAAGTAACTTCTAAAGTTTTTTCGTCTACCACTTTAATTCCTAAATCTTCTACTGTACCTTCACCTAAGTTAAAAGCTTGTGCCCCTTTAATTGGATAAAGGATTGAAGCATATTCAGATGCGTTTTCTGGAGTAAGTGCAAAAGTCCAAGCATATGCGAAGTCTTCAGCAGTTACTGCATCTCCATTTGACCATTTCGCATCACGTAAAGTGAATGTATAAGTTAAACCATCTTCACTAACATCTACTTTTTCTGCTGCAGCGTTAACTACTTCACCATCTTTATAAGATGTTAAACCTTCATAAATTTGTTTTAACACTGCACTTGAAGTACTATCAGTCGCTAATTGCGGATGCATTGATGGTGGTTCTGATGTAACAACTAAATTAAGTTCCTTTGTACCACCTTCAGTAGTTTCTTCTGTTGTGCCTTCTGTTGATCCTTCTTCAGATGCAGGTTCTTCTTCCCCACCGAAGTTACATGCTGCAAGTACTAGAGTTAAAGCTAGTAACATTAGCATCAAAAATAAATTGCGCTTTTTCAATGCAAATCCCCCTCTTTTTGTTTTTTCCCTATTTTCTGATAATAGGAGTAACAATTCTCATCATAGCAAAAAATATTTACGAAATAAACAAAAAATTCATTTTTCTAGGAAGATTTAGATAATTTAATATTTTAGTATAGTTTAAAAAACTATTAAACTTTAATGCTTAATAGTTTTCATTCATTAAAACTATTTGAAAGGAACTATTAATTCTGGGGGATACATTCTCCAAAACACTAACAAATAATTGATTTTGTTGCCGAATGATATTCTAATTACCTATTATTTATTATCGCGGATTTTACCTTAGACTATTTATATTGTTATATGTTTTTCAGAGGAAATACTTTTAATAGCATAATTAATATTTGTAATATTAATGTTAAATTTATTAATAAGGTAGAGATGAAATAGGAAGAAAGGAATATAGAAAATCATCTATTTCATACAGAAAGGTAAATTATACCTCATTCATTTTAATAAATATCTGGTAAATTGCATCAATTAACAAAAGAGGCATCCATTTAAGATGCCTCTTTTGTTAACGATTCGCTCTTCGGAAACCATCAATACAATTGATAATTGAGGATACTGGGTACAAAACCAATGTGATTCCAATCATGAAATTCTTAATTTGCTCTGCAGTAAATTCAAGGTTAGTGCTCATATACAATAGGAATTCCGGGTTGAAGAAGTTAGAATGAGTAATTAGGAAAACTAATACTATGATCCCCACTATTTCACGAACCGTATTGAGGATTGCCGCTCTCTTTGTCCATTGATTTTTTATAAAGAGAAATAAAGCAAAGGAAACCTCCAACCCGAGGACAAGAATAATCACCGGCCAAAATGAGTTCAAGACATCTTGATTTAATGCCGGCATAATAAACTCAAGTCCATTTCCGAAATTTCCATATACACCAGCCAAGTGATCTGCATTAAAATATATTGTTCCCCAGATGGACGTCCAAAGCAAACTGCCAAAGACATACCCTTTTGAAACCACTCTCTCCTTTGGAATGGATGGTATATTCTTCAAATCTTCCGGTGTCCATTTATTAAGGCTCATTGTACGTGGGTAATCATCTTTACTGTGATCAGCTCGTTCAAGAATCGCAAAAGTTAAAGTCAGCCAAAAGAATACCTGTATAAACACATTGATTATACTCCATATTCCTTCTCCCAATACCATAAGGCCTACATTAAGAACTGTATCTCCATTGTCAAACCCCACAATATACTCTGTTAAAACAACAATAAAAGCGATAACTGCAGCTATAGGAACAATCATCTTCAATAATGAAATATAGATATCAAAATATTTCGGGCCAATTAGGTGCATCGGCCTTTCATTATAGCCACTTGCCAAAACCGCCGGATTTCCTAACTCCAAAAGTACATTTTCCACGTCTTCCTCTGTATATTTATCAGGGAGCATATCTTCAATTGTCGATTTTAATTCAAGACCAATATCTTCACGATTTTTAACCGGTAACCTTCGTGTAACCTCATATATATATACTTCAATTAAATTCATCCCGATCATCCCCTTCCAATAATTTATAAAGCTCTTTTGAGTTTTTGACCCATTCTTCCTTAAGCTTTTCATAAACTTCAAGGCCAAATTCAGTTAAAAGGTAATATTTCCTCGGTCTGGATTCTGTCGTATCCCAAATACTTTTCACCAGTTCTTGCTTCTCTAGTCTGCGAAGAAGTGGATATAACGTACTTTGTTCAATTATTATCCCTGATTTTTCCAGCGATTGAACTAATGAATAACCATATTGTTGTGTTTGTAATTGACTTAGTACAGCTAAAGTCAATGTACCTCTTCTAAGTTCAGTACTTAATGAATCCAGTAAATTGCTCAATTCGTCACCTCCTAATTCTATACTGTGTATAATACAGTATATGTCACACAGTATTAGATGTTCACTAATATTGGTAATTATTTTCATTTTCTTTTAAAAAAACCTTTGCTTTGAACTTCATTCAAAGCAAAGGTCATGGGTTAATTTCCCAAACATCTTGTAAACCATCTATTTTAGGACTAATATGTGTATGACAATATTATAAATCTATAAAAGTCTATACATGTTGAATACTATAAGATTTTCATGGGGGGACGATGCCTTTAGATGGATTTCCCTAGTCTAATATTATTTAAAACAGATGATATAGATCATTAAAAGTTCGATGAAAGGTAGTTAATACATATGTTTTTCGATTTAGATCCTTCTCTTATTATTATTTTATTTCTTTTTGGATTTTTAGCTGCATTTATTGATTCTGTTGTTGGGGGAGGCGGGTTAATTTCTTTACCGGCCTTAATGTTTACCGGCTTGAGCCCCTCGGCAGCAGTTGCAACAAATAAACTTGCAGGGACAATGGGTTCGCTAACGAGCACCATTACTTTTTACCGTTCAGGCAATATCGATTTTAAGTCGATTGCTAAAATTTTTCCCTTTGTCTTTATTGCATCGATGCTGGGAGCATGGGTCGTCCATTTAATGGATCCGAACCTATTAAAACCATTAATGCTCGTGATGTTGGCAGCTGTAGCCGTTTATACAGTCTTTAAAAAAGATTGGGGCAGTATTTCAACCTATAAAAAACTAACTACAAAGAAATACATTGGATTTATCCTTCTGGTTTCCGCTATTGGGTTTTATGATGGTTTTCTAGGCCCAGGCACGGGTTCGTTCCTGATTTTCGCCTTTTTAATGATTGGCTTTGATTTCTTGAAAGCGGCAGGAAATTCGAAGTTTTTAAATTTCGCCAGTAATATTGGGGCATTAGTGATGTTCTTATTTTTAGGTCAAATTAATTTTGCCTATGGAATTATTATGGGGGTCGCCCAAATAATTGGGGCCATATGCGGCTCAAAATTTGCGATTAAACGCGGCAGTGGCTACGTCCGTATATTATTTATCGTCGTGACAGTTCTTTTACTAGCTAAAAACACATATGATTATTTTAACAACTAAGCAAAAAATCGAGACTGCGATAATTAGCGCACCTCGATTTTTTTTATTTATTTTAAGTTATTAACGAAATTTGTGAACTTTTCTAAATCGGATAAAGCTTCATTACATGCTCCACTATCATCACAAATATAGTTTCCTCTTTTTGTATAAGTCCCCATATCCAATCCTTTTTTTGATACTAACAACATCCCGACCTTAGCATGTTGATTACATACGGTGCAGATTCCAACCTTGGCGGAATTGCTAAATGTACCGCGCACACCTTTTAAAGCACCATCTTCTCTATACACAATGTATTTTCGATTTGTCCCCGCATCAAACCAACTTAAATAGGAGGTTTCTTGCCAATCAAACAATTCAAGTTTTGGAAGCTTTAATTTTTTATCCTTAGGAAATAACTTTTTCAACTCTGCTTCTGTTGGCTGTTGAAACGGTTCGACATACTGTTTAATGTCCTTTAGAAATAACTCCAGCTGTTCTTTTGATTGAATATGAAAAATTGGCTGCAGCACTATCTGCTGCTCAATTTCGCCGAAAGTGAGTTTATCGTCAATTTCTTCCTGAACAAGAGCTTGAATAGCTTGGATGACTTTCTGATCATTTGATGTTGTATATGTGTTCAAGATTTTTTTTGCTTGTTTTTTAACAAATTGAAACTGTTCTGGTGTCATAAAATACATTTTATCCACTCCTTAATTTCTAGGGTACAGAAGTGAAAGGAAAACAGCAATTGCCAAGTATTTTTAAAATTAAACTATACACTAAAAAAAGCTGGCATTGCACCAGCTCTTTTACTTCTTATATATTATCTTTTTAATGGTTTCAATAGACAAATGGTATTGCTCCGCTAACTGTCCAAGAGTAACGCCATTTTGATAGTGCCTTTTTATTTGCTCATTTCTCTTTTGCAGTCTTTGTCTTTCACCAGATAAGGCACCCCATTGAATACGTTCTTTTTGTGTCTTTGGAATATAAATCAAATCTCCTTGAACGTACTTTTGGATTTCCATTAATAGCTCCTCCGGTAAAACTTCATGTGCATTTACGTAACGCATCCACTTTCGCTCCTTTACTTTTTTAACTTGCAAAGTGAAGGGCAAAGCACACATGAATAAAGTGACTAGATACTTAAGGCGATTAAAATGTTAAAAACCTCACGCAAAGTATCGCCATATTATTCATAGGCTTTGCATGAGTAGTTCCATTAAGCGGCGCAATTTTTCGAGCCATCTTATCACTCCTTTAAAAGAAACGCTTTTGTTCTATTATACATTGAGTAATAAAAAATCGAATGAAAAAGGTAAAACTACTTTTCCATTCGATCTTAAAAAATACCCATATAGATTCTAATCCTGCTTCTGCTTAGGAGCTGTCTAAACGCCAACTTGTACTAATTAAAGTGTCGGGGAGAAACATTCCGCTTCATCGATAATGAAACAGCTGCCCTTAACCTTCTTGCAACTTCGTTTAATAGCAGCTACTGCATTCGATATATCTTCAATTTTATCAAACTTCTGTTTTTCATTTGTTAACACAGCGATTGATAAAAACATAATCGTAAAGTTCTCTAAGTTCCCCGATCTTCCCTTTACTTTAAAATTTGGGTCTTTTAAATGCTTCTCATCATAGAAACCCGGAATGGTTACATCAAATTCCTTAATAATTTCTTCACACATCGCATCCACATTATATTGAGGGAGAATGGCCATAAAGTCGTCTCCACCAATATGTCCTAAAAAGAAGCCCTGCTGGGTAATGTTTCTTTTTAAGATATCCGTTAAATGCAGAAGGACCTTATCCCCTTTATTAAAACCATATAGGTCATTATACGTTTTAAAATAATCTATATCGAAATATAGTACACTGTATTTTTCTAGGTACAGTATTTCTGTTAACTTTTGATCAATAAGGTGATTTCCAGGCAACTTACTTAATGGATTAAGAAAACTAGCGAATTGCACTTGTATATCAACGAACTCCATTAGCAATGCTCTTATACTAACAACACCCATAAATCTGTCATCTTTAGTCACAATAACATCATCATACAAATCCTCTTCTTGTCTTTCCATTGCTAACTTACTGACTTCTGTAATCGGCTGATGAAAATCAACAATGAGAGGATTTTTTTTAGCTAGCAATTGACTTTCTCTTCCCATATACAAGTTATAGCCATATAACGTTCCAATTTTTTGATAGAAATGTGTTCTTGTAATATGAGCAAATGGTTTTTCATGATGTACGACTACGATTCCGCGCATATCAGGATTCTCGGTAAATAATTTGTCTACTTCTTTATTTTTAAGAGTTGGCGAAATTGAAGGAACTGCCTTAACAATTCGTCCGATATTTGATACTGCTTCACCTGTTTTCGTCATCATTTCCTCACCTATTTACATCAATTTTTACATGAGATTCTAAAGTAAGCTAGGCAATTCTCCAACCTTGATTTCCCGATTTGGTCTACCTAACGCATAACCTTGGGCATAATGTATCCCTAGTTTTTGGAGATACTTAATTTCCTCTTTTCTCTCTATTCCTTCTGCAATGATTCTTGTATTGGATTGTTCGGCATAATCATAGATAAGCGAAACTAATTGCTGGCTGGGTGTACTCTCATCAATATATTGAATGAGTGAACGATCCAACTTTATAAACTCTGGCTTTAGAAAGATTAATGTTTTTAAGCTATTATAGCCCGAACCAACATCATCGATTGCTATCCTGTATCCTTGTGAACGATAATGGGATAAAACGCGTTCAAACTCTTGAAAGTCAGTCACGGCACTTCTTTCCGTCAACTCAAAGACGACATGTTCTGGATGAATACCCATTTCATTCAGATAATGTAAAGTATCTCCGCTATGATAATGCTTATCTAGTAATACATGTGGATGAATATTAATAAATAGGATAAAATCTTGTTCTTGAAGCTTTTCGCTTAAGCCGGCAATATATCTTTTCAATGATAGATTTCGGCAAAATTTTTCAAACTCAAATACCCTATCTGTCTGACCAACAAATTCATAGAAATGATCTACATTTGAAAATAATTGAGATTGACTAGGACGATTTAACGCTTCAAATCCAAATGTTGCTCCAGTTTGGAGATTAACAATCGGCTGAAAAAAAGTTTCTAATGACTCATTTTGCATAATTTTTTTCAATTCGTTATATCTCTTAAAGTACAGAAAATCATCTTGCCTTTTATTTAATAAGTATTTTAGATAGGAAAATAAATTTAGAGATTGCTCTCTTGTATATGATACTGAATTCATAGTTACTCCTTGTTAGTGAAGGGGATTAATACCTATCATAAGCCTCTTATGTTAATGTACTATTAATCATTTATTAACCATTTGTAAAGCGGTTGAAGGAGAAAAGCCAACATATTTTTATCATTCATAAAAAGCCATCAAGGAATTGTACAGGTTCCTTGATGGCTTATCCTCATAAGTGTTTCTTTAACTGGTTAATTTGTTTCGTTAGTTCGTTAAACTTTGAATCCAGTTCGGGGTATTGCCCATCCTTAACTGTCATAAAACTTAGCTTACCCAGCACTTCCTGTCTTTCTGTTTCTAGCTTTAGCAGCAATTCTTTCTGTGAATCTATTTGAGATGGCATTTCTTTATATTGCTTATAGATGATATTTCCTTTAATTTCCAAACTGCTATTCGTTGTTTTTTCAAGGAAATAGCGATCATGAGAAACAATAAGTAATGTTCCATTATAATCTGATAAAGTCGCTTCCAGCTGTTCACGGGAAGGAAGGTCTAAATGGTTGGTAGGTTCGTCTAAGATTAGTACGTCTTTTTCTTCTAATATATATACCATTAGCTTACACTTCACTCGTTCTCCCATACTCATATTCTGTATAGGTTCTTTCCAAGCTGTCATTTCGAAACCTAAATGCTTCAATAGATTCTGAACTTTCCCTCTTTCCTCAAAGTTTCCACGATAAAACAATTCTTCCGGTGTCTTTGATAAAGGTAAGTCAAATACTTCTTGAGTTAAATATCCAATGTTGGCAGATGGGGAAATCCAGACTTCTCCACCTTCCGCTTCAACTTCACCCATAAAGATTTTTAGCAGAGTTGTTTTTCCACTTCCATTCGGACCTACTAATGCAATTTTTTCACCGTGCTGGATTGTAAAATTGACATGATCAAATAATGTTCGATTGTTTATTGCTTTTTTTAGGTTTTTCACTTCTAGAAAACGTTTTCCGCGCTTATCATTTGCGTTTATTTTAAACTGTACCTCGTATTCCGGCTTCACGGCTTCAGCTTTTGAGTGCTCCAGTTCTTTCTCGAGACGTTTTCTTTTGGATTTTATCTGCGCATCCGTTCGTTTCGCTTTTACACGGTGGTATTCTTTAAATCCTTCTTGTTTTGTTGAAGCTTCGTGTGCTTTTTGAGACCAAGATGTAAGCTCATTTAATTGTCCTTCGATTGTTTGAATCATCTGCTGCTGCTTTTCGTGCTCCCGTTGCTGTGTGAGCCTTCTCAGTTCGCGTGCTTTCATATAGCTAGTATAATTGCCTTTATGCTCTATCAACTGTTGGTCTTCGAGAGACCAAATCTTTGTGACTACTTTATCCAAAAAATACCGATCATGCGATACAAGAATAATGGTTCCTTTATAATGTTTGATATACTCGAGTAGAATTTTTGTAGATTGTTCATCGAGATGGTTTGTCGGCTCATCCAAAAGGAGAAGCTGTGCATGCCGTGACAACCCTTTTGCGAGTCTTGCTTTTAGCCTCTCCCCACCACTTAGATGATGATAGTGATTTGAAGGAACCTTCCACTTGGCTAACATGCTTGCTTCTTCTGTCTCCACATGTTCTGCAGTAAAATCTTCTGTTTCCTGTTCAACCATTTCAATCGAAACATGTGGTTGTAACCAGTTGATCCTTCCAATAGATAATGGAAGATTTCCTGAAATCAATTGCAATATGGTAGATTTTCCTGCCCCATTCTTGCCGATGATTCCGATTACGTCCCCATTATGCACAGTACCATTTATCTTTTTAAATATTGTATTATTTGCGATTTCATAGTTGATGTCTTGCAATTTTAAAAGCTCTTGCATATATCTTCGCATCCCTTCTATTAAAGGGAGGATTTATTGATTAGCGTAAAAAAATCCTCCCAAAAAGTTTTGGAAGGATTAGTCTCATTTTTGGCTGATAGAAAAGTATTGGACTTTCCTATACAAGCATAAGCACAACTCTAGATTTTTGATAAAAATTTAGTAGTAAATCGGCTTTTTATCAATATCAAAGAAGCTATTGACAGCAATAGCAGTTGAACTTTTATGGAAAAATGGGCAGACTAATCCTATTTTAAAATTCTTGAATTTAAATTCCAAAAACAAAAATAAGATTATTTAATCATCGGCCACCCATCTTCCCTTCTCTTCAGTTACACGAATTATATCATAAATTTAAAATGGCTTACCCTATTTTTTAACAATCAGCATATCATTTTCATCAAATTCCCACATTTCGCCGTAGGCAACTTCCCAGTAGTAGCCATTTGGATCCTGGAAATAACCGCTATAGCCACCCCAAAAGACGGTTTCGGGTTTTTTAACAATTTTAGCTCCCGCTTTTTCTGCCAATGAATAAACTTCATCAACTTCTTTTTTAGATTTTCCATTATAGGCTAATGTAATTCCTCCGAACCCTGTGCCTATTTCCGGGGGCTGTTGTTCATTAATATCCTTAGTTAATCTTTCAATCGGGAATAACGATATTTTGGTCCCATTATTATTAAAGAAAATTACATCCGGATTGGACTCCTCGCCATAAACCAATACTTCAAAACCTAACCCATCTCGGTAAAACCGAAGGGACTCTCGCATGTTCTTTACTCCTAAAGTAAGTAAATTTAAACGATTCATAGTTATCCTCCTACAGATTTTCTATAAATTTCTCTTTATATTTAGGACTTAATTCGCTCCAAACGTCAAATTTATTCCCATCTAAATCTTGAAAGATGAAGTTTCTTCCCGTATGTCCACGATCCTCAATCATTCCTACTCGTACTTGTTTTTTACTAAACTCTTCGTAAAGTTGAAGGAGGGCATCTAATCCATCTACTTCAAACGTTACTGAAAACCGTTCTTCCCCGTTACTATCTAGAAAATTAGCACTTTCAATAGGCGGAGATTTAACTAGAAAGAAACTCTGATTCGCAAAATTAAGGATTGCTTTTGCATGATCAAGATATGAGATATCAGCACCTAATTTTTCTTCATACCAGCTTGCAGCTACTTCAACTTCCCGTACAGGCAAGTAGATAGTTCCTACTCGCATTAAGCCCAAGTTCATCTATTTCCTCCTCAAGTAATAACCCTCGATTCGATTAAGGGTTAATAAATCAATAATCATCTTTATATAGTTCTAGTACCTAAAGCATTTTGGATATGTGCAAGATGGTGATTTACGTGCCATACACTAAAAGCCAACGTGGATAGGATTGTTTGTACACCCGTTTCTGGATGTGAATACTTTCGTTCGAGTTGGTCATTGGTTAACTTTTCAAGTAAATAGGCTAGACGAGCGTGTAATCCTTCAATTATTTGTAATGATGTTACGATAGGTAGATTAGAGTCTTCTAAATTTGCCCATGCATTTTCTTCAAAAGGTTTAATCTGTGGATTTTCCTCTGTTAATGCGAGTTTAATTCGCGTATAAACATTTACTTGTGCATCCGCAATATGATGTACAAGTTGTTTAATTGTCCATGCACCCACCCGATAAGTAAGCTGTTGATCATTTTCGCTTAATGTTTCCGTCATTTGCTTTAATCTTATAGGGTAGGTAGATATATTCTGTATCCATTCTTTTACTAATTCGTCCGTAATAATCTCTGGTTTTTTAAACTGACCGATTGGGTATCTATCATCCATTGCCTTCACCTCTATTAATCATTTGTACGACCATCTATGGCATTTAAAGAATCCTGAATTTGTTTAAAATGATGTTCATCATGTTCGACAAATCCTTTTAAGTATTCCGTTATTGTTAATTTAGTTTGATTGATTTGAATTTTTCTTTCCCATAATTCATCTTTAATATTATTGATTGCAACAATTAACTTTCTTCTGACAGCAACAAATTTTGTAATTACTTCTTCCTTTGTCTTCACTTTACTCTCTAAAGATGACTGATGATTTAAAGAATCAACCTCGGGTCCTTTTGGAAGTACTCCACCATCAAATAAGTAGGGAAGGCGTTGTTCTAAAAGAACTTGATCCCAGGCAGGAAAATGACCGATGACTTCCGCGATTGTCCATTTCCCTTTTGCAATAGGTGTCCTCCATTGCTCTTCCGTTAAATTTACCAAATTCTTTACCCACTCGACAGAATTCTCATAGTGCATTAAAATCTCTTCCTTATTCTGATGCAAAAAATTCAGCTCCTATAGGTTTCTTATACCTCTTAGTGTTCGAGAGCGGATCAAAAAATCCTGCTTGAATCGACAGTTTTCATTAAATGAATGCATTCTACGAACTTCGAGCCATTATAAAAGAAAAATTCCGTATACGATTTTTATAAAAGCTATGTATTACATGATCACAACATCATCACGGAATAACAAAAACCGAAATCAACTAGTGACTTCGGCTTCTTGTAATTTGTTCAAGGATGATTTTACTTTTAGGGATACTTGGGATATCATCAATTTCAAAACTCAAATCTTGCTCTGGTACTTTGAATTCCATTCGATTCACTAAATAATCTAGACTGACTTTCATCACATCAATCGTAATTTGTTCACCAGCACAACGATGACCTAAATAGTAATCTCCTCCACCCTGTGGAATAAAACTAAATGGGCTTCCCTCCCAATAGGCAAATCGCTCTGGATTAAACTTTTGTGGGTCTTCCCACTTCGTTGGGTCATGGTTGGTACCGTAAAGATCCAGTAAAGTTAATGTACCCTCTTTAAACTGGTAGCCATTCCAATTAAAATCTGATTTTACTTTAGCAACTACAAATGGAAAGAAAGGATAAAATCTTCTGACCTCTTGTACAAAAAGCTTTGAGTAGTCATTAAATGACTGTAGCTTCTCTTTTTCTTTTGGGAATTCGAGAAGGGCCAAAAGGGAAAAATTAATATAGATCGATATGGCAACTATCGGTCTTAACATGTTAATCACTTCAACTGTCACCGTCTCGGCATCCAATAGTTCTCCTTGAGAATCCTTATGAAAAGCAAACTGATGAAGAACTGTATTTTGAGGAAACTTTATCTTACCGTCTCGAGTGTCTTGAATCAGTTGATGAATCGTTTTTTCGGCTTGGTTTCTAAACGTTCTTCCCACCCAATGATTCGGACCTATTGCTGAAGCAGTTTCGTACATGGAAGCAAGCTCTTTCGTCAATTTCTTCACATTATCTTCGTGTAAAGGGTAACCTATCCATTTAAATGCAACGCGACAAAGCAACTCTTTTACTTCCTCATAAAAGACGATTGTATCCATTTTGCTCCATTTATCAATGGATTGCTCCCATTGCATCTGTGTAAGCTCAAATAGATGGGTCAATTGTTCCTTAGACATAACCGACATAAGCATTTCCTTACGATTGCGATGCTCTTCCTCATCCAAGGTTTGAACACTATTTTTCCCAAATAGAGTTTGAACAAGGCGATTGGGTGCAGCATCTTTTCTTTGAAACTTTTGAGGATCATAAAAAATTTGGGCCGCTTCTTGGCCTATCATACAAATTGCTTTTTTACCTAAAAGACGTGTTTCAAAAACATTTGACTGAAGCTTTTCACTTCTGTTTAAAATAAAGTGATAGCCTTCCTTTAAAAGAGCAATACTATGATCGATTCCTTCTTCTTTTGGCATTTGATTTTCCAATTGCGTCACCTCATTTTCCGTTCACTCTTCTTAGTCTCTCTAAACCGTTTCTGATTATACTCCTACCCATAAAACAATAAACATAATCAAAAACACCAAAAGTATCATTAGAAACATTTTGGTGTGAGAAATATATATAATTTAAACAGCAGGATAAACCTGATTAGAAGTTTCATTCTCCAACAAGTCCGCTAATTTTCCTTCAAATTCTAATTGAAGGTTGTTCATGCTCTGTAGATCATTCGGTGATACAAGAGAAATTGGTTTTTGGAATTGACCCATGCCACCACTATCTATAACTTGTGCTACAAACTCTGAACAAAAGAAAGCATGCTCTCGTTGATACGGTTTATTGATAATAAACGTAATAAGTCCTAATAAATTGTATCGATAAAGATGCCTTTCCATCTCAATCTTGCTAATAAATGCCTTCATTTTTTCGATTTGCTGCTCTGTTGCATCAAAACTATAGATAGCACATCGCGCATTTTTAAATAAGCCCTGCCTTACATCTTCATTGACAAATCCACCTATAAATGGATTTCTGGGTTTCTTGCGCCCGAAACTATATACTTCATTAAAATGCTCATCAAATACAATCGATGCATGATTATAAGGCTTTTTTGTATAAAGCTTAATCATCCTTGTAAACATTGTGCCTGTATCAGTCAGTAATAAGTAAACTTTCTTTCTTTTCATCCTATTACTCCTTTGTTTATATCTTACTACTAATAATAGAATATCGACTCTTACCTGGTAACCGACTCAAGAAATATTTCAACGTCAGACCTAAGACGTAGTTTCAATGCCATTATCATCTGTATAAGGATATATATTCAATATAGAAAATCATGCATAATAGGTATACTTTTACATATTTGTTTTTATGTATTAATTGTTAAAAATAGAACTAGATTATATACATATAAAACCCGGAGAAATAAATCTCCGGGCTGCATCTAACTAATCTATATACTGAATAAAAAAACCCGGAATATTCCGGGCCTTGTTTCACTGAAATCACTATATTATGACTTACCAACGATTAGCCTTAGCATTTGATCTCAAAATTTGGTTCGTAAGTGTGACCTCCGTTTTACCATTCACTTGAGACTTTTGAAACTTTGGCTTATCCCAGTTGCTGTGATTCTTTGAAGAATGAGAACCGAATATTCCCTTATTATTCATTCGTCACACCCCTGTTGTCGTATAGTAGATTTCTTTACGTGAAATCAGATATAGTATGAAACATTCAATAAAAAATCATGCTCATTTCTATTTTTTCTTTTAATCAGTTCAAATGGAATTCTTTGATCAAATTCTTCATCCACTTGCCTCTAGAAATTCGTTCTGGAGGGGAACACTTTTTTCCCCCTTCCATATTTTATAAAGGAAAGGGGCGATAAATATGGTTTCGATAGAACCAATCGAATTGAACGGACACATGTTTACTGCTGTTACTGTACGGTTACCAAAAACGACACTTTTAACTGTTTCAAACGAAAACGGGTACATTATGTGTGGGGCGTTAGATGTTGGGTTGTTAAATAGTAAATTAGCCGATCGCAAAATCATTGCAGGTCGAGCAGTAGGTGTAAAAACAATCGATGACTTATTACGAGCTCCCCTAGAGTCTGTCACTCATGAAGCGGCAAAACTAGGAATTGTAAAAGGAACAATCGGAGAAGACGCTTTAATGATGATGATTTAACAGTAAAAGCCCAAGAAATTATATTTCTTGGGACTCTTTCGTTTTAAGAAGTCCTTTATACACCAGAATAATACCGATTACGATAACGGCTCCGATATAAATAGACATTTCGGTCGGTAATAGAAATGCTCCGATGATGAGGCTAAATCGGGCAATTAGGTCACCACCTGTATAACCCAGATTAGCAAAAGCAGCATAAGATCCTCTTTTATCTTCCGGCATCATACTTGCTTGTTGGGCACTCATAATTGGAGAATAGATTAATTCCCCGATAGTTGCAACAAAATTAAAGAATACTAATAGGTACCATGGATTTGCAGATGTAACCATTACATAGCCAATTCCATATACAATCAGTCCAGTGAAAATTACCCTTCTTTTACTGAATCGATCCGTTAAGCGACTCACAAAAAATGTAAGAAGCACGACAAGCAACATGTTCTCAACATTTAATATACTGAGCATTCTAATTCCCGTAATCTGAAAATCACCAATAGAGATTCGTTCAAAGTCTTCTGCTAATCGCACGGCTATATAATTATTTAAAGACAATTCTGCTGCATTAATACACATCAAACCAGCTACCAATAAAACAAATGAACGATCACGGAAAGCCATTTTGTAGTTATGTATAATATCCAACATTGCATTATTATGTTCTTGTTTAAGAAATACAAGTTTGATGTCATTTAACCACAACGCATACACGATAAAAATACCCCCGGATATAACCGACAGTACGGAAAATAATTCAATCTTATGACTTACATACAATAGTCCACCTATTGCCGTCCCGATTGCCATGGATAGATTGTGCAGCCAATAGTCTGCTGTATAAATCGCTTTTCGATTCCCAGGAGTAGTGGAATCAATTATAAGAGCATCCATTGTCGGATATTCAAGGCTGCTGGTCACGGTAAATATGATATAAGCAAATGCGAATAATAGGACAAGGTTTTGCTCTGGCAACAAGCTTACAGTCATTAGTAAAAACATCACGGCAGTAAAGAAAGATGTTATTAAAAGGAGTTTTTTTCGGCTAAATCGATCTGCCATATAACCACCAATTAAATTAAAAATGAAACTAATGACAACCGTAATTACCAAAAAGATACCTGCGGAGACTTTATTCCATTCTTGTGCGAAATACAGTGCCATAAAGGGCAATACCGAAGCTGACAGGGCTCGATTAAAAAAAGAAGTTAATAATCTTACCTTTACATTTTGAGGATAGTCCTTCCATTTCATGCTGTAAATCCCCCTATCTACTACATTTATAGCAGAATTCGCGGATTTATAATAGAAAAATTTTACATATCACAAAATGAACCCTTCTGAGTATAGCCACTATTTATTAGGAGACAATAAACCAACAATTAAATCTCGCTAACCAGGGGGGAAACTATGAAAAAAATTGCTATAGCAATGCTTAGTTTCATACTTTTCTTTAGTTTAAGTAGTGTTTTTGCCCTCGCTCAAGAAACTCAAGGTACCTCATCTGCTGAAACCAACTCGTCAAATGTAGAAATAACCATTACCGGTGAAGCAGATGAACAACTTCTGAATCAACTTACTACTAATCTAAAGGCTGACGGTGAAGAAGAAATTGATGCAGATGAATCCATTAAAGGATCAGCTCAGTACATCGATATGGACCAGTTTAAAAAAACAACACTTAATATTCCTTATACTGATACACAAAATGATCGTCAACAACTTGATATTGTATATCCATCAAATGGGAATCCACCACATAAAGTTATTGTAGCTATTCATGGTGGCGGATGGTCAAGCGGAGACCGTAAATCAGCATCCTTAAAAATGATTCAAATGGCCACTCAACAAGGTTATGCAGTGATAAATGTAGGTTATCGATTAACAGACGAGGCGAAGTGGCCGGCTCAACTTCATGATATAAAAGCGGCAATCCGATTTATACGTGCCAATGCAAAACAATACAGATTCGATACACGCAATATTGTTGTATGGGGAAATTCAGCTGGAGGACATCTGGCTAGTATGCTCGCCGCAACAAATGGAATGGAAGAGATGGAGGATCTTTCAATGGGTAATTCCAAGGCTTCATCCGAAATACAAGGTGTCGTATCCTGGTATGGGATTTCAGACATTTCCAACCTACCAGATGCTAGCATAAATATTTCAAACAAGCTTATGGGCTACAATGTTCGAGACAAGGCAGAAGAGGCGAAAGTCGCTAGTCCTATCCATTATATAAATAAAGACTTCCCTCCGATTTTCATGATCCATGGCACAACTGACCGTATCGTACCCTTTGAGCAAGCTGTAGAATTGGCGAAGACCATTAATCGAGTTACAGGGAAAAAGCAAGCATCGTTGAAGCTTCACATTAATGCTGGGCATAGTGATGATCAGATAAAAACCGTAGAAAATGTTGATGAAAGCCTGAATTTTGTGGATAAGATTATGTTCCCGGAACGAAAAAACCCCTATCGTATAAAGAGATATAAAGAAATTGGAATCACCTCCGAAAAACCATCCTAACCAAAAAGGAGACGGCTCTAAATAGACGGCTCCTTTTTTTGAAGCTAATGGCTTATTGCATCACTAAACTTCCCTGTCATTTTTTCAATTTCTACTTCAAACAATTCGGTTTTTGGTAAAGCTGGGTAGCCATCCTTTTCAAAATTCCAATTAGGATCTCCATACTTTTTCCACAGCCGATCGTAAAACCACTCTTTTTTTACAGTCTCTTCAATATGTTTTATCGTTCCAAACACCACTACACTTGTGTAGCCTAAAGCGGATTGGCATGCATATTTTTTACCAGGAACAATATTACCCATCTCGCATACCTCAATACTCACTTTCTGATTCACTTTCACATTTTCCCAAAAATGACTCTCCCGTATATTTCCTATATGTATGTAAAGTTTTTGGCCACCTTCGTATACATACACAAATGGGATGACATACGGATAGCCATCTTGACTAATTGTTGCAACATGGGCAACTTGTGCATGTTTCAGAAATTCGTATGCCTCTTCTTCCGTTACTTCTCTTTTTTTATTATGAATTGTTCCCCTCATTCTATTTCCCCCTTTGCATAATAAAGAATAAAACCACCCTTAAATATATATTCTAAATACTCTTTTAAATTCCTTTATTCATATCTTGATTTCAAAAACTAAACTTCCTAACATTTATAATTAATCGATTATGTGATAAAATCTAATCGAACAAGCGAATCACATGAGGGGGAATTTTCAATGGGTAATTCAGTTATAAAACCAAATGCCAAGATTAGTCCAGAACGTGAAAGTGAAGCATTGGCTATTCGCAATAACTTAATTATTGAATTATTAGTAAGTGTACTAGATGAAAAATTAGTTATCGAACGTCATATTTTACGTGAACGTTTAGCAAATCTTATCGAACTTGCAAAGTATGATGAGGAGCTAACAGAAACTCTTCACGGTGTAATTAATAAATTATAATTCTTATATTTAAAAGAGTCGCTTCTTTCAAAGGAGCGACTCTTTTAAATTTTTTGCATTGCATAGATCACGAGCTTTACACGAATTTCATGTTTTAGTATAAATATTCAATAACGGACAAGCATAAACTTTCTTATCAAAACAAAAGGATGGTGTATGTGGCATCTGCATTACTTTATATGGTGTTGCTGCGATTAGTTTCTGGCAGTATAGAGATAACAATAGCCGGCTTAATGTATAAATCGCATGATTTAGAAAAAGCACTGACCCTTAACTCCATGCTGGCTTTAGTCGGCCCATGTATCCTCATTATTACAACAGGTTTAGGGGTTGCGGGATTAGGAGACAAGATTTCTTTCCAAAAAATGTTTTGCCTTTTTGGAGGAATTTTATTAATTTTATTAAGCTTAAAAATGAAATAAGTACCCAGGTGATCCACCCTTATTTAAACCAGCCTTTCTTTCTAAACCAAAGCAACATTATAATCCCAATAATCATCATTAAAACGAGCGAAAAAAGGTACCCATATTTCCACGACAACTCTGGCATATTATTGAAATTCATTCCATAAATACCTGCGATAAAGGTTAATGGCGCAAAGATCGACGTGATAATGGTCAGCAGCTTCATGACATTATTTGTTTGATGAGAGTTTAATGATAGATAACTATCCCTAATATCTGCTGTTACTTCTCGATTTGTCATAACCATTTCCGATAACTTTAACAGATGGTCATATATATCCGAAAAGTATTCTCTTCTTTCACTAATGCGGTCCACATTCAGATGGTGGGAATTCAACATACGGTATAGTAAGTCCCGCATTGGATTAACAGAGTGCAGCAAATTTAATAGCATATTTCTCGTCTCAAATAATTCATCCATGAGATGACTCATCGATTTCTTATTCGTATTCTCAACCATCTTCTCTAATTCATCTTCAATTTTATATATGAGTGGGAAGTAATTGTCGACGATTTTATCTAATATTTCATAAAAGATATAGTATGGGTCCCAACCAGCTATTGACTCTTGCGCTAAAAATCGACCCCACACTTTTGATACCTCTTCCGAAGCCACACTATGAAAAGTGACAATACAGCTTTCTCCAACAAAAAAATCTAATTCGTCTTTGACAATGCTTTCATTTTCTTCTCGAAGAAGATGGGTTACATAAAATGTGTAGCTTTTATAATAATCCAATTTAGGGCGCTGAAACTCATGCACACAATCCTCAATCGCGAGGGGATGAAAGTGGAACGTATCTGCAAGATGTTGTATTTCTTCTTCGGTAGGTTCACTAAAATCAACCCAGAACCATTTATAATCTGCCAATACCGCTTGATTTATAGCAATATTTTTTTCTATATGATTATCATGTGTTATACCTAAAAAATTTATCATTGGACTTAACCCTCTCACATTAAAACATTAGATCTTAAAAGAAATTTCCCTTAAATAGTGCTGAATAAACTTAATACTACAAGTACTAGCAGTATGTAACTGAGTGAACAATGTTAATCCCACCGAATAATAATCTCCTCTCCCTACCGTTTGTCTTTCAATTTTGTTTTGTAAACTGAATAGAATCGAAATACAAACCTATACTTTCTATGAGGCAGACTACTTTCCTAGGAGGAGATTCCATGTATTTTTATAAAGAAGATTTAATTAATATGATTGTTCCAGATAAACCAGATCCTGCGGCCGCCAAGGTGTTGCAAGAAACACTTGGTGGACGTTTCGGTGAAATGCGTACGATGATGCAATTCTCATTTCAAAGTGCCAATTTCCGAGGCAAGGCGAAGCAATATCGCGATTTAATCCGTGGTATTTTTATAGAAGAAATTAGTCATGTTGAACTTGTTCAAACAACTATCAACCAACTGCTAAATGGTTCTGGAGACCCTGGCGTTGGTAATGCCGGTATCGATCAAGCCCCACTAGATGAGGCTATAAAACATGCAAATCCGCATCATTATATAATGGGTGCTCAAAGCTCATTACCTGTTGATGCAGCAGGCAACCCTTGGATGGGGAATTATGTTTATAGTCATGGTAATTTAGTTGCGGATTTACTGGACAACCTTGTACTTGAATCAACTGGCGTTCTTCAAAAAACAAGAATCTACGAAATGAGCTCAAATAAAGCATTCAGAGAAACCTTAGCCTTTTTAATAGTTCGTGATAATGCTCACCAAAACGCTTTTGCTAAAGCTCTTGAAACACTTGGCGTTGATTGGGCAAAAATATTGCCGATTCCGAATTATGACATTAACAAATATCCAGAATGTCAAAAGTATATTGATATGGGCTTCCATAATGCATTCTTTAACTTCCGATTAGATGACCACCGAGCAGGAGAAATCTTTAACGGCGTATCACCTAGCCGCAATAGTGGAGAACTGCGTGTAGTTGACCCGCCAACGCCTTACCCAGTTCCAGAACTGCCTGAAATGCCAAATGAACACAGCCCAGGATTATCTGATTTGAATAATTAAGAAAAGCGCAAGCACCCTGCTTAGCCTCAATCTGCTGGAGCTTTCCGGACAAGTTGGCACTTTTTTTTGCCTTCGAGGAGGCGGCAGACGCATTCAAGGCGCTGGGGTGCTTGCGCTAGACACTATTCAAAAAAACATATATCTTCATATTCAATAAAAAAGTGCTAGTTTCTATAACTCTATAGAGGCTAGCACTTAAACTGTATCAAGAGATTATATTGTTGAAATAAGTTTCTTTTGCTGACGTTTTACTGGATCCAATCGACGTTCAATGATACCTAGCAGAATGTCCGACAAGATGGCCATTAGGGCAGTTGGCAAGGCACCAGCTAAAATAATAGCCGTACCATCCGTTGCGTTTGTACCCCGTATAATAATATCACCTAAACCTCCAGCACCAATAAATGCACCGATAGCAGTAATTCCGATTGCTATGACAAGGGCGATTCTGATTCCTGTAATGATCACTGAAAGGGATAAGGGTAACTCAACCATGTATAATACTTGTGTCTTGGTCATCCCCATTCCACGCCCTGCATCTGTAACACTTTTATTGATGGTTGTAATGCCGACATACGTATTTTTTATAATTGGAAGTAATGAGTAAAAGAATACTGTTACAATAACGGTCGTTTTCCCTAATCCTAATACAAGCATTAATATTGCCATTAAAGCGAGGGCTGGAATCGTTTGAATAATATTTGCTAAGGTAATGACCACACTAGAGAGTTTTCCATATTTTGAAATGAGAATACCTAGCGGAATACCAACAAGCGCTGCCAGTAAGACACCATAAATCGAAATTAGAAAGTGATCTAAAAACAGATTAAATACATACATGCCATTTTCTTTTATATAGAAGAAAAATTGATCCGTTGTAGACATTTGAGACATATCCCTCATTACTCATCACCTCCCGAAAAGTAATCATTTTCTTTCAAGAATTGTTCCGCCACCACAGCCGGTTCAATTAGATTATTATCTGCCAAGAAGTTTAAATCTTGCATGGTTTTTGTAGAGATTTTTCCTACTAATCGATCTAATGTCTCTTTGATTTCCGGTTTTTCCTCAAGTAGTTCATTATCTGCAAATGGACTCGCATCATATGGAGGGAAGAAGTTTAAATCATCCTCTAAAACGACCAAATCATAGGACGAGATACGTCCATCCGTTGTATAACCCAGGACAACATCAAGCTCTCCCGAATCAACTGCATCATAAACTAAACCAATTTGCATTGGGTAGGTACGAGAAAAATCGAATCCATATTCTTCGACAAATGCTTTATATCCGTCCCCTTCACGATTCATCCATGAAGTATCGACACCTGCTTCAAGTTCACCGGCTATAGACGCTAAATCACTTACAGATTTTAAGTTATACTTTTCTGCAGTTTCTTTCGTTACCATAAAGGCATAGGTATTTTCAAACCCATAAGAATCGAAGAAGGTTTGGTTAAACTCTTCTGTAAATTCCTTTTGTACAAAAGCCAATGCCTCATCAGCATCTTTTATAGGTTGCGCATGCAATGCACCTGTTACATCCGTCCCCGTATACCGAACAGCTGAAATATTGACATCCCCATTTACCATTGCTTGATGGACGACAGTACCTGTACCAAGGTTATTTATGATTTCGGCCTCTTCATCTGTATAATGTTCAATCATATATTTCGTAATATAAGCCAATATTTGACTTTCCGTTGTTACAACTGAAGCAATTTTTATCGTGCTGCTCTCCGCATTACCAGATAGCGAGCATCCGCTTATTAGTAAAGATAGTAAGATTACACTCGTTAGTAGGAGTCTCCTCATGCAGCACGACCCCCTTCGATTCTTAGTCCTTTAGGAGTTACCCACTTTTCTAGTTTTGATAGTAGGAAGTCAGCAAGCAACGCTAAAAGAGTAACGATAACGGCACCACCAATAATGAGTTCCGCTTGATATAAATTTAAGCCGTTAAAAATAAAGTCGCCTAAACCACCTGCACCAATATAGGAAGCTAGCGTTGCCCAGGAGATAACATATACTGCGGATAGCCTAATACCTGACATAATCACAGGTATTGCTAATGGCAACTCTACTAATACTATGGACTGTATAGTCGTCATTCCCATTGCAATGCCTGCACCTTTGGTATTCCCATTCACCGAGCGCATGCCAATAAACGTATTATTTAATATTGGTAATAAAGAATAAATACATAATGCAACAACTGCTGGTACCTTCCCTACGCCAAATAACGGAATCATAATAGCGAGTAAGGCTAAGGATGGTACAGTTTGCAGAACACTAGTAATACTTAGAACAATCTTTGATATATATTTTGATTTCGATAAAAGGATACCTATTGGGACGGCAATAATTACTCCTAAAGCTAACGCAATCATAGAAATATAAAAATGCTCCCAAGTTTTCAAGAGAATATCCGAGCTATTTTCAGTGAAAAAGGCGATCATCCACTAATCAACTCCCTAAAACTTTCAGAACCAGTATGCCCTTCAGATGAAGCGGTTGGTTCTTCATCCCCCCAAATTGTGTCATAAACGATATCGACAATATTTGCACGAGTCACTAACCCCACCAAACGATTCTCCTCATCGACGACAGGGATATTTTTTAGGTTACGTTTTAAAATTCTCCGAACAGAATCTTGTAATTTAGAACCCGTTTTTACGTAGAAGACGTCTTTTTCATAGCATTCTGAAACACTTTTCTTCGTTTTACGGGCACCAGTAAAGCTTTCTACATCTAAATATCCTTGTAGTCGATTGACGCCATCTGTTACAAATAGCGTATCAACCCGTTTTTCCACCATTAAACGAATGGCTTCATCGAGACTTTTTTCAAGTGTTATAGAGATAGGTTTAATCATTACTTCATCAACGGTTTTAATATTTGGTTTTTGTTGAATGAGGCGATGTGAACCGATAAATTCCTTAACAAAGTCATTAGCTGGGGCTGCTAATATATTGTCGGGGGTATCAAATTGAATCAATTTCCCTTCATGCATAATCGCGATTCGATCTGCCAGTTTAATAGCTTCATCCATATCATGCGTAACGAAGATTATCGTCTTATTCAGTCGCTGTTGAAGATCTTTAATCAAATCTTGAAGTGTATCCCGTGTAATCGGGTCAAGAGCACCAAATGGTTCATCCATTAAGATAATGTCCTGATCTGCAGCAAGGGCTCGTAAAACACCAATACGTTGTTGCTGCCCTCCTGAAAGCTGAGCCGGGTAAAAATCTAAGTAGGATTCTGGTAAATTGACTAGTTCAATTAACCGGCGAGCTGTCTCGTCCTTCTTCTCTTTTGACCATTTTAAAAGTTGTGGTACCAACGTAATATTATCTCGTATCGTCATATGTGGCATCAAACCAATCTGCTGGATTACATAACCAATACTCCTCCTTAAAGTAACGGCATTCATCTTGTTCAGATCTTTTCCATTCAAGGTCATCTTCCCGCTTGTAGGTTCAACCATTCGGTTAATCATCCTTAGTGCGGTTGTTTTACCACTTCCACTGGTACCAATGAAAGCAATAAATTCTCCTTCTTGGATATCAAGGTTTAGCTTATCAACAGCAAATTTCCCGCCTCGATAGACTTTCGTTAAATTTTCTATTTTCAACATACTTTAATCTCCTTCCTCGCCTTTTCTCTTCAGCAGATTTCCGCTCAAATCAAAGGGATAGATTCATTGCAATACACAAAAACGATAAATTAAGTTTATTGGTAAGTTTGTAGCTGTTAATCTAGGAATCTTTAAATTACTAATTACCCTCTATTTCTAGATATAAACCAAACCGATACTGTATTAAAAAAATTTAAAACATGGAAAGTTAAATGAATTCATTAAATTATTCATTATTCTTATGGGTTGGTCTATAGATAATTTTCTTTATAAAAGTGAGGCTTATTCTATAAATATGCCTGATTTTATCAAACTCACCTTAGGTTGTTTTCTATATTTTTCAAAAATATTTTAAATTTCGTACTATATTGAGATATTATTAGATTAATAATTAAAAGGAGGAATTGAAGCTTATGTATAACAAGAGAACATCGAAGAGGCTATCTTCTTGTCTTCTCGTATTTTTCCTAACCTGTTCAACCCTATTAACCGGATTACCAAGTAAGGCAATCGCTAATACAGAAGATCAAACAGTACAAGAGGTTGATGTAGCTGAAGATTATTCCCAGACTATTGAAGATGTAGCCAACATAGAATTAACAGAGCAAAATAATACATATGATCATCTTATTGCTGGTCAAACCTATCTCTTTAAGTTTAAGGAAGACTACATAAGCAATCATTTAACAGTTTCTAATAATGCGGAGCTCGTTGGTATCGCAAACTCTGAAAATACAATTCAGATTATGATTGGTGAAGACATTCTATCAATTAACAACAATGATGTAGAAATTATTAGCACTACTGAAAATGAAGCCAATAATGTTCTTGAAACAGTGACTACGAAAGCGTCATTTACTATTTATAAGGATAGCCAAATGACAATTCCCATGATTACCAGTACAAGTACAATGTCGCTAAACGTTCTTGAAAAAGAAAATCATCTGTACATTGTTGAAATAGGCAATACAAAAGGATATCTACCAATTGACGCGATTGCAGTTGGACAAGCAACTGCAAACAGTTATTCGGCCACTATTATTGCTGATGGAAATTTGCTTTCTACAACTGGTGAACTGGTAGGTACAATCTACCAAAGCAATACTAGCTATGCAGTCGAATCAACATCGGACCCTGCTAAAGTTAAAATAACGATTGGGAATCATAAATATATAGTCGATAAATCATTAACATCAACTATCGACCAAACGACTGCTCCACAAACTTCTACCAGAAACGAAATTATCCAATTAAAAGAAAACAGTACTATTTATTCGGATAGCAATCTTGCAACAGCTGCTGTATCACTGTCCCAATCTACCACAATGAAGATTCTCGGGATTAGCGGGAGTAATTACGAGGTATTAGTCGGACAAACGATTGGCTATGTCCCTATTTCTTCAACAATGAATAATTTTACGGTTCAAATGAAATCAGGTGCCAAAATCTACGCTGATTCCAACAAATCTAAGGTCTTGGCTATTAATACAAATTCATCCGCAGTTTACACAGTTTCAAGAACTGAAGAAACTAATTTCTTTTTAATTTCCGTTGGGGATCATAATTACTATGTTGAGTATTCCGATTTAATCTTCACCGAGGAATCCATTACTATAACAGAGAAATTTCGTAAAGATACACTCACAACAAAGGCAGGATTTATTTTATATAAAGATGCAAGCACAAAAACACCTTTAGTCAAAAATGGGATAGCCAATCAAAAGTTTGTTGTAATCGGTACAACTGGACAATTTTATAGGATCCTCTTTGGTGGCACAGTTGCCTATTTGCCTGCTAAATATACAACAGGCTTCGGCTCTAACAAAGAAATATCAACGAGTGGAAGTTCCACATTATACAAAAAAGTAAAAGATAGTTACTATCCCCTTGGAACACTTAAAAACGGCTATACTTTTATGCCAACTTCATCTAATTCAAGGTATTACTTATTTACAAAAGATAATGTAACTTATGCTGTTGAGAAAAGTGCAGCTGTTCCATCAAACAAAGCGGCAACATTAACAGTGAAGCAAAATGCTTCTTTCCCTATTACTTTATATACAGAAAAAAATATTGCTGTTTATGATGAAAAGGGTAATCATATTGGTGCACTATACCATGCTAAAGCTGTGGATTTACTAGGCATTTCAAAGGATAACAAAAGAGCCATCATCAATTTCATGGGACAGAAAGCTCAAGTTAAATTTGAAGAGCTTTATCATAAAGGTATTGTAAATGGCAAATCAACAATCTCTTATTCGAAAATGTCCTATTATATCGAAGTATTTTCACTCCTGTATCCCGAGTTTACAGAACGTGAGGTTATTGGATATTCCGCTGAAGGGCGTGATATCTATGGTCTACGTGTAGGAACCGGCGAAAAGGAAATCTTAATGGATGCTTCTTTCCATGCCCGTGAACATATGACTACTAATGTATTATTAGAAATGATTGATACATATAGTTTCTCATTTAATCGCAATGCGGTATTTAGTGGTTGGGATGTAAGGAATACTTTAAATAAAGTATCGCTCTGGTTCTTGCCAATGATGAATCCTGATGGCGTTACCCTCGTTCAACAAGGCATTAATGCACTAAAAGATCCGAATAATATCAGTTATGCAAAAACGTATGCAAAAAATGGGTCATTTAAAAGTTGGAAGGCCAATGGACGTGGCGTAGATTTAAATCAAAACTTCGGTGGTGTAAGTTGGGGGAAAATCCCATCTAAAAAAAGCTATCGAAACTACAAAGGTCCAAGAGCATTCTCGGAACCGGAAACAAAAGCCTTTGTGGAATTTGTAAATAAACATAAATTCAAAACGAATCTTTCCTATCACTCCTCAGGCAGTATCATCTATTGGGGCGGGGTCCAAACAGCCAGTGAACTGGAACGAGATCGCAAAATTGTAAATAAAATTGCCAATCTAACAGGGTATAATCCTATTAAGCCTAAAGGGGCCGCCTATAATTATAAATATGGCTCGGGCAACTCTACAGCTTGGATTATCAATGAAAAACGTATCCCTGCAATTACAATTGAAATTGCGACTTATCAAGGTGAAATACCAGTAGCATTAAGTCAATGGAACTCCATTTGGAACAAAAATAAAACAATTGGGTTACATGCAGCCAACGAAGCAGCAACACGTTAAAATTATAAACATTTACCTAACCAGTTACTTACAATTTGTGAGTAACTGGTTAATTTTTTATACAAGAAAACGACTTAAAACCATTACACAAGCTAAATTGGCCGCAAGAAGATTTATTAAACTTTAAAGGAAGAACCTTTTAATATTTTATGAGAAGGAACTTTGTATAATAGCTCTTGATTGGATGTTCCTCCATTTTCAATATAAGAATGAATTATTCTGTAGCCTAAACCGTAGCCAATCCATCTTGGCAGCCCCTTAGCTTCATTGCCATATAAATAGGAAAAGTGGTTATCCACACCTTTTTCGTGTATCGCTCGCACAAAGTATTTTATCCACAATGCCGAGCACTCTTCCTGTGAATAAACCTTTGTCCACGGGGATAACCATCGTTCACCATATAACTCTTCAACAGCAAATTCTGCCATTCCTTCGATTATTAATGTATCAAGCAACTCGATTTCATGCGGGGATTTATCTAAGTAGGACATTCTACAGATATGATGATACTCATGCGCCAGCAAAGCTTTTAATTCCGCTGTTTCTAGTTCTTCACAGACAAATAAAAATAGCACGTTACTATAAGAAACACCGTTTTTCTTCACTTCTGCACCCTCTACTATTGGTCGATGCTTTGTTAGTGGAAAAATAAAAATAGGCACATCTGGTCCATTCCATAATTGTTTAAGATAATCAAATTCTTGTTGAACGATTTTCCATACTTTTCTATCTTCAAGCCCCATCAAAATCTCACTGATTGCCGTACTTTCAAATGGATCAAATAATCCTCTTGATAATAGCTCTCCTTGAATTTCTTCCGTAGTGAATTGTGGGAAAAATTCTTTCAAAGGATTACATATCATTTCCCTGTGAATTTCTACTATTCTTTCTTCCTGATGTTTAATTCTTTCACTTAATTTAGAAAGTACCAACGGTGTATGAACGACTGACATCTATCTCTCCCCATTCCAAACTATTATTTCTATAATTTATTGTTCTGGAAGAATATGCTTTAGACTCCTCACACGTGTCATAAAAACTTAGCTTCATATATTGAGTAGTAGTTTAGTATAAAGGAGGGAAATAGAATGCATCCAAGAGAAGCATACGATCTATGTTGCCGTCACATAGGCAAAAGAGTTCACATTACAGAAAAATGCGGCCGTCGACATGTCGGTACAATTACTAGAGTTGATCGAGACATGGTTTGGATTATGCCAAGTCGTGGCTTTGGCGGATTTGGTCTTGGCTTTTGGGGCTTTGGTGGAGGCGGATTGGGTATTGGGATCGCAATTGGTGCCATTGCAGGAATTGCTCTAGCAGGAGCTTTCCGTTGGTAATATTAGGAACGAAAGCGCGGGGCACCTCTTAGCTGTGGGCAAGCTGCTTACTCACAAAAATTATCCACAAAGGGAAAGTTGCAACTTTTCCTTAAGACAAAAAGAATCTATTTTGGACACTTGTCCATAATAGATTCTTTTTTGCTGAAGTTATTTATTTAACGAATCGTTTTCAACGGCATACTTCAATTTCGTCAATTTGTTATACCAGAATTTTTCATAGTAAGCGAGCCAATCCTTCAACTCTTTTAATGGTTCAGGTTGCAGGTGATAGATTTTTTCTCGACCATTCTTGTCACCACGTACTAATCCGGCTTCTGTTAAAACGTTGAGATGCTTCACAACAGCCGTCCGACTCACTTCAAAGTGGGAAGATAGTTCAGCAATCGATTGATTTTTTTGCGAAAGTAATTGAAGTACCTCTCTTCTAGTTGGATCAGCTATTGCTTGAAACACATCAACTTTTTGCAGCTCTGCACTCATTAAGCTTCAACCAGTTGTTTTAATTTTTGAACAATACCTGCCCAACCTTGATTCATTGTCTCGCGAATTGCCGATTGTGGACGTTGCGCTTTTGGAACAATCGCATTGTCTTCTTTCCAGCCACCATGAATCACCGTGAATTCTGTTTCATTCCCCATATCCTTTAGGAGCAAGGTTAACTCCCATCCATCAGTATCCCATGCAATCGAAATTTTCGTTGGTTCTTCAACTTGAAGTACTTTACATGGAGATGGACCGAATGGGGATTGAATTGTAAATTCATGTCCTACTTCTAATTTGAAATCACTTGGCATAAACCATTCCGCAATTCCTTCTGCTGTCGACACATAATCCCAAACCTTCTGGATTGGTGCGTTTATGGATACAGTTTGTACAATATCCGGCAAGTTTTTTTGTTCATTTGACATGTGATGAATGCTCCCTTTTTATCAATATACAACCTTAAGGTGTTATATATTGATTATATACAACCTTAAGGTGTTATGTCAAACTTGCTATATGCTTAAAAAATAAAAGTAAATATGGCAAATAATAATGGCATTATTGTTAATATAAACCCTATTTTCGTCAATTTCTTAATAAATAAGAACACAACACCTATGATCCAAAGAGCAACAAAAAACGCATCATCATATACCGCTCTTTCGAAGCCACCTTCCAATATAGGGATGGAAATGAAAAAAGCAAAAATGGCTGTCCAAATTATATGTATGATTCTATAGATTTTAAACATAAAAACCTCCCTTTCTCCTATTCAATATCTGACGTGTTCATGCACTGAAAGGATTCCTCCTAAGTAATCTGTACAAATAGTCTAACCTTTATAAACAGTTTTACATATAATAACTCATTAAAGGGGTGAAAAATTTGTATTCGGCAAATGAGTCTAAAGAATTAAAGCGACCTAATATTCTTTTTTTAATCGTCGATGAGCAACGTTACCCGCCCTGTTATGAAACGGAAGCATTAAAAGAATGGAGAAAGGAAAATTTAATTACACAGGAAATTTTACGTGAAAAAGGACTTTCCTTTTTAAATCACTATGTTGGAAGTACTGCTTGCGCACCTAGCAGAACAACGCTTTTTACGGGTCACTATCCATCTCTTCACGGTGTGACACAAACAACCGGAGCGGCCAAAGGAGCATTCGATTCAAACGTATATTGGCTTGACCCGAACACTGTGCCTACTTTAGGCAACTATTTTCGTGCAGCAGGGTATCAAACATTTTGGAGGGGAAAATGGCATCTTTCAGATGAAGATATTTTAATTCCTGGTACACACAATGCTCTACCAAGTTACGATACAACCACTGGCTTACCGGATTCTGCAAAAGAAAGGCTTTATGCAGAGGCAAATCGCTTAAATGCATATGGCTTTAATGGTTGGATTGGACCTGAACCTCATGGAGCAGACCCTCGGAATTCTGGATCCTCAGCAAAAGTCGGGTTAAGTGGACGCGACGAAGTTTATGGAGCAGAGGTTGTGGAATTAATTCAATCATTAGAACAAAATTCAAAAACACGCCAGAATCCTTGGCTAATTGTTTCTTCTTTAGTCAATCCACATGATATTACGCTATTCGGTTCACTTTCAAGACTAAGCCCAAATTTCAACTTTGAAATTGACCCTTCAGTACCAGAAATCTCACCTGCACCTACGTCAAGGGAAGATCTAAGCACTAAACCAAAGGCTCAGAGGAGTTATAGAGATGTTTATCAAAAAGCCTTTCAGCCAACGATTGATTCAGAGTTTTATCGACAGCTATACTACACACTTCACAAGAAAGTAGACGATGAATTATTTAAAATTTATACTGCACTTGCCAATTCGATTTTCTATGAGGATACCATCATCGTTTTCACATCTGATCACGGCAGTTTGCTAGGAGCACACGGCGGATTGTTTCAAAAGTGGCATAATGCTTATGAAGAAGCTCTTCATGTTCCTTTCATTATTCATAGCCCCAGATTATTTGCAGAACCAAGAGAAACAGATTTATTAACAAGTCATGTGGATATTCTTCCTACACTACTAGGTCTAGCCGGCATTAATCTAGAGGATGTACAAGAAGCATTACGCAAAACCCACTCTGAAGTCCATCCTTTTGTCGGAAAAAATCTTGCTTCTTTAATAAAGGGGGAACAAACTATTATGAAAGTTAACGACCCCCTTTATTTTATGACAGATGATGAGGCGACAAAAGGGTTAAATCAAACAACATTGCAGGGAGAACCCTATTCATCCGTTAGTCAACCTAATCATTTAGAAACCATCATGATTAAGTTACCTACAGGCAAGGAAGATACAGAGGAAATCTGGAAATATACGCGTTATTTTGATAATCCACAATTTTGGAGTACGCCCCATTCTGAAGATATTAAAACACAGCAACTATTTACAACAAAGCTTTCGGACACCAAAGAAGCTATCATGTTAATTAAAACAACAAAAACTGAACCTGTTGATGCAGAATTCGAGTTATACAATTTAACGCGTGACCCATTAGAAGAATCCAATTTAGTCCATCCTTTACATCAGACAGCCGAAACCAAGTTAGTACAGCTTCTTTTATCGCAAGTGCTAAAGCAGCAAAGGAAGCAAAAAAGAATATATCCTTCTAATAAGTAACGAAAGTGTCACCCTTTCTGTTGTCAGCAAAAGGGTGACACTTTTATTTATTGATTGCATTTTGGATGTGTGATAGATGGTGATTCCCGTGCCATGCATAAAGCCCAATATTTTTCTCAAGAGTAATCTCACCAGAGTCTGGATGAGTGAAGGTTCTCTTTAGCTGTTCAACTGTAAGATTTTCCAGTAAGTATACCCATCGCTCATGTAATGATTGTATTAAGTTTAATGATACGCAGGCAGGAAGATTGGAGTCAGTAAGTTCCGCCCATTTGTCTTCTGCATAGGGTTTTATTGTTGGATTATTTTCGGTTAATGCTAGTTTGAATCGTATATAGGAATTCAGATGACTATCGACAATATGGTGGACAAGCTGACGAATCGTCCAGCCACCTTCTCGATAACTATTATTAATTACCTCTTCATCTAGTCCCTGTACAAGTTCAGTTAATCTCGCTGGAAGTGTTTTAATTTCGTGAATCCATAGCTGTACTTCTTCAGAAGAAATGACTTCACTACAAGAGAACTGTCCAATTGGATACTTTTCATTCATGTTGAATCCCCCATCCATTTATTTATGCTACTTTATTCATAGATAAAGCTTTTTTATAAAATACGAGACTTAGCAATACAATCCCTGCCATAACAAAATATATTTCTCCTACATAATGAGTTAGAAGCCATCCACCAAAAATCGGACCGATAAATCCGCCAATATTTTTTAATTGAGATGCACCCAAATAAGTGGCTTTTTGTGTATCTGGTGCAATCTCTTCGATCATTGCATTCATCATCGGGAATGCAAAAATCTCACCTATCGAAAAGACGATCATCGCCACTATAAACATTGTCCAACTTGATGCCATGTTAAATAAGATAAATCCAGAAGCGAAGAAACACATACCAAAACTCAAGCTTTTATAGGCCGAAATTTTTTCCGTATAAACACTTATTGGCAGCTGCAGCAATAAAACAATCGCAGCATTGATAACGAGTAAAATTGAATATAATTGTACCCCTTCTTCTACAGAAAGATTAACTAGTTGAGGCAATGTGGAATCATATTGTGAGTAACCAAGACTGATGAGTACTCCACCAGCCAGTAAAAGAAGCAGCTTTTTATCTGTTCCTACCACTCTTAACATTTGGGAAAGCGTCTGTCTCTCTGCTGCTTGCTGGCGCATTTCAAAATGATTTAGTAAGCCAATAAGTACAAAACCATACGCAGCATACATCACTCCGGTAATAATAAATGGTATTACAGCACTCGACAAACTAGAAATCCATACACCTAAAACAGGCCCGATTACGCCCGCAATGTTGATACTTGTATATCGTATTGAAAATAACCTTCTACGTTTCTCTTTTTCTGTGAAATCAATCATTAAAGCTTGGGTTGCTGGCTCAAAAAAGGAGCGGCATAACCCGTTTAGACTACTGAGAATCGCAAATAATACCACACTCTGAACAATAGCAAAACCAATAAACACGCCGCTCCAGACAAAAATCGTAAAGATGATAACAAGCTTTCTCCCTAGCTTATCTGTTAAAAAGCCTCCGAAAATCCCTCCAAAGGTTGCAAATAACTGAGCGGCCCCCAGCGTTATTCCGATAACGAGTGGCGAAGCATGTAACTCATCATGAAGATATAATGCGAGAAATGGAATGGTCATAAAGCTTGCTGCACGAGTAAAAATGGTGCCAAGTAAAATACTCCATACTAAAGGATGGAAGAAGTTAAATCCTTTCAATAAAAACACCTCTATTTGTTTCACTACTGTATACAGTAAACAACAAAAAATAAAGTGCATTTAGCACTATTTGGATATTTCCAGGAAAAGTGCAAGCGTCCTGCCTAGCCCCGTGTCCAGGAAAACGAAATATCGTGTGAGCCCCAAGATGCTGGAGCATCCGGATAAGTTGGCACTTTTTGCCTTCGAGGAGAAGGCAGACCGACTCGTGGGGCTTGCTGCTTGCGCTGGACACTGTTCAAAAGTTATATTCAGGAACAAAAAAATGAGCATCATCCGATTGAATCGGTTTGACACTCATCTAACAATCAGCTCTTTACTTACTTACCATTTCTTGCAATTTGTCTGCAACTTCTGCCAAGTCAATGAATGATGCGGACACATCATTCATCGCATATGAAGTTTGTTCAGATGCTGCTGCAATTTCCGACATTTTCGATGTAGAATTTTGAGCTAATTGTGAAACATCCTCAAATGACGCATTTACCTGTTCCGTACTAGCGGACATTTCTTCAACAACTGCGGATAGCTCTTGAGTTTGGGCACTGACATTCTCAATAGACGCTAAAATTTGAGTAAATGTTTTTCCTGTTACCTCGACTAGTTCTAATCCGTTTTTTGTTTCCTCTGTCGCTCTATTTGTCATCTCATAAGCTTGATTCGTATCCTGTTGAATTAACTTTATAATTTCTTCGATTTGTTTTGATGCTTCTTTTGACTGTTCTGCTAAGAGCCTTACTTCATTCGCAACAACAGCAAATCCTTTTCCATGCTCCCCCGCTCGCGCAGATTCGATTGCTGCATTTAATGCTAATAGATTCGTTTGATCAGCTATACCCGTAATAACTCCGATAATGCTGCCAATTTTCGTCGACTTACTTTCCAACTCTTTCATAACCGAATTCGTTTCATTATTTACTTGATAGATCGAATTCATTTGCTCATCAATTTTTTGAATATAGTTATTGCCTAAATTGGCTTGAGTGGTAGTTTCGGAAGCTGACTCAGCCACATTGCTTGTCGTTTGAGCAACTCGACCAATCCCAATCGTAATCTCACTCATTGCTGTAGCACTTTCTTGAATGTTCTTACCTTGAATATCTACACTGCTAGCTACCTCTTGAATTGAAGCAGCCATTTGGCTTGTTGATCTATTTGTTTGCTCGGTAGACAATTTTAAATTGTTTGATGATGCGACTAATTGTCCTGATAAGCGATTTAATTGAACAAAAATAGTTTTAAGATTTTCCCCCATACTTCGCAAAGATTGAGATAACTCCCCAAACTCATTTTTTACGTTTGGCGCTTCATCTATTTGTAGTTCACCATCCATCATCTGTCTCGCCATCTGCAGCGTTTTTTTCATTGGAAGTGTAATAGATTTATATGTATAGAATGTAACCATCACAAGGATGACAATCCCCACTGCACTTATAATGGTAGTTACCGTAGATGTTGCAAATAGAAGATTGACTACTAATAAAACTACCAACAATATATTTCCTATAAAAAGTCCATTCGTCGCTTTAATGCCCATGTCGTTCAACAACTCCTTTAAAATTTTTCCCTATAACAAAAGTAACACTTTTCTGAATCCTTATCTATAGACCTAAAGATACTCAAAGTGCGACTTTTGTATAACGAAAAAGGAAGTACTTTAGTCCATACTCCCCATCAATAATCATATTATCTTTTACCTTACCCATTCATAAAGGATATCCGGAAGTCCCTCTTCATTATCATGATTTCTTCCGATAATCCGAAAACCGTGCTTTTCATAAAACTTTTGGGCATTTTTATTTACATCGAAGGTATATAAAGTGAGTTTCCCAGAAGATTGTTCTTTTGCTCTTTCTAGTAGTATTACGCCTATTCCTTGACCTTGATAATCTACATGAATGTAGAGCTGGCTGATTTCACAATCATTATATGCGATCAGTCCTACAACCTGTTGATTCAGTACGGCTAGTTCCACTCTGTACTGAGGATATAAAATATGGTTTAAGTACTCCACATGATTTTCAAAACTATGAATTTCCTTTTGACCAATAGCTTTTTCTTTACTATTTCTCCACATTTCAACCGATTGTTCAGCATAATTGCTATTGTATGAAATTACGTTGATTGTAGACATTCTTCTCATACTCCCCCTTTTCTTGCTAGACTACCTTCTCTTTAGTAAGTGGCTCTTCGTCAGATAGAAATTTTTCATTATACTTTTCTAGGACTCTACTAAACTGTGAGGCAAGTATCTGCTGAAACAGCATACCAAACACTACTGGCATCACAACCTTAGCCGGAAAGTAAGTACTTGCAATAACCACGCCAACAGCAATATTCCGCATTCCACCCGTGAAAACAATTGTTGTAATAATCTCGTAGTCTTTGAATAAGAAATGACCTAGTACTAAACACATCATATAACCAAACACAGCGAGCAATAAAACAACCGAAATGATTCCCACAATCTCCCATGTGATATTTTTCAGGAAGGGGGCAACAGCACTGCTGTTAATGGCAACAATCAAAAATATACTTAGCTTTTGAAAAGGTGCGAGAGTTTTACCAAGAGTATGGTCTATTTCACCTTTCGTCCACTCATTTAGCAATACTGCTGCAATCGAAGGCAATACAACCATCCAGAATAAATCCAACATGATTGACATTGTATTAATTGCAACTGTTTCTCCTACTACAAGGTGAATTAATGCTGGTAATACGAGAGGAGAAAGAATTGTATCAATTAAGATAATGGAGAGGCAAAGTGGGAGGTTTCCCTTACAGATACTTGCCCAGATAAAGCTTGTTACTCCAGTAGGGACAGCGACTGATAAAATAAACCCGATGACTAATAAATGATCATCAAATAAAAGATTTGAGATAAAATACGCCCATAATGGCATAAGTATATGTAGAACAGCGATGGTTGTTAAAATAACCCAAGGATACTTCACGAAGCTTCTTAAACCTTGAAAGTTCAAACTTAAACTTCCGGCAAATGTCATAAATGCAAATAAGAAAGGCACAAGAAATACCAATTCCCCCCCGACATCTTCCAGTAGAACACCCGCTATTAAGCTGAGAGGAGTTAAAATCGGCATTAATCTTTGGAGACGTTTATCCAATTCAGCTAACATCGAAAGCCTTCTTTCTAAGGTAATTTATATACTTAACTATACGCCTATTTTCATTAGTTAGTAAACAGTCGTTTAGCACAAAAATAGCCTGCGTCATACTATCCGCAAGCTTTCACAATTTGTTATATAATTGATTTTTCATTTCCAAAACTGCCACCATATTTTTTTCTTCTGCTCACTTTCTCTTTCCGCCTCGGCTGCCGCGGCAAGCTGTCTTCTTGTTTCCATGGATTCCTTCATCGCAAACATTAATTTTTTGTCTCTTTCCTCAATGCTGTTTTTTATATAGTGCTCTTGTTTGATCAATTGCTCCAATAATTTTTTATTGAACTCCATTTGATCATTCTTGAATGTAGTAAACTCTGTAAGCAGTTGGTTATAATCAAAATCTGAAGAGGTCGATTCATTATTAACTTTTTCCTCTTCACTGTCCACGTCCAATCCTAGCGTAACCTTCACAGCTTGTTCTAAAGTCAACGAGCTTGAATTTTTGAGGTGAATAATTCTCTTAATGATTTCAATGTCTTGTTGATAGTAAAGCCGGTGTCCATTTCTATTTTTTTGAAAATTGTAATTATAGTTTTGCATTAGCGTGCAATATCTTCTCAAGGTTTTTTCGTGAATACTTAATATTTTACTCACCGTTGCCGTATTATAAATAAGCTCTTCACTTGTTGATGTTTCTGATACTACTGTTAATTCAGACATACATATCACCCCTTACATCATACAATTCGCAAAAAAATACTATAATCCTTTAATAATCGTTCTACAAATATAGACATAAAATTCAAACACAAAACAGAGGAAATTTAATAGCTCTCAGATGAATCTTAATTTAACTAGAAAAACCTCACAGAAGCTTTACTGCTTCTGTGAGGTTTCATTTTTATATTCTATTTTTGAAATCAAATGTGTCATCCGTTATAGGAGCCATTTTCGCTTTTGCGTAGCTGGATCCTTTCTGACTAAAGAAATCATAAGTCGACCCTTCATTGCGGATACCGTTCATTACAATCGGATTTACTTCTTCTTCAGGGAACATTGGATCAAATCCGACGTTCATTAGCGCTTTATTGGCGTTATAACGAACATAGGCTTTTACGTCTGGTGAAAGGCCTGTTTCTGCATACACATCATCTGTATAGCTCATCTCATTTTGATATAAGTCCAATAACAGTTCATATCCCCATACCGTTAACTCATCTTGCTTTTCCTTAGTAAATTGCTTGAAAAGATTTTGAGCGAAGAACCCTACTGCAAGACCATGAATGGATTCATCACGCAAAATGAGCGAAATCACTTCTGCTGAATTACGCAGAATTCCTTGTCCACCTAAATAAAGAGGATAGAAAAAGCCCGAATAGAATAAGAAAGATTCTAGCATCACCGAGGAGAACATGGCTTTCCATAAGCTTTCTGGATTTCCTTCTTCAATGGCGTTATAGATATCTCCTATTTTGTTTGCCTTGTATTGAAGATATTCGTTTTTCTTAACCCACTCGAACAATTCATCAATTTCAGCGTTGGTACAAAGAGTTGTAAAAATATAAGAATACGATTTTGCATGAATCGCCTCAAAAGCTCCAAATACTGTGAAGACTGCTTTTTCTTGTAAATCTGTTGCATACGTAGCAATTTGGTTCATTCCGATATTCGTTTGAACCGTATCAAGTAGTGTAAGGCCAGCAAATACCTTTTTATAAGTCTCTTGATGTTCAAAACTTTGCCACTGCTTTACATCTTTACTAACGGCAATTTCTTCTGGAAACCAGATTTGTTTCCATTGCTGGTCCCAAAATATTTGAGCGAGCTCACTCGTCGGTTTATTCCAATTGACTGCCTCATAGACTAGATTTGACATGCCACACACTCCTCTAATGTTTGTAAACGTTGTCGTACATAGTAAACCGACTTAATGCCACGCATCCAAGCGTAAATATAGATTTTCGCTAACTGCTCAGTTGTCCAAGCATCCGTTACATAGAGGGTCATTGAAATCCCTTGATCGACATGCTTTTGTGCCGCAGCATATAAATCAATGAGGTCATAAGCATTGACATCATAGGCTTCTACGTACAGGTGAGCATTGTCATTCGTTAAATATGGCATTGGGTAAATCGTACGGCTATCTGCATAATCACGCACTTCCACGCGTTCGGTGCATGGTGAAATGGATGCCGTGCATGATCTGATATAACTAATCGATCCAGTCGGAGCAACAGCCAATCTATATGAGTGGAATAATCCATATTCTTTCACGTCTTCCGCTAACTCTTTCCACATATTCGCTGTAATAATCGGCACATTTCCAAGAGCACGAATAGATTCTGGTAGATACTCTTTTTCTTCTTTGTTGATATATGATTCAAAGTAGTTGCCGTTTGCATACTCACTCTCTTCGAATTGGTAGAACGTCTCACCACGCTCTTTTGCAATTTCCATTGAGCTTTTAAGAGAGTAATAGTTAAGCGCCTCCATAAATCCATCGATAAAGTCAATGGATTCCTTCGAACCATACAGGATTCCTTGTGTCACTAAGTGGCCATGCAAATTCATAACGCCAAGTCCTACTGAGTGCATCAATTTATTTGCTTTCGCAACAGATGGAACGTTTTTAATATGCGTCATTTGAGATACATTGGTTAAAAGACGCATTGCTGTATCCACTAATTTACCAAAATCAGCTACTTTACTTGCTTCATGCATATCTATTGAGCCGAGATTACAGGATACATCTAAGCCATACTCATTTGGTTCATCTTGGTCTGTGATAATACTCTTTTGCTGAAGCTGTAAAATTTCCGTGCACAAATTCGACATTGCTACGCGACCAATATTTTTTAGTGGATGCACTTCATTTACATTATCATCAAAGATTTCAAATGGGTAACCAGATTCAAACTGGGCTTTTTTCACTTCTGTATAAAGCTTCCTTGCATTAAGCCGTTTGATTTTGCGTATTTTTGGGTTATCCAGCAATTCATAATACATCTCTGAAATTGAAATTTCGGACATTCGTTTACCATATTCTTTGTAAATATCATATGGACTAAAGAGCACAATGTCTTTATCTCGTTTCATGAGCTCAAAGAAAATGCTCGGAAGGATGATGCCTGTTGATAATGTTGCCAGGCGGATTTTATCGTCAGCATTCGGTTTTTTGGACGAGATAAAATTCTCAATATCCGCGTGGAATATATTTAAATAGACAACCCCTGAACCGTTGCGTTGTCCAAGTTGATTCGAATAACTGAAAGAATTCTCCAACAATTTAGCAACCGGGATAACACCACTCGCACGATTTAAAATTCCTTTAATGGGATCTCCAAGTGGACGCAAGTCAGTTAAGTTTACACCCACACCGCCACCGAGACGAGATAACTCCAAACAATACCCGATGTTTTCAGCAATGCTATTCATCGAATCGTCCATTGATAGTTTAAAACAGCTTACCAGCTCCCCACGAGCTTTCTTTCCACTATTTAAAGCTGTTGGTGTAGCAGGTTGGTAAGCTTCCATCATGGCTTCCACAGCCCGTTCTGCTAAATCTGTATTCCCTTGTGCTAAATACAAAGCAATAATCACAATTCGATCTTCGTATTTTTCAAGAATCTCTTCACCATCACGGCTCTTCATCGCATAACTGTCGTAAAATTTGCTTGCACTCATAAAAGAGGGGAATCGGAAGTTGTAATCGTATGCTTTTTTATATAAATGTTTAATAAATTCTAAGTCATACTGTTCAATAAATTCTTTTTCGTAATACCCTTCCTCTACTAAATAACGAATCTTTTCTTCAATATCAATAAAGTATCGTAAGCGAACGTTTACATATTCTAAAAAGTAGCGCCGTGTCGCTTCTCGATCCTTTTCTAGTTCAAGCTGTCCTGTCGTGTTATATCGATTCAGCACATCATTATTTAGTTTCAAAAATGTTTTCATCCAATGACCCTCTCTTCATAAAACTGTTGAATGACTTCATAATCTCCTCTGTATCCGCGCAAATCTAATTTGCGTACTAGAGGGACTTGGTAGCGTGATGCAATTTTTTCCCCTGCACCACCAAATACGTGATGGCCAAAGTTGCTATTTCCACTGACAACTACACCTTTACAAAGGGTTCCATTTTGTTCCAAAAAATGAGCAACCCTCACTGGAATATCCCCAAGCCCGTCTGTATATGTAATTAATAGAAAGGGCTTGTCCAACTGTAATCCTTCCTCAATCTCAATTGCTTCACCCTGTATTTTGGAAACAACATAACGGACGTTTCCGGTTCTGCTAGCATAAGCAATCACCCTGCAACCAGTTCAATATGAGAAACAATCTCTTGAACATCTCCAATCAACTGGCCATCAAATTCTAAAACAGGTACAGTAAAGAAGCCTGCATCTATGATGGTTTGCTTCGCCTGCTCATTTTCATCAATATTGACCACTTCTACTTCAAGACCTGCTCTCTGTAATTCTGATTTTACCCACATGCATTTTGGACAAATGGTTTTTGTATATAGTTTCATCTAATCCTCTCCTCTATTAAATTTTTTCTCTACTTCAATACCACTTTGTACATCGTGTAAACAGCAGAAGAAAAATACATTTTTCAGCCCTATGGCAAAAATAAAAAGCCACCCCTTCGAAAAGAGATCGCCTTAAAATGGAAACGCCCAAATGTATAGAAAATAGGTAACGTCCCCATCTCTCAATCCCCGAAGAAATGATTGTTCTGTTTTACTAGGCAGGTCTCCTGGCTTAGCTTCGTCCTCTGATTCCCTTCCCGTGATATACACACAGTGGCATCGAATCATCGTTAGCATTACAGTTGCGGGGACAGCGTTGGATTCTCACCGAACTTCCCTTTTAAACTACATATAGTAGTACCCAATCAAAACAAACACAATATATAGATTTAATTTACGAAATTAAGTGTAGCATATATTCTAACATGGTGTAAATAAGTCTATTTTCGTTTACCATACTAAATATATGCTATTAAAAAATTGCAAGCAAAAAGAGGTGAAGCAATGACTTCCATACTAATTACAAGCGATTTACACGGACGACTGGATCGTTTTAAGCCTTTGGTCAATCAAATGAAAGCATTAAATCCAGATTTAGTGATTGATAACGGAGATTTTCTTGATGGTAGCCCCGCTACTTTTTATTACAAGCATATCGATAAAAATTTACATCCAATGATTAAACTTGCAAATGAAATCTATGATGTGGCAGTTTTCGGTAATCATGAATTTCATCATAATCTATCAGCTATTCAAAATTTGGGTTCTGAGTGTTATTTCCCTTGGATTAGCTGTAATATTGGCGAATTTGCTAAACCTTACTTTATAAAGAATATTCGTGGCAAAAAGTTTGTCGTAGTAGGTGTAACCACCCACTTTACCCCCGTTTGGGACGAGTACGGATATGTGAAGGACCTTAACTTTGAGGATGCCCTGAAAGCTTTACAATATTGGGTGGATTATGTAGTGACAAATGAGAATCCGGATTATCTTATTGTTTCCTACCATGGCGGCTTTACCGAAGATCCATTAACAGGTACGGTATATCAGGAACGAGTCGGTGAAAATCAAGCAAACGAAATTTTAGAAGCCATTACCGGAATTGATTTACTCATTACAGGTCACCAGCATTTATATATCAATGAAAAAATTCAAGATACAATTATTATTCAACCAGCTTCTCATGGAATTGGATTTTTCGAGGTACAAATAGATTTTGAACAAGGGCATAGTTATGCAATCTTTCACCAACTGGAGGAAGATCAACTCTCTTGCTCTTATCCAAATGAAGTAGAGAACTGGCTAGATCAGGAGCTTACATACATCCAAAGAGATTATTCTTATAACGGGTTATTAACTTCACGACTTTCGAGCCATCCCTTTATACAGCTAATACATGACATGCAACTCAAAGCGACAGATGCTCAAATCTCTGTTTGCGATCTTTTGTATATGGAGACTGGCGGATTGAACGGCAGGATTACAAATCGCGATTTATTTATAAACGCACCACGAGAACATAAATTAAGGGTTATTTTATTAGCAGGAATTGAAATTAAACAGCTAATAGAGCAAAGTGCAGCCGTATTAGCGATGAATCAGAATGGAGAGATTGATTTTAGCACAAATGTTTATCCTCACACACCTATGCCATATCAGTACGATTTTTGGGGTGGGATTTCCTATCTAATTGATATAAGGGAGCCGGTTGGTCATCGTGTAAAGAATATGATTTTCAAGGGTGAGTCTTTGGAAAATGAACACTACTATCGTGTTGTATTGAATAGCTATCGGTTAACAGGGTATGACTTTCCTTTACTAAAAAATAGGAAAATCCTTAGTGAAACAATACAAACAGTTCCTTTTTTATTTAAGGACTATTTACAATCTGGCTTCCCTTCTGTCGTCCCAGATCACGGAAACTTTAAAGTGATATATTTGTAAAGCCCTCCGAAGAATTCGGAGGGCTAATTTTTATACTTTTTTAATTAATTAGTAGTCATATCCACCATTAAAGTAGTATGCACCAACAATAATTAGAAGAATGAATAGTACTACTAATAAAGCGAACCAAGAGCTATTTCCACCACTGCTGTATTCGTACTCACCGCCTACATTTTTACCCATTCCAAAACACCTCCTCAATTTCGAACTCAGTACAATATATGCACCCAGGAAGAAGTGTTCTAGACGAATGTATTGGTGTAAATGCCTAATTTGAATGAACAGCCTCATTCACTTAGCTAATATCCCCTGTTTGAAAGGGCTCATTAGACATACTAAAAAATAGTGATAAATAAATACAATGCCGTTCCCCATATAAAAATGGCCGAACATTTATTAAATAAAATAAAGATTCCTGTTGGTATATGTATCTTCTTTAAATTTGCTCCTATAATCGCCAAACCAAAAAACCAGATCCAGGAGACCACTATACAAGCAACTGTAAACATGACTTGTTCTTCCCCGCTATATTTCATGGCACTTGTTCCAATGACGCCAATTGTATCTAGTAATGCATGGGGGTTCAGCAATGATACAGAAAGAGCAAAAACAATTTGCTTTCTCACCTGCAAGGAAGTTTCCCCTTCGACATTTGCGGCTGGCGATGTCCAGATCACTTTCCCCATATAGATTAGAAACAGAATTCCTCCTGCTAATAAAACGATTCGAAGCCATTCAAATTGCAGCACAATCAAAGATAGTCCCAGAATAGCAAGTACAATCAAAACCGTATCACAAATCGCAGCAGTAATTGCTGCCGGTAAAGCTTTAGCTAACCTTGGTTGTGTAACGCCTTGAGTAAAAACAAATATATTTTGAACACCTAAAGGCAAGATAAGTCCAAACGCGAGTAGTATACCATGAAGTAAAGGTTCCATCTTTCAAACTCCTTTCCTCTCTATCATACATGTGATATAAATAGAAAAAAGGTCCAATTGGACGGTTTTATTCCCATCCAATCTAAAGGAGATAACATATGAACTGGCAACCGAATCGTTCCCTAACCACGAGCTTATCGAAACAAATTGTTCAATGGATGACAGAACAAATACAAAATGGTGAGTGGCCTCTTGGAACGAAATTGCCTCCACAACGTAAGCTTGCACTATCTCTTGGCGTAAACCGCAGTACACTTCAAGAAGCAATTGATGAACTGAAGGCGAATGGCCTGTTATCTTCCAAAACGGGCTCAGCTACGTATGTATCGAATGATTCCTGGAATGTGCTTGTGAAACAGAAACAAACAAATTGGCAGCACTATATCGAATCAAGCATCCATAAAGCAAACTATCAAACGATTCAATTGATTAATGAATTTGAGCAAGACGACACCGTCATTCGATTAGGCACAGGTGAACTTAGCCCCTCATTATTACCAACAGCTGAACTTCAAAGATCACTTAGCGAGGTACAATTGGACGGAAAAGCAATTGGCTATTCATCTCCTCAAGGAAATTTCAGTTTGCGTCAAGCCATATGCCAATATGTTAGAAAGCGGGGAGTCGAAACGTCGCCTGAAAATATTTGCATTGTCTCCGGAGGGCTTCAAGCACTTCAATTGATTGCACTTGGACTACTGGAAACAGGCTCATTTATTTTTCAAAACCATTTTTCTTATTTAAATTCCATTCATACTTTTCAATCTTTTGGAATGAATCTATATTCCCTGGAAGACAATCAACTTACCGCTGAGACAATCGAACGAATTCGCAAAAAGAGACAAGCCATTTTGTATACAATTCCTACACTTCATAATCCAACCGGCAGCAGTATGACTTTAGAAGCGAAAAAAAGTTTATATGCTTTGAGTGAAGCAGTACAATTACCAATGATTGAAGATGATGTTTATTTTGAATTACTTTTTGATGAACCAACTCCGGCTATTAAATCCTTCGATAGATCAGGCCAGGTTCTATATATTGGCAGCGTATCAAAAACGTTAAGTCCGGGCTTGCGGATTGGTTGGGTAATTGCCTCCACACCTATCATTAAACGTTTAGCAGATATTAAAATGCAAATGGATTACGGCTCCAGTGCGATTTCACAGCAAATCGTCGAATACTGGTTACGGACAGGCAGATATGAAAAACATATCGAACACTTAAAAGCGGAACTGAAAATGCGTGCCGAGCTCATGGATAACTTATTAAACCTATATTTTTGCAACATGGCTTCTTGGGAATCTCCCAAAGGAGGATTTTATATATGGTTAAAATTCCACGAACCGATTGTAACAACCGAATTATTTAGGAGGTTACTTAAGAAAAAAGTGCTTATAAATCCCGGTTATATTTATGCACCGAATGATTCCCGGCATATCCGCCTTTCCTTTGCATATAGTTCGGAAATGGAATTGAGGAAGGGAATCGAGATTCTTTACCAAGAAATAAATCAGTTCCTTAAAGTAGCTCCAATTTAACAGGGCGAGTTTTTATGTGGGGAAAATAGGATATAAAAATCCCTGGTTATCAAAACCAGGGATTTCACATTAGGAGCTTAATTCAATATGACTTTTATTTTATTTAAAAAGTGATCTACCTCTTTTAGGGAAGTTAAAGTAATTATTTCTTTTTCACGAGGGAGCAATTCCAATTTTTTCACTATGGCTGGCTTTTTTGTTCTTGGATATTTCCACACCCATTTTAGAAATTCAAGATCGAGCCTCTCTTCGCAACCTTCTCCCATGTCCGGCCGAGTCTTTTTTCTGTATTGAATTCTCCGTTTGAATACTCGATACGCACAAATCGTTCTTGGAATATCTAGAAAAATGATTGTATCTGCTTTGTTCAAGCGAATGTCCATTGTTCCGCCATAATTCCCATCAAAGATCCAACTTTCATTTTCCACTAAATCACTTTGAACCATTTTCTGTTCTTCTCTTGACGTGCCTACCCATCCAGGTTTCCAAAATAGTGCATCCAAATGATAGACTTCAATCTTTAAGATTTTGCCTAGCTCTCTGGCTAATGTGGATTTTCCTGAACCACCAGAGCCAATAATTGCAATCTTTTTCACTGATTTTCTCCTTGGCTTTGAATTAATTAATATCTCCTAAATAGACCGGTAAATCCTTACCTTCGATATAATCAATGATGTACTCTCGCATTGTTTGAGGGTATAGTCTAAAGCTTAATAACTCAGACAACGGCAACCATTCAACCCCAATTTGCCCTTCGTCAGGGATGATCCCATTGCCGATGTCCCGGCTTTCTTCTATCACCTTACATAAAAACATATATTCCGTTTGATGCACTTCTGAATCAAACTCAAAATGCTCATGATTTTTCCCAATGTATTCTCGTATGAATAGTAGAATGCCTATTTCTACTTCAGCATTAATCTCCTCAATACACTCTCTCTTTAAAGTTTGATGAAGATTTTCTCCATGTTCCTGACCGCCGCCAGGTAAAATATAATAGTAGCCATCTTTATCTTCTTTTTTAATGGCTAAAATGTTTTCATCTTGAATAATAATTGCCTTTGCCGAGTTTCGAATTGGCATTTTTGCTACCTCCATTTTAAAATGCAAATTTAGTTTTCTATCATCTGTTTATTTCTTGAATGATTAATAGCAACTCATTTAAATCTTCTATCATAAAATCAGCCTCAACTTGTTTCCATTGGAAATCATTTTTCCACACGCCAACCATTCCTACATTCTTAGCAGCCTTAATATCATTTTCAGGATGATCCCCTACATATAAACTCTCATTTGGGGCCAAATCCAAATGCCTTAATGCTTTTCGGAAAATTTCTGGGTTTGGTTTTTTCATGCCTTCCCATTCAGAAATGAGGATTGCTTCGAAATATTGCTCAATCCCTAATGCGCGGATATTATTCATCTGGAACTGCCCTTTCCCATTGGTAATCATCCCCAACCGAATTGAATGAGCTTTTAAACTTTCCAACGTACTAATCAGATTAGGAAAAGGGATACAGCATTTGTAAAACTCAGTAAAGTAATCTTGAAGCAGCATCTCCCAAGATAATTCTCTTATCTTAAATTCATCGACCATTTCTTGGTACACTTTATCCTTCCAGACATACCCCCGACAATCCAACTTTATAAATCTAGAAATGTACTTTTCTTTCGGGATGTGGCCCAAGCATTCAATCAAACGAGTATATTGATCCTCTATAAACTTTTGGACCGATGCATCTCTATCTAGCAATGTACCGTCTAAATCAAAAATTACTGCTTTAATCATACAGATTCACACACCTTGATAATTATTCTCCCTAAATACCCCTTATTTTGCCAAGTTTCTTATTTACCTTTGATCTTTGTTTACTCTTAATTTAATTTCCTCCATTTTTTGATAGAAACTCTCTTCTAAATCAATATCTAGGTAGTTTGCAAATTTAACTAGGTATGCAATACAGTCTGAAAGTTCCTTCCCGATATTTTCTTTATGAACGCTTTTAGCCATTTCGAATGCCCTATCCTCATCCATACCTTCATCTACGGCTAGTTTGTATGTCTTATTAAAAATCGCTCTAAATTCCTCAGCAACCTCACTAACTTCTGTCGTCAGCAGCATATAATTATGTAATATGGAAGCTTTTGATTCCTTATAATTATCATCAGAAATTTCCCAATTCATTTCTTTTTGGAAGTTACTCAAAAACGCTTGTATATCCCTCACAAAAAACACCTCTAATTAATCGTTTCAAAGATTATTTTAACATAAATATCCAATAGTAAAATAAAGGTTACTTCTCATGGACTGAACTTACTTATTTGAATCCAATAGTGTCCGCGAGTTTGCTTATCGCGGATGGTATTTCTCTTTGGCCGATTCGGTTCCGTGATATTAAAAGAGCAATTGCTTAGAAATAATGCAACTGTCACCTTGTATCCTGAGCATATTAAAAATGGACGTTTTGGGAAATTTAGAAGGAATTTTATTTATTCCAACAGTCAAATCCCCAACAACTATAAATTTCACACTTGATCAACATGATTTGAAATTTGTAATGTACTTAAAATAAGCATTAAAAAACGCATTTTACAACTGTAAAATGCGTTTTGCTATCACTATGAAATCCAGCAAATAGCTATTTTTTTCTTCGCATAACAAGGACAGATCCAATAATAACTACTAGTAACACAATAATGATTACTGGAATTAAAGGTGAAGTTTTTTCATTATCCTCTGTTTCCGCCGCTACTTGTTCAGAAGTTGCTTGCTCATTATTTTGTTCTACCTCTTGAGTACTTTCTTCTTCTGCCTGTTCTGTCTCACCTAATGCTTCGGATACAGGATTGGAATCAGTTACATTCACTGTAAATGAATATTCTCCTTCCATCAGGTGACCATCCGCTCCAATAATGCTCCAATTTATAAGATACTCTCCATTTTCCAATGGATTTGCAACTGTACCTGACATAATTCCTTCATTTATTGAAATCTCTTCAATAGAGATGTTTTGTCCCTCACTATTACTTAACTCAAACGAACTACTTTGCTCAATTTTCCCTTCAAAATTCAAAGTAATTTCACTTAGTTCTTCTGTCACAACTTGCCCATCTGCCGGTGAAGAGCTTCCTAGGTGTGTATGGGCAAATGCGTTTGTCGAAGTAGCGAATACGAACAACAATGTAGCAAGTAATATTTTCTTCATTGTAGAACCTCCATAAACAAATGATTTTTATAAAAAGCTGTCTTCCAATAAACCCGTTTACATCGCACTAAAACCATCTGTCATCTTAATGATGATGTTCATGACTGCCTTCAGTTGCAGGTAAATCCTTTTGCAGAAAATCTAAATCCTCTTTCGATAATTCCCCAACGACAAACTGCATTTGAGGCGAAATGATGGAACCGTTCTTACTTGCGTGAACTTTGAGGAAATAGAGACCGTCACTATTAAATTCCTTGCTTATAGCATAAATACCGTTGCCCATTTCCTTAGCCGGCTCCATATTATAATGGAGCGTGCCGTCTTGTTTCCATATCTCAAAGTGAACATAATCGGCACCATTCACTTTTTTTCCATCTTGTGTTAGAACAACTTCAATCGTTTCCTGCCGATCATCAAAAAAGGAATCCGGTAAAATTACTTCCGCTTCTAGTGGACTTTCCTTTTTGTAAAGGTCGGCAACATCTTCCTTGAGTGAACATGCACTTAGCAGGATGCACGACATCAAAACAAACAGCAAAAGCTTCATTTTCTCCATGGTATACTACATCCTTTATGTTTTTTATGCATTCATAAATTTCTTGACCGCAGCAATTCTCTGGATTACTAATAAGTCAAGAACCCACACGAATATAAGCGATAATCCAACAAGTGGGAAGAGTATACCTAAAGCTATTAAGATGAACATGAAAGTCTTCGCTTTTGTAATACTTGGTGCTTTGGGTGCTCCCATTTCTTTTGTGGGTTTGCGTTTAAGCCATAAATAGAATCCACTCACTACTACCAATATCATTCCTAAACAAATCAGAAGACTAACAATTTGGTTGATTAACCCAAATTGAGTACCCTTATGCAGAGTAATACCCCAAGCAACAATCTTTCCTGCTAATCCATAATTATCATATCGGTAATCAGCCAAGACTGCCCCGGAATACTGGTCGATGTGCATAGTTACTTCGTCCTGAGCTTTTGGAGGAAAGGCTGATAAGGTGTAAACTCCCTCTTTATCATTCGGGATGTATATCGTATAACTAGGGTGTATACCCTCCCTTTTTGCAGTTTGCACTACATCATCGATTGGAAGTGTAGTAAAACCTTGAATATCCGAAGCTGGTACATCAAGCGTTTCTGCTGCCCAAGGCACTTCTGCTATATCCTTTGTTTTAACATCAGTTGAAGGAGCATTCCCTATCCATACTGAAGGTGGGTATCCCTCTCCAGTATTCGTGACGATTGATTGGAAGTTATTCCCCCAAAAGCCGGACCACGGTAATCCTGTCATTATTAAAAACAGCATCCCTGCTGTAATCCAGAAAGCAGGAACGGCATGCAAATCTCTTCGCAAAATCTTTTTCCCTTTATCAAACCTTGGGATGATGACACCAAATATGTTCTGTTTTTTGCGTGGGTACCACAGAAACAAGCCTGTGACGATTAGCACTACTGCCCAACAGGCTACTAATTCTACAATACGATCACCTATAGTGCCTGCCATCAATTCTCCATGGAATTCCTCGATTCTATCCATGATGCGATCTTCATTATTTAAAGTTCCTAACGAATCACCTGTATAAGGATCAATAAAGACGGTAAGAGACTCATTATTTTGACTTATACCAACTTCACTTGAGCGAGAAGCGGATTCACCAGGTCGATAGGTTGTGACTAACCCATCCGGATATAACTCTTTTGCTTTCTCAATTTGTTGGGATGCCGGCAATTTATCTCCATTTGGTGTGACTACCCAGTAGTCTTGGTATATATTTTGTTCAATCTGAGGCTTGAATAAATAAATTGATCCCGTTATTGCCAGAATAAGAAGAAAAGGGGCAAAAATTATTCCAGCATAAAAATGCCACCTCCATATCGTACGATACACCGAATTACCGGGTTGTTTCTTATTTTCGCCGGAGGGGCTTTGAACTGTTCCCATCGTACTGCTCCTTATTAAAATATTTTTGAATTGATAGCCTAAGCTATCTACCATAATTTTTTCCTAGCTAATTGTAAGTTCACAACGTATTTAATGTAAATAGCTCAACCGGGCTATCAAGAAGTTCGATTTTTTAGTTATACTTAGGATAGACTTAGATTTATTAAGGAGAGAACTTGCTTGTCTTATCGCCTTTTACAGTTTCTTAGTGTACTTTTGCCTACAATATTAATTGGTGGATTCGAATATATTCGCCATGATTTTCTTTTGCACTCTCTATCAATGGAAGCAGGAAATTTATATATTACGATTCTTACATTCGTGCTTTCCCTTTTATTTTCAATCTGGATGTTTCGGACGATTAAAGCAATGAATGACAAGCTTGTTAATGAACAATCCAAACGGGCCGTATATGAGGAACGGGAAAGACTTGCTCGAGAGCTTCATGATGGGATAGCCCAATCCATTTTCTTTATGAATATCAAACTTAAACAAGGTGATATTGAAACAGCCACTCGCGCTCTTTCCACGATCGACAGCAATGTACGACAAGCGATTTTTAATCTTCGGTCCGAGCCTGAAATTAATGGCTCCCTTAGCTCAAGGATAACAAAATGGCATTCTGAATGGAGTGCTATAACGGGAGTGGAAGTAGAAGAGAATATCTCAATTCCCCACCATTTCTTTACAACAAAAGAAGAAATACTAATCTTCGCCATTATCCAAGAAGCTTTTGCCAACATCAGAAAACATGCAAATGCGTCTAAAGCGCTCATTACTATTAGGGATGTAAAAGATGGATGGGAATTAAAAATCGCCGATAACGGAAGCGGAATCGCTACTTCAAAGAAATCGAGCCGGCAATATGGTCTATCGATGATGGAGGAGCGTTCGAAACAACTTGGAGCAAACCTGCAAATTACAAATAACATGAATGGCGGAACCGAAATAATCATAACAAAGGAGAACCAATAATGCAGTGCTATAGTGTAATTATCGCGGACGACCATCCCTTGGCAAGAGAAGGGATTCGAAGTGTACTTGAGATGGATCAGTCGTTTTCCATTGTTGGCGAAGCTACTGATGGATTCGAAGCCTTGGAACTTTGCGGCCAATTCCAGCCGGACTTGATTCTATTAGATATCAACATGCCCAGGTTAAATGGACTTGAAGCAGTAAGAAGAATCCGATTATCGTATCCTCAAACACATGTTGTTATGTTAACAGTTTCAGATGATGTAAAGGATTTGTTCACGGCCATACAGTACGGAGCACAAGGATATTTATTAAAAAATATGGAGCCGGATGACTGGATTGAATATCTGCATGCTCTCCTAGGGAATCATCAAGAAATTTCCCGCGAGATTGCCAGCCGATTACTTAATCGCTTTCGTACTGGCAATATGTATGATGATGAACCTAGTCCCCTTACTTTGACACCCAGGGAGTGTGAAATCCTTTCCAGAGTTGCGGCGGGTGATACAAACAAGCAAATTGCGCAAAGCTTTTACATAGCAGAGAATACGGTAAAGAACCATATCAAAAATTTGCTTGAAAAACTCCAGCTAGATAATCGTGTGCAGCTTGCGGCTTATGCTGTAAGGCATGGGTTGATTTCGGACTAGTTCTAAATAATATTAAAAGCCAACCTTGACCAGGTTGGCTATGATACCCCAGACTGTTGACTCTTCCAATCTTTAAGGTATCTTTAATTAGGCTTCTTGAATAATCCACTTAAAGGGATCTTCTAACTCATCCCATGACCCATTGAATTCATCTGTTGTTAACAAACATTGATCTAACTCATGAGTAATTTTTTCTTTATCTAAATCAGTACCTATAATTACGATTCTTGTCATACGGTCTCCAAATTCCACATCCCACTCTTCTTGCACTTCAGGATTCACTGATAATACTTCCATCTGTTGTGCTTCTGATAGAGCCGCAACCCAATAAGAAACGGGCTCGATATTGACAGATGGGCCAGCCTGTGAGAATAAAATTGCATATTCATGATGAGCTGCACTCCAGACAATACCTTTTGCTCGTACGATAGAAATCGGCATCTGTTCACTCCATTCCTTAAAGCGTGCGGGATGGAAAGGTATTTTTCTTGTATACGAGAAGGATGAGATTCCATATTCCTCAGTTTCTGGGGTGTGATTTTCATGTCCTTGTTGTAATTCTTTCAGCCATCCAGCAGAACTGGCGACACTTTCAAAGTCGAATCGTCCTGTATTTATTATTTCGTTTGGATTAATATTCCCCTTTGTTGTTCGGATAATCTTTGCCTCTGGTTGCAAAGCACGAATGATTCGTTCTAATTTCACTAACTCTTCCTCTAATACTAAATCACATTTATTGAGAATTAAAACATCGCAGAATTCTATCTGGTCAATTAGCAAATCAGCTATATCTCGTTCGTCTTTTTCTCCTATAGCCTCTTTTCGCTCTAGCAAACTTTCTCCAGATTGGAAATCATGCCAAAAACGATTGGCATCCACAACCGTTACCATCGTATCTAATCTACAAAACTCTGGTAGATTAATTCCTGATTCTTCATCCACGTATGAAAATGTTTGAGCAACAGGAATGGGCTCACTAATACCCGTTGATTCAACTAAGATATAGTCGATGTTACCAAGGTCGACAAGATTCTTCACCTCAATTAGTAAATCTTCACGCAATGTACAGCAAATACAACCATTTGATAATTCAACAAGCTTTTCTTCTGTTCTCGAAATCCCTCCACCCTTTTCTACAAGTTCGGCATCGATGTTTATTTCACTCATATCATTCACGATTACTGCTACTTTTAGGTCCTCTTTATTTTGCAATATATGATTTAAAACAGTTGTCTTTCCAGAGCCGAGATAGCCGCTTAGAACCGTTACCGGGATTTTATTTGTCATATTATCTGTCTCCTTAAAACCTCATTTAATAAAAATACTGTGTTCTCATTTTGGAAATGTGGTAAATCTAAAATTCTTTCTTGTTACCAGCTGGATTTTTTTATTCCAGGAATTTGGCCTTTATGGGCATACTCTCTAAAAGCAATCCGAGACATCTTGAACTTTCTTAAATACCCTCTTGGTCTGCCTGTCACCTGACATCTATTCTTGAGCCTAGTTGGTGATGAATCCCTTGGAAGTTTCCGAAGTGCTTCATAATTTCCTTGCTCTTTTAATTCCCTTCTAATTTCGGCATATTTCTCCACCAACGCTTGACGCTTCTGTTCCTTTACAATCTTTGATTTTTTGGCCATCTTTATCACTCCTTATCCATAACAGCAATCATTACGATTTAATAAATGCCATACTTCTCCTTTAACAGAACGCTTATTTAGTTTCTCGATGTAAAGTACGCTTCTTTAGACGAGGACAATATTTCATCAATTCAAGTCGTTCTGGATTAGTCCGCTTGTTTTTAGTTGTAATATAATTTCGATCTCCTGTTTCTGTACAAGCAAGTGTAATTTTCACTCTCATTACTTACTCCTCCTCGGTTTATTTAGAAAACTGTAAATCGTAAACGTTACGATTTAGTTGCTAATCCGTATTATAAATAGTAATCATTACTATTTGCAAGCATTAAGTTAATTTCTTAAACTATTTCTTAAAGGTGAACCTACAAAAATAGCTGGACCCCTTATTGGATCCAGCTTAAATTCCGACGTATATCTTTTTATATGGAAGTAATAATCGAAAAAATTTATGGTTTTCTCACACGACTATTTCTTTCTCTGCTTTAACTCTTGTTGAAGCTTTACTCTTTCGTAGAGTTGTCTTTGTTCTTCTGTTTCAATTAAAACCTGAGGTACCTGACGGGGTTTCCCATTTTCATCAACGGCTACCATTGTCACAAATGATTCAGTTGTTAATATACTATTACCCGTTTTTACTTGAAAAGAAGTTACCCGGACAAATACAGTAATAGAAGTATTTCCTGTATAAACCACTGTACCTTCTAATTCCAATATATCACCCGCACGAGCCGGCGATAAAAAATCTACAGAGTCAATTGATACCGTTACAGTATTGCCACCTGCATGCTTCATTGACGTAATTGCTGCTATTTCATCTATATAAGCAAGTACTTTGCCTCCGAAAATTGTGCCCTGATGGTTTGTATCAGGTGGTAAAATTAAATGTGCTTGAACCGTTCGCATATATCCTCCTCATAACTTCTATCAGTATTGTATCCTGTTATTTCCCTTTTCACGTTTAGATAAGCATAGTTGATAATTTTATAATCCTCTTGGTTCTCACGAATTAAGTCTTCAAGTACTTGTTTTAAAGAATTTAACTGTCGATCTACCAATGCTTTCATAATATATTCTTTAAACTGATCCTCATAATAATATATAGATCGGGATGACATACATTTTCACTCCTTCGAAATACCTCCCAAAAACCCCTATAAAGCACTCATTCACGGTTTTCTCCTATAGAAGGATAACCAACTACAGTTCTTACGATAATCATGCAATACGCCTCCTTTTTCTACATAACCCCAAAAGAAAAAAGCTATTTCTATGTTGAGAAATAGCTTTGAAATATCTATGCATGCTAAAAAAGCGTAAATTGATTGACGATTTACTTTATTTCGCACAGAACACCACCTATTTCCACGTAGGTTTGGGTGTGTACTAGAATTAGGCAGGTCTCCTGACTTATCATCAATGCTCCTCATGCCTTCCCGTTTTCACAGTGGCTAACAGATTCGCTCCGAATTACAGTTGCGGGACAGTGTTGGATTTACACCAAACTTCCCTTTTAAGCTTATTCTCATAAGCACCTATTCTTACACGTTATGTAATTGGGTTCACTATATCATATACGGTTGATTTTATAAACTAAAATTTCAGACTCTTTAAGTTGATACGAGCTTTAACTCTATAAATTGAGGAATCCAATATCTCTTCCACATTCACTCCTCCAGTTTCAAAAATTAGACGAGGCACACAAATAGAAAATTTTTAAATTTGGTCAAATTAAAAAAGTTGGTTCCTCTATTAGTAACGAGAGACCAACTAATCAGCTATTAATTTATATACGAAATAAACTAGTTACATATTTAAACTATACATTCAATCGATTATTTCCGCCAAAAAGTTGTACATTCTGCCTTGTCCAAAATGTTAAATTCAATCATTTTCTCAAGGAGTTCATAATTTACCGACTCATTCCACTTTATTCGAAAAAGCCCTTTCGTAGCACTGTAACCAGCTTGTGCAATGTCCTCTGCAAAGTGTTCCATGCCGAATTCTTCAGGTGAAACGCTTAAATGTTGCTTGGCTGTAGAAAAGCCGATGATATATGTGCCGTGATCGGTAAACATAGGCTGATTCCATTTAAGTTCTGGTAGTAGTTGGGGGAACTTCTTTGTAATCCAACCGAAAATTTCTTCGACCCGTTCTCTATGTAGTGGGTCATCAATTTTCGCTGTATACTCTTCAAAAACCACTGTTTTATCACTCCCTAAAATAGTAGACACCCTCTTGACAATAATCATAACCAAAAGCAATACAATGGTGCAACTTATTATTGAGGTATTTAATTTTAGGTGGCTAGTTATAAAATTTTAACCTGGGAAAGCTTCTTGTTTTGAAACTCGTACCATTTCGCTAGGGAAGTATTTCTTAAAATACTTTTCTACCTTTACATGTAAATCTTGTTGATACCATTGTGCCAGTCCATGTTCTTGATATAACCTAGGCATTCCTAAACGCTCTGAACGTTTACCCATTGATCCATCACCAATACTTAACGTATCAATCCAAATATAATCTACAATTCCTTCCAGTACTTTCGGGAAATCCGGAGTAAATGGCAAAACGGGAGATATGGAGGCTTGAGTAGGTATCCCCGCATCATGAACTTCCTTCAAAACTTTTAACCTTAATTTAATCCCAGGAGCATAAGGGGCAAAGATCCTCTTTATATCTTCCCTGTCTGTTTCGATGGTCATTGATACAAGGACTTTGCATCGTTCTTTTAATCTTGCTATTAGTTCGATATCCCTTTCTATGAGTGGCCCTCTCGTTTGAATTTGGAGAAAGTCAGGTGGATTTTCAATCATTTCTACTAATAGCCCGCGCGTTATATTGGCTTTCCGTTCAATCGGTTGGTAAGGGTCAGTTGCAGAGGACATAAATATGTTCACCGGTTTATTTTTCTTACGAAGTTTCTTGATTTCATTCCGATAATTTTCTGCAGCATTCGTTTTGATATCCACCCATTCTCCCCAAGGAAGTTCTTTGAATCTTTGAATAGGCATTTCTCGGACATAACAGTACAGGCAGGAAAAACCACATCCGCTATATGGATTCAAGGAATGTGTAAATCCAACATCTAAATAACCTTTTGCTTCGGTTAATACTTTCCTGGAAAGTATTTCTTTTAACTGGATGTCCATCTACTCTCTCCTGTCTACTTGTAACCTTTTCGGCTCAGGCCTTACTCAAAATATAATGCGTTTCTTTTTCTACATCAACTAATCCTATAAAAAATAGTAGTTTCTATATAGGAAATATCTTTTCCAACTAATTAAATAAATAGATTGCAATATATCTTCTACATTGAAGTCCTATATTGTGTTGCCATCATTTTTCACTCCAATCATATTCCTTTGAGAGATTTAAATCACTAGTTATGACCTTTTAAGGTGATTATGATATTTTGTTATTATAGGGCCCTGGAAAATTAGTTTAATCCGGAAGAGTTAAATAAGAAGGTTTAGCTTATAAAATCTATTAAATCAATGAAGGACATAAAGGAGGGAGCACCCAATTTTGCGGGCAATTCGTAAATTTTATCAATTTTTGATAGACAAACCGATTGAAATTGGAACAGTTATGAACGATCATTATGAGATTTTGAGGGTTATAGGTACTGGAAGCTATGGGATTGTCTACTTGTGCAAAGATTTAATAACCAATGAGAATCGAGTGATTAAACAGCTTCGTCCAAGTAAAGGACGGAACAAACAGAACGTGGAAATGTTCGAAAAAGAAATCTCCCTTTTACGCAAGCTTGACCATAAAAAAATACCGATGTTATATGAAGCATTTTCAAGTAACGGGCATTTATTCTATGTAATGAGTTTTGTTGAAGGAGATAATCTAGAAGAACTCATATTTTCAAAAAAATTAACCTTTAACGAGAAAGAATCCTTACTCCTTCTTACACAAATGCTCGAATTTATAGACTATCTTCACATAAAAGACATTTACCACCAAGATTTACGTATTCCAAACGTATTGATAAGAAACAAGGAACTTTATTTGATTGATCTCGGGTTGGCTAAGTCGCCAAACCATCCAAAGGATACTGTCGAAATGAAGCAACAGGATTACTATGATTTAGGAGAAATACTATTATATTTACTTTATACAACGTACTCCTCCAACAAAAAAAAAGCCCTTCCTTGGACAGAAGAGCTTTCTTTAGAAAAAGAGACGATTCATTTGTTGAAAAGGCTACTACAGATTAAAAAACCCTACTCAAATACTCGTGAAATTTCAATCGATCTTCATACAGCACTTATAGCGAAGGAAAAAGTACAATAATCTAATGGAGCAGGATTAACTGCTGCTACGGCCCTTTCTTTTGTAGTAGTTACTTCCACTCATTGGATTTTGTCTATATCGTCGGTTACTGCTGCTGCTTCCTCTGCGATAGGTACTCCTTTTCCGATCACTGCTGCTGTTTCGGCGATAATGATTATGTCTTCGCTCACTGCTGCCATTGGAAAGTTGCTTAATTTGATCCATTATTTTTTTAAACATAGTTTACCTCTTTTCTTTTTTAGCTTTTTATATGTTTTTCCACTCTAACCTAATAAATGGCAATCGTATTTTTTTAGGATTCAGTACTGACCATAAGAATTGAACCAGTCATTGCATCAACATGGACATTGTACTCTCTGTTACCTTCTTCAATTTCCAGCTCATAGATTAAATGTTGGTCATCTTCATCCAGTTCGATTTCTTTTACATTCCCTTTTACCTCACCTAAGGCAAGTTTAATTGCTTCTTCCGGCATAATGACAGGAGCTGTTGAAGTAGTAGCAGACGCTCCAGCTGCAGGGTTGTTCACAGAAGCAGAAGTCAACAGATGATTCGTTTCTCGGCGGATAATATCTCCGTTTGAAGCATCCATCTCTATTTCCTCATAGCCAGTCTCCGTTTTAACGTTCATTGTGATAATGGATGGTGTGCCGAATTCCCAATCCCATTCTTTTGCAAAACTCAGCACCTCTCCTTTATCACGGACAAGGGCTTCCGCCTCTTTCTGCGTCAATTCACCCATCTTCTCAGCTGCAAAATAAATCCCGATGCCAATTACGGCAACAAGAAAAATGCCGGTAAAGCCTATAACCCATTTTTTGCTATTTACCAATAATTTATTCATCTGCCTTCACCCTCCATTTCGTTATCTTACTTTTATGATAACCAACGAAAATGAAATGAAGATGAATCTAAAATTAAAAACAAATTAAAAACGATTACTCGTTGATCCATCGTACAAACCTTTGTGTCATAACTCCTACAGTGTAATCCTTACACTGGTCCCTTTGTTCTCTTCGCTCGTAATGGAAATCTTTCCTCCTAGGCTGTGCATCAGTTCACGGGCAATGGATAATCCAAGCCCGCTGCCACCTGTTTCTCTTGATCGGGAAGAATCTACTCGGTAAAAACGGTCAAAAACGTAAGGCAAGTCTTTTTTCGGTATTCCGATTCCCTCATCATCCACTGTAATGGTGACTTGACCATTATCATTCTGGTCAACATAGATCGCCACATCGCCTTTGCTGTATTTAATTGCATTATCCAATAAAATGATCATGACTTGCTCAAATTTTCCTCTATGAGTAAAGCCCATAATTTCCTTTTTAACAGAATCAACATGAACAAAACGTTTCTTTGTTTCAGTAAAGATATGGGCAATTTTTTCACAGAATCCTACTAGTTCAAGCTGTTCGTTTGGCAGAATATCTTGTTCGTCCAGTGCTGCGATATCCAATAACTGACTCGTCAATCGCTTCATTCTAAGGGCCTCATGGTGAATACTTTCAGCCGCCTGCTTTTGCATTTTGAGGTCGCTAATGTCTCTTCGCTTTAATAAATTGGCATAGCTTTCAATCACGGTAATCGGCGTTTTTAACTCATGAGAAGCATCAGAGACGAATTGTTGCTGCTTGCGCTGATTTTCTTTTAACCGTTCAATCATTTTATTGAAAACCAGACCCATTTGCTGAAGCTCATCCTTTGACTCTTTTTCAAAACAGATAGTCTGGAATCTTCCACTCTCTTCAATCTTACCCATGGTCCTACTCATTAGAGCAATCGGTTTTAAAATTAGACGGGATAGCCACTTTCCGGCCAAAATGGAAAACATAACAATAACCAGTGATGCACCGCCGAGCACGTAAAGCAAGAGTAATGTGTTTTCCCATAGATCCCCAAGGCTGTGAACAATTTCAACCACACCTACCCCTTCTTCACTTGATTTTATGGGCTCCTGATAGAGAAGAATGAAATCGCCACTTACGCTCTTGATACTGTAGTCTTCTTCTCCCATCATTTCTATTTCCATCTCGATATAATCCTCTTCATCTGAATACGCGTTAATCACTCCACCCTTCGGTGAAATGATACGAAGCATTCCATCTTCTGGCGTATATGGTTCCAATACTTCAGGAGAATCGACTGCTAATTGCGAGATAGGATTATTTTGAACAAATAGCGAAACTTGCTCTTCAAGGACATCTTTTTCACGGTCAAGTGAAATCCAGAAAAACATGATGGCGACTAGGAGACCGAGCAATAAAAGCATCGCAATTAGAAAAAGACTGGAGTACCATTGAATCTTTGTTTGGATCCTCATTTCCCTTGCTCCTTCATACTGTACCCAACACCTCGATAAGTATGGAGGATGGGGTCTGTTTGCTTTATGTCCAACTTCTTCCGTAGGTGACGGATATATACATCAACCACATTCGTTTCTCCAAAATGGTCGTAACCCCATACATTCTTGATAATTTGATCCCTCGTGAGAACCAAATTTTTATTTTCCATTAAATAGGCGAGAAGATCGAATTCACGAGAAGTCAGTTCAATAGACTTTCCGTTTCGCGAGGCCTCTCGTGTTCCTTTTTCAAGGCGAATTCCACCAAGTTCAAGTACCTCTTGATTATTTTCTATATTAACTTGTGTTAGACGAAGAACCGCCCTTATACGGGCAAAAACCTCGTCTATATCAAAAGGTTTCGTAATGTAATCATTCGCCCCCTGGTCAAGGCCGTTCACTTTATCCTTTGTTGTATTTCTTGCCGTCAACATAACGACTGGGGTATGCCGGTTCACTTTACGGAATTGTTGCAGTACTTCTATGCCGCCCAATTTTGGCAGCATGACATCTAGCAGAATTACATCCCATTCCTCTTGAAGGGCAAGCTCGAGTCCCGTTTGGCCATCATTAGCGCTTACTGTTTCATAGCCTTCATAATAGAGTTCTACCGTTAAAATGCGTGCAATCTGTTTTTCATCTTCAACAATTAAAATTCTACTTTTCATCCTCTTCCACCTCCAGTACCTACAGTTTACATTACCAGGATTAAAAACAGATTAAAATATAGTCGAGAATTAGATAGAGGAAGCAAAATGGTCATGTTTTATCCTATTTTCCAGGTGGTATATTCATATTGATTAAGAGCAATGAGTACTTTATATTTCCTCTCTAACAAAAAACATCGAACATTGGTAGAATTCAATGTTCGATGTTTTTTACTTTTTTTATTAAACCCCATTTAATTACACATCGAAATACAAATGCTTATGGAGGCTACAGCCAGGGTTAAACGAACTCTTGCAGGATGGACATGACGATTGGCAAGTAAGATATTCATTGATTGTAAGCTCATGTCCACAAGAACCACATAGTACAGCTTGTTGGTGAAATTGATTTCTTGGCCAAACTTTTGGAGCATTGCAACCTTTCTCCTCATGACAAGAGAAGCAAGGATAATATGTATCGCAACAGTAGAATTTAATGGCAATTCGATCGACTTCTGAGTGATAATGCAGACACCGTGTTTCCTTGTCTACATCAGCTCCTTTTACTTCTTGACCATGAATCCGCATTTTGTTCTCTCCTTAATTCGTACTGCTATACATTACTTTTTAAACTTTTGAATAATATTGGCTTTACGCGATAGCCAAAAATCCCTGCAAAAACAGCCAGGATGATATCTTTCGGTAACGGCACAACCATCCATGCCCACGCCATTTGATAAGTAAAGCCTGATGGTGCGTCAAACCAAAACTTATAGGCAGCGTACATCCAATTTGTCCCTATTACATAGTTGATAGCCGTGCCGACCAATGCTGCAATCACAAAACCTTTTACGGAAGGAAATTTACGAACGATTTCCCCTACAACATAGGCAACGAAAATATATGAAACAATAAATCCAAAAGTAGGTGAAACAATGGTATCTAGGCCCCCAGAGAATTGTGAAAATACCGGTAATCCAACTAGTCCAATAAAAGCATAAAAAACCATCGCAATTGCGCCAGTACGGCTGCCTAATAGAATTCCAGCTAATAGCGCAAAGAACGTCTGAAGTGTAATTGGTACACCTCCGATAATCAGAAATGAGGAGATGTTGGCGCCAATCATCATCAATACAGAAAACATTGCTATTTGAACCATTTGTAAAGTGCGTGCATGATTTGTAGTTTTTTCGATTGCAGTAGTCATTGTATACCTCCTAAAACCCAATAATTAGGAATAGTATATTTGACTAGCAATAGTACGTCAACCTATTTTCACATTTAGTTAACATAAATTTTTCTAGACAATCAAAGTTTAGGACTTATCTACAGATATAAATATTTTTAATGCGCCAAATATTATAATATTGTCCTTTATCTATAGTACTAGGGAAGGGGAATGCCTTAATATATAAAAACATCTGTCCACATTAGTAAACAGATGTTTATTGGATAGTTTATTTTTGCATACACTGTAGAGGACAAATAAAGTTGGAAACAAAAACTGCACGAAATAATAAATAAGATAATTTTAGATATTTATTAACATGTTCTTACTCAACAATTGCGCTCGTTGTTGAATAACGGAAACATATAAGAGCTTTAGAAGTTGCTTCATTACGGAGTAACCAATCTATCCGAATAACTCGAGCCTTACCCCCAAGAAAGCGTTTGTTGAAACAGTGAACAAACGCTACGAAAATATAAAAATAAAGCAGTTCAAATTTTACTCAAAATCTAACTACTTTTAATTTTAAGATGGGTTTTGATTGTCCCATACTAAACAGAACTTTTCGGGGCGTATTTCTGGTCATTACTATTTTTATAAGTTATATATTTTTCTATTTAGATTTACAATGTCCTCATGTGTAAATTCCATTGAAAAATGCTCCATGATTTTATCACGTAACATTGGCGCTTTATCTTTATTCGCTTTTTGTAATGCTTCTGTTAGTTCTTCCTGCGTTAATTCTGTACAATATGCTGGTGTCCCAGGTTGAAATGTCCACGAATCTGCAATTGAACCAGCATCTACTGTATCAAAGCCACACTGGTTTACGAAATCCATAATAATTTGTTTCTGTGACACGTTATCACCGGCAATCGCCATGGCAATTCGTCCTGTTGTGCCTACAGGTGTTCCTTTGTGAGCTAGTGTATAGGCTAATAGATTGCTGAATGCTTTAATAATCGGAAGTCTTAATTGATTTGAAACCCAAACGCTCTCCACCATACCATTCTCGATTTCTTCGATTCGATTATCTCTAAATGGATAATAATTCGACGTGTCTACAACGATGACACCTTCGTCACATTTTTCTACGATTGTACGAATGCTCGGCATGACATGTAGTGGCAACGCAAGAATCAGTACGTCAATAAATTGTACTACCTCTTCAGCACTTACCGGCGTACCAACAAACTCTTTCTCTTCTAAATATGCTATTCCACGGGCATCCGCCACTTTCACCTCGTGTCCATTACTCACTAGTTTTTTTGCAATACTTGTCCCAATTGGTCCTGCACCGATGATTCCAAATTTCATTGTTTTTTCTCCTTTAAACGTCTTATTTTATAATGATTGTGTTCAACAAGTTATAAACGTAATTACGCTCCTCTAAGCCTAGAACTATCACCCTTTCATCAATTCAGCTAATAACGTATATCCTTTTAGTCGCGTACGCTGATCGGCATAAAAATCTGCTACCATGATCTCGTCGATAAGTGCTATTCGTTCAAGTTCTTGAATTTGTTTCTTAACTTGCTCGGGATTCCCAATGATAAAGCGCCCTTTATTTTGTTCACGAATGGCTAGTTCATGCGGAGTAAATTCATAGTTAGCAGCTTCTTCCACCGATAATAATTGCAGTTCCTCTGCTTTTGCACCCATATACATTTTCATCCAGCTAATTTCAGCAGGTAATGCCGCAAGCTTTGCCTCTTCCTCAGTTTCCGCCACGAAAATAAATTTCGATAAAATGCTATACGGCTTTTCTTCATGACCTTGAGCTTCATAGCGATATTTATATAGGTTTAATAATTGCACGTCTTGACGAGGGTTTAATTGACCTGCAAAGGCGAATTTCAAACCAAATTTTGACGCTAAGCTTAAGCCACCCTCGGATGAGCCTAACATAAACATATTTGGCTTATACGGTGCACCAGGAATTTTTAACGCTTGTAATGGATGACCTACTGGAAAGGATTTCGTTAAATGATAGATAATCTCTTGAATCTGATCAGCTGTATTTACCTCAATCATTTTCTCTCTCGTCATTTGGAGTGCAACTTTTGCTAAAAGATCTGTACCAGATGCACGTCCCATGCCTAAATCCACACGATTCGGAAACGCTGCTTCTAATATCGCAAAGTTTTCCGCCACTTTATATGGGCTATAATTAGGCAACATAATACCTCCTGCCCCGATGTTCATATTTTTCGTTAATGTACCTGCGAGCATCATTAATAAATCTGGTGCCATACTAAAAATTGTCGTTGCGTTATGATGCTCTGTAAACCAGTAGCGTTTATAGTCTAAAGAATCAGCTAATTCCAATGTTTCTTTTGTATTTTCTATTGCTTGTTGCGGGGTTTCTCCCTTAAAAATATGCACGTAATCAAGTATTGAATAGTTCATATTGTCATCTCCTTTTTAACGGCCTTTTATTAATTTAATAACTTGGCTATTTCTCTTAATTTTTTTCTTCCTTTCAATTTAGCGATTTAGTATTTCTAAAATATTAAATTAAAAAACAATTAAGTTGAATCAGAGCTAGGTTTTATAGACATTTAATACTTAGGTTGCTAAGTAAATCCATTTATTATGTAAATAATTAATCCATTAAATGAATGAATACTATCAAGTGCCAATTATCGTAAATTACGATTCATATAATACCAGCGATCACCTCTATTATGAAGATTCCCTTTTTTCTTCAGGGTCCTTAACTGTTTAAAAATAGAAGTTTGAGGATTCGTTTCTTCCGTTACTAATAAATTGTTTGTTTTTGAATCCAGACATGTAACAATCTTCTTTGCGCTTATTCCAGGGTGTTCTTTAATACAAGTGAGGATGATGTCCTCCATTTTCATTGGTCACACCTCTCCTCTGTTTAATCAAAGTGTAATCTATTCACATCAGCTCCGGCTCTTCCTAATCAGATAGAATATCCATTTTCTGGATAAGGTAAACCTAAATTTCCCCGTAACGTGTTTGCTTCATATTCTTTACGGAAAATTCCCCTATCTTGTAATATAGGAACGACTAAATCAATAAAGTCATCAAATCCTGAAGGATGTTCTTGTCTTATCAGCAATAAATCCATCGCTCCTGCCTCGTACCATTCTTGAACTTGATCTGCTACTTTTTCTGCCGAACCAAAAAATGTCGGTTTTGGTATTCGATAGATAGGCATTAGTGACTGTAGCTCTTGAAATTTTTCCTCTGCTTCTTTTTCTGTCCGTCCGACAATAGGATTTTGGGTGGGCATGATTAGAAAATCATTAGGTGAACGACCTTTTAATTTCACCCTTCTTTTTAGTTCTTGACTGAATGCTTTCGCATACTCCATATCTTCCCCATTAACCAATGCACCCTCGGCATGCTTCGAGGCAATATTCATGAAATCTGAAGAGGTACCGGCTTGGAAAATAACCGGTCTTCCTTGTCTAGAACGGCTAATATTTAAAGGACCATCTACTGAAAAATAGTTTCCTCTATAATTTAGAGCGTGCATTTTTTGTGGATCAAAGAATACTCCGGTTTTTTTATCCCGTATAAAAGCGTCACCCTCATAAGAGTCCCAAAGACCTTCCACAATCTCTAAAAATTCTTCTTTCATTGGATACAAGTCTGCTTTAGAAAGATGAGTGCGACTATAATTCGCTAATCCTCCTGGATTAGAAGTGACAGCATTCCATCCGGCTCGGCCATTACTGATTTTATCAAGAGAAGCCATCTGACGGGCAACAGTGAATGGATCGGCATAGGAAGTTGCAATTGTGGCGGTAAGTCCAATAGAATGAGTCACCATGCTTAAGGCAGACAGAATACTTACTCCTTCAAACATACTGAGATAATGAGGAATCATCCCCGGTCCAATATGGCTGACGTCAGCTAAAAAAATCATGTCAAACTTTCCTTCTTCCAATCTTTTAGCTTTTTGTACATAGTAATCAATGCTCTCACTGGCATTAGCGGGCATATCTGGGTGACGCCACCCCATGTAATTCCAGCCTACCCCATCAATAATTCCACCAATTTTAAGTTGTTTCTTCTCGTTCATTAATAACACCTTCTTTCTATTGTTTTCTTGTTAACTATTTTGTCTTAAGGTCAACTGCTTCTGCTAGTAGTTGGTGTCATTTTAGTCTGCTTTTTGGCTAGGATAAAATTCAGCAATCATTATTTCATCACTAAAGCTTCTTTTGCCAATCGCTTTAACTTTTCAATAACTTCGGCTACACTTCCAATAACTTAACAGTCTTTATTATTTTGACACGCTTCCTCTTCCCCTGTTTCTGCTCATAAATTTATCTTAAATATAACAAGTACAACACTGGAAAAGGTGAATATACAGGGTCAACCTAAATAGAGATTATTTTCTGATAAGTGACCCTGTTGTTTTTTATAAAAACATCAATGCCTCGTAGACCTCTCCTCGTGGTTGACTATGCTGCGGCGAATGAAGAACCCCATTATCAGGCTAAGCAATGCTATTATCATCGCAAATAAGAACACGTTTTGTGACCCCGACGCCATCGCGTTTGCAATTTCAGTCTTCTTAGTTGGAGCGGTAGAGCCGTGCAAGTATTTATCCATACCCCCCGTAAGGATACTGATTGCCACTGCTGTTCCAATGGCACCCCCAACCTGCTGCAGTGTGTTCATGAATGCCGTGCCGTGCGGATATAATTCCGGAGGCAATTGATTTAGCCCGTTCGTTTGAGCTGGCGTCCAAATCATGGCTATACCAATCGTGAGCCCGATATGCAAAGCAATGACAAATGCCACTGAAGAAGTAGGGGATATGGTTGTAAAGAACCATAACATGACTGTAAGGATTACGAGTCCGGGAATAACGAGCCATTTCGGTCCATACTTATCGAATAAACGCCCCACATATGGTTGGATGATACCGCTCAGTACACTACCCGGCAAAAGTATGAGTCCAGTGATTAACACAGACAGTCCTGTACCAGTCTGCAGAAACATCGGAAGAATAATCGTACTCGACATACTGATCAACATACATGACATTATAAGAAGCATCCCAATAACGTACATTGGATACTTGAAAACGCCTATATTCAACATTGGAACACTCATGTTCTTTTGTCGCAGTATGAATAATACTAATGCGATAAGTCCAATGACTATGGATGTTACCACAACCATGCTACCCCAACCTTCAGATCCTTCTCCCGCCTTACTGAAGCCAAAGACAACTCCTCCGAAGCCAATCGTTGACAATAAAACAGATAATAGATCAATTCGGGGCTTAGTGACATCGGTAACGTTTTCCAAATACTTAAGCCCTATCAACAACCCTATGACCAAAAGTGGTAGGGAGAACCAGAAGATGTAATGCCATGTTAAATATTCTATTAATAGACCGCCTATGGTCGGTCCGGAGGCTGGCGCCACCATGATAACGAGTGCGACCAATCCCATCGCCGACCCCCGCTTTTCCAGCGGATATATAACAAGGACGGTATTAAATATGAGTGGAAGTAACAATCCCATACCTACCGCCTGTAAAATTCGGGCGAACATCAACATTTCAAAATTGAATGCGAGCGCAGCTATCAATGTACCTACGATTAAACTCATGACCGAACCTATGAACAGCTTTCTCGTCGAAAACGTCTGCAACAGCAACCCACTCATTGGCATTAAAATGCCAAGAGTCAGCATGAAACCAGTTGTCAACCACTGTGCAGTCGCTGGCGAAATTTGGAACACTTCTATTAAATTAATCAATGCTATATTTATAGCGGTTTCGTTAAACATGCCAACAGCACCGCTGATAAGCAACGCTATCAAGATAGCACGCGTATTGTATTGTTTCTTCATTATAATCTCCTTGTAAATCAATTTAATTTCTAACAGTTTTTACATTCTAAGGGGTGTTCTCTCTATTATATTTAATTTTTCAGCTTGCCATATTGATAAGGAATTCCCATGTTTTCACGCAGTGTTTTTCCTTCATATTCCTTGTGGAACAAACCGCGATCCTGTAAAATCGGAACAACCTTGTTTACAAAATCAGCAACTCCATCATAGGCTATATCCGGCACAACCGAGAAACCGTCACATGCACCGGCCAAAAACCATTCTTCCAAGAAGTCAGCAACCTGTACAGGGGTACCTGCCACTACTGGATGATAGTTAATAACCCCATGAGCAAGAACGTCTCGAATGGATAGCCCTTGTCTCAGCTTCTGTAAAGCTATGTGGGAGCGTGGATCCATTGGGTTGGCATACGCCTTATTCAAAATGTCAGCTGATAAAGGTTGATTAATATCTATCGATTGCACCGATAGTGGTAAACCAACCATAGAACCAAGGTATCTTACCCTACTTGGAATTTCCTCAGGGTTAAAACTCATAAGCTGTCTTCGTCGTTCCAAAGCTTCTTCTTCCGTTGAACCGATGGAAAACATAAAACCTGCATACATCTTGATGTCATCAGGATTTCTACCAAAATGAGCAGCACTTTGACGAACAGCTTGCCTATGTTCACGAGCAGATTCTATATCATAAGGATTTGCATAGACACCAGAAGCGTACCTCCCCGCCAATTCCAACCCTAATTCCCCACCGCCTGCCTGGAAAATAACTGGCTGGCCTTGCTCAGAAGGAGGGATTGGCAAAGGACCACGAGACGCATAATACTGCCCTTGTAGATTTATAGGCTGAATTTTGTCCATGTCGGCAAATTTTCCACCTTCTACATCTAACGTCCAAGCGTCTTCTTCCCAACTTCCCCATAATGCTTGGACAATTTGTATGGATTCATGAGCTATTTCATAGCGTTCTTTGCGATTAGCAACCTGTTTACCGAAATTTGCAGCCGCTAATGGATTGGAAGTAGTGACTGCATTCCAACCTACACGTCCATGACTTATAACATCCAGTGCTTTGAACTGACGTGCTATGTTATATGGATAATTGAATGTCGTTGAAAGTGTTGCAACAAGCCCAATATGTTTCGTTTCCCTGGCTACAGCCATTAGCGCTAACATAGGATCCATAGGGAACATAGGAGTCTGAGGACCTAAGTCATTGTATAATCCAGGGGTATCAGCGATAAATATCATTTGAAATTTTCCTTTTTCCGCTAATTTAGCTCGCTCCACATAACTATCTGTATTTGTGTAGGCTGCTGGGTCGGTGCCAGGCATTCTCCATGCGCTAAATTCGGCTCCGTACCCTGAAACCATTTGTAGTGCTAGTTGCATTTCTTTTCTTTTTTTCATCTGTCTTTTCTCCTTCGGTTTAATTAGTCTTCAAGTAACTAAAAAGTGCATTATGTAGATAATTTACATTCCCATTAGGACTAAATTTAATAATCTAGTTTACTAAATAAATACTTAGCTTACTAAATAATTATTTAGCTTACTAAGTAATGTGAAGTATTTACCAAAGACAGTTCTTCTTTTGCTTACTAAATTGGCGCATCTCCATATTCATATCCTCTCGAAATGGATACGTCTTAGTTGAAATAGGCTAGTGCAATGACTTTTTAAGCTCCCGGGTTCCCTTTCAAAAATAAGAAAGCTTCCTTTCTGAGAACTGCTAATCATTCAAAGTACGTCTTTAAAACTATTCTCCTCTGGAATTTAGCAAATGCACTCTAACAAATACTGATGATATCATTGTTTTTAGTAAACAAATATTTAGAATAATATTTAGGATGCTAAACTAGTATTTAGCACCCTAAATATATGCTTGGAGAAAACTTAGTATAAGTTTTTCTCCATTCGCTTCATTAGTTCCCTTAATATTAAGCGTTCTTCCGTTGAAATGGAATTCAGTAATTTTTCTTGCTCTTGTTTCCACTTAAATTCAACGGGTTTTTCTAATTCTTTGCCTTTATCCGTTAGATAGATTCGCATAACCCTTGCATCTTCTTCATCACGTTTACGGTATATGAAACCATTCTGCTCTAGCGATTTAACCATATTTGTTACCGTAGGCGGCTCGCATTTTAAATGTTCACACAGTTGCATTTGTGTTATTCCATCACCTAACCATAAACGAGAGAGTAAATTATCTTGGCCTACATAAAGATTTATTTCTCTTAGACTTTCACTATAATTTCGACGCATTTGGGAAGAAACTTTATCCAAAGATTGACGAATATCGCAGTCAACATTATACTTTCCCATAGATAAACCTCCACTAGTCAAAATATATTTAGTAGGCTAAATATATCATAGTGAAATTTAGTAGTCAACTTATTTGGGATAGACGGTTAACGATGGATTTGCTCGTTTTGGTTAGTATAATCGCTCCCAAAACTTCTTCTTCCTCTTCCATGAAATCAATTAAGAAAACTACTTCTTCCCCTTTTGAGGTTAATGAATACTCCTACAAGGAGGAACCTCTGGATATATTTTGTGATTAATTAAGCGATCTGTTTCTAGTTCTCGAAGTTGTTTTTTAAATGAACATTATGAATTACCCGCTTTTATTGAACAATCTTAAAATAACATTGGCGTGCCTAATGCACCCCACACTCTCACCCAAACCGGCATTAACATCTCGGTTGCTCGTGCTGTTGTGATGTCTCCTAGATCAATAATATGTTTCCAATCAAACCATTGTTTTAAAAACTCAGTAACTTTAGCTTTCGCTTCATTATCATTTCCACTAACAAAAATATTCTGATCGCCTCCTGCAAGAGACTCAGGGTTAACCATAAGCGGGGCGGATAAAGTGTTAAGAGTTTTTACAACTTTCACTTCAGAAAATGCAGTTAACGGATCAAAAATATTCATAAAAAAAGAGGATAATACGTTCAAATAGTGAGCATATTCTCCCCCTATTAGTCTAGTCTAATTAACTTCTGATGAGGTTTTGTTTTATAAGACCACTCTTGGGGCAAATCTTTAATTTATATTATTATTCAGTTACTTTGATAACAATTTTACCAAAAGCTCCTTTGTATAAATGCTTATAAGCTTGAATTGCTTGGTCAAAACTATAAACTGTATCTATAACAGGTTTAATTTTTAATTCTTCAAAAGCACGAGCCATATCATCGAATGCACGACGGTGTCCTACATTGATACCATGAACTTTCACTTGTTTAGCCAATAAAGCAAATAAATCAACATTAGCATATAAGTCGTCTAGGAATCCAATCACGTAAAGGTTTCCTTGTGTAGCTAATGCTTTAATTGAACGGTTAATACCTGCTCCACCTACAACCTCTAGAATGTGTTGAACACCTTCACCATTTGTTAATTTGAGTACTTCTTTTTCCCAATCTGGTTTTTCTACATAATTTATTACTTCTTTGGCTCCTAACGCTTTTACTCTTTCTAATTTTTCATTATTGCTGCTAGTTGCAATAACCTTTGCACCTAAAGCAGATGCAATTTGAATGGCATAAACAGAAACACCACCAGTTCCTTGAACCAGAACAGTATCCCCAGCTTTAATTTTACCGTATTCTACCAAAGAGAACCATACCGTTAAAGCTGCAATAGGAAGTGTAGAAGCTTCTTCATCTGTCATATTTGCAGGTGTCTTAACAGCAGTTTCTTCTTTAAGTATCATGTATTCTGCTAATCCACCGTTAATTGGTCCTCCAAGTGCTAAATTGGTATTAGGTTTTCCATCAATCCAATCAATGAACATATGAGATGTAACGCGATCACCTTCCTGAAATTTGGTTACTTCTGATCCAACACTCACTACTTCACCAGAAGCATCAGCAACTGGAACGAATGGTAAATGTGCCTTCATTATTTCTGGAAGATAAATTCCATCCACAATAGCTTTATCACGATAGTTCAATGAAACCGCCTTCACACGTACAAGTAGTTCTTTTGGTCCCGGCGTTGGAATAGGTTTTTCTATCAGTTTTAAATTCTCCAGTCCAAATTCATTTAAATGCCAAGCTTTCATTATAATCAATTCCTTTCAACACTTCATTTTTACATATCTAGAATTATAGATTTGATAAAATAAAAAAATTTATATTTTAAAATCTAGTTCATCAAATCGAAAAAACTGAATATGTCTAAAACAGATTGTACATCTACATAATTCGATATGTCAATAATTAGATTCAAGTTTTTCATCTATTACTTATTTTAGTTTATTAACATAAGCCTATACAATATCCTGAGTTTCTAATCAAAAAAATAACTATGGAAAATAAATTTAAGTTCCATAGTTATAATTCCTCTATTATATATGAGCCAAATTTTTTAATTATATCTTCATTTCTTCTGTAGTATGTCCATTTTCCAATTCGAGTAGCATGAAGTAATCCAGCCTTTTGTAACATGGAAAGATACTGCGACGCAGTCGATTGAGTCATATTTAGCTTCTCAGTTATTTGACTTACACAGACACCAATTTCTTCTAGGTCAATATCTCCTTGTGGCTCAAAATATTTATGAGGATCTTTTAACCAGTCCAAAATCTGTAATCTTGCATCATTTGAAAGTGATTTAAAAATATTTAAAATGTCCATGTTCAAATTATATATTCATAAAATACGATATGTCAATAGGAATCCTAATCATATTAGCTGTTGAAGAATATTTTTGAGCAATAACTCTACAACTTTCTTATGAACTGTTTAAATTTATTCTTTATCATTTCTTAAGGTATATAAACAACGTAAATACAATTGATGTTATTTATTTTTCTTAAAAAGTTATTGACATATCGCAATTTGTTAATGTATCGTTAACGCATCGACTATTTACGATATGACGAAATAAGAGATTCGCACTTTATCAATGAAGGTTTTTTATATTATAAATCGATAAACTAAGATATAACGAAATGTTACTACACTTTATTAATGTGATAGTAAAATTTTTTCGAAAAACATATCGACATATCGAGATATGATTAATATTGTTTAAACCTTAAAGGAGATGAGATTCATGTGATACCTACAAACTTAATTTAAAGAAAGAAATATATATATATAGAAAGGTAAAAATAATGGATATATTATTAGCTATTTTGCCAGCTTTATTTTGGGGAAGTATAGTCTTATTCAATGTAAAGCTAGGTGGCGGACCGTATAGTCAGACTCTTGGAACAACCATAGGAGCACTCATTTTCTCCTTTGTAATTTTTATTATAGTCCAACCAGATCTTTCTCCTTTGATTTTTATCGTCGGAATTATTTCTGGTTTATTTTGGGCACTCGGTCAAAGTAATCAATTAAAAAGTATTGAATTGATCGGAGTTTCTAAAACAATGCCTATCTCAACGGGGATGCAATTAGTCTCTACATCATTATTTGGGGTCATTGTATTTAGAGAATGGACATCAACTATTTCAATAATATTAGGGATTCTTGCTCTTATTCTTATTATTGTAGGGATTATCCTTACATCACTTGGCGATAAGAATAAAGAAAATCTAGAACAACCAGGAAATTTTAAAAAAGGAATTGTAACGCTTATAATTTCTACTCTTGGATATCTAATCTATGTTGTTATTGCGAGATTATTCGGAGTAAATGGATGGTCGGCGCTTTTCCCACAAGCAATTGGAATGTTTATTGGAGGGTTAATTTTAACAGCCAAACATAAACCATTTAATATATATACAATTAAAAATATTATCCCAGGGCTTATATGGGCAGCAGGAAATCTGTTTCTATTTTTATCTCAACCCAAAGTTGGAGTAGCAACAAGCTTTTCCTTATCACAAATGGGGATTGTTATTGCGACACTTGGTGGAATCTTTATCCTAGGAGAAAAGAAAACGAAGCGTCAATTGATTGGTATTACAATTGGAATCATCCTAATCATATTATCCGCTGTATTGTTAGGTTTAGCTAAAGTATAAAACACTAAAAAATTATTGGAGGCTTATATATTATGTATACAGATTTAAAAGGAAAAGTAGTAGTAATCACAGGAGCGTCAAAAGGAATTGGACGAGCAATGGCTGTACGTTTCGGGAAAGAACAAGCAAAAGTGGTAATCAATTATCGCTCAAGTGAAGAAGAAGCTCTTGAAGTATTAAAAGATGTACAAGAAGCAGGTGGAGAAGGCATTATTGTGCATGCTGATGTTGCAAAAGAAGAAGATGTGAAAAAACTAGTAAAAACAGCAGTAGATCACTATGGTACTCTTGATATTATGATTAATAACGCAGGAATGGAAAACCCATCTCCTTCACATGAATTGTCTTTAGAAGATTGGAATCGAGTAATCAATATCAATTTAACAGGTGCATTCTTAGGTAGCCGTGAAGCAATTAAGTACTTCGTTGAAAACAACATTAAAGGGAATGTAATTAACATGTCTAGCGTACATGAAATGATTCCTTGGCCATTATTTGTTCACTATGCAGCAAGTAAAGGTGGTATTAAATTGATGACAGAAACTTTGGCTTTAGAGTATGCACCAAAAGGTATCCGTGTAAATAACATTGGACCAGGTGCAATTGATACACCCATTAATGCAGAGAAATTTGCAGATCCTGAAAAACGTGCAGATGTAGAAAGTATGATCCCAATGGGCTATATTGGTCGTCCTGAAGAAATTGCAGCTGTAGCAGCGTGGTTAGCTTCTTCAGAGGCAAGCTATGTTACTGGAATTACATTATTTGCTGATGGAGGAATGACAAAATATCCAGAATTCCAAGCAGGTCGTGGATAATAGCCAACTTATTAAATAAAAATCAAAGGAAAAGACTCCTATTTGGGGGTCTTTTTTGTTGTTACTAATTTTCCGTATTTCCAAAAAGTAAAAATACCTTCTTAATTATCATGTTTAATTCTCTTTTGTAGGAAGTATTTCACAGCCCCCTCTTTTTCAAAAGTACCCTCAATGATAACATGGATATATATTTTTCTAATGAGTGTTATTCCACAATCTGCCCCGATTGTTGTATATGATGACTCACATTTTTTTAACAACGTTATTCTCTCTCTACATAATGCCAATTTTGAGATAAAAACAGAAAACCTTAATAAAGCGAGGGTTTATGCGGTATCAAGGTGAATCCACGTGAACAACTTCGGATAATAATATAACAATATTAGTTATAACTCACTACAGTCTTTTTCATGAATACTAAAAAACCTCTTACCAATAAAAATTGGCAAGAGGTTTTAATCAATCTTTTTTACGTATTATCAATCTTTTTTCCAAGTCTACATTAGATGTAGATGCAATTCAATACCTTACTCAACCGTCACAGACTTCGCCAGGTTACGTGGCTTATCAACGTCACAGCGGCGGTGCAATGCCGCATAGTAGCTGATTAATTGTAGTGGTACTACAGATACAAGTGGTGTTAGTAAATTATGAACTTTCGGGATGACGAAGCGATCGCCTTCTTCCTCTGTGCCCTCCATTGAAATAATGCATGCGTTTGCTCCGCGTGCTACTACTTCTTTCACGTTTCCGCGAATATTTAACGACACTTGTTCTTGTGTTGCTAAAGCGAACACAGGAGTACCCTCTTCGATTAGAGCGATTGTACCGTGTTTTAGTTCTCCTCCAGCAAAACCTTCTGCTTGGATATAAGAGATTTCTTTCAGCTTTAACGCGCCTTCTGAACTTACATAGAAGTCCAGGTTACGTCCAATAAAGAATGCATTACGAGCAATTTTTAAATAGTCTTCCGCGATTTGCTCTAACTCTTCTTTAGAATCAACCATTGTTTGAATGCCGTTAGCAGCTATCGCCAATTCTTGTTTTAAGTCAAAGTCGATTTCTTTCCCTTTTGCTTTACCTGCAACATACGCAGCAATTGAAAGTACAGCCACTTGCGCTACATATGCTTTTGTAGATGCTACAGCAATTTCAGGACCTGCATGTAATAACAATGTATAGTCCGCTTCACGAGAAAGTGTCGAGCCAGGGACATTCGTAATTGTTAATGCTGGGTAGCCTAGCTCTTCTTTTACTCTCACAAGAACTTGTCGGCTATCTGCAGTTTCACCTGATTGTGAAATGAAAATGAATAAAGGTTTTTCAGATAAAAGTGGCATATTGTAGCCAAATTCACTTGAAATGTGCACTTCTACCGGAATGCCTGCAATCTTTTCGAAATACTGTTTTCCGATTAACCCTGCATGGTAACTAGTACCAGCAGCAATAATATATAAACGATCTGCTTCTTTGATAGCATCCAAGATATTGTCATCAATTGTTAACTCATCATCAGAATTGCTATATGCTCCAATGATTTTACGTACAACTGCTGGTTGCTCATCCATTTCTTTTAACATGTAGTGAGGGTATGTTCCCTTTTCGATGTCACTCGCATCTAGCTCTGCTTTAAACGGTTTGCGCTCAACAGGTGTACCTTCCAGTGTTGAGATTTCAACTTTATCTCTGTGAACCAATACCACTTCTTTATCGCGTAATTCTACGAAATGATCTGTAACTTGCAGCATTGCCATAGCATCTGAAGCCACAACATTAAATCCATCTCCCACACCTACTAATAATGGAGATTTGTTTTTAGCTACGTAAATTGTATCTTGATCTTCTTGGTCAAGTAGCGCAAGCGCATATGAACCATGCAATAGAGATAACGTTTTACGGAATGCCTCTACTGTTGATAATCCTTCTTTTGCAAACAGATCAACAAGTTGCACAATAACTTCTGTATCTGTATCTGATTGCATTTTGATCCCTTTCAGGTATGCTTTTTGCAATAAATGATAATTTTCAATTACACCATTATGCACTAAAGTATAACGGCCAGTTGCACTTTGATGTGGGTGTGCATTTAATTGGTTTGGTACACCGTGTGTTGCCCAACGTGTATGCCCAATTCCAATTGTTGCATCAACATCATCATTTACTGCTGTACGCAAATCAGCAATACGACCTTTTTCTTTAAATACTGTGATTCCCTCGTCATTGCGAACAGCAATACCAGCTGAATCATAACCACGGTATTCTAATTTTTCTAATCCTTTTAATAAAATTTCCTTTGCATCGAGTTCACCATTATATCCAACGATTCCACACATATTCTTAAAATCCTCCGTATAAAGCAATACAAAAAAACCCTAATGGGATGAGCTTCATTAAATGTATAGGAATTCTGTCTAATTCCTCGTCATACATAAAGTTCCACTTTTTAGTTTTGCTTTTATGATTATTTGCCTTTTCGTTTTGCTGTCCAAAGAATCACTTCCATGTTTTAAAACGAAACTATCGACCGGGCATGCGATCGGGAGGTATCCGCCGAAATTTCGATAATCCTCCACCTCGTCAACTAAGGATTGTAGTACCGTCCGATTTCCTTAGCTCAGGCGCTATAATTGTTTTCCGATTTACTTATTCAGCGCTTATTCACCCTCCTTACAATGCGCTCGCTTGAAAATTTAAAGAACTATGGAAAATTCTTCAAACTATTTTTCCAAGCACCTTCATCATACATAATATGCTTCAAGTCGTCAATTATCCACGCATATTTACTATTTCCCTATATTTTTATGAAAAAACATCTTGCTAACATTTATGTGGCACTTTTGTTTTGCAAGAGAGTATAATCTAATAAAAGTTCCACTAGAGGAGCATCTCTAGTGGATACATAAGCTAATATATTTAATCTGAACTACAGCTCTTTTTCTTTTAGCAGGTTTACAATTTCGCGATTGAATGCTGGTAAATCCTTAGGTGTACGGCTTGAAACAAGTTGTTTTTGACACACGAAAACTTCCTCGTCATGGAAATTTGCACCTGCATTTTCTAAATCCACTCGAATTGATTTATAGCCTGTAATATCACGGCCTTCTAAGGATCTTGCTGTAATTAAAAGCTGTGGTCCATGACAGATAGCAAATACTGGTTTCATATCACTCATGAATTTTTTCGCAAATGCTACAACACGATCATCATCTCTTAATAAGTCAGGTGAAAACCCTCCGGGGATGAATAATGCATCAAAATCATCTGGATTCACGTCATCGATACCATGATCGATTTCTACACGTACTTCTCCTTGCTTTCCTCTTACCGCTTTATTTCCCTCTTTATCAATCGTTACAACTGTATGTCCTGCTTCTTGAAGTGCTTCCTTTGGACTTGTATATTCGATATCCTCAAATAAATCAGTAATCAACGTGGCTACTTTTGCCATTTGATATCACTCCTTTCAAACTTAATATTTCCCTTTTATTCGACAAATAAACTAAGAGAGGGATGTTCGAATTAAAAAAACCAGTAAACTTAACTGTTCAGTACAGTTCGTTTACTGGCATAGTTTTCGGTTATTCAGTTAGCCCTAATTCTTGACGTACAACGTCTGAAATTCGGTTTACATAGCTCTCACATTCTTCTTCAGTGGATGCTTCCACCATAACACGAACAAGCGGCTCTGTCCCTGAAGGTCGCACTAATACTCGTCCGTTGCCAGCCATGGCTGCTTCTACCTCAGCAATTGTTTTTGCTACTTTTTCGTTTTGTGTTACCGCATGCTTGTCTACCACTCGCACATTCACCAACTTTTGTGGGAACACTGTCATTTCGGCAGCAAGTTCTGATAAGCGTTTATCTGTTGCTTTCATGATATTCACAAGCTGGATTGCCGTTAATAATCCATCGCCTGTTGTATTGTAATCTAAGAACACAATATGTCCTGATTGTTCTCCACCCAAGTTATAATCGTTTGCACGCATTTCTTCTACAACATAACGATCTCCAACTGAAGTTTTTACACTAGTCATCGCATTTTCTTCGAGTGCCTTATAGAAGCCTAAATTACTCATCACAGTGGATACAACTGTATTTTTCTTTAAGCGGCCTTTACTATTTAAGTATTTCCCGATAATGAACATGATTTGATCACCATCGACTATTTGTCCTTTTTCATCTACTGCAATCAGTCGGTCACCATCTCCATCAAATGCTAAACCTACATCTGCCCCTCTCTCTAAAACAAGAGCTGCAAGTTTTTCAGGATGAGTGGACCCAACCCCTTCATTGATATTCAAACCATTTGGCGATGAACCCATAGATGAAATGTCGGCTTCTAAATCTGCAAACAGATGCGTAGCTAACTGGGAAGTTGCACCATGAGCGCAATCTAATGCAACATGGATGTCCAAGAAATCTTCTTCTACTGTTTGTTTAAGGTATGAAAGATATTTTTGCCCACCTTCGAAATAATCGCTTACTGCTCCTAGATCGCCTCCGATTGGACGTGGCAATGTATCGTTTTCTAAATCAATTAAATTTTCTATCTCAGCTTCTTGTGCATCCGTTAATTTAAATCCATCCGGACCAAAAAATTTAATACCATTATCAGCCACTGGATTATGAGAAGCGGAAATCATAACCCCTGCATCTGCATTCATCACACGTGTTAGATACGCTACTCCAGGAGTACTAATTACTCCGAGTCGCATAACTTCTATACCAATTGAAAGTAGACCAGCAACTAATGCTCCTTCTAGCATATGTCCAGAAACCCTTGTATCTCGTCCAATAATTACCTTCGGGCGTTCTGTTGCATGCTTAGTTAGTACGTATCCACCAACACGGCCTAGTTTAAACGCAAGTTCAGGTGTTAACTCTGAATTGGCGACACCACGTACGCCATCAGTTCCGAAATATTTTCCCATTTCTTTTCTCTCCTTCAATGCTAGACATTCCATGCTTCATATACAAAATCTTATACTATTATTTATATAGTAAATTAAGAAATTTGTTATTCTGTATTGTTGTCTTCTTCAGCAGGTATTTCTTCCTCAACTACATCTTCTTCTGGAGTCGTTTCTCCAGCATTTGTTTCTTCTTCTGGCGTTGTTTCCTCCGGTACAGGTTGTTGTTCTTGTTCTTGTCCTTCTTCTTGCCCTGGCTCCTGAACCACTTCATCTTCTGTTTCAGTTTGTGCTTTAGTAATATTGGCTTGTACTTCAATTGAATATCTTGAAAGCTTAGTTACTCCATTTGGCAAAGGTAGTTCAACTTCGTATGCACCAGACTCTTGAATCTCTGATATGTCAAATTCTACTTCTAATCTTGTTATGGGGTCAATAATTGATTTTGGACCAAACACTTCTATGACTTTAGTTTGAGAGGTTACACTATTAATGGTAACTCCATTCATAGGTTTACCAGTTTGCCGAATGTTTAGAGGTACTTTTCGACTATATTGTTTTACTTCGACATTTACATTAACTGTCTCAGGTTCGATTGTCACATCCAGTTTATTTAAGCTACTGTCTAATACCCTTACATTAGCCTCCTGACTGAAGGAAGCTGTAATTCCCTCTTCACTATTTATAGTTGCCTTCACATAGCTAATGCTTTCGATTACACTTTTTGCACCAGTAACTAATATCGTACTTGGATCAGATGTCATTCCAAGGAGCTCATACCCTTCAGCTATTAAACTGTTATTGATTTCTGGTTCTATCTTAACCTCTTCTGTTACTTTTTCCTCAACAACTATATTAAGTATATTCGGGTCAATGGTAACATCCAGTTTAGGTGAAAAGTTTTCATGTTGAATGGTAACTCTATGTTCACCAATTAACAAAGAATTTAAGTCTACAAACACCTTAAAGTCTTTTGTCAATTTTGTTTGCAGTACGATTGGCATTGGCCCTTCAATCGTAACGTCCACCGTTTCCGGTAGCCCCGAAACAATTAAATTTTCAGTATCATAATAAACCTCAAGTGGAACATCTGTAATAATATCTACATCTGTATTTGATGCCGATGTTTGTTGCCCATCATCCAACTGCGCTTTTGCGTAAAAGAACAGTAAAATGGCTAAAATGAGGGCAATTACGCGTAAAGCCCAATAACTATCGAACAATTTATCCATTCTTTTTCCCCCTCCAAGTCCACTTAGAGGCAAAATCCGAATACTGTTCAGGTCCAAACCACAATTTTCTTAATTGCGTTTCGAATTCCTCTATTGATAGATTTCGATATAGATTCCCATTTCGCGTTAAGCTTATAGCACCCGTTTCTTCGGATACCACAATTGTAACTGCATCCGTAACTTCACTTAGCCCTACTGCCGCTCGGTGACGTGTACCTAGTTCTTTTGATATAAAAGTACTTTCCGATAAAGGCAAATAACAAGCAGCCGAAATGACCTTATCCTTTTGGACGATAACCGCACCGTCATGGAGTGGCGTATTTGGTATAAATATATTAATAAGTAATTCCGATGTAATTTCAGCATTTAACTTGATGCCCGTTTCAATATATTCCGTTAAGCCGGTTTCATTTTCAATTGAAATAAGTGCACCGATCCGTCGTTTTGCCATATAGCTTACGGATTTTTTCATCGCTTCTACTAAGCGCGTTTGTTCATCTTCCAATTGCCCACTTGAACGTTGGAATATTTTGCCCCTTCCTAATTGTTCCAACGCTCTTCGAATTTCAGGAGTGAAGATAATAATGATGGCTAAAAATCCGTAGTCAATTACTTCTTGCAGGAACCAACCGAGGGTATCTAAACCGAAAACAACTGTTGCAAACCTAGCGAAGATTATGACAAATATCCCTTTTAATAACTGAACAGCTTTTGTTCCTTTAATGAGGGTTAATAATTTATATATTACGTACCAAACTAATAGTACGTCTAAAATGCTAAACACAATATTTACAGGCGTAAGGTCTGTAAACTGTTCAATAATTTGCACGTGGCATCCCCCACTTTTTCCTTGCTATTTCATTTATATCGATAACATGTCTCTGTTATTACGCAAAAGTATAAAAATGTAAAACATCTCATTAATTCACAAATCATTTAAAAAGTTAATTATTACTTCTATTATTATTTCCTAAATGATGTAGCAAATGTATGAAGCTTTCATGAAATCCAGCCGTATCTTATTTTACTATAATTAGCTATAGCAAGAAGAAACATTTACTTTTCTGGTTAGAAACAGTATACCATAACTTGTACTTATAAAGCTTTTCCCAAGTAAAAAGCCCACTCTTTCGAGTAGGCTTTTTACTTATGTTTAGATGAGATTGTTTATTCTTTAAACAAATCCATAAAATCATTTACCATTGCTTTCGTCTCATACCATAGCCATTCAAACACCTGGTCAATTTCTTCTATTTGTCCTGTAACAACTGATGTAGATGCCATATACTCTCCATTTATTACAATCACATCTCCATCAACTTCCCCTTCAATGACAAGATCACCATTTTTTACAACAACGTCACCCTTGACTACTTCACCTTCCGGAACAATAACAGTTTGCCCATCTACTATCAAATTCGGTTGTGTGGTAACCGAAAATTCATCGCTTGAATAATTACTTAACATCGTTGCACTCATAAATAAGAAGAACACAGCGGCTGCTACAACTATCGGGTGTCGTCTAAACCATTTCTGTATCCCTACCCGATTTTTCCCCTTTGGTAGACGCTTCATTACTCTATCCTCAAAATGTGGAGGTGCTGTAATATGTGCTGCACTCTTAACAAAAGCAACCGTGTCACTTAATTCGTGCATATGTTGTCTACAGTCAGAGCACATTTGCAAATGTTTCTTCAGCTGCTGTTCATGTTCACGATTTATATCGCCATCTAAATATTCGTGCATATAGTCAACAATGTATTGTGGACACGTACTCATGCGTTTACCCTCCTACAAATTGTTTAATTGCTTTCTTAAAGCTTCACGCCCTCGATGTATTCGTGTTTTTACCGTTCCTAAAGGCATATCTAAAATTTCGCTAATTTCCTGTAACGATAATTCTTCAATATATTTTAATACTATAACTGAACGATACTTATCAGGCAATCTGCTGATTTCATACTGGATTCGGTCCTGTAGCTCCATTTGTTGCACAGTTTCTTCAGGTAATTGTTCACTTGACGCAATTTGCGAGTACATATTCAATCCATCGGTACCTGCCACTTCTGCATCCAAGTAATAATCAGGTTTCTTCTTTCGAATTCGATCAATACAAAGATTCGTCGCAATACGGTATAGCCATGTTGAAAATTTTCTTTTCTGATCAAATGTATGAATGTTTATATATGCACGTACAAAGGCTTCCTGCGAGATATCTTCCGCTTCTTGCTTGTTGCCGAGCATACGATAGCATATTTGGTATAGTTTGTGCTGGTAGAGGCTCACAATATCTGAAAATGCGTTTTGATCACCTTTTAGCACTTGCTTTATTCTTTTGTTCACTAACGCATCCATTTATGTTTTCCTCTCCACCTTTACGGCTTATTATTATTTACGCGAGACTTTTGAAAAAGTTTCACGTATGTTGAGAGATTCTAAATAAATTTTTATTCCCCAAGAGTATAAATTAGTATATTTATCCAGAAATTTCAAGAGCCGAAAACACTAAATTTACACTAGCTTTTCACCAAGTAGGGATCCCATTAGAGCAACAGCCACATCCGCCGTTTTATTGCGTTCATCAAGAATAGGATTTACTTCAACAAATTCCGCGGAAGTAATTATTCCTTCTTCCTCTAACATTTCCATCGCTAAATGACTTTCACGGTATGTGATTCCCCCTGGTACTGGTGTTCCGACTCCAGGTGTATATAGCGGATCTAGACCATCTAGATCTAACGATAAATGGACTCCATCTACTTTTCTTTCCTTAAAATAAGCAATTGTCTCCTCCATAATCCTTGTCATGCCCATTCGGTCAATTTCATGCATTGTATATACTTTAATGCCCTTTTCTCTAATTAAATCTCGTTCTCCTGGATCTACTGAGCGGGCACCAATGATAATAATATTCTCCGGTTTAATTTTCGGTGCAGGGCCACCAATTGTAAGCAATCGTTCATCTCCCAACCCGATGCTTACTGCAAGTGGCATACCATGAATGTTGCCTGAAGGTGAGGTCGCTGGAGTATTTAAATCTGCATGCGCATCATACCAGATAACACCCAAGTTGTCATAGTGGGCAGCTAATCCTGCAAGTGTACCAATTGCAATGCTATGATCACCACCCAAAACAAGCGGGAACCTCCCTTGTCCAATTACTTCTGATACTTTATTCGAAAGCTGTGTACACACTTCCACAACTTCCTTTAAATTTTTTAAATTTGTATCTAATTGTGTATTATTCATTGCTCTTTTTACGACGATATCCCCTTCGTCTTTAATCTCATAACCAAGAGCTTCCAATCTTTCTGATACATCTGCATACCGGATTGCACTTGGTCCCATATCCACCCCACGTCGTAGTTGACCATAATCGGATGGTGCTCCGATAACAGATATTTGTTTCTTGTTCATACCCCATACCCCCTTGTTAATATCTTCTATTTTAAATGGAAAAACCTTAATGGCTCAACTCGACAAGTTTTTGAATTTTTATACACTCATTAAAAGTACTTCATTATGAAATAATATTGTTGACGGGAATCGGGTGTGTAGCATTTTAGCCAATACAATGGGATATGGAAAGTAGGAATATGGGGCGGGCTTGAGGCTTGATGAGTGGTCTCATTTCCCTTAAGAAGCTAATTCGGTGTTTATTGGGAAAGATACTATTAAGAAACATCTCTCTTTAGTAAAAGAAAAACCTTTACTCAAATTGAGTAAAGGTTTTGTTTATGTAAGATCTAATAATATTTAGAAGAAATGGCTGGGGTACCAGGATTCGAACCTGGGCATGACGGAATCAAAATCCGTTGCCTTACCGCTTGGCTATACCCCAAAAATGGTGGAGGGGGACGGATTCGAACCGCCGAACCCGAAGGAGCGGATTTACAGTCCGCCGCGTTTAGCCACTTCGCTACCCCTCCAGATAAACACTTATGGTGGAGGATGACGGGCTCGAACCGCCGACCCCCTGCTTGTAAGGCAGGTGCTCTCCCAGCTGAGCTAATCCTCCATGTTTAGGGTAAGTGTTATCATCTAATTAAATTGGTGACCCGTACGAGATTCGAACTCGTGTTACCGCCGTGAAAGGGCGGTGTCTTAACCACTTGACCAACGGGCCGACTATGTATTTTCTTTGTCTTGAACAAGACAAGATTTATAATAACATCTTTTTTTTGTGAAAGCAACCATTTTTAATATATTTTTTTAAAAGTTTTTTAAAGCTACTCTAGGTTGAATTAAAATAGTCATATTTATAGCGTGATAACTGCCTAATTCTCTTTTCTGGCAAAAAAAAATGGCTCCGAAGGTAGGACTCGAACCTACGACCAACCGGTTAACAGCCGGTTGCTCTACCACTGAGCTACTTCGGAACAATATTATTTTTATTAAATTTCTTTACTACTCTTTTATTATTATAATAATTCTGAAAAAATATTCAAGTATTTTAATTGAATTTATTTTAAGATAAAGCAGACGTATTTTATATTTTCAATCATGGGAAATAAAAATTAGAAAATATTCAATAAAAACCAATATAATATAAAATTAACTTTGGCGGTTTTTTCTATGGGATTTCTTTATTGGAATTTGAATGAAAAAGAGGGATTTTTCCGTTCACTTTGGACAGGTTTATTAGCCCTAATATTATTGTATTTTATTTGTTGGTTTTTTGTTGATGATTTTATCTTATTAAAAATATGGCTGCCAATAGTTTTTACATTGTTGTATGTACTTGATCTATTAGTGAAGTATCGCAGATGGAAAAAAGTAAAATAGGTGATTAAGACTTTACAGGCAACGAGTTAGAGTCCACGTCTCTTGATTTTTAATACAACTACTAATCTTAAGTGGTATTAAATCTATAGCTAGTTCTTGTGTTATGGTAAAGATTAGATTATTTATGTAATACTTTGAATCACCCAGATAATAACTACTTCTACCCTAAAATATACATGAAAGCTCTATAGAAAATAAAAAAAGCCACTACTGACTGAATCAGCAACGACTTCTTGAGCCTAGCGACGTCCTACTCTCACAGGGGGAAGCCCCCAACTACCATCGGCGCTAAAGAGCTTAACTTCCGTGTTCGGTATGGGAACGGGTGTGACCTCTTTGCCATCATCACTAGACTNCAACTTTTTATGTATAGAGAGCTTATTCTCTCAAAACTGGATAAAGACATTGACTGCGTTCAAGATTTATATCTATTGTGGTTAAGTCCTCGATCGATTAGTATTCGTCAGCTCCATGTGTCACCACACT
>NZ_JBHTFK010000007.1:0-471342 GCF_042666115.1 Ureibacillus sp. GCM10028918
CGCAAGTAAGTAAGATCCCTCAAAGACGATGAGGTAGATAGGTTCGAGGTGGAAGTGTGGTGACACATGGAGCTGACGAATACTAATCGATCGAGGACTTAACCATAATAGATATAAATCTTGAACGCATTCAATGTCTTTATCCAGTTTTGAGAGAACAAGCGTCTTTCAACTAAATAAGTCTAGTGATGATGGCAAAGAGGTCACACCCGTTCCCATACCGAACACGGAAGTTAAGCTCTTTAGCGCCGATGGTAGTTGGGGGCTTCCCCCTGTGAGAGTAGGACGTCGCTAGGCTTATTACCCAGGAGGATTAGCTCAGCTGGGAGAGCACCTGCCTTACAAGCAGGGGGTCGGCGGTTCGAGCCCGTCATCCTCCACCATATATGCCGGTGTAGCTCAGTTGGTAGAGCAACTGACTTGTAATCAGTAGGTCGAGGGTTCGACTCCTTTCGCCGGCATCTTTTCTTGGAGGGGTAGCGAAGTGGCTAAACGCGGCGGACTGTAAATCCGCTCCTTCGGGTTCGGCGGTTCGAATCCGTCCCCCTCCACCATTTGTAAGAGCCATTAGCTCAGTGGTAGAGCATCTGACTTTTAATCAGAGGGTCGAAGGTTCAAGTCCTTCATGGCTCACCAGTTTTATTTAAACTAGCGAGTATTAATTTATGCACATGCGGAAGTAGTTCAGTGGTAGAACACCACCTTGCCAAGGTGGGGGTCGCGAGTTCGAACCTCGTCTTCCGCTCCAATTGTGCCGGGGTGGCGGAACTGGCAGACGCACAGGACTTAAAATCCTGCGGTAGGTGACTACCGTACCGGTTCGATTCCGGTCCTCGGCACCATTTTAAAATAGCGCCCGTAGCTCAATTGGATAGAGCGTCTGACTACGGATCAGAAGGTTGTGGGTTCGACTCCTGCCGGGCGCGCCAATATTACGAGAAGTAGCTCAGCTTGGTAGAGCACTTGGTTTGGGACCAAGGGGTCGCAGGTTCGAATCCTGTCTTCTCGACCATTAATCTTAATTATATCTATGGGGCCTTAGCTCAGCTGGGAGAGCGCCTGCCTTGCACGCAGGAGGTCAGCGGTTCGATCCCGCTAGGCTCCACCAATAACATATAAATTTATTATAATGGCGGCGTAGCTCAGCTGGCTAGAGCGTACGGTTCATACCCGTGAGGTCGGGGGTTCGATCCCCTCTGCCGCCACCATAAAATTTCGGAGGCATACCCAAGTTTGGCTGAAGGGATCGGTCTTGAAAACCGACAGGCGGGTTACACCGCGCGTGGGTTCGAATCCTACTGCCTCCGCCATTTTTTAAAATCAAATTAATATTTTCGCGGGGTGGAGCAGTGGTAGCTCGTCGGGCTCATAACCCGAAGGTCGCAGGTTCAAATCCTGTCCCCGCAACCAAATGGTCCCGTGGTGTAGCGGTTAACATGCCTGCCTGTCACGCAGGAGATCGCCGGTTCGATCCCGGTCGGGACCGCCATTTTTAATGAATATGGGTCGGTAGCTCAGTTGGTAGAGCATTAGATTGAAGCTCTAAGTGTCGGCGGTTCGATTCCGTCCCGACCCACCATGTTAATGCGGGTGTAGTTTAATGGTAAAACCTCAGCCTTCCAAGCTGATGTCGTGAGTTCGATTCTCATCACCCGCTCCAATTGGGGCCTATAGCTCAGCTGGTTAGAGCGCACGCCTGATAAGCGTGAGGTCGATGGTTCGAGTCCATTTAGGCCCACCATGTAAATTTTTCCGAAGTAGCTCAGTGGTAGAGCAATCGGCTGTTAACCGATCGGTCGTAGGTTCGAGTCCTACCTTCGGAGCCACGGCCCGTTGGTCAAGTGGTTAAGACACCGCCCTTTCACGGCGGTAACACGGGTTCGAATCCCGTACGGGTCATATTGAAGAATGCCTTAAAGTTAACTAATAACTTTAAGGTATTTTTTTTATGAAAGTATTAACAAATCTGATATGTGATATAACTGTTAATTAAATATGTATTCAAAGACCATCTGAATTTCTTCTGATGGTTTTTTTAATATTCTACCCTCAACTTTGGTTGAAATGAATATTTTATACATAAATAGCATCCTTATGTGCAAAATAAAGAAAAAGCCTGGGGTTGCTAAAATTGAAGTTTTTTAAAAAAATAATTTCATCTAACAGAGAGCAGGAGAATCCAGTTACCGAACAAACATCTGAAAAAGAAACTCCAACCAAGAAAAAACATATAGATAGAAGTTTACCGTCTAATTTGAATGTCATTAAAACTCTTTATACAGTACCAAAGAATTCTGATATTAAAATTCGCCAATTGTCATTTGGAGAAATGAAGAGAGATGCAATCATTGTCTATATAAGTACTATTACAGATGCTCAGAAAATTGATGAACATATTATACACCCATTATTAAATAGTCAGTCCTCAAACCAAGTTGATAATATAGTTACTGCTGAGACGATAACAACTGCTAGGGTATTTGAGGAAGCAGTTAAAGGGATTAATGGTGGAAATGCAGTGTTGTTTATTGATGGGGAAGATGCTGCCTACATTATTTCTACTAGTAAATTTGAGGGGAGAGGTATTGAAAAGGCGGGAAATGAAGTTGTTATTAAGGGTTCTAAGGAAGCTTTTAATGAAATGGCAACTGCAAACATTTCATTACTTCGAAAAAGAATAAAAAATGAGAATCTCATTGTTGAATCAACAATTGTATCAAAACGCTCACACAATGAGGTATATCTACTTTATATAAATGACTTAGCAAACAAGGGTATTCTTGATGATGTCCGCCAACGAATCAATTCACTGGATGTTGATGCGATTCAAAATGCCGCCGTTTTAGAACAATATATAGAAGAGAGAGAAAAATCTCTATTACCAACAGTTTTATATACAGAAAGACCAGATCGAACAGCTTCATTCTTAGAAAACGGATTTATCGTGTTAATAATGGATAATTCACCTGAAGCATTAATCGTGCCGGCAACATTCTGGTCATTTTTCCATAATGCCGAAGATCATTACCTTCGTTTTATTTTTGGTAACTTTATTAGAGCACTGCGTCTGCTTGCTTTATTTATAACACTATTTATTTCTGCAATTTATATTGCTGTAACGAGTTATCATGTAGAGATGGTACCAGCCGATTTATTGCTAGCTATTTCTGCGACTCGAGAAATTGTACCATTTACGGCTATTGTTGAAGTTTTACTCATGGAAATTGCCTTTGAATTAATAAGAGAAGCCGGGCTTCGGGTACCAAGCCCAATCGGACCTACAATCGGGATAGTAGGGGCATTGATTTTAGGGCAAGCTGCGGTTCAAGCGAATATTGTTAGTCCTCTCGTTGTAATCATTGTAGCTCTAGGGGGATTAAGTTCCTTTGCAATCGGGGATATTAGTATGAACTTTTCAATCCGATTAATAAGATTCCTATTTATATTCTCGGCTGCCTTTTTCGGCTTTTATGGAATGACAGCTTTATTTACGATTGGAATCGTCTACATGGTATCCATGAAGTCCTTTGGAGTTCCATATTTAGCCCCCATGACGCCAACCTACGTTTCATCCAAAGATACTATATTTAGAAGAATGCTTAAAAATGAAACCTTTAGACCAGGTTACTTGAAAACAAAAGATTTAGAAAGAAAATCAGGAGAATAAGGATGTACAAAACTGAAGGAAAATTAGGAACAAAGGAATTATTTTCCATTATCATTCTTGTAATAGGGACAAAATTAACAGATAATACGCCACTTCTCTTTTTTGATGATTTGGGGAATGCAGCTTGGATGGCTATTATTTTCATCTTTTTAATTTCACTATTGCCTATCTATTTCTTAACAAAGGTAATGACACTCTATCCAGAAATGAATTTGATTGAGGTAACAAATCATTTGTTTGGAAAGTATATAGGCACGTTTGTATTATTTGGTTTATGGTTTCTATTAACCAGTTCTATTATCGAAACATCAGCAGTTTATACAGATATTATTGGAACAATGTATTTTACAAAAACACCCATTATGATTATCTACTTCATATTAATGGCAGTAGCTGTCTATATAGCAAAAAAGGGTTTGGAGAATATTGGCTCAGCATCGTGGATGACAATCATCAGCATTAAATTGTCCCTTCTGGTTGTATTGATTCTTGCTTATTTTAAGGGAGAGACGGCTTTCCTCTTTCCTCTGTTAGGTGAGGGTGTATTACAAAGCATAAAGGAGAGTTCATTAAATGCTTCCATTTATAATGAGTTTTTGTTCATTGCTTTAATTGCGACAAATGTTAAAAATAATTCAAGCTATAAAAAAGCGGTATGGCTAGGGTTAGTAATTGTTACAATTGAGATTACACTGGCACTTATAGCATACGTAATGTTATTTGACTATGTGGGTGTGAAATTATTGAATTATCCTTTTCATGAGACGATTCGCTTGATTGAGCTGGGTTTCATTACAAATGTGGAATCTATGTTTTTCCCTTTTTGGCTAATCGCAACGTTCCTTCGGTTTTCTTTTTTGCTATATATTAGCGCACTTTTATTTGGGGGTATTTTCAAAATTAAAAAGTTTGAGTATATCATTCCAACGCTAGGTACAATGGTTGTGTTTTTGGGGTTAATCCCAGAGACGCCGGTGTTTAATTTTACCACTAATCGGGAAATCTTTTTAAATATTTCTACCCCAATTTTTTTATTAATACCTTTTTTCCTATGGATATTCGCAAAAATAAAAGGGGATTATAAGAAATGATAAAAAAAGAACTGTATCATTTCCCCTGTCTAATTTTTCTATTGATCTTGCTTAGTGGATGTTGGGACCAGACAAATATTGATAAAAGAGCCTATGTTGTGGCAATTGGCTTAGATAAGACAGAAGAAGATCACCAATATAAAATTACTTATTTGATATCTAATCCTGAGTTATCAAAACAACAACCCGGTTCAAATGAGCCAGGAAAAGAAATAATAACGTTTAAAACTAATGATTTAATGACAGCTAAAAAATTGGCAAATACCGTCGTAGCGAAGGAGATTTCATACAATTTAATGACTGTTTTAGTGGTTTCGGAAGAATTAGCAAAAGATAAATTTTTCTTGAGATTCATATATGATGCCATAAAAGCTAGAGACATATCACGAGATACGCCTCTTATTGTATCAAAAGAGAACGCAAGCAAATTTTTGAGTAATAATGACCCTAAATTAGAAACTAGAATTCACAAATACTTTGAGTTAATTATGGAATCGGGAAGTGAGTCGGGTTTTATTCCTAAGTCTACACTACATTCATTTTTTAGAATTACAGAGGCGGATGCAGATTTGTTCTTAGCAGCATATGGTACCACAGAAAAAAGTGATAATAATAAGGATATATTAAATGATGACTTTTTAGCTGGAGAATTTCAAGTGGGAGGACAAACCAATAATTCTCAATTAATAGGCTCTGCATTATTTAAGGAAGGCAAAATGATTGCAAAGTTAACAGCAAAGGAAACAAGAATCGCTATTCTCCTAAATGATACGTTAGATATGGGAGAGTTATTGACTACTTATCCTGATCCACATAATGAGCATTACCGGTTGGGTGTGAGGGTTATGAAAAAGAAAGCAAACAAGGTCAATATGCAACTTAAAGGAGATACACCCTCCATTGATGTAGAAGTTCCTATACGTGTAGATATTTTAGCTAATCATAGTATGAAAAATTACTCTAAAGACAATCAAGAAAGAAAGGAATTAAAAAAGTACCTCGAGGAACAGATGACTAAGGAGATTAACAATTTAGTAAAGAAGACTCAAGAAGAGTATAAGGGTGAGCCATTTGGATGGTCTCTATCCGCAAGAAAAAAGTTTAAAAGCATTCCTGAATATGAAGCATTTGATTTTATGAAAACTTATCCACATATGATAGTGAAAGTAAAAGTAAGTATAGAGTTTGGAAACTTTGGTAGGCAGAGTGAGATGCCTAATTTAGATGAAATGAGGGATTAACTTGAATTATTTAGTGTGGGCAATCATGATCGGTATTTTCTTGTACACGCTGGGTTTTTCCCGGGTATTATGGAAAGAGAAGAATAAAATAGGTTCAATTGCTGTATTTATGCTGGCAGTATGCACCATTATCGCTCCGTTTCTTTCAGTCTTAAGTTAGCGAAGTGCTAAGATTCCAAATCCTCCTATAGAAAAATCCCCTACCGATTCGGTAGGGGATTTTTTAGCCTTGCAATACATTATGTATGGCAAAGCCGCCTTGCCGTAATAATTATAGAAAGTTTTAAACCACCACTCCTCAAAGTGGGTGTTCGCAAAAGAATTCCTGTATATCGTCATTCACCGCAGTGTGACGCTCGCCATTCCATCTTCTATATAAAACTCCCTTTTACAGTTCAAAGGTTAAAACTTAATATGTGTACGAACAACGCAGCTTTAATGTTATATTATACGATTGTTGTGAGGTGTGCAAGTATGTACTATCGAAAAAAAAAAGTCAAATAATTATCATGCATTTTACCAGTGTAAATTGTGGCTTTATCGGATTTAATGGAAGAAGTAATTACAGGGAAATGTTGAGGTTATAATTTTTAATAAAAATAAAAAGCCTTCCATTATTGGAAAACTTTTTTAGGTTATTTTGATGTATTCAACACTTCATTCGTCAGTGCTGCGATATTTATTTGCGTTTCCTCGTGCATCACATCATTTAGAATTTCCGTTCGGAAGTAACGAACACTAACTTCAAGTGGCATTTTCAATAACTTTTGCAGGGCCTGCTGATACATGATCACGAATTCCTTATCCGTATTACCACGCTTTAACTCTGCAAAGGACTCATAAAATTGGTCAAGTTTGTCTGCAAATTCTAGAAGTCGACCTTCAATAGTATCATCCTTACCTTCTTTCATACGCTCGAAGAAGACATCTTGGAAATCATGCGGTATTTCTTCTTTAATAAACTTCTCCATCATTTTTTCTTCAACATGGGCCAACATTTGTTTTAGTTCAATACTTGCATGTTTTACTGGCGTTTTTATGTCGCCAATGAACACTTCCGCAAAGTCATGATTGATTGTTTTTTCATAAAGTGACTTCCAATTGACACTTGCGCCATTCATTTCCTCAAGAGTTGCAAAAAACATTGCATATTGTGATACTTTCCAAGAATGGGCAGCAACATTATGCTCTTCAAATTTGAAACGACCAGGGGCACGGAAGATACGTTCCAAATCATTTAAACTTGTGAAAAATCTATGGATACCGATAAAAATCACTCCTCAACTAGTTTTTTAGCATAATTAATAAGCCTATAAGTGAATCATATAATTATTCATACCCCAATAGGAGCTTATTTAAATCATTTAACAAATATTTAATTTGATATTTACAAATAATAAATCTCTAATGGTTTAATTTATAAGATATGCAAGGAATGTGAAAAAGAGAACAGCTTTTTTAATGAAGTTGTCATGATTTCTCAAAAATCTTGTAATTGTCGATGCTATACTTAATCTAACTTTAAGTAAATGGAAGTGAAACAGTTTGTTCCATACATTAATTTTATACATACACATAGTAAGTGCGGTGGGGTCGATTGGTCCTTTATTTTCTCTGATACCCATTACAAAGAAAATGGAGTCGGCGGACGGGGGGCAGTTGTTTGGGTTGGTTCAATCGTTTCAAACCGCTATTACAATTGTAAAACATGCAGGACATGTGCTTGTGCTCTCAGGAATTATCTTGATTATCACCAGTGGATGGAGTTGGACAACTTCATGGGTCGTGTTAACAATCACGATAATGATTGGCTCCATTGTCTTTTTAGCACGTGCCTTTAAGCCAACATTAAAAACAATTGGAACGCAAGAATTCCAAAAAGAACAATTCATTAAAAAACTAAGAAAAGCGTCCTGGCAGTATATACTTATACTGCTCGTCATGCTTTGGCTTATGGTAGCAAAACCAGTTTTCTGGTAGTTATTATATAGATGTAATCGTTTGATTTAATAAGATCTTTGATATATATCAAAGATCTTTTACCTTATACGGAAACGTCAATTGTTGTTCCTTTATGAGGATGAGGTGCAGCAGGTTGTTGCTCTGGTAGCTGTTCCAGCATCTGAATGCTACTGGCCACCCCCATGTTAAGCGATTTATTCATAATGCTCATTTGCACGGTTTGCTGTAGTTGGGCCACTTGTGCGGACATAAATGAACTTAATTCCATTCAATCATCCCTCCTTTAGTTCTATATCGGCGTGTTACAGCAGGAAATTTAATTTCACCTTTAAATAGCAATAATGGTATCTTTCGACAATGGTGGAATATTTGTTTTGCCAAATGGTAATACTTTGCGTATAGGAGGGTAAGAAAATGTGGAAAAATCTTATTGTATTAAGTAGTATGACATTTCTTTTAAGTGGCTGCGGATTATTCGGTATGTTTGAAGAAGAAGAACAAATACCGGTTGCAGCACCCGAGGCATTAAAGGCATCGGCAAATATTATGGATACTGAAGGTAATGAAATTGGACATATGGAGCTAACAGAAGGAACAGATGGCGTATTAATTTCTCTGGGAGTTACAAAAATTCCAGAGGGTGAGCATGGTATTCATATACATGAGGTTGGAAAATGTGAAAAACCTACATTTGAATCAGCAGGTGCGCATTTCAATCCGCTAGAAAAACAACATGGTTTCGACAATCCAAAAGGACCTCACCTAGGGGATTTACCAAACATAACACCTGAGGAAGACGGTACAGTCCAATTGGAATTTGTCGCAAAGAACTTAACATTGGAACCTGGTATGGAAAACTCTATCTTGGATGGAGACGGCAGTGCAATTATCATTCACGAAGGTCCTGATGACTATAAAACAGATCCTGCAGGAAACTCAGGAGCACGTATTGCATGCGGTGTTATCACTTCAGCTAAATAATAAATGTGCTGTGTAATTAAGCTAATATTTTAGCTTTTGCACAGCTTTTTTCTATATTTCACCTTAAATAAGGAGGTGTTGTCTTTCCATCATCATGTTAAGAGAGATGTTTAATAACATATTTTCATTAGAATACTTTAATTGAATATTTAAAGGAATATAATATTTTATTGCTTGCATTTGACAAATCACAGTAGAGAAATAGCTATAATGGCGTGTATTAGACACTCTGTATTATAACAATAGAAAGTGAGATATAGTAGAAATACTATTCTGAAATAAATACATACTTCTTTATGTAAACGCCTTCATGCTGTTAACTAACCTATTATTCTATTAACAGACTATTAAAATCATTGACACAACTAAAAGGAAATAGTTACAATTGTAACTGTAATGTAACAATTATTTGCATTGGAGGGGTTTAAATGAAAAAGAGTAATTTATTCTTTATGACAGTATTAGGTATGCTACTTCTAGTACTTGCTGCGTGTAGTGGTGGGGAAGAGACTACAGACACGGAAAGTACAGCAGATAACGGTGGTTCTGAAGAAACGACTACTGAGATTGATTTCTTGAGTTTAGTAACTGGTGGTACGCAAGGTACTTATTATGCTTTAGGAGGTACATTTGCGGATTTAATTACTGAAGAAACTGGTATAAAAACAACAGCTGAGGTTTCTCAAGCTTCAGCAGCAAACGCTAATGCATTAAAAGCAGGAGATGCAGAAATTGCATTCCTACAAACAGATATCGCTTATTACGCTAAAAATGGTGAACTAATGTTTGATGGCCAAGCGGTTGAAGATCTTGTTGCAATCGGTGGTTTATATCCAGAAACAATCCACTTAGTAACAACTGCAGATTCAGGCATCACTTCATTCGATGATTTAAAAGGGAAAAAAGTTTCAGTAGGTGCACCGGGTTCAGGTACTTATGCAAATGCTGAGCAATTATTAGAAGTACATGGTTTAACAATGGATGATATCGAAGCTCAAAACTTAGATTTCGGTGAATCAACTGACGGTTTGACAACTGGTCAAATTGATGCTGCTTTCATCACGGCAGGTTACCCAACTGCAGCAGTTGAAGCATTAGGTGCAACAACTGAAGTAGTAATTGTTCCAGTAGAAGCAGATAAAGCTGAAGCACTAATTGAAAAATACCCTTACTATGCTGTAGATACTATTCCTTCAGGTACTTATGGTTTAGAATCAGAGGTTCCAACAGTATCAGTTTTAGCAATGATTGCAGTAAAATCAGACTTACCTGAAGATGTAGCTTACGGAATTGCGAAAGCAATTTACGGAAATGCTGGTGAAATTGGTCATGCTAAAGGCGAGTTCATTAAAACTGAAACAGCTTTAGATGGTATCGGTATTGACGTTCACCCAGGTGCTCAAAAATACTTTGATGAACAATAATTAAGTAGAAATGAAGTGAAGGGCTTGAAGATAATGCTTCTTCAAGCTCTTTTTCACTTCATTATATAACTGCTTATTAGAACAACCTTTCGAAACATTAGACAGAGATGATCGCTACATTTAGTTAGATGAGGCGTTGAAACATGAAAAGGGCATTTTTTTTCTTAGTTATATTCATAATTGGAATTATCTTCTTGTTCTCACCGTTTTATACGGTTCTATCCTTTGAAGAAACAAGAACGAATAATCCGCAAAGATTTTACATAAATGTTTCCAAAGAAAACAATTTCAATATCCGCTATACGCACTCGATTCATTTAACAGATGTACTTGAAACCTATGAAATAACGGATTCCAATCAGATCAGGCTTCGCTCAATGGAATATGAAGATGTTGCAATTGGCATGCCGGCACACGCTGAGGAAGGTCAAACTGTAAGCTATGAAAATGGCAAATATAAACTACAATTTTCGAATGAAACATTGGATAGTTTTACTCTTTATGTTGGAGACATAAATCAAGAGTTAGCAGTAATTTATAATGGGCAAACTTATGACTTAAAAAAGTCATTGGAAAGAGGAAGTGCCTTTTTATTTGAAATCAAGAATATTTCTTTAATAGACAAGCTGAGAGGAGTTGTGATGGTAAATGAAGGTGAAAGATAAACAGTTTTCAACAGAAACTAGCAAACAAGAGAGTCAGCTTGCCATAGATCAAATTGAAACTTTAACAGAAGAACAACAGCAAGAATTATTAGAAAAGTATGATGCTGAATCGAATATGCGTAGAGTGGCAGGTATGATGAAATGGGTTATTTATATTGGGCTGCTAGCCTTTTCATTATTTCAGTTATATACTGCCGTTTTTGGCCAATTTACAGCCTACATTCAACGTACAATCCATTTAGGCTTTGGCTTGACATTTGTTTTTTTACTTTTCCCAGCCTTTAAAAAGGGTAAAAAAGATAATATCCCATTCTACGATTATATTTTGGCTATTGTTGCAGCAGTAACAGGAATTTACTGGACGATTAACTATGAGCGCCTTGTCTCAAGTCTTGGTACCATTTCACAAATGGACTTTATTGTCGGGCTAATCGTTATTGTATTAGTTTTAGAGGCTGCTAGACGAGCTGTTGGTTTACCAATTGCAATTATTGCATCATTGTTTTTGGTCTACGCTTTCTTTGGACCATATATGCCAGACTTTTTGGCACATCGAGGCCAGACATTAGAACAAATTGTTAACTTAATGTACTATTCAACGGATGGTATTCTAGGAACGCCAATTAGTGTATCAGCAACATACATTTTTGCCTTCCTATTATTCGGAGCCTTCCTGGTTAAGACTGGAGTAGGGGAGTATTTTAATGATTTAGCGATTGCTGTCGCGGGGAAGTTAATCGGTGGGCCCGCGAAGGTTGCAATTTTCTCTTCTGCCTTGCAAGGTACAATCTCAGGTAGTTCGGTTGCCAATGTTGTTACTTCGGGTGCATACACAATTCCTTTAATGAAACGCCTGGGCTATAAAAAAGATTTTGCTGGAGCAGTAGAGGCGGCTTCTTCAACAGGGGGGCAATTGATGCCGCCAATTATGGGGGCTGCTGCCTTTTTAATGGTTGAGTTTATTGGTCGTGGAGTTACATATTGGGATATTGCAAAAGCTGCAGCGATTCCAGCCCTACTGTACTTTGCAGGAATCTGGATTATGACTCACTTTGAAGCAAAGCGTCTTGGTCTTCGTGGCTTAACTGATGCTGAAATGCCAGATCGAAAAATGATTTGGAAAAAACTATACTTACTAATTCCTATTGTTTTGATTATTGTAATTATGATGTTTGGTGTACCGGTCATTCATTCAGCACTTTACGGAATTATTGCATGTATTATCGTTGGTTTCTTCAATAAGGATATAACGTTTGGCGCACGTGAAATTATTGATGCTCTAGTAGATGGTGCTCGTACGGCTTTAGCAGTTGCAGCTGCTACGGCATGTGCTGGTATTATCGTAGGGGTTGTTGTTAAGACAGGTCTTGGTTTAAGTTTAGCAAATAGTTTAGTAGATCTTGCTGGCGGTAAAATATTCCTAACGCTATTCTTTGTTATGATAGCTTCATTAATCTTAGGGATGGGTGCACCAACAACAGCAAACTATGTTATTACATCGACAATCGCAGCACCGGCAATTGTTACACTATTGGCACCAGATGTTTCACAGGCTTTAGTGCCAATTACGGTTTTATTATCTGCACACTTCTTTGTGTTCTACTTCGGAATTATTGCAGATATCACACCGCCAGTTGCTCTTGCCGCCTTTGCCGCATCGGGGATTTCTGGTGGAGATCCAATCAAAACAGGGTTGCATTCAGCTAAATTAGCGATTGCTGCATTTATTATCCCGTATATGATTGTGTTTTCACCTTCACTACTAATGATTGATGTGACGATTTGGCAAGTGTTGTGGGTTGCGTTTACAGCGATGATGGGTATGATTGCGATAGGTGCTGGAGTTATCGGTTATTGGTATCGCCCTATTAACTGGCTGGAACGATTAATCGTCATTGCAGCTGGGTTAGCTATGATTTACCCAGAATCTATATCTGACTTTGCGGGATTAATCGTATTCGGAATTATGTTTATCCTCCAGTTACTATCAAAAGATAAAGGAAACAAAACGAACAGCAAAAAATTAAATACAACTACAAACTAGTTGTTTAAAGAGCCTGCATATTAAGTTGTGCAAGCTCTTTTGATTGTAAATACAATGAAATAGTATAATGTTAAGGATTTATTTTTTTCGTAAATAGTATCGCATTACAATTGTTTTTCGTGGCTACCTTTTTTACACTAATAAGTAGTGTTGAATTTTTGAAGGTAGATAATGTCTTTACTAAAAAACTATTTTTATGGAGGTACGAATGAAAAGCATTGCAGTGGATATGGACCAGGTATTGGCGGATTTTTTAGGGAAGGCTTCAAAAGCATGTGAGGAGCGTTTTAATATCTCAATTTCTAAAGAAGAATTTGATGTAGCTAAATTGGAAGCTCAACATCCCGAACTTGTGAAAAAGTTCTTTTTAATGATTAATGAACCTGACTTTTTCCGTGACTTTGAACTGTTGGACCCCGATGCAGTACCGGTCCTAAAAGAGTTAAGTGAGCATTATGAAATCTACATTGCTACAGCGGCAATGGATGTACCGGGATGCTTTAGTGCAAAATACGAATGGCTATTAGAACACTTCCCATTCTTAAACCCTGAGCACTTTATCTTCTGTGGCGATAAAAAGGTCGTAAAAGCAGATTTCTTAATTGATGATAATGTAAGGCAGCTTCATTCCTTTACGGGAGAAGGTATTTTATATGCACAACCCTACAACGAACATTGCTCGGATTTTAAAAAAGTTCGTAATTGGCAAGAGATTCGTAATATATTTTTACCTGTAAAAGAATCTTTAAAGTAGAACAGTACATGAATTAAAACAAAAGATGCAATGGCCCCTCTAGTTTGGAGGGGTCTTTTTATTGAATGTAATCCGCAAATTTCGACAATTATTATTAAATAATTATCACAAAATGAGATGGTTTTGATACTTTTTTTGCATATATACGTAAAGTATGTTGTATTCAAATTGAGAAATGTGTATGATATAAAATATCAGAAAATTCAAAATAAGAGGTGTTTAAATAATGGCGAATCTATTATTATCCAAGTTTGAAACTTATTTATTAGATGAGGGACAGGAATCAGATAAACAGCAAGATCAAAAAGAATTTGTATATGAAAAGCCTACTAATTATGAAGAATACCCACCAGGATTCTTTTCGGGTTTATAGAGCGAAGGTTTGTCTCTCGGATATTAGGTAGTATAAATTGCACATTCACTTGGAGAAGTTAATCTTTTTTTTTGCTAGGGGATTACTGATTTTAGATGATATTTCGGTAACGGCAAACCCATGTGGGCAATTGCCGTTTTTTCTCTTTATTGAAGGGAACACCAGTTTTCAAAATTTTTATTAATAGGCAGAAGCAGTTAAAAATAAACACTTTTTTATGTATAATAGAGAAAGCGAAATATAAATTCGAGGTGTGGAAAATGGGTCATGTAAAGACTTACGAAGAAGTGATTTATGGATGGTTTGATCATTTTCATGCTCATCCAGAAATCAGCTGGAAAGAAGTAGAAACGACTAAGAAGATTGCATCGATAGTAGAGGAAATGAATATAAATTACAAACTCTTCCCAGATATAACAGGCCTTGTTGCGGAAATAGGCCAGGGCGAAGAAGTCATAGCGGTACGTGCAGATATAGATGCATTATGGCAAGAGGTAGATGGAACTATGCGTGCAAACCATTCTTGTGGGCATGATGCACATATCTCGATGGTATTAGGTGCGCTTTTGCAACTTAAGGATGAACCATTAAAAAAACGAGTACGCTTTATTTTCCAACCGGCTGAGGAAACTGGCGGGGGAGCGGTTGAAATGGTGAAGCGTGGTGTGATCGATGAAGTCTCGTATTTGTTTGGAGTGCACCTGCGTCCCATTGAGGAATTACCTTTAGGAAAAGTAACACCTGCCATTCATCACGGAGCGGCAATGTTCTTAAAGGGATCGATTGGTGGAGTTGATGCACATGGTGCAAGACCGCATCAAGGGAAAAATGCTATCGATGTCGTTTTTGCTATTCAACAAATGCTGAAAAATATCTATATTAACCCATTTGAAATTTATAGTGCGAAATTAACAAAAATTGTTGCCGATGGTGGCAGTACTAATATTATCCCGGGGAATGCAACATTTTCGATGGATATTCGTGCACAAAAAAATTCGGTATTAGAAGAGCTTAAAAAACGAATTGATGAAGGCTTTGAAGCAATTAAAAATATGTTCGGAGTCGAATTAGAATGGAACTGGTTAGACACAACACCTGGAGCTGAAGTGTCTGAAGAAGCCACACAAATAGCTAAAGCTTCCATTATTGAGGCCTTAGGAGCGGAGTATTTAGATAATCCAATATCCACGCCCGGCAGTGATGATTTTCATTACTATACGGTATTAAGACCGAACTTGAAAGCAGCAATGATTGGTGTTGGAGCGGATTTAGCACCTGGTCTCCACCACCCTAAAATGACGTTTGACAAGAAAGCATTAATTATAGGTGCAAAAGTGTTAACTACCACTTTACGTAATGCAGCGCAGAATAAATAATAGACTAGTATGGGCTATAGAAGGAAGTTAAGATAAATGAAAATCAAGCAAGTTGAAATCTTTGCTATAAATTTACCATTAATTAAACCATTTATTATTAGCTATGCAACATACCCAAACATTCAATCAATCATTGTTAAAATGACAACGGAATGCGGGTTAGTAGGATGGGGAGAGAGTGTTCCAGACGAACATATTACGGGAGAAACACCGCATTCAACCTATGCAATGCTAAAAAATACATTGGCCCCATTAATGATTGGACAAAACCCAATGGAGTTTGAAAAAATCCATGAATTAATGGATCAAAATGTACACCGAGCACCAGCAGCAAAAGCAGCAATTGATATTGCTTGTTTTGATGTGGTGGGGAAAAAATTAAACGTTCCGGTTTATCAATTATTAGGTGGGCGTTATCATGAAATATTCCCGGTAACCCACGTACTTAGTATTGATGAGCCTGATAAAATGGCAGAAGAAGCCGCACAAAAAGTGGAAGAAGGCTATGCATCATTCAAGATGAAAGTAGGCCAAGATGTATTGGGTGATGTAAAACGCATTAAAGCCGTACGCGAGCGTGTTGGTGAAGATATTGCCATTCGGGTTGACGTGAACCAGGGCTGGGTAAATAGTGCGAATACACTTCAAGCAATCCGCCATTTAGAGGCTCTTGGGATTGATTGGTTAGAGCAGCCTGTTGCTCAAGATGATATAGATGCGATGGTTGAAATCAAATCAAAATCGACTATTCCGCTTATGATCGACGAAGGTATTCGTGATATGAACAACATGCGCGAAATTATTGCCAAACGTGCTGCTGATAAAGTAAATATTAAGCTTATGAAGTGTGGGGGAATCTACCCTGCAATGAAGCTTGCTACTATGGCAGAAATGGCGGGCATCGAATGTCAAATTGGTTCAATGGTTGAATCTTCAATTGGATCGGCTGCAGGTTTCCACGTTGCCTTTTCGAAAAAAATTATTAAGAGTGTGGAGTTAACTGGTCCTGTTAAATTTTCAAAGGACCTTGGAGATTTAAAAGAAAGCTATATAATCCCGAACATCCAGTTAAATGAATGTCCAGGATTGGGTGTAAGTATAGATGAAACAATACTTGCTGATCTTACTCAATACTCGGATTTAGTAGAGTAGGTGGTGGCAATTTTGACTTCAATTTACAGAGGGATATTAGGTGATAATCCATTCGAAGTGAGAGTACTGGATAATAGCTATTTAACTAAACTTCTTGCTTTACAAGAAATTGTTTATGATGACTTACCAAATAAAGATATTTTGCAGCCATTGTCCGAAGAAGAATTTAAAGAGATCCTACAAGGTAAAGGGCTGTTAATAGGGGCATTTGTAGCTGAGGAGCTCATAGCTTTTCGAGCGGTTTTAAAACCTGAACTTGATGATGAACATTTAGGCTATGCAATTGGGCTAGTAAATGAGTCGGATTTAAACCGTGTCCTTTATCAAGAAATTTCAAATGTCCATCCAGAATACCGAGGCCATGGTCTACAAAAAACATTAGCTAACATTATCATGGAACAAATCGATACAACTGACTTCGACTACATTGCTGCAACAGTCATGCCATACAATATTGCGAGTTTAAAAGATAAGTTCTCCCAAGGGTTTAATGTAGTCAATCTGAAATATGCGTATGGCGGGAAATTACGCTACGTATTTGCTTTAGATTTACATCATCAACCACAGTTAGAAGGGGAAAGAGTAGCCATTTCAATGGGTGATGTGGATGCTCAACAAAAATTTTTGAAAGAAGGTTTTATTGGGGTTTCCATGAAGCCGCTTTGGGATGATTGGGTAATAGAATATCAAAAGCGCCTTTAGTAGATAGCTTGAGCTGCCTTAGTGACAATTAGTCTAGCAGGGTAGCTTTTTTGTGTATGTAAAAGAGGAATCAAGTTTAGAATAGAATGAGAGATTAGTGGAGATAAGTACATGATAAATAGCCAACATATAAAGCCAGTCCTCCAGAAAATGAGAGGGCATCAAACATTTAATAATCGTACTACCATTTCGGATGCTACCATTGCCTCAGTAGGGGTATTTATATGTATGTTTACTATATTTGAGTTAACCAAATATACGGATTCGTTATGGTTTATTGCATCATTTGGTGCAAGCAGCATGCTTGTGATGACTGCATGGAACGCTCCTGTGGGACAACCTCGCAATGTCATAGGGAGCCATCTTATTGCATCGTTTATTGCAATAGCCATTCTAAATTTATTTGGCTCTTCGCCGGTAATGATGAGCCTAGCTCTTTGCTGTACCATTTTTTGTATGCTGATGACAAGAACATTTCATCCGCCAGCATGCGGCAATCCCATCATCATCATGATGAGTGGATACAGTTGGGATTTTTTATTTCAACCCGTCTTAATTGGTGCCATCATTATCGTTTCTTTTGGGCTCATCATAAATAATCTTCATCCTAAAAGAAAGTATCCATTGTATTGGTGGTAATAAAAACAAGCCATCTCATCGGAGTGAGATGGCTTGTGCGCTTAGTCGTGCAGTTTAACAACTAAGTTATACTATTTATTTTATTGCATCGGACAAAATTCACAACGCATCAAGCCTGGAATGTCTTTGGAAAAACAGCAGCTTTTTCTTATTGGTTTATTTACAAGCTGCGCAGGGTTTTTTCCTCCGGTGTATTGTTCAAACCATGACTTGTTTGAGAAGAGTTGCCAAACCTTTGTCCCCTCCAAAATTTCCAAATCTTCAAAGGCGCGGTCAGCAAGCAGCGGGTTTTCAAGCTGTTCGTAGTAATTCCAGAGCATATAGCCAAAAAGATTTTCCCATAAAGTCAGTGGTGAAATGGAAGTCGTTTTTCGTAATTGCTGAAATACTTCGTGGCATTGATATAAAAGCTTGCTAATCACATACTCACGTTCTCGGTCCTCAACGTAGCGATAGTCATTAGGTGTAATAAACGTACCAAGTGTATTGACCCCAAACTCATTAATCAGACTGAAGCGTACATCTACCTTCTTGCCATCCCATATTTCATCGTACATAGAAAGCATATAAAATTGCATTGCCATAAACATCCCATATCGTCTGCTGAAGTGGGAGATTGCCGCTGTTTCCGTACTCGCCTGTGTGATACCCATCATTAAATTTCTAAAATCCGTTAAGTAAAAATCCTTGTGCAAATTTTCCAATGTGAATAATGGGCGTTCAGGATTCTCCGTAAAGACACCATATGAATTTAAAACACGTATTTGATCATACGTCAAAGCAGGCATTTATTTCACCTTCGTTTTTAATTTAACTATAACACTTTCTTGAAGAGTGATGTAGATTATAGATTTAGCTATACAAAATTGATTAATCATAATAATATATATAAAACTAATAAGAAAAGTAGGTTTTATAAATGGAACAAGTGCCTTCAATTCCTAGACCGTTAGTAAGAACAAACCAATGGACGATCTTCCTCTCTGTAGTCTTAACATGGATAACAGGTAACGTATGGATCTTAACTATTCCTCTTATAGCAAATTTAATGGGAATATTATTTAACTTTAATCCAATTATGAAAGTCGCGAGAGTGTTCATCATTAAAGAGGGGAAGAAATATATTCCTGAAGATGTGACACAACAAAAATTTAATGCATGTATTGCCATATTTTGTTTAACTGGTGGGATTATTAGTTTTCTTGCAGGCTGGACGATTGCAGGATATGTTTTTACAATCATGGTTGCTATCGCTTCGTTTATTGCGATATTAGGTTTTTGTGTAGGTTGCTATATTTTCTTCCAAATAAAACAATTTCAATATCGTCAAAGATTAAAAAATCCTAAGAAATAACTACGTTAAAAGCATTCAAAAAATTTAAGCAAATGGTTGACAGTCTAATTGAAAACGATTATCATTATCATATAAATAAAAAAGCCTATTACTAGTGTGATAAGCTTTTCTCCATGATGTAAGTCAAGACGTTCTTCCCCCCTATTTAGAACGTTCTGACGCAGAAAAGGCCAAGCTTCAATGTTGAAGCTCGGCCTCTTTTTCTTTTATATGAGCATTTTTTGAAAGATGCATCGTGTGATAACTATGCAGCAGCATTCCAATTACGATTACACCAATGCCAATCAGTGCAACTGGCTCTGGTAGGGGAACACTTATTAAAATCATCTCACCAATAATAACAAATAGGACCTCTGTAGATTGGGTTGCTTCCACAGCTGCGAGTTTGCCTTGATTTTCTCGAACTCGATCTGTTGCAATGAAAAATAACACGGTTGCAATGACACCTGAACTAACGGCAACTATTAAAGATTGAAAGACTTGGGTTGAAGAGGGAAGTCCAACGGTAAATAGTGCATAAACAGCCAGGATTAGCCATGCTGGTAAAGAAGCAATCGTCATACCAAGTACTCGTTGATATGTGTCCAGTCTTCCCCCGCAAACTTCCATCATTTTACGATTCCCTAAAGGATAAGCGAAGGCTGCAACAATAACTGGCAAAATTCCGAGCATCAATGTTTCGAAAGATACAGACTGTGCTTGTGGAACTTGGATTAGTAATATACCGATTAAAATAACGGTAGATATCAATAAAGAAATAACAGGGATTCTTTGTCGAATGCTTTTATCACCAACAACTGTCAGGAATAATGGAGCTAATAGAACACCTGCTACAATAGTGAATTGCCATGTTCCTGAAACAATCCATCCTGGACCAAATGAAGCAGCGTATGTTAGTGGTCCATAAAATAAAACAAATCCTACAAAACTCCAAAGCAACCATTTTGATGGTTGAGATTTCATTTCGTTCGTTAAAGGCTTCCATCCTTTACGAGAGAGCACAATGATCAGAAGGAAGGGGAGCATAAAGAAGAAACGTAAAGAAGAACTCCATAACCAACTACCACCTTCTAGTTCCATTGAGTGGTTTAAGATAAATGTGACCGCAAAAAACAGGCTTGCGATTATTCCTATAGCAATTTCTTTCAATCTAAAAACCTACTTCCATACCAAATTTTACTCTGGCACAAGTGCAAAGAATATTCTCTTGTTGTAAGGTGACTTAATATTCAGTTTACTCTAGTTTTAAAAAGAGCGAAGTAAGTATTTCTTTCTTACTTCGCAGCAGTTCATTATTTACCTTGTGCTTCAAACAATTGAACAATTTCTAAAATAACTTTTGTAGCCTTTTCCATTGTTTCCCCTGATACAAATTCAAATTTGCCGTGCATGTTTTCCCCACCAGCAAAAATATTAGGTGTAGGTAATCCCATATACGATAATTGAGAGCCATCTGTACCTCCGCGTACTGGTTCAACAATTGGGGATATATCTAAATTTTCCATCGCTTTATAGGCAATGTCAACAATTTCTTTTACCGGTTCTATTTTTTCACGCATGTTATAGTATTGATCTTCAATTTCTACAGTGATCGAATTGTCGCCATATTTTTCTTTCACCATTTTTTCTACTTCAAGGAAATGCGCTTTTTTCGCTTCAAATTTTTCGCGATCATGGTCACGAATAATATATGAAAGCTTTGCTTCTTCAATATGTCCACTGAAATTCATTAAATGAATAAAGCCTTCGTAGCCTTCCGTTTTTTCAGGCACAGCATCTACCGGCATGGAATTTTGGAATTTAATAGCGAGTGTGATCGCATTGACCATTTTTCCTTTTGCAGAACCTGGGTGTACACTTGTTCCGCGAGTTGTCACTTTAACACCTGCTGCATTAAAGCTTTCAAATTGTAATTCTCCTAATGGACCGCCATCCATCGTATAAGCGTAGTCGGCACCAAATGCTTTTACGTCGAATTTATGTGGGCCACGGCCAATTTCTTCATCCGGTGTGAAAGCCACACGAAGTTTACCGTGTTTGATTTCTGGATGTTGCACTAAATACTCCATAGCCGTCACTATTTCAGCAATTCCGGCTTTATCGTCAGCACCTAAAAGAGTTGTGCCATCCGTTGTAATTAAAGTTTGCCCTACATAATTCTTTAAGTTCGGGAAGTAGCTAGGGGACATGATCAGGTCGTTATTTAACTGAATATCTCCACCATCATAATTGTCGATTCTTTGAGGATTTACATTTTTGCCTGAAAAATCAGGTGATGTGTCAACATGTGCTAAAAACCCGATTGTCGGAACTTCTTTGTCCGTATTGGCAGGTAAAGTAGCAAATAAATAGCCGTTTTCATCTAATGCAACTTCTGTTAGACCAATTTCTTCAAGCTCAGCTTTTAACACATTTAATAAATCAAATTGCTTTTCTGTAGATGGAGTAGTCGAGCTTTCAGGATTTGATTCAGTATCAATTTTAGCATAGCGAATTAAGCGTTCAATTACTTGTTCTTTCATTTATAAATCCCCCTTACAAATTAGTGTTTATATTGTATCACTTTACTTCGAATAGCGGAATATTTTGGGATGCTTAATGCCATTAAAATTTGTGCACTATAGTAAGTCAACATAATAATCTGGTGAGAATAATCTACTGAAAACATAAATTTATTGATTGCTAGAACCGAATCGGAAATGATAAAAAGAAGGGCACCGGAGACAGCAACTTTTGACCCTGTTCTAAAGGAGGTCGATCCCATTACTAAAATAACAATCATATAGGCAGATACCGCAATTGCCAGAATGATTTTGTTTTCTTCGATTAAAGAGCTGCCAATCCAAATCATCATGGATAAGCCGTAAATTGCCAATAGAATGATAATCCATCTAGGGGCGGTTGTTCCTTTTTCTGATAAAAAAGCACGAATATAAAACAAATGGCCAACCAAAAAACAAGAAAGACCAAGGATAAACCATTGAAGGGTATAGTCTCCGAAAGCACAAAAAATAAGGGCAAGGATGATCAATGTTTTATAAGGAATAATATTTTCAGCCTTAGTCAGGATGGCTAACAAAATAATGAGCATCATTGGCAATAATTTAAACACCATCACAAGTGGCTGACTGATGATTTCAATAAAGAAGACATAGTAGAGTCCAAAAATGATAATGAACGCTAAAAGTAATTTTCGTGTCAATTTAATCACTCCATTTTTAAACGTTTCAAGTCGGTGAATAGAAAATTTCGGTATACTAATTATCTTTCTATATATATACCTAGGTTAATAATATTTATGAAACTATATGGCTACCTATTCCGTAGAACTAATATATAAGAAAGGGTGGTTCGATTGACTCAAACTTTAATAATGGCGTTAATTGCCTCAGTCATTGCAACGCTCCTCATTGTCCCTGTAACAAAGAAGGTGCAAAAAGGGGAAATTACGAATAAGCAGCTTCTAAATTCAGTTATTTCAGTTCTAATAGCAGGTTTTATCATTGGTTTTATGATTATTTATATTACAAAGATTGACTTGCATTGGACGATTTTCGCATACGCATTACCGGTAATTGCTTTACTTGGTACACTGCTCTCTAAAGGATTAGAACAAACTTTTAAGGGATTTATTTTCTTAGCAAGTTTGATCCTGCTTGCGTTTATGCTTTGCGCACCGTTCTTTAATGCGGATGAAAAATATAATTCTGCAAAAATGGAAGAAAAGGTAGAAATCGAACCGTTTGATGAAACTCAAACACCAGCTAGTGTTCCTCCTCGATTTGCACAAAATAAAATGAAAAAAGCTTTTGGGCAAGTTCCCAATACAAGTTACTATGAACTTGGAAATTTACAAATTCAAAGTGTGGATGGGGAGTATGTCTATATAGCACCGGTTGAATTTTCAGGGTTATTCAAATGGTTTAACGGAAAAACAACGCCTGGATATTTTACGATGAGTGCGACAGATTCTACAGACAATCCGAAGTTTGTTAAATCGGAAATGACCTATGTACCATCTGCCTTTTTCAATAAAAATCTGGAACGTCATATACGTTTAGAGAATCCTACATTGATTTTCTACGGGGATCCACAGCTTGAGATCGATGATGAAGGAAAACCATTCTATATTCGTTCTTATGGAGAGTTTATTTCTGCACGTAATGGTTTCGATGTAAAAGGAATCGTGATGGTGGATGCAGCGACAGGAGAGTCTGAAGTATTAACTTTGGATGAAGTACCTGCATTTATCGATGGGGCGGTTTCACCAGAATCGGTTAGTCTTCAGAATAGCTACTTTGGAAAGTATGTACATGGATTTTGGAATAGTCTGTTTGGTAAAAAAGATGTGAGGCTGCCATCAGATGAGGGAACGGAAGCGAATGTAAGTCCAATCTTCAATGAAAATGGAGAGATGTATTACTTCACAGATTTTACAAGTCCTAAAGAAGGTGTGGATTCTATGTTAGGGTATTCGCTTACAGATGCCCGTACAGGAGAATCAACCTACTATACAGGCAACCTTGAGGAATCCTATATGGATTCACGAGGAGCATTAGATATTATTGAAAAGAAATTTATTGAAAAAGAGTGGCAAGGCGAAATGCCAATCCTTTATAACTTCTATGGAGAAGCAAGCTGGCTTGCACCTGTACTGGATTCGAATGGATTTTTACAAAACTACTTTATCGTTTCTGCAGCCAATCCAGAGATTTCCGCTTATGGTACAACACCAAACGGAGCATTGAAGCAATATAAGACTGCATTAAATCGTGGAGGCGGAACGGTTGATGGCACATCAAATGCAGAAGAAGCGACAATTTCCGGAGATGTTGTGCGTGTTTATAAGGAGCGTATCGGTGATTACACAGTGGTTTCGTTCTTGTTAAATACAGGTCAAAACTTTGTTGTCAGCTCACAAAACGCACCTCTAGCAATCTATCTACAAGAAGGAGATCGTGTAGCCATCACGTATTATGCAACGGAAGAGTTATTCCTTCCAATAAAAGAAATGAGGATTGAAGGTATTGTAGCACCATAAGTAGTAAGCCCAAACCAAGTAATTGGTTTGGGCTTTTTATTTATTGTGCGACTTTCAAATGGCGAGAATTACTTCCCTCAGAAGGGGGTTAAATAAAAAAGTGATAACAAGGCAAGCTCTTCATTCGCCTTCGATATCACTAATCATCTCCTTATTTCCAATTAAAGCCTTTGGAAGCCAGGAATTCTTTGATATGCGGTCTTCTTTGTTCAACTAGGAAGTCGGCCATTTGTTTTGTCCAGTTGGCCATTTTTTGGTTTGAGCTACGGCTTACATAGTATTCTTCCATCGTTGCATCGTATTCATCAAGCAATGTATCGTATTTTTCCACATCATAATCATTTTCGTGCAGAACAGCATCTACCGGCAGACGCGGTTTTGTTTCATTGCGTTTGGTCGGAGTTCCAATTGTCATCGCAAATAATGGGAAAACATATTCAGGTAAATTGAATAGCTCACTAATTTCTTGTGGATTGTTGCGAGCCCCGCCAATATAGCAAATACCGTATCCAGCATCTTCTGCAGCAATGACAAAGTTTTGAGCAAAGATGCCAACGTCTGCAGTACCAACTAAGACATTTTCTGCACTATCTGCAACAATGTTCACCCCTTGTTTTTGCCCCGCTACTTGGAGACGTTTAAAGTCGACACAGAACAGAAAAGAGGCACCTGCAGTTTTAAATTGGAATTCATTCTTTGAAAGCTCTCCTAATTTTTGCTTTTTCTCTTCATCTGTTACCCAAATTACACTATAGGCTTGTACAAAGTGAGAACTCGCTGCCATTTGAGCCGTTTGGATTAAATCCACAACTGTTTCTTTTGGAATTGCTTCACCTGTATATTTTCTTACAGACGTATGACTGCGTAATAAATCTTTTGCTGACATTTCATTTCCTCCCCTTAAAAAAATGCATAATTAAAGCCTTACAGAGCAAGGTGCTCCATAAGGCTATATTAGTATATTTTGTTATTTTTTCAAAGAAGAAGGGTTTCTAGAAGTTTTCCCCGGTCTAGCTCAGCCCTTCTTCTTAAAAGCCGATGTAACTTTCGGTTCTGTACCTGAACGTATGCGGTTGATATTTTCGAAGTGAAGATAAAGGGCAATTAAAAATAAAGCCAGAGTAATGATAAAGGGCCATATTGTCGGTTCGCCTAGAAGCGCAGTTACTACGAATAAAATGTACAAAAGGAAAACGCCAATCAGCAAATAATTCGTTAAAAGTGATGCAACCACAAAGGCAAGTACAGCAAGTAACCCGAATTTCCAATCAAGTGCAATAAAAATGCCGATTAAGGAAGCAGTCCCTTTTCCACCACGAAATTTCATATGGATCGGGAAGTTATGGCCCAGGATGACAGCTGCCCCAATAAGGTATAGTAAAAGAGATGTTTGTTCATCGGTAAAAGAGCCAGAGTTTACTAAGTATATACGCAGCAAAACAATAGCCACTGCCCCTTTTCCAATGTCAATCAAAGCAACGAGTGCACCATATTTCCAACCTAGGGACAGGGTGGCGTTAGATGCTCCTGCATTGCCATGACCAACTTCCTTTAAGTTAACGCCCGATAATAATCTGGCAATATTAGAGCCGTGAATGCAGCCGATTAGGTAACCTGCTAAAAGTATAATAATAATGGCAGAAAGCAAAGTGAAAACTCCTTTCGAAAAAAGTGCTTTTTACAATATACTCTATGATTATATAAGATGTTTCAGATATTATCGAAATATTTTAAAAATGTAGTTGACACAGTTGATTACTATGAATTATAGTAAGTTCTAACGATGGAACATGAATCAAATACCTTTATCCAGAGAGGCGGAGGGACTAGGCCCTACGATGCCCAGCAACCGGCGTATTTACGCAAAGGTGCTAATTCCTACAGATTTTGATTAGATCTGAAAGATAAGGGGAGGAAAAATTGCAACTTTGCAGCCCTCTTCTTAGAAGAGGGCTTTTGTTTTTCCATAAGGTCCTCCTCAAAAAAAGATCTGCCATCGATTCTAATTTAGGAGGAAGAAACATGTCACAACAACGACCGGAAACACAATTGCTTCATGGTGGGCAAACACCTGATCCAGTGACAGGAGCAATCGCAGTACCCATTTACAGAACAACGGCGTATGCTTTTGAAAGTACGGAGCACGCGCGGAAATTGTTCGCCCTGGAACAACCCGGAAATATCTACTCGCGTATTATGAACCCGACTGTTGATGTCTTTGAAAAACGTGTTGCATTGCTTGAAGGAGGGGCAGCTGCAGTTGCCTTGTCGTCAGGTGCGGCTGCAATAGCCTTTTCTATTTTGAATGTAGCTGGTACCGGGGATGAAATTGTCTCGGCAGGTTCGTTATATGGGGGTACGTATAACTTACTTGCAAATACTTTACCACGCTACGGCATTACAACTGTATTTGTAGATGAAAGCAATCCAGAGAATTTTGAAGCGGCGATTACGGACAAAACAAAAGCAATCTTTGCAGAAACGGTTGGTAATCCAAGTCTCAACATTTTAGATATTGAACGAGTAGCGGAAATTGCTCATGCGCATGGACTTCCGTTAATCATCGATAATACCTTCCCATCCCCATACGGATCAAACCCGATTGAATTTGGAGCAGATGTTGTTGTACATTCTGCAACAAAATGGATTGGTGGTCATGGTACGACAATTGGAGGTATCGTAGTGGATGCCGGTAAATTTGACTGGACAGGTGGACGCTTCCCAGGCTTCACTGAACCGGATGAGTCATATCATGGCATTCGTTTTGGGATTGATACAGCGGGTGCTGCCTTTGCAACAAAATTGCGTGTTCAATTATTGCGCGACTTCGGTCCAACCCTTAGTGCAGACAGTGCATTTAACTTCCTGCAAGGTCTAGAAACGCTTCATTTGCGTTATACAAAACACGGAGAAAATGCACAGAAGGTTGCACAATACCTTGATAACCACTCATTCGTGGAATATGTCAATTATCCAGGCAAAGAAAACTTCCCATCGCATTCATTAGCGAAAAAATACTTAAAAAATGGTTTCGGCTCCATGCTTACATTTGGCATTAAAGGTGGCCGCGAAGTGGGAAGTAAAGTGATTGATCATGTGCAGCTATTCTCTCATGTAGCCAATGTAGGAGATGCCAGATCTCTAATTATTCATCCAGCTTCAACAACACATCAACAACTATCTCCAGAAGAGTTAAAAGTGGCAGGTGTATCTGAAGAGCTCATTCGCTTATCAGTTGGACTAGAGGCTGTAGAAGATATCATTGCAGATTTAAAACAGGCTTTAACAAAAGCAATTGAATCTGTTTCGCAAGCAAACGTTTAATTAGAATACAAGGATTGGTGAAATAGACTTTTCACTTCATTCGTAAAAGGGATCTTTTCACCAATTCTATCAAGTGCCATTCATTCGGCTATCTAGACTTGAATACCAAGTAAGTCTATTTGTTTTATTGACATAAAGGTGTCTGATTTGTATAATAATTAATATAGAGCAAAATTATCGGAATTAAAATCAGTCACTTACAATCTAATAGTCGGGTTGTTTTAACGGGTGTAAAAGGAGTGTTGTTAAATGGGGAATATTTATAGCGCGCAAAATTTTGCGGCATATTTGATATATGAACTAAATGAAAAAGGTACGTTTATTAATTCGTTCTCACTTCAGCGCCTATTAGCTGTAGTAGATAATCTTTGGTACAAAAACTTTGGACATACAGCCTTTGAAGAAGAAACTACAAATTTTATAGAAAAGAATTATTATGTAAAAGAAGTTTTCGAGGCATATAAAGAGTTTGAAGATCAGCATCTACTAATACCAGCTAAAGAATGGCATTTAGAATATGGTCAATTCCAGCTTGTTCATCGCCCATATGGGGTGCCCAAGTTCACAACAAAAGAATTGCTTGTCATTAACAGAGTAGTTAGTAAAATTCGTAAGTATACTTTATATAAAGCGTCCTGATAATCTCCCATTTAACAACAGCACCATGATTTATTGGAAGTATTTCAAAGCGTAAGAAAATAAATATTATGCTATAATAATCAATTAGGTGTCTCGAGAGCAGAGATGCCTTTTTGATTTTAAATTAAATGAGATGATTAAAGATAAATTATTGGAAAAAAATTTTAGAATATAGTATTTTATAAAATATTTATGAACCTTTTTGACCTTCTTAGAAAAACATTTGTCCACCTTAGGAAGAATGTTCTTGAGTTCCTTCCAAATATAAGATAAAATTTTCTTAAGTGAAATTTTTCGAATTATTTGTTTTTATTCTGATTATGACTTATATCAGGTTGGCGTAAAATAATGTAAGGAATCGTATATCACCTATCCTTATATATTAAGATTCGTAGATGCCTAAATTATGCAGAATGTAGAGTGAAGATGGAGGCGAGTATAGAAATGGCAACAATCAAGGCGGCCATCTTAGGTTTTGGCACGGTAGGTCAGGGAATATATCATATTTTAAATGAAAAACGCGAAGAACTTCGCGATAAATTAGGCCTAGAATTAGAAGTAGCAAAGATTTTAGTACGGGATACAACAAAGGAACGTATACCAGGAACAGCGCATTTATTAACAGACAGCATCGACGATTGCCTTTCAGTGAAAGGAATCCAAGTGGTGTTTGAAGCAATTGTTAATGAAGAGCCGGCATTTGGCTATTTAAAGAAGGCTGTTGAAAATAAGTGCCATGTCATTACCGCCAACAAAGTGATGTTCGCTAAACGAGGGCTGGAATTACAGGAATTAGCAAGACAGAATGGTGTATTCGTCGGATATGAAGCAACTACAGCTGGTGGTGTACCAGTAATTAAAACGATGAAGAATATACTACTAGTAAATAATGTTTCTAGAATTCAAGGTGTTTTAAATGGAACAACAAATTACATCTTAACAAAAATGCGTGCAGAAGGCTGGTCATTTGAAGAAGCCTTAAAAGAAGCGCAAACACTTGGTTACGCAGAGGCAGATCCATACAACGATATTTCAGGTCAAGATGCATTTAAGAAGCTGATGATCCTATCCTCACTTGCATTTGGCAATCAACCAAACTGGGCAGAGGTAGAAGTAGTTGGGATTGATAGTATTTCTGCTGAACAAGTAGCCCAATCCATCAACAATGGACTGCGTTATCGTCATGTGGCTGAGGTAGAAAAGAATCCGGATGGAACGCTTTTCGCAAAAGTCGCTCCAATGCTAGTGGATAAAGAACACCCACTGTATCCAATCGATGATGTATTTAATGCGGTTACTATGGAGACGAATTATATTGGAACACTTACACTAGTCGGACCAGGAGCGGGAATGTACCCAACAGCAAGTGTCATGGTGGAAGACTATGCAGAAATTATCGGCAAACGTGCAGGTTTTGTTGTAACAATTTAAAACATCTTGAGGCGGGAAAAGCCATTTCGCGCTTCAAGATGTTTTTTGTTTTGTTCATAACACCGATTCAATCCTCGTCCTTAATATCTGGATCTTCAGGAATAGGGGTGTTGCGCCAAATTTCAATTTCTTCTTTGATACGTTCCAATTGCTCATGGTACGTATCAAATTGGGCACTGTTTACGAGGTACTGTGCTCCATCATGCACTGCCTTGATTCGGCCAGTATAGATGTAGCGAAGTACTTGTTCCTCTGGCATTGAAATGTCATTAGCAGTTTCCGCAACAGTTTTATACATGTATGGTGACCTCCTTTTTATTTGCAAGTATTTAGTTCTCTCAAATCGATTAAGAGTTACTTATTCTATTTATTATAAGTGATTATCCTAAAAATGCTACGAAACAAAATAAAGCGGCCCAATTGAACTTGCATTCAATGGGACCGCTCCAATTATTATAAAAATAGTTGTTTTACTTCTGTATATTCTTCCTCAGTGAAAACCCGCGAGCGTGTAATGAAGTGTTTCTCTTCTATGCTATCCAATGAGAATTCAGCCCCGCTGCCATCAAGAACATCGATAATCAACTGTGTATGTTTCCAATATTCATATTGGCTTCGGTGCATATAAAAGGGGGCGGCACCGATTGAACCAAGATAGATATCAGAATCAGCTATTCGAAAGTCTCCTTCTCTGTAGCACATGGGAACAGAGCCATCACAGCAGCCCCCAGATTGATAAAACAGAATAGATTCATGTTTTCCTTTGAGCAGCTCTATCAATTGAAGTGCCTCTTCTGTAGCAACAACATGATCTACCAAGTGTTTAATCTCCCTTCGATTTAGAAAAATCCTTGAGGTTTTCGGTCATAGCTTACTAATAAGCATTTTGTTTGTTGGTAGTGATCCAGCATCATAGCGTGATTTTCGCGGCCAATTCCTGACATTTTGTATCCGCCGAATGCAGCACCAGCTGGATATTTGTGATAAGTGTTTGTCCAAACGCGACCTGCCTGGATAGCACGGCCAGCACGGTAAGCGATATCACCACTGCGAGACCAAACACCAGCACCAAGACCATAAAGAGTATCGTTGGCAATTTCAATTGCTTCATCGAAATCTTTGAATGTTGTTACAGCAAGTACTGGACCAAAGATTTCTTCTTGGAAGATACGCATTTTGTTATTGCCTTTGAACACAGTTGGTTTGATGTAGTTGCCATTTTCAAGATCACCGCCTAAGTGGTTTTCCTCACCACCAAGAAGTAATTCTGCACCTTCTTCTTGACCAAGTTGGATATAAGAAAGAATTTTTTCTTTTTGTTGAGTGGAAGCTTGTGCGCCCATCATTACTTCTGTATCCAGCGGGTTACCAACTTTAATGGCTTTTACACGCTCCAGTGCACGTTCCATAAATTTATCATAAATCGATTCTTGAACTAATGCACGGGAAGGGCAAGTACAAACTTCGCCGTTGTTTAATGCGAACATGACTAAACCTTCGATTGCTTTATCTAGGAACTCATCATCTTGGTCCATAATATCTTCAAAGAATACGTTTGGAGATTTACCTCCAAGCTCTAAAGTTACCGGGATGATATTTTCTGTTGCATATTGCATAATCTGACGACCAACCGCAGTTGAGCCAGTGAAAGCAATTTTCGCGATTCTTGGATTTGTAGCTAATGGTTTACCAACTTCAATTCCGAAACCGTTTACAATATTTAATACACCGGCTGGCAATAGGTCTTGTATTAATTCCATTAATACCAGGATAGAAACAGGAGTCTGTTCCGCTGGTTTTAAAACGATACAGTTTCCTGCAGCTAGAGCAGGTGCGATTTTCCATGCAGCCATAAGGATTGGGAAGTTCCAAGGAATAATTTGCCCAACAACACCTAGTGGCTCCTGGAAATGATATGCTACTGTATCATTATCTAATTGAGTAGTGCGACCTTCTTGAGAACGGATTGTACTTGCAAAGTAACGGAAGTGGTCGATTGCTAATGGTATATCGGCATTTAATGTTTCGCGAACAGCTTTACCGTTTTCCCAAGTTTCTGCTACTGCAAGGTATTCTAAATTCTCTTCTAAGCGGTCAGCGATTTTATTTAAAAGAATGGCACGTTCTGTTGTCGATGTTTTTCCCCAAGATTCTTTAGCAGCATGTGCAGCATCTAATGCTAGTTCGATATCTTCTACTGTAGAACGAGCAGCTTTTGTAAAGACTTCACCAGTTACCGGAGTTCTATTTTCAAAGTATTGGCCCTTTACTGGTGCAACCCATTCGCCACCGATAAAGTTATCGTATTTTTCTTTAAAGCTAACAATTGCTTCTGCTGTATTAGGATTTGCATAGATCATTATGAATTCCCCCTTAGGAAGTATATACAGTGAAAACATAGAAAATATCGAAAATACTGTAATGTTTGCGCTTACATTTGTATTTAAAAAAATATGTTAGAAAGAATATTATTACTAGTTTTCTACTGCTATATTCATATAATGAACCTTTGTCTTGAAATTATCAAGCAAAAAATCTGTTTTTTTGTCGAAAAGAAATTCCTTCATATAATACAAAAAATGAATTGTTTCTAAGAGAAAATCGTAAATTATAGATTTGGAGTAATGCGGTTATAACCTCGCATTTAATTTTTATAATTTAGATTTATAGTGTTTTTTTTATAGAAAAGTTGATAGATTCACGTTTTTGTTTGGTATAATTTAACAAGCTGTTATTGAGATATAATGAAAATAAACTTGAAATTCATGAGTCTGTTGAAAATAAGAATCGCAAGAGGATACCTGCAAATTAACAATAAAGGGGTGTAGTGGATGAATTTATACGCATACATATTTGTTTTACTAGCGGCAATGCTCTGGGGAACAGTCGGGACTACCCAAACTTTTTTACAAGCCGATGTTTCTTCAATTGCAGTAGCAGCGGTACGTTCTGCAATTGGGGGAGGGGTGCTACTCGTGGTTGCGCTATTTATGCGAAAGCTTCACTTTAAAACATGGTCGTGGAAATGGACAATACTAGCAGCCTTAACGATTGCTTTATTCCAATCGCTATTTTTTACTTCTGTACGCTTTACAGGTGTCGCTCTAGGGACGGTCATAACAATCGGGAGCTCCCCAGTGTTTTCAGGATTAGTAGAATGGGCGATTTGGAAAAGGAAGCCGAATCGAGTTTGGGCAACAGCAACCGCTTTGGCGATTATTGGTTGTATTTTATTATTTGTAAATAAAGGGGAAGCATCCGTAAATCCAATCGGGATTCTTTTGGCTCTTTGTGCAGGTCTCATGTTTGCGTTATATACAAACTGCAGCAAGCAGTTAACAGAGAATGAAGAAACGCTTCCTGCAGTGGCAATGACATTCACATTATGTGCCTTATTGCTATTGCCGTTTTCGGGGGATGGGGTCATGTGGGCATTTGAAGGCCAAAATGTAATGCCAATGATATTTATGGGTCTAGCCGCGACAAGTATAGCTTATCTTCTATTCTTGGGAGGATTGGAGAAAATTTCTTCATCCTCTGCTGTAACCCTATCTTTGGCTGAGCCGTTAACTGCCGCATTACTCGGTGTTTTTTTAGTAGGTGAATATTTGAGTCCTGCTTCTTGGGTCGGGGTTGTATTGTTATTAGGCGGGATTGTAGTCCTGACATTAGGGAGTAAAAGAGTGGGGACAGAATAGGTTTTATGAGATGACTCTCTTGAACAGGTGAAAATCTTAAAAACTTCATAAGCTTTATATTCGCTAATAATAGCTATATAATGCTTTAAAAGGGGTACAGAATTTGTACCCCAAAAACTACTCATTTTTTGCTTTACTCCACAATCACACTACACATCATAGGAAATTCATCACCATTATTTGTGGTTAATTCCCCTAATACGATTGAACCGTTTAACTCTTCTGTAAAATTTATTGTTTCTGATGGTCTTACCCACGTCTCATCTTGCTCTTCATTTTCTTCTTCATCTATCGTCCATTCCCATATGGGATTTTCTTTTAAGTCCTCTATGGTTAATTCATCAACTAGTTTGCTTTTACCCACAAATAGATTCTCCTTTTCACCCTGATACATTGAGAATTCCGCAAAATCAATCTATTAATTCCTTCTTGAACTAAATGGCCCGATTGTGGAATAAGGAAAAACTGGATTTACATATTTTTGATTATTAATCGGTTCATTCATTACTTAACAGCTTCTTGTTCTTTGGCGCAAGAAGTGGACGCACTTTTAAGCCATTTCTACGAATCTCCGATGAGTTTGCAACGTCAGTACAGGAATACCTTAGTACGGAGCATGCACCCAGAATTTTGCACAAGCTAGACTAGTAGGGGCAGACCTGAAACAAATGAGATTTTTTAGTTTGAATCTGTTGAATCGACAGAGTTAGGAAGCCCCATTTTCCCCAACCAAAATAAATGTTAGTATCATATTTAATATAAAGTAAAATGGAAATGTAAGTAAAAGAAATGTAGTATTTATAAGGACTTGAAAATACTAATTGCATATAAATAAACCAAAATCTTAAGAATTTCTTCAGATTTATACAGACTATATATTAAGATTCAAATTTTATGATAGTACCATAAGAAAAAGTTGAGGTGAGGGCAGTGGAGAAATTAACAGTGCTCGTCACAGATGATGACAAAGACATTCGTGATGGGATAGAGATTTATTTGAAAAATGAAGGCTATAACGTGCTTAAAGCTGCCGACGGATCTGAAGCCTTGAAACTACTGGAAGAAAATGATGTCCATCTAATCATCCTGGATATCATGATGCCTGCAATGGATGGAATTACAGCAACATTTAAAATTCGCACAGAGCGAAATATTCCCATCATCATGTTAAGTGCAAAGGCGGAAGAGGCAGACAAGATCCATGGTTTATCCGTAGGAGCAGACGACTACATTACCAAGCCTTTCCATCCACTTGAGTTGCTCGCTCGTGTAAAGTCACAACTAAGACGTTATGTCCAATTAGGAACTTATAGTGGGAATGCGCAGCAAAACTCGAAAATAGAGGTAAATGGTTTGTCGATTGATTTCGATGCGAAGGAGGTACGTCTAGATGGGGAATTAGTGAAACTGACCCCCATTGAATACAAAATTACCGAGCTTTTATTAAAAAATGCAGGGCGTGTTTTTTCGATTAACGAAATTTATGAGCTTGTGTGGAAGGAAGAGGCTTATAATGCGGAAAACGTGGTGGCTGTTCATATTCGGAAAATCCGGGAAAAGATCGAAACAGACCCTAAAAATCCTAGGTACTTAAAGGTTGTGTGGGGAATTGGATACAAAATTGAAAAGCAAAATTGAGACAAGCCTAACAGCGCTAAGTCTCATTGCAAGTATTGTTGGTATGTTCTTTATTGTTGCGAAAACATGGCAGTTTATAAGTGAACATATTGATGAAACGTTGCAAATACTGGTGAAATTATTTTAGAGGAGGAAAGCAAAATCGTGAATACAAAAGGTAAATTGCTCCTCATACTTTTTCTTATAACTTGGGCGGCTTTTGCTGTCATTACATTTATTAATCATTCACATAATTACTTATTTAAATCCTACTTTGATTCGGATTATTTTCAATCGTCCAGAGATAGCTATGTTGAACAGTTAGGAAAGTACGTACTAGCGCCGTTCGATGCAGAAACAGCAAAAGAGCAAATCAGTGTGACGCAGGATGAGATTGAAAACTATCGCAATTATTATGGAAGCTTATCTGAGCAAGTCGAGAATATCCGAATTCAATACAGCGATCAAATCATGCAAGCTGAAGAGGCTCAAGATACAGCAGTAAAGGAAATGCTTGTTGCAGAGCGTGATACGAAAATTGCGGATATCAAGAAAAACTTTGAAAGTGACGAGTATGTTGAAGAGAAAATTGTAAAACTGAAGGAAATTGTAATTGATGATTATGCATCAGAACAAGCAAGTTTACGTCAAGATTTTCTGAATGAATATACTTACTTTAATTATCGATTTGTCGATGTAGAGACGGGAAGAGTTCTAGATTCGGGTTCACAAGAAAATAATAATCTATATAAAGAGAATTTTGGCGATGAAGTCCCGTCTTTGACTGTTAATAGTACGGTCTACATTGATAGCTACAACAGCGACTATTTGAATGAATCACTTCGAATTGATGGAAAAGTCGAGAAATTTGAAGGCTCAATTACAATTCCAAAATCAATGGTCAAAAATGATTCGAATCTTGCTTTAGAATACCAATCTTTTAAAATGGCACAAATCATATTCTCCATCGTTTGGATTACCGGGATTTTAGCTATTGTTGGATTATTTACTGTAGTAAAGCCTTCAAGGGAGCACTTTGAAGGGCTGGATAAATTACAAAAAGCATTCCTGCGTATGCCGATTGATGTACGAATAGTAATTGTAATCCTTGCTGCACTCGTTTCGCTTGCATTAATAAGTAGCACATCCAATACCATTGCGAATCTATTTTATTACAGACAAAATATATTAATGGCGATTATCGAAGTAATTACGAATATTTTCTTTATGTATATTGCGATATCATCCGTCATACTGGGATTCATATGGACTTGGAATTCCATTAATAGTGAAGAAAAAGTAAAACAGCAAATTAAACAAGCGATGCTTTATCGTTTGTCTGATGGCATGCAGGATTTATTCTTAAATCGATCGATCGGTATGCAGGCAATTGGTGTTTTAGGGATTGCGTTTTTGGCAGGCATTGGTTTTATTGGTGCCGGCTTTGGAGGGGAAGAATTAGTAATCATTTATATTTTGCTATTTTTCTTTATCGCTTTACCGGCTTTCTTTGTATTTCTTCGTCATATGGGCTACCTGAATCGTATTATGAAGCAGACGCAAGAAATGGCAGCGGGGCGTTTAACCTCTGAAATCAAAGTGAAAGGAAAATCAATCTTTTCAAAGCATGCGGCGAATTTAAATGCCTTACGTGAAGGTGTTAGAACTTCGATGTCTGAACAAGCCAAAAGTGAAAGACTGAAAACTGAACTGATTACAAATGTAAGCCATGACTTAAGAACACCTTTAACGTCGATTATTACGTATACGGATTTACTGAAAAATCCTAACCTGTCAGATGAAGAGCGTAAACAATATATTGATGTGCTGGATAAAAAATCAGCGCGCTTAAAAACATTAATCGAAGATTTATTTGAAGTCTCCAAAATGGCAAGTGGCAATATTGAAATAACAAAACAACGTCTTGATTTAACTCAATTGATGAAACAATTAATTGGTGAACATGAAGAGGATTTTGTTAAAGCTAATTTTGAATTACGTGTTTCAATGCCTGAATCACCCCTATTTGCGTATGTAGATGGGCAAAAAATATGGCGTGTGATTGACAACCTCATTGTAAATGCATTGAAATATTCATTAGAGGGTACGAGAATATATATTACATTAAAGCATACTGGTACTGTAGCAGAATTTACAGTAAAAAATGTCTCTAAATATGAGCTTAATGACAATGTTGAGGAACTAACAGAACGCTTTAAACGAGCAGATGCATCTCGCCACACAGATGGCTCGGGATTAGGCCTAGCCATTGCTCAATCCATCGTGGATCTGCACAATGGTCGATTAACAATAGACGTAGATGGTGATTTATTTAAAGTAACAGTTTCAATCCCATCTGAATATTGACTTGCCGATGTAGTAGGGGGAGAAAAACAAAATCCGTTTTTCTCCTTTTTTATTGATATGCGGCTATGTAATTTGTCTGAGGATGGGAGTGGTATGGTACAGGGGAGGGTGATCGACGTGCTTCGAAAGCTCCAGGATAAACTACTTGGTTATCAGCGATATGTATGATTGAAATATTATCGGATAAATGGGAAAGGTTGGTGGGGGTGGTGTATTGGGACAAAACGATTGGCGAATGAGACAGGAGTGTCACAAAAGAGGTTCTAATAAGACAAAAAGAAAGTATAAAGGAATTGGAGTGTCCAATTAAATGGTGTAATGTGACAAATTGATTAGCTATTGATTCAGGAGTGTCACGAAAGAGGTTCTAATGAGACAAAACAATTGTGAAAGGAATGCAAGTGTCACGAAAGATAACTGTTAATTGGAAAAACGAAGGCAAAGAGAATCAATTGGCCCACCGTAAATTTTGTTATATAAGAAACGATACGAACCCTCATTCCCACCCAAGACCGAGCCGGTTCTATGCAACACTCTCCATTCCACAGAAAACAAAAACACCCTTAATTCCGAATTTCACAAGAACTCTAAAAATGAACATCACTACCCAACGTGGTATACTTTCTTATATTGAATATGGGAGGAATATACATATGGGAAGGATTCTGGGCATAACGCTTGCGCTCATTCTATATAGTACAATTACTGCTTATTTAGGGGTAAATTTAAAAAAGTGGCTTGAGGCCGTCCATCTATTTCGCTGGCCAATTGTTTATTGGATCGTTCTCTTTTTAATTTCATTTAGTTTTCTGATTGGAAGAATGCACGATATTCTCGGACCGCTATCTATAGTGGGGAACTATTGGATGTTCTTTTTTGAGTACGGGCTCATATTATGTATCATCGCCAACCTCTTCATCACATTTACTCCTTATAAAAATGTAGCTGTTGTCGGATCTGTTGTGGTGGGACTTTTAGGTCTTTTATTTGCATGGGGTACATATAATGCGTATTCGCCGGTTGTTCGGAATCTAGAGATTAGCATAGATAAGCCTGGAGAACCGATGAGACTGGTTGTTGCTTCAGATTTCCATCTAGGAGTCCTTTCACATAAAGAGCACTTGCAAAAATTTGTTGAGCTTTCAAATGAAGCAAATCCTGATGCGGTATTATTAGTGGGAGATATTGTTGATGATGATCCCGTTTGGTTTGTAGAAGAGGGGATGAATCAAGTGATGAATCAGCTCAAAGCCACATATGGTGTTTATGGAGTCCTTGGAAACCATGAGTACTATGGAGGCAAAATTGAGGAGTTCGTCAAAGAAATGAAAAGTTCCAATGTCCAAATTTTAATGGATGAAACCATTTTGGTTGGGAATCGTTTTTATTTAACAGGTCAAGAAGATGTTACAAATCACAAGCGTAAAGAGATTCAAGCGTTAGAACCAGAAAATGTAGAATTGCCTTGGATTGTTATGAACCATACTCCGTACGATCTACATGAACCGCAGGATGCTGGAGTTGACCTGCACTTATCAGGACATACACATCTGGGACAATTGTGGCCGAATAATTTTATTACAAACCAAATTTTTGAATTAGATTATGGTCATATGCAAAAAGAAGACATGCATGCCCTTGTTTCCTCGGGATTTGGTTTTTGGGGACCGCCTATGCGGATTGGCAGTCGTTCTGAATTATGGGTTGTAGATATAACATTCAACGAGAAATAGTCCTGAATACAGCCCAAGACGTATGGACAACAAAAAGTGCTTCATGTATTGTAAGGTAGGTATTTATGAACAAAAGAAACAGTTGCGCTACTATACGCAACAAATGGAAAAAATGATGAGGAGATAAAATGAACTTATGGAATTATTCGATTTAATGAAAGCCATCATCCTCGGATTTGTTGAGGGGATGACGGAATTCGCGCCAGTTTCATCGACAGGACATATGATTATTGTGGATGATTTGTGGCTAAACACAAAAGAGTTTTTGGGCGATGGATCAGCAAATACTTTTAAGATTGTGATTCAACTAGGCTCTATTCTAGCGGTTGTGTTCGTCATGTGGAAACGGATGCTTAGCTTAGTCGGGTTGTATAAAATTGAAGGACAAACAGCCTCCCGTAAATTTAACTTAGGACATGTAATTGCTGGTATCATCCCAGCTGGAGTTTTAGGTGTACTATTTGAAGATTTTATCGATGAAAATCTTTTCTCTACCAACACTGTAATAGTAGGTTTAATTATAGGTGCCATCTGGATGATTATCGCCGATCGAGTTGGGCAAAGAAAAACAACAATTACGTCATTGGACGACATTTCATATGGTAAAGCGTTCAAAATTGGACTAATTCAATGTTTATCTTTATGGCCGGGCTTCTCTCGTTCTGGTGCGACCATTTCAGGAGGGGTAATGCTTGGGCTTGACCATAAAACGGCTGCTGACTTTACATTCATCATGGCAGTTCCAATTATGGCAGGAGCAAGTGGATTATCATTAGTGAAAAACTGGAGCGACTTGGAACCAAGTCATACAGGATTTTATATCCTAGGCTTTATTAGTGCATTTGTGTTTGCCTTAATTGCCATTAAATTCTTCCTGAGACTTATTTCAAAAGTAAAACTAGTGCCATTTGCAATTTATCGTATTGTACTGGCTGTAGTCTTAATCGTAGTTATATACTTATAGTTAAACATAATTCGTCTCAAAAGATTATTCTTTTGGGACGTTTTTATTTTGTAATGGAGTCTTATTAATCGCTTAATTTTCTAGCATTTTTTTGATAAATGGCGTACATATCATAAAATATGACATCATCTTACACATTTCTTCATACTATAGGTTTGGGGTGAGAAAATGGCGAGAGTAAAATTCCGAGATAAGGACGTCGATTTAATCGCAAGGATGATGAGGGCGGAAGCTGAAGGTGAAGGTAATCAAGGAATGCTTTACGTTGGAAATGTAATTGTGAATCGCCTTGCAGCGAATTGTTTAGACTTCAGAGATTTAAGATCAATTGAAGACGTCATTTATCAGGTGCAGGGTGGAAATTATTCTTTTGAAGCTGTTCAAAAGGGAAATTTGTTTTACAATCGAGCTCGGGCAAACGAACAGAAATTAGCGAGACAAGTTCTGAATTATTGGAGAGATCATCCAGGGAAATATGCCCTTTGGTATTTTAATCCGTACGCACCGTGCCCGCCAACATGGTACGACCAGCCTTTTGCTGGACAATTCAAAAATCACTGTTATTATGAACCAGCTGCTGGAACTTGTCCAGGGGTTTATTCCTAAGCTAACTATTTTTACTTTGATACATGGATTATAAATGGCACGAGTGAGAACTTCCTAGTTACCAGGGGTTCTCTTTTTTGTGTAATAAATTGTTAGAGAGAGAAGTTCTTATATTGATCAATTTATAAGGGGTATAGGTGCGATAAAAGTCACCTTAATTTTTTGCCTTTCAACAGAATAAATATTAAATTTTTGTCGAAAGCATCGACAGAAGGATATGAACAGCTTCAGCATCTAAGCAAACAAACAAAGGAAATTAATGAGAATGCAATTGTGATGACAAGGTTGGTTGAGGATTTGAATCCAACAATTTTGGATTTTGAAAACGTAGGTCAGCAAGTAGGGGAATTGTCTAGTATTGTTGAAAATATAGGAGATTCGATAGGCAGCTTGAAGAAGCCTCTACAACGTTAAAAGATTCCATTGATCGATTTTAAAGATAAAAAGTAGAGAGTCTCTATGAACAGGAGACTCTCGTTAGAATAAAGATTACTTATTGAACATATTAAATAATCCACCGATTCCGCCTTCGCCAGCATTTTGCCCGCCTCCGCCTTGAGAAACAGGGGCAGCAGCAAATACTTTGCTGGCTAAACGGCTGAATGGCAATGATTGAACCCAAACAGTTCCCGGCCCACGTAAAGAAGCAAGGAAAATCCCTTCTCCACCAAATAGAGCAGTTTTCACGCCGCCAACAGGCTGAATGTCATAATCAACATCTGAAGTCATGGCAACTAGACAGCCAGTATCTACAAGAATCTTTTGTCCTGGTTGCAGGCCAATTCTCTTGATTGCACCACTTGCATGAATAAAGGCCATACCGTCTCCTTCAAGTTTCTGCATGATGAATCCTTCACCACCGAAGAAACCAGCTCCGATTTTGCGCTGGAACTCAATACCGACAGATACACCTTTTGCTGCAGCTAAAAAGGCATCTTTTTGACAAATGATTTTGCCGTTATAAACACTTAAATCCATTGGAATAATTTTACCGGGATATGGAGATGCGAAATAAACATGCTTTTTTCCTTGACCCACATTTGTGAAGGTAGTCATAAATAAACTTTCTCCCGTAAGCAAACGTTTCCCGGCACCCATTAATTTACCCATAAGGCCACTGCCGCCGTTTTTCGAACCATCACCAAAAATCGTTTCCATTTTAATTGCTTCATCCATCATCATTAAGCTGCCTGCTTCAGCAACCACCGTTTCGTTCGGATCTAACTCTACTTCAACGTATTGCATATCGTCACCATACATTTTGTAATCTATTTCATGATTGTTCATCATTCATAACCTCCTACTGTTAATAATAAATATATACCATCTAAAGTTACGTTTTTCCTCTTTAAAAGTTTCATCTAATAAATTTTGTTTTGCATTAATAATCTATAAAGAGGTAAATGAAGGAAAATGTAGAATAAAGAACGGTATAACTGTATATTCGAGCTAGATAATAAGGAGGATGTTATGGAACTTCAAAACTTTATTGATGGTAAATGGACGTCTAATGATGAACTTCAAACAATTCCTGTGGTGAATCCTGCAAACAGTGAACAGCTTGCCTCTGTCCCGCTTTCAACAAAACAACAAGTTGAAGAAGCTGTAGCTGCTGCAAAAAAAGCCCAAAAGTCTTGGGCACTCACACCAGCACCAAAACGAGCGGATTATTTATATGAAATTGGACATAAATTGAAAGAAAAGAAGGAATACCTTGCTCAAATTTTAACAAAAGAAATGGGGAAGGTAATCGAAGAGGCACGTGGTGAAGTTCAAGAAGGTGTAGATATGGCATTTTATATGGCAGGTGAAGGTAGACGCTTATTTGGTGAAACGACACCTTCTGAGCTTGCGGACAAATTTGCTATGAGTGTTCGGGCACCAATTGGAGTCGTTGGGCTTATTACACCGTGGAATTTCCCAATTGCCATCGCGACGTGGAAATCCTTCCCGGCGCTTGTGGCAGGGAATACATTTATTTGGAAACCGGCGACGGAAACGCCAATGATGGCCTTTGAAATGGCTAAAATATTTGAAGAAGTAGGTTTACCTGCCGGGGTGGCCAATATAGTATTTGGAGCTGGTTCTACAGTAGGGACTGAATTAATCGAGCATCCTGATGTGAAAGTGATTTCCTTTACAGGTTCGACTGAAACGGGGAGTAAAATAGCTGAATTAGGTGGTAGACACCTGAAAAAAATCTCTCTAGAAATGGGCGGTAAAAATGCGGTCATTGTCATGGAGGATGCAGATTTACAATTGGCTGTAGAAGGCATTATTTGGAGTGCTTTTGGGACAGCTGGCCAACGTTGTACTGCTTGTAGCCGTGTTATTGTGCATAAAGATGTGAAAAACAAACTGGAACAAATGCTAGTTGAAGAGATTAGTAAGTTAACAATCGGAGATGGCCTTGATCCGACGATTAAAATAGGGCCTGTTATTAATGGAGCTGCCCTGGAAAAAATCAACCATTACGTTCAAGTTGGAAAACAGGAAGGCGCTACATTGCTAGTTGGCGGCAAATCCTTGACATCTCCGCCGTTTAACAAAGGCTTTTACTTTGAGCCAACCGTTTTTACAAATGTCAAAAATGATATGGACATTGCACAGGAAGAGATTTTTGGTCCGGTCCTAAGCATCATCGAGGTTGCTAGTTTAGAAGAGGCAATTGAAGTAAATAACAGTGTGAAATTTGGCTTGTCGAGTTCTATCTTCTCACAAGACGTTAATAAAATATTTAAGGCCCAAAGAGATCTAGATACGGGAATTGTATATGTCAATGCAGGAACAACTGGAGCGGAAATCCATTTACCTTTTGGAGGAACAAAGGGGACCGGGAATGGACACCGTGATTCAGGTCAAGCAGCTTTGGACGTCTATACAGAATGGAAAAGCATCTACGTAGACTATAGTGGGAAGCTTCAAAGAGCGCAAATTGACACTGAAAACTAATCAACAAAAGGGGGATGTGTGTTATGAAAGTTGTAGTTTTAGGCGCGGGCTTGATGGGGAAAGAGGTTGCGCGCGATTTAAATGCTAGTGAAAAAGTAGAAAAAGTGTATTTAGCGGATATAGATACAACAGCTGCCCAAAAATTTGTTGATTCACTTCAGTCAGATAAAATTGAAGTGGTTGCATTGAACGCTAAAAACGAAGAGGAACTGCGGACGGTTATGTCTAAAGGTGACGTTTGTGTCAATGCATTATTCTATGAATTTAATAAAATTGTTGCCAAAACAGCCATTGAAGTAGGTGTTCATTCCGTTGATTTAGGTGGGCATATTGGGGAAGTAACGGAATATTTGCTAACATTGCATGATGAAGCGAAGGCAAGGAACATTACATTAATCCCTGATTTAGGTGTGGCTCCAGGAATGATCAATATTTTAGCTGGATATGGTGTTTCGAAATTAGACTCAGTTGAATCCATTAAACTATATGTCGGTGGGATCCCAACGAATCCGGAACCGCCGCTCAATTATACATTGGTCTTCTCGCTTGATGGTGTATTTGACCATTATACGGAGCCAGCAAAAGTGATTCAGGGTGGAAAATTAACAGAAGTGCCATCTCTAGCTGGAGTTGAGCCTATCTATTTTGATCACTATGGTGTATTGGAGGCCTTTTATACATCAGGAGGTACTTCAACACTGATCAATACATTCCCAAATGTTAAAACATTGGAATATAAAACGATTCGTTATAAAGGGCATGCTGAACAGTTCAAGCTTCTTAGAGAATTAGGATTCTTGAGTAAAGAAAACACAGTCGAAGTGGATGGACAGCAAGTGTTAGTTCGAGATGTTGTACGAGAAGCTTTAAAGAAAAAGCTTGCTTTAGGGGATAAAGAAGATGCGGTATTATTACGTGTTATTGTCTCCGGTGAAAAATCAGGCGAGCAAGTAACCTACGAATACGAATTGAATATTAAACGGGATGCCGAAACAACGATGACGGCAATGGCACGTGCTACAGCTTGCACGATTGCAGCAGTTGCAATCATGGTCGGTAGTGGTGTTATACAAGAACGTGGCGTTTTCCCACCGGAATCCATTGTGCCGGGCGATGAATATATTGAAAAGATGGCAAGACGCGGAGTTATGATTAAGGAAACATCGCATCGTTCAACGATTGTAAAGTGGTAAAGGTTAAAAGCTCCCTTTTAAAGTGTGAAGAGTTTATTGCTCTTCACACTTTTTTTATTTTTTATTACAAATATTTGAAACGAAAATGAAGATTGAAAGTCTAATGGATTAAAGAGGCATATTAAAGGAGTGAGTTTATTGAAACGAAGGTTTTTTGCAGGAGGAATCCTATTAGTAACCCTAGCAATCGTCGCAAGTGTTGTTTTTTTCTTTTTTGGTCAAAAGCTCGAAGTGAGTAGTGCATCGACAGTCATGGTAAAGCAACCTTATCATGTTCATTTTTCAAAAGTAATTGGTGGGAACAGTATTGAAGATCAAGCGATTTATGTAACAAATGAAAATGGTGATCGAGTGAACGCGGTCATTACACTGCAAGAAAATCAAAAATCTCTTACAATTGAGAACTTAATGCCGGGTCAATATGTTTTGCATGTTGAGGAAACAGCATTTGAACAAAAATCAATTCATACAAAAAAACAAGTCATTGAATTTAAAGTCCTCGAGAAAATAGAGAAAGTTTCATCCGTTCAAGATTTACAAGATTACTTCCAGTCCATTTTAAATAGAGAAACAAAAAATGGAGAATTCACAACAGCTGTTGCTGAGGAAAGTTCAGATACGTCGAATTTAAGTGGTGCTTCTGATAAGGCGACTGCGGAAGCGGGATCAGGTCCGTCTTATTCTTCAACAAATAACCAAGTTGAAGAGATTGAAGAAGGGGATACGGTCGTTACAGACGGTAAATTCATTTATTCCATTATTGATAATCAGGTTGTGATCACGGATGTAACTAAGCCGCAATTAAAGGTCGCAAGCAAGATTACATTAGACTCTAATAGCTACCCAATGCAGTTGATGATTCATAACGATATGCTCATTGTCATTATGGATCAATATATCGAGACGAAAAAAGATGGGTATGTAAACGGAATTAGTATGACGAAAGCTGCCTTTTACAATGTCAAGGATGCGACAAATCCGCAGTTGATTAGGGAAATTGGGCAGGATGGCTACATGAATGGCATCCGTAAATACGAAAATACACTTTATATTGTTACAAATAAAACACCAAACTATTGGTTATTATCAGAGCAGGAGAATGTTGAGCTTCGACCATATACCTATGATAGTGAAGAAAGCGAAGAGCTGAAGCCGATGGAAATTGACAAATTGACAATTCTACCTGGCTCAAGTGAACCGAATTATACGATTATTTCTGCTATCAACTTAGCGAATTTCAAAAACGAAAAGGTTGAAACGAAAGGTTTCTTGGGAGGAAGCTCTGCTCTTTATATGTCAAAGGATGCCTTATATTTAACAGCGGTAAATTACTTGCCTGCAACTTTTGAAGGGAACGGTACATCAAAAATCGCGGCAGATGTGGCAATTATGCCAGTTGGGGCAGGGAATACGGATATTTTTAAATACTCCATTGATGGGACAAATGTTGAATTTAAAGCATCTACGTCGATTACGGGAACGATTTTAAACCAATTTTCAATGGATGAACATGAAGGTTATTTACGTGTGGCAACTACAGAGGGAAACCTTTTTGGAAACCCCGAAGAAACATCTAAAAACCACTTATTCATCTATAACGAGAATTTAGAGAAAGTAGGAGAGGTAACAGATCTGGCGAAGGGCGAGAAAATTTATTCTGCTCGATTTATGGGCGATAAAGCCTATATTGTAACCTTTAAGCAGGTAGATCCTCTATTTGTGATTGACCTTGAGAATCCGGAACAGCCAGAAGTGTTGGGAGAATTGAAGATTCCAGGCTTCAGTAATTACCTCCATCCATTAGATGAGAATCATTTAATCGGCATCGGGTATGATACGGAGAATCGGGTTGATAGTGTTTCGAAAGAGCCATTTACAACAACTGCAGGAATGAAGATTTCCTTATTCGATATTACAGACTATGCAAATCCAAAAGAACAGGATTCCGTTGTAATTGGTGGGCGTGGTACTTATTCGGAGGTAGAATATAACCATAAGGCATTGTTTAGAAATGAACAGTATAGCTATTATGGATTCCCTGTAAGCATATATGAGGGGAAAGGTGAGTATGAGGTCGAGTATAAAGGGACCGGTGCACTTGTATACGAAATCACGGCTGAAAAAGGAATAAAATTAAAAGGTGATTTAGTAAAACCTTCAAAAGAAGGCGAAGAATATGAAGATTGGGAATCGGTCATTTTGCGGTTGATGTATATTGATGATACGCTTTACACAATTTCAAGAGAAGATGTAAAAAGCTATGATTTGCAAACTTTCAAGGAAATGAGTAGTGTGCAATTTAAATAATGGAAATGGCGATGAAAAGTTTAATCCTTTTCATCGCCAATTTTAATTTATCTATTTTTGAGAGTTTAAGATTTCACTTACAGTTACACATTCATAGCCTTGCTTTTGCAGGTAGTTTAAGACGCTCTCTAAACCGTCTGCGGTCGATTGATGAATATCATGCATTAAAATGATATCGTTATTACTAATCGTTTTCTGAATCATTGGCAGTAGTTTAGTAGAATCTTGATACTTCCAATCCAACGTATCAATTGTCCACAACACAACCGGTAATTTCATTAAATCCGTCACCTGTTTATTCTTTGCTCCATAAGGTGGCCGGAAAACAGTAGGATATTGGCCGGTTACTTTATGGATGATACTATTCGTGGTTTTAACTTCCGATTGTATACTTTCTGATGTTAGTTTTGTTAACTTAGCATGGTTCCATGTATGGTTGCCGAGCTCATGTCCTCTAGCAAGAACGTCCTTCGCAACAGATGGATTTACTTTTACTTGTTGACCGACCATGAAAAACGTTGCCTTCGCATCATATTTTTCCAATATTTCCAAAATTTCGTTTGTAATGGTTTTATGCGGTCCATCATCAAAAGTTAAAGCAACTCGTTTGGTTGGTTTTTCCTTATGGCTAGGAGTAAGGATAGTGATTTCACTTTTTGTCTTAGTTTGAAATTCTGGTGCTAAAATCGGATTAATAAACGTCAGCGGAATAGAAATTGAAGGGGAACCGATCGTTTTATTCGAAAACTCGCCTTTATTATAATAAAGAACGAATGAATCATTTTCGATAGCGAAACGATTGTAGCGCTCCCAATAAGGATATGAAGCTTGATTCCATTTTGATAGACTTATATTTTCTTTGTAGCCCTTTTTTTCCAACATTTTTTGACGGACGTATTTTGAAAGCTTTTCAAGATTAGCAACATCTTGATTGAATAAATACCATGGAATTATTTTATATCCCGTTTTATCATTAAAGAAAATTGTGAAGAAGGTTTCGTCGGTATTTTTTCCATCTAAGGTTTGTTGTTTCGTAAAGATAATAGAAAAGTAGGTTTGTTTGTATTTACTAATCTTTACTTGAATTTTTAGATTACTTTTTGCGAGAGGGTTTCCCTTTTTCTTTTGCTGAACTGCTGTTAAGTATTGTTGTTTTGTCGTTTCTATGTATTGTGTAATTTCTTTATTTATCTTTTCGTGCTTAGTTGTTGGGATAGTGATGGAATAAGGAATGGCTGGATCATTGGAAGTGTCTTTAAAAAGCCTGATCCCTTCGAAATCAGAAGGAATTTCAATTGCTGAATCAATTGTTCCTGCTTTCTCCTCTTTCTCTTCTTTGGGTACTGTGTGTTCCGTTGGTTCTGAATGACTGCTGGCAGAAACGGTTGTAGCCTGATATTTTGAATCGCCACTAATGAAATTAAACAACCCAATCAGCACTGTTAACATGAAAATGGAACTAAGCAATAAAACATCTAACCAAGGTTGACGTTTCATGTTACTACTCCCTTCTATTCAAGATTGGTTGACAAAAATACCTTATTTCTTTAAAAATAAGCAAAATATGTATTGAGTTATGTGAATCTGTTCGATAATATGAGCATGGAGAAAAAAGGAGTGACGAGATATAGATGAACACAGAACAACAATATGAATTAGCGCTCGATTGCTTGTTATTAGCTGGCAAGATGATGATGGAAAACGGTGCTGAAACTTATCGGGTCGAAGATACAATGCTCCGTATGGCTCGCTCGCAAAATATTGAAGATGCGCAAAGCTATGTCACTCCCACAGGAATAATTCTATCTTTAGGAAAAAGACAGGTAACCAAAATCACTTCGATTACAACGAGGATTACAGATTTACATAAGATAGCGAAAGTGAATAACGTTTCTCGAAAGCTTTCAGTTCAAATGATAACATTAGAAGAAGCTTATGACGAGTTAAGATTGATACAAAAAACAAATTATTTTCTGCCGGTTCACCTGCAGGCGTTGGCTGCCTCTGTTGCTAGTAGTTGTTTTTTAGTTTTATTCAATGGTTATTGGTCGGATATGCCTGCTGCCTTTGTCGCAGGGGGAATAGGCTTTTTAGTTATGCTGATTATTCAAGAAATGACAAGGGTAAAATTTTTCTCGGAATTTTTCGCGGCATTAGTTGTAGGACTCCTTGCTTCCCTTGCGGTTCATTTTGATCTAGGAACCGAAATGGATAAAATTATTGTTGGAGCAGTGATGCCCCTCGTTCCGGGGTTATTAATCACGAATGCAGTTCGAGATTTAATGGCTGGCCACTTTACAGCGGGTATTGCAAAAGGAACTGAAGCATTTCTAACCGCGTTTGCAATTGGTTCTGGTATTGCGGTCATTGTTGCTTTTTAAGGAGAGTGGATATGGAGTTAATCATACAATTAATCTTTAGTTTTATATTTACAGCTTGCTTCGGTGTCATTTTTAACGCACCTACAAAAGCGATTCCCTATTGCGGATTCGTAGGGGCAATTGGCTGGATTATCTATTATGTACTCATACAAAACAATGTAACGGAAGTTCAAGCTTCCTTTATCGGGGCTTTTGTAGTGGCGATCGTGGCACAAGTTTTTGCCCGCCGTTTTAAAATGCCGATGATTATTTTTAATGTATCGGGAATTATTCCTCTCGTTCCAGGTGGTATTGCTTATAATACTATGCGTAATATTGTAGAACTAGACTATAATATGGGAATCCAAAATGGTATGAGAGCCTTTATGATTTCAGGTGCCATCGCAATGGGACTTGTCTTTGCGGAAGTAATTATTCAATTAATGATGAGAATGTTTAAAACAGGTCGAACTTCCATGCAATCATTTGCCCGTGCGAAGCGGAGGCAAAAATAGGGTAGGAAAAATTATAATAAAAAATTTATACTTAAAAATTGATTGGGCGACTACAGGCTCGAGGCGTACCCGTGGATAAGCGTCTTATATTACGTAAATCAATTTAACATAAGAAAAAAATAGAAAAGGCTACTCTTTAACGAGCAGCCTTTTATATATGTTCACTTAATTAACTGAACTAATCATAAGTCTTGTGATTACATCTTCGGCAACCGGTTTACTAATCAGGTAACCTTGGATAGCGTCGCAGCCATACTCTTGTAGAAGCTTTTGTTGTTCTATCGTTTCTACACCTTCTGCTAGAACATTTAAGTTCATAGACTTGCCGAATTGAACCATTCCGTGTATCAAACGTTGAGCTTTTTCAGATTGAAGTAGTGAATGGATAAACGTTTGATCAATTTTTAAAGTTTCAATTGGCAATAGCTGCATGTATCGGAAGGATGCATAGCCTGTACCAAAATCATCAAGGATAAAGACGATTCCTTCTTCTTCGAGTTGACGCATTTGTTTAATAATCGAAGTTTCAGCTTCTGCCTCTAAAGCAAATTTCTCGGTGATTTCAATTTGTATCAATTTAGCAGGGCACTGTGTATTTTCCAAAGTCGATAAAATCGATTTTGCCATGTTCTTATCACGGAATTCACGAACGGATAGGTTAATCGTAACTTTTAAATCAAGTCCTGCTTTATGCCATTTGACAGCTTGCTTACATGCCTCTTCAATCACAAATGATCCGATATTATTGATTAATCCTGTTTCCTCGGCAATTGGAATTAGTTCTTCCGGTTTTACGACACCGATTTGATCGTCTTCCCACCGGACAAGTGCTTCAACGGCCAAAATTTTACCCGTGTGAATATCAACTTGCGGTTGATAAAATACTTTTAAATTTTGTTGATCCAGTGCAAGCAATAAACGTTTTTCAATAATAGATTTACGATTAATGGCTTTATGTATTGCATTGGATAATGAAACAATATTATCTCCACCTGCTTCACGAACATTGGCAATCGTTGCAAGAGATGCCTTCATTAAATGTGGGAAAGTCGATTGATCTTGTGGAGAGCGAGTAATGCCGCCGCTAATTGAAATAGGTACGGCCACATTTCCAGTATAAATTGGATTTTGTTTTAAATACGTTAAAAAACCTTGAGTAAACCATTCACCAAGGGGTGTAATGACAACGAATTCATGTTCGTTGATTCTCGCCATTTCACTGTCTTGGAAATAAATCTTCATACGTTTTGTAAATTCGGTGATTAAGTTATCTTCCACCTTACTGTTGTCTAGTTCTTTAATTGTATAAAATTTATCGATGCTAAGATAAACGAAAGAAAAGTGACGTTTTTCCTCAATCATCTCATTAACAATCTGTTCTAAACGGTGTGAGTTCATTAATCCGGTTTCGGGATCAATGTAAGCAATTTTCTCAAGTTGTTGTTTCATTTTTCTTTCATTGGTAATATCTTTTTCAAACAAAACGAATTCATAGTTTTTGGTAGTTGGCGAGTAGGTAGGAATCGCGGTTAAAAATACCCAATAAGAAAAACCGTCCTTCGTAATTTTCTCTACTTCACCTTCCCAAATTTGACCTGAATTAATTGTTTTCCAAATGGAATCAGTTACTTTCAAACTGCCTTCATTATCCGGAAACAGCTGCCAAAATGTCTTTCCTAATACACGTTTTGGCGTCCAATGACTGATCGATAAAAAGTTGGGATTACAATTTACAATGAGACCCTCTGCATCTACGGTTACGACCATATATGAAGAGTACAATCCATTGATTAGGTCTTTTAGTTCTTGCATGGAGTCATCCATGCGAGTGTAGGACTCATCAAGAATACAAGTTACTAATATGGAAGGTTCATTATTATAAGTGACATGCGATGTGTAAATAGTTGAATCGATTAATGCATCCCCTTTTGTTAAAAGTCGAACATTATCAAAACGCAGTGAATCTTTTCCTAGAAATATATCTTGATATGCTTCTGCAGATAGAGAAGATAGTAAACCAGTTTTGATGGCAGCGGATGTACTCGAAAAGTCGTCCTTCTCATAACCAAAATAACTTTTGCTTAAATCGTTCCAAATAAGTACCTCGCTATTTCGATTCATTACAAAAGAAGGAAAGGGGGACAAATTCACCATTTTCTCATCGATCACCATGTTCACGTTCTCTTGGCTCATTCGGTTCTCACTCCTAAATAGTCGTAAATTCATACTATATATTATAAATATTTTATGGCAAATAGTCACTATTAAAATAAAGGGAAGTTTCCATTTAAAATACATGAGGGTAAAAAGTAATATAAAATTATAAAAGATCTGACGTTAACATTGTTTTTAGATAAGAGGGACAATTTTGCTAGGGTACAATGGATACCAGCCTGGAGATAGCCGGTGCTGAGGACTAATTTCTCGATTCTTAATCATCTTAAGTGCCTTCGTTTTTTACGAGGGGGTAATACTTACGACTTTAGAAGGTTGGCAATTATTAGGGTATGCATTATGCTTATATATATTACGGTTTGCGAAATTGTTCCTGGTGGAATATGGGGTAGGGGTGTATGTTTTGAAAACTGTTTTTTCTTATGTACTGCCATATAAATGGCCAGTATTAATTGCATTATGTTTAATGTTTACTGAGTTAGTCGTCGAACTTATCCAACCTTTAATCATTGCAAAAATCATTGATGACGGTATTGTTGCAAAGGATATAGGGACAATCGGCAATTGGGGAATTATACTGCTCGTTTTAGCCTTTGCGGCCTTTGCAAGTGGTGTTATTAATTCCTATTTTTCATCTCACGTAGCACAAAGCTTTGCATTTGATTTGCGAAATGCTTTGTTCAGCAAAATTCAATCCTTTACCATGGCAACTTATTTACGTTTCCCTACATCTGGTTTGATAACTAGGTTAACAAGTGATGTGCAGCAGGTACAGTCCGTTTTGTTTATGAGTTTAAGGATTATGCTTCGAGCTCCATTATCTGCTCTCGGGAGCTTGATTATGGCGTTTGTTGTTAATCCCAAAATGGCGATGTTTTTATTAATAGGGACTCCGATTTTAGTTGTCTTCTTAGTGATTATTGTGAAGAAGGGTGTTCATTTATTTAGTGAGGTTCAAAGTAGGCTCGATCGTGTAAATCGTGTTCTCCAGGAAAACTTGCAAGCCATTCGTTTAGTAAAAGCCTATATGCGCGGCAAGCATGAACAAATTCGTTTTCAGAAGGTTTCGAGCAATTTGCAACTTGATACGGTGAAGGCCCTTCGAATCATGGAGCTTATCCAGCCGGTGCTATTGTTTGTTATGAATATTAGCTTATTAGCGGCTTTATGGTTTGGTTCGATGGATGTTCGAAATGGTGATGCCCAAGTTGGGGAGCTAGTAGCGGTTGTCAACTATGCTTTAAGAATAACAGGTTCTTTCTCAATGTTCGCTTTTATCATTATTGCCCTATCACGTGCAAAAGCCTCTTCTGAACGAATGGAGGAAATTCTGCAAATTGAAAAGGGGACTGAGACATATTCTTCTACTTCTCGTCCGTTTGGTTTAAATTCTATTAGTAATGAAATGATTCGTTTTGAAAGTGTTACATTCCAATATCCAAATACGAAAAAGGCTGTCCTTCAAAATCTCTCATTCTCTGTTGCGCCGGGTGAAAAGCTGGCGATAATGGGCGCAACCGGAGCAGGCAAGTCTACTCTCCTTAACTTGCTGCCGAGATTTTATGATCCGACTAACGGGGCAATCTACGTAAACGGTCGAAATATTCAGGACTGGCCACTTGAAGAACTAAGAGCAATTATTGGCTACGTACCTCAAAGCTCCATGTTATTTACAGGTTCTATTTATGAGAATGTAAGTTGGGGTAAACAGGGGGGATCAATGGATGAGGTCATGCTAGCCACAACCAATGCACAAATTCATCAAACGGTTGAAAACTTCCCGAGCCGATATGAAACAAGAGTTGGGCAAAAAGGGGTTAATCTTTCCGGCGGGCAAAAGCAACGCCTGTCTATAGCGCGTGCTTTAATAAGAAATTCTTCCATCCTAATCCTGGATGACAGTACAAGTGCGTTGGATGTCAAAACAGAGACTGCCTTCTGGGATGCAATAGAAGGAGAAAAAGCGACTATGCTAGTGGTAACCCAAAAGATTCGAACGGCAAAAGGAGCAGATCGAATTCTATTATTAGATGATGGGCGGGCGGTTGGCTACGGTACACATGAAGAACTTCTCGGTACAAACGCTCGTTATAAACAAATTGTCATGTCACAACAAGAGCAAGAAGGTGAAGCGTGATGAAAATCGTAAGAAAACCGTTTGGCTACGAACCGATTTTAACGAAGGAAGATATAAAAGGTCCTGTCATCAAAAAGAAGAAAGGGCCAAGAGCGAATAACTGGAAAAATACATTATTGCGCATATGGAGAATTGTGGATGAGAGAAGAGCGTTATTAATTGCCGTCTTACTTTTGGTTGTTGTAAGTTCAGCGATGGCTCTTCTAGGGCCATATCTCATTGGTTATATGATCGATGAATATGTGCTGAAGCAGCAATTTGATGGGATGCTCCCAATGATTATTGGGTTAGTGTTCATTTATATTGTATTGGCTTTCTCTCTCTTTTTCCAAAACTTTTGGATGATTGGAATAGCACAAGAGACAATCTATCGAATGCGTACAGGGGTGTTCCATCATTTATTGCACCTACCCGTGACCTATTTCGATAAGCGGCAGCATGGGGAATTGATGAGTAGAGCAACGAATGATATTGAAACAGTTAGTGCCACTTTAAACACGTCATTTATTCAAGTATTCTCAAGTATATTGACGTTAACTGGTACGGTTATTGTAATGCTTACCTTAAGCCCGCTGTTAACATTGTTGACGATGCTGATTATTCCTTTAATGTTTATAGCAACTCGCTGGATTACTAAAAGGACAGGGAAGCTGTTCAAGGAACAACAAGCTGCAATTGGTGCATTAAATGGAATGATTGAAGAAACCATTTCCGGTCAAAGGGTTGTGAAGGCTTTTTCTCAGGAAGAGCGAGTGAAGGACGAATTTCGCGAAAAGAGTGCAAGATATAGAAGAACTGGATTTTGGGCACTCACTTACTCGGGTTTTATCCCAAAAGTAATGAATCTTTTAAACAATATTAGCTTTGCCATTATCGCAGGAGTTGGTGGGATACTGGCTTATAACGGCTTTGTTTCAATAGGGACAATCGTTATTTTCACGGAATACTCACGTCAATTTACACGACCTTTAAATGACTTGGCTAACCAGATGAATACGGTTTTATCAGCGATTGCTGGGGCAGAGCGAGTTTTTTCCATAATGGACGAAAAGATGGAAGAAGACACTGGAAAAATGGATGAAGACCATCAGCTTTTAGGCGAAGTTGAATTCCGTGATGTTTCGTTTAAATACGAATTAGTTGAAGATGCCTATACATTGCAAAATGTAAGCTTTCATGTAAAGCCAGGTCAAACCGCTGCACTAATAGGGGCAACAGGCGCCGGAAAAACAACCATTATGCAATTGATTTCTAGATTTTATGATGTGGATAACGGAGAAGTGTTGTTTGATGGTGTGAATGTGAAGGACATCAAGAGACAAACGTTAAGAAGTCAAATGGCATTCGTTTTGCAGGATTCGTTTCTTTTTGAAGCAAGTGTCTATGAAAATATTCGTTATGGTCGGCTGGATGCCACAAATGAAGAGGTAGTGGAAGCCTGCAAAAAAGCAAACGCACATGAGTTTATTATGAAACTTCCAAATGGGTACGAAACGATTCTAACGGCAGATGGAAGTGAAATTTCACAAGGGCAAAAGCAACTTCTCTCCATTGCCAGAGCTTTTGCAGCAGATCCGGTGATTTTATTGTTAGATGAAGCGACGAGTAGCATTGATACGGTGACTGAGTTAAAAATCCAACAAGCTCTAGAAGAACTGATGAGGGGAAGAACTAGCTTTGTCATCGCCCATCGTCTAAATACGATCCGTACTGCAGATGTCGTATTTGTCATGCAGCAAGGGCAAGTAATGGAGTCAGGAACACAGAAGGAATTAATGGAGCACAATGGCATTTATGCTAATATGCTTAGTCAATCTGGTATTAAATGATTCTACTAGGGAATTACATGTAATTCCCCAAAGGACCTTGCGACTGCATGAGTGTTCATCTAAAATGAAAATCATAAGCTTAAGAATCGGAGAGTTTTATAAATGAATCTTTCAATTATTACGCAGTCGTTTCCAATTGATCCGGAAACTTTTAATGAAATAAAGACTTTATGTGAATCTGCATTAGTAGTAGATCAATATAATTACAGTTCTGTTTTAAATTTGCTGGATTCTACTAGGCATGATGTAAAAGGGTTTTTTGTTCTTGCCTATGATGATGAACAAGGTGAGTTAGTTGGTGTTGCGAGTGCCGTTGACCAAATGGGATTAAATACGTATGAATGGGCTATCTTGGTATCACCAATGTACCGTGATATAGGATTGGATGAAGCAATACTAAAGGTAATTGGTGATGGTTTGCATCAACGAGGTGCTGAGGGAGAATTAGCCTTAGTGATCGAAAAAGATGTTCCCCGCCGTAAATTTGTCGAAAAGTATGGGTATTCCTATAGTTTTTCTGAAGCAACCTTTGAAGCAACGCCGCAAACGTTAGAATCAGTAGGATCAGTTCATATTCGTCCGTATTTAGAGGCAACGGATCAGGATGCCTTAATTGAAATCTTTAGTACTGCCTTTGGTGATTTGCGTGAAGAATCCATTGAGCTAATTCACTACAATACCATGTCGGAAGGCAGGATATTGTGGATTGCCGAATTGGAAGGAGAAATCGTCGGTACAGTTACTTCTTCAAAGGAAGGAAATGCTCAAATGATTTCTGCTTTAGCCGTTCATCCGGATAAACAAGGGCAAGGTATCGGTACGGCATTGCTAAGATGGGTAAAGGATTTTGCTTTGCGCAATGGCAGTACGAATGTCATGCTGGATGTCGAAATTGAAAATGAACGTGCACTGGCGGTTTATGAGAAAGCAGGATTTATTAAATCTATGCAAGTAGATTACTTCGTTTACACAGGTGAGTAAAGAGGGGATGCCCACAAATCAAGTTGTGATTTGTGGGTGTTTTTTGTTGGGGAGTTGACGGAAGTTTTCGGTAGAGTGTCCGGTAAATAAGGAAAAGTGTCCGGCAAAACTACAAAAGTGTCCGATAAACCAATAAAAGTGTCCGGTAAAATCCACCTCGAAGGTTCTGTGAAGAAGCCGTCATTGAGCATTCGTGTGAATTTGATATAATGAAGGAATGTGAAAAACTATATACGAAAGGTTAGTTGAATAGATTCATGGAAAATGAAAAAAATATGAGTCCCGCCAAACTAATGTGGAAAATGACTCGACCACATACATTAACGGCGACGTTTGCTCCGGTTATTTTAGGAACGGTGATCGCTTTATTTGATACTAAAATCAATTGGCTTTTATTTACTGCAATGATGGTCGCTTGTTTAGCTCTTCAAATCGCAACAAACTTATTTAATGAGTATTATGATTTCAAGCGCGGGCTAGATACTGCTGAATCGGTGGGAATTGGTGGAGGAATCGTACGCCACGGGTTAAAGCCGAAAAATGTATTAACAGTAGCAATCCTGCTATATATCTTGGCAGCTTTCATTGGTGTATATATATGCGCGAGCAGTAGCTGGTGGTTAGTGGTAATTGGATTATTCGGTATGGCTGTAGGTTACTTTTATACAGGAGGTCCTTTCCCGATCGCGTATACACCATTTGGGGAATTATTTGCTGGTGCATTAATGGGGACGGGCTTTGTATTAATTGCTTACTTCATTCAAACTGGCGATTTAACACTCCCTTCCGTCTTAATATCGATTCCAGTAGGGATTCTTGTTGGTGGCATCAATATGGCGAATAATATCCGTGATATTGAAGAAGATACAAAGGGTGGAAGAAAAACATTAGCGATTCTTCTTGGGAGAGATGGAGCTGTTCTTTCTTTAACAATTGCCTTTGTCATCTCATATATTTGGATACTTGTTCTGGTTTTCATGGGTACAGTAAGTCCTTGGGCACTAGTTGTATTACTAAGTGTAAAAAAACCGATTTCGGCGATTCAAGGATTTAAAAAAGGGGAAAAAGAACCTCAATTTATGCGAATTGCCATGAAATCCACAGCAATCACTAATACACTTTTCTCATTCTTATTATCAATCGGATTATTAATAAGTTACCTGTTTTAATTTGAACGTCTCTCTACAAATCGTAGAGGGCGTTTTTTTCGTATAGAAAATAGGAAAAGTAAACAATAATAAGACGGATTAATCAATTGATTGATTTTATCTCGAATTCGAGATAAAATGAGTGTATGAAAAATAGCTCGGTACAAAGAAAAAGGAGGAAGAGAAATGCCAACAATTTTAGGTCATCATCATATTTCAATGATTTCAAAAAATGCGAAGAAAAACGATGCCTTTTATAGAGAAACACTAGGGTTACGCAGAGTGAAGAAATCCGTCAATCAAGATGATCCATCTATGTATCATTTGTTTTTTGGTGATTTAGTGGGGAGTCCAGGAACGGGGTTAACATTCTTTGAAATCCCGATGGTAGGGAGAACGCACCGTGGCACCAATGCAATAACTCAAATTGGGCTTCTGGTGCCATCAGTGGAAAGTTTGAATTTCTGGAAGACGCGTTTTGAAGAACTAAACGTAAAACATGATGAAATCTCGCGTTACGCAGGTAGAGAAGCACTTGCCTTCGAAGATCCAGAAGGGCTTCGCATAATCTTGCTAAACAACAATGGAGAAGAGGTACCGGAGTTTTGGGCAACATGGGAACAATCCGCTGTACCTAGTGAACATCAAATTCTAGGGATGGGTACCATTGAAATAACAGTGAAAAGTGCTAGTAAACTAGAGAGAGCATTGACTGAACTATTTGGTTTCATCGTAAAAGAGCATTTTGAGGAGCAAGTCCTGCTCCAAGCTATTGATGGGCAAGCTTTTGGGGAAATTCTCGTGAAGGAATTGGATGGTCCAAGTGAAAAGCCAGGCCGTGGAAGTATACACCATTTAGCGTTACGCGCAAAAGACAATGAGGACTTAGCCTACTGGAATGAGCAGGTAAAGATGCGTGGATTCCATACATCAGGCATTGTAGATCGATTTTATTTTAAAAGTCTTTACTTCCGGGAATCCAATGGAATACTTTTTGAAATTGCTACCGACGATCCAGGATTTACAGTGGATGCAGACATAAAAACCTTAGGTGAAAAATTAGATCTTCCTCCTTTTTTAGAGGATCGCAGACAGGAAATTGAAAGCAACTTAGAACCCCTAGATTGATAATACATGAAGCTGTGCCAACGGGAATTTTGGTGCAGCTTTTTTACGTATAGAGAGAAACTTTGTGTGTAAAAAAACATGCCGAAAAAGATAACTTTTCATTTATTCGAACTGCTTGTGTGCTTATACTGCCTATCTAAAAATGAACTTTATAAGATTTTTTATTTGTAAAGACAGTCATTCAAGTCATATGTCTCACACCATTTTTTTCTACTTTCATAGAGTAGGACAAAGGAGGTGAAAAAATATGTACTTGCTAATTCTTGCAGTGGCTTTAATAACTTTGGGGCTGGTGATGTATGCTGTAGGAAAACTAACAAAGCGAAGATGGCTAAAACATCTTGCCATGCTTCCGGTTATTGCTGGAATTGTCCTTCTCCTAATTTTGGTATATTACTTGTCTTTTGTAGGTGCTATTCCAGCTTATTTCTAAGCTAGTAGATAAATAGTGAAAAGGGTGACCGTAACAAGACGTTCGGGTCACCCTTTTTCTTAAGCCCTAAAGAGCTCATCTATTACTAGGATTTCATCATTAGTTAGCTGTACATCAAGAGTTTTTAAGTTATTTAGTACTTGCTCCGAGTTTTTTGCACCTGGAATAACGGCTGTAACTGCTTCTTGTTTCAAGTACCATGCTAAAACGATATGGGCAACATCTACGCCTTTTTGATTGGCTATGTTTCTAATTTGCTCCACTTTCTCCAGATTTTTAGAGAATACTTGTTCCTGGAAGTATGGAAGTCCCTTACGTAAATCATTAAAAGTAGATTCCGTAGTATATTTCCCTGTAAGTAATCCGGAAGCTAGTGGGAAGTATGGAATGAACGCTATGTTGTTTTCAATAGTGTAAGGGAAATAACTTGATTCAGCAGAACGACTTAATAAATTATATTCTCCTTGTACAACATCCACATACCCATCTTTGTTTGCTTCTTTTAATTGCTCCGGCGAGAAATTGGAAACCCCTATGGCACGGATTTTCCCTGCATCCTTTAATTGTTTTAATGCCCCAATGGCTTCATCCTTTGGTGTAGTTTCATCGGGATAATGGATATAAAGTAAATCAATATATTCTGTTTGAAGTCGTTTTAAACTTTTCTCAACTTCGTTACGTAAGAAGGCAGGAGAATTATCAATCATCTTTTTTCCATCCATAAACTTTTGAGCAATCTTTGTTCCTATAATGACTTCGTTTCGTTTACCACTTTCCTTCAAAACTTCTGCAATCAATTCCTCTGAACGTTCTGGGCCATAACTAAAAGCAGTGTCTATAAAGTTCATTCCATTTTCGATAGCTGTGCGCACTAAGTCCTTTCCGACTTCTTCATCCAAATTCGGATATAAATTATGCCCACCAACAGCATTAGCACCTAAACCAATAGGATTCACAAAAAGCTCTGATTTACCCAGTTGAACTTTGTTAACCATAATCGCATCCCTCTTTCTCATATCTTTTAAGTAATCCAGTAGGTCTTGATAGTTAAGTTTCCAAGGTTAATTTTATACAGTTTATTCCAAAAAATAAACTAATCAGTATGGATAAAGGAGTTTAAATTTAATAATTCTCTTTAGTTGGTGTCGAGTTTAGTAGATTATTGATAGCTGGAAAAAATGTTGGAATGAAATGTAGAAAACCTTTTTTTCTGAAATACTGTGGTTCTTAGAGGTTTGTATAATAACCCGAGGTGCCCAAATCTTTGTCAACCTAGTTGACGAACTGGCTTAAAATTCAATGCTTAATTGTCGATAAGTGTATCCAATTTCGAAATTTTACAGGAAAAATAATTTGGAAAAGGAGAAATTGAATGACCCATACTTATCCATATTTTCTAAGCGTGGAGGGGATGGAATTTTTGTCAACCTGGTTGATGGTGTAGCTATTTCAGTAAAATATCGGTGTCGATTAAAGTAGATGGCGAAGAAAATCTCCTGCTATAGTTATTAATAAAATCACTTTTTAAAGGTGAGTCGATTGAGGATTGACTTAGTCTGCCGAGGCATCTTAATTTTTGTCAACCTAGTTGATGATATAACTATTTCAGGAAATAAAAATGTCGAGAATGGGAAAATAATTAAATGATTTACTAACATAATAAAACAGGAATATTGAAATTTGAATTGATCTCATTCCAGGTTGGTGTATTAAATCAAAGGACCAAAATCTTTGTCAACTTGGTTTACGGAAAAGATATTTAAGTCATAGTAGAATGTCGTTTTACGACAATTGTATTTTTAAATTCCTATGTTGTTAGTTTGCAGGAAAATAATTCGACATGTTTTATAAGTTGGTATTAATTTTAATGGCAAAGGCATGAAATTAGATTTATGATCCTAAATTCCTTACAATGAGATTAATTCCGATAGCTTTGATATGTTTTTATGAATAAATCAAAATGGGGATGCGTATAGAGAAGGGAGTCTTCAAGAAGATGAAATTAAGTGTATTAGATCAAGCGCCAATTACGAGTGGGAATACTGCCGCGGATGCCTTAACAAAAGCGGTAGAATTAGCGGTTGTGGCGGAAGAGCTAGGCTATGAGCGAATTTGGATGGCTGAACATCACAACACAAAAGGATTTGCAAGCTCGGCTCCGGAGATAACTGCTTCATATATCGCAGCAAAAACAAATCGTATACGAGTAGGCACTGGTGGCACGATGATTATGCACTACTCACCATATAAAATTGCTGAAGTGTTTAAAACATTAAGTGCACTAGCACCTGGACGAATAGATTTTGGAGCAGGAAGAGCTCCGGGTGGCGATAATTATGCCATGTATGCTTTGGCTGAAGGTCGTCAGCCGCAAGTGAATAATCTGTATGAAAAGCTGCAATGGACGTTGGATTTTTTAAATGACCAAGCACCACTAAACCCATATTATCAAAGAGTAACTGCCTCACCGAATAATGTAGTTCTTCCGCAAAGCTGGCTGCTGGGTTCAAGTGGCAATAGTGCTGTCCAAGCAGGCAAAATGGGGTTGGGGTATTCCTATGCACAATTCTTCAATGGATACATGAATAAAAAGGTGTTTGATGCCTATCGATCAAACTTTGTTTCTTCACCGTTTATGGAGAAGTCGGAAATCATGATATCCTACTTCGTGACCGTGGCCGAGACGAGGGAAGAGGCCGAATATCAAGCAAAGCCGGCTGATATTGCTCGACTTTTATTTAATAGGGGACAAGTAGATTTAATGCGAATGACTCCAGAGGAAGCAAAGGATTACCCATTGACAGAGATGGATCGCATGTGGATCGAGGATAACCGAAGTCAACATTTCGTTGGGACAGCTAAAGAAGTAGCAGACCTATTATTGCAGGAACAAGCAGAATACGGGTTTGATGAAGCCATGATTTGTACTATTCCGCATTCACAAGAAGCAAGATTAAATGTATATCGTTTGTTAGCGAAGGAATTAATGTAAGGTGACATAGACAGACACTTGGATTGATATAGTCCAAGTGTTTTTCCGTTTATTTTAATGCTTCCAAGGAAAAAATATTATTCTTTTCGAAATCGTTGAGGATATTAACAGGCAATAATTGTCTTAATTGTTCTGTGGGTGCCCATGTGTAATTAGAATGTTCTTTTGATAAAACAACCTTCCGATGTTGGCTGCTGCATAAATAAGTGATAATGATGACTTGTCTTGTTGGTGCAGCTTCAAATGTAGTTGCATATAAAATCTGCTCTATTGTTACATTGAGACTAACCTCTTCTTGAATCTCCCGTAAAAGTGCTGTTTCTAAATCTTCTCCAAATTCGATTTGGCCACCAACACACTCCCAAGTACCTCCGCCAATTTCATCGTCATCTGCCCGTTGAACGATTAAAGCCTTGCCTTCATTTACAATTACCCCCTTAAGAGCAACTAGGATATGATTTGTCATTTTGAGCACCGTCCTTTTTGGTTTTCTATTTGAAAATTATAATGAGGTTGATTGCTAGTTTTGAAACTTCTTTAAGGTTAATTGTTATATACGAAAAGTTAAATTGTCAATCAAGTTAAGAAGTAGCAAGTAAAGAGACAAAACTCGCAAGTTAGTAGAACGAAATCGCAAGTAAAAAGGCAAAACTCAATAATGAAGTATCCTTGCTCAAATTTAGCGATAACATATTTACTTAGGAGTATTGCGAGGGTAGAGTTGGTATAGAAATCCCAAACAATAAATATAAGCCTTAAAAAGCAAACTTAATTATACTGTTATTAGTATTAAAATAAACCTATATCGTAAACAAGGTTGACGGAAATTTCGAGCATTGGATTGAGAATATCAACGTTGGTTGGGTTCTTTTTGAATTTAACCTATTAAAATTGCTTTAGTAATAGAATATATTATGAGGGTCTCATTTTTCATGTTGTCAATGTGCTTTCCCGTTATTTTAAAAAACCTAAATCGTAAACAAGGTTTACAAAAAAATCAGAAGGCGAGCTTATTATATTAAGGCTGAAGGCATGGGTTCTGAATTTCGGGTAAAAATATTAGTTTAGTAATAAAATAAGCATCCCAATTGTTAGCAACAAGCTTAACGAATCGAGATGCTTATATGGTTATCTTCCTTTTATCAACAAATACATAAAATAAGGTGCCCCGATTAGTGAGACAATTAAACCAACGGGTATTTCGGCAGGAGCCATGAACATTCTGCCCAGCGTATCTGCAAGCAATAGGAATAACGATCCCGCTAGAGCCGTTAAAGGAATGAGCCTTTTGTGATTTGCTCCAACAAGTCTACGGACGATTTGTGGAATGATTAGTCCTAAAAAGGTAATTCCACCGCCAACAGCTACACAAGTACCGGCTAAAATTACGGCAATACATAATAGGTATCGGCGCTCACGTTCGATTTTCATACCTAAGCCAATAGCGATCGAGTCGTTTAAATTCAGGATATTTAAATAGTTTGATTTATAAATAGCGAGGGGAATGAAGACGAAAATCCAAGGACATAAAGCTAAAACATAGGTCCAATTGGTTCCCCAAATGCTGCCGGATATCCAAACTAAGGCTGCGGTAAAATCAGCTGGCTCCATTTTCATTTGAAAAATGATTAAGCCGGCATTAAATGCCGCGTTCACGCCAATTCCGACTAAGAGTAGACGGGAAATGGCAACGGATCGATTTTTCATTGAAAAGAAATAGATGAAAACTGCGGCTAAAAACGCTCCTGCTAAAGCAGTTAGCGGCATGATATATATCGCTAATGGTCCTGAAAAGAATGCAGAGCCTTGGAAAAAGAACATATAAAGAACTACTGCTAGCCCAGCTCCAGCGTTGATGCCAAGGATTCCTGGATCAGCGATCGGGTTTTTCGTGACCCCTTGCAAAATTGCCCCTGACACTGCAATTCCAGCACCTACTAATAAGGCAATTACAATTCTGGGTAATCGAAAACTGAGTATCGTTAGTTCATTTGGACCTGTGCCATTCCCTGTTAATGTTGCGTATACATCCGCAAGGGGAATATGTATATACCCTGCATTAATGCTAAATAACACAAGGGCAATGATCAGAAACAAAAATATAAAAATGTAACCAACAAATTTACGATTGTTCATCAATTGCGAATTCAATTTAGAGATCTCCCTTCTTTTCTAGCTAAATAAAGAAAGAAAGGTACACCAACTATAGCCGTGATTGCTCCTACGGGTGTTTCAAATGGAGGATTTACCATGCGTCCAAGGATATCGGCTCCCAATAGCAAGAGGCCCCCTAAAATCGCCGAGCATGGAATGATAAAACGATAATCCAATCCTACAAAAAATCGCGTGATATGTGGAATGACCAAACCGACAAAACCAATCATACCAGCAATGGAAACAGCAGCACCAGTTAAAATCAAGACCGTAATTGTGCCAAATAATTGTATGCGTGTTGTATTTTGCCCCAAACCCTTTGCAATATCCTCTCCCAAACTCAAGACTGTAATGGATCGAGACAATAAGATTGCAAATACTAAACCTACGCCAATGGCAGGCATCGCAAATGTTAAGTGGTGCATTTGAATGCTGGAAACCCCACCAGCATAAAAAAAGCTTATATCTTTGGCAATATCGAAGCGAATACTAATAATGGTCGATAGCGAAGTTAATAGGGATGTAATTGCCGAACCAGCTAATACTAAACGTATTGGCGTAATCCCTCCCTTGGCAAATGCAACCATGCCGAATACTAAGAATGCACCTAAACCTGCTCCTATAAACGAGAAGAGTATAAGTGATTGATACGGTAAGGAAGGCATAATGGCCATGGCAAGTGAAAGCACAAAGGCAGATCCAGCTGTTACTCCCATGATAGAAGGAGATGCTAGTGGATTTTTCGTCATCCCTTGCATAATCGCACCCGAAACTGCTAATGCTGCTCCTACAGCAATTGCAGCGATAGCGCGGGGAATTCGCAGCTCTCTAATAATGACATGCTGACTGTTTCCTTCATCAAAATGAAAAATACTTTGAAAAATCGCCGTAAAATTGATCGAGGAAGCACCGTATAAGATTGAAATAGAACCGAGGAAAATAAGCGTAAAGATACCTACAATTCCAAGAATCAATGAGACAACGGGTTTTCCTTTAAAGGAAGTATGTAAATGTTGAGATATCTTTTTTGGCTGAGCCATACAAAAGCCTACTTTCTTTATACCTTTACTGAAAAAATAAATAAATGTTGACTAAATCATTATTTAGCATTTAATATAAATGATAATCATTATCAATTAAGTTAATTTTAACATAATATTAGGAGGATTAAAATGGGCATTTCAATCAAGCCTTTAAAAATTGTATCTTTAAGCGTTTTAGCATTAGCGTTAGTAGCATGTGGAGATCAAGCCGAAGATACACCTAAATCAGAAAATTCATCTACAAGTGAAGTTTCAACCGGGGAAGAAGCATCTGGAACTCGCACTTTAACAGATGCATTAGGAAATAAGGTCGAAATTCCCGCGAATCCACAACGTGTACTTGCATCTTATTTAGAAGATCCATTATTAGCCTTGGGCGTTACACCTATCGCACAATGGTCGGTAAAGGAAGGAACAAGTATTCAACGCTACTTACAGGATTATCTAAAAGATGTTGACGTAATCAATCACGATCTTCCTTTTGAAGAAGTACAAAGCTTTGAGCCAGATTTAATTATTATGGACTCACCGAGCATGGTAGAAGGTGGAAAGTATGGTCAATACAGTGCAATTGCCCCTACATATGTGATTGGAGCAGAGTTAAATAATGATTGGAGAGAAGAGCTTAAAGAAGTAGGTAAAATCTTTGCAATGGAAGACAAAGCTGAAGAAGTAATCGCCAATTATGAAACAAAAGCAGGGGAAGCCAAAGCACAACTAGAAGAAAAGGTTGGCAAAAAATCTGCCGCTGCGATTTGGTTAGTGGGAGGAAGCTTCTTTGTAGTTAATCAAGAGCTATCAAGTGGGGATGTACTTTACAATGATTTAGGATTTGAGGTACCTGCAGTTGTGGAGGAAATTTCGGCTAGCGCTGAAAATAACTGGAATGCCGTTTCACTTGAGAAATTAGTTGAGCTTGATGCAGACTATCTATTCTTAGTAAACAGCGATGGCAGTGAAAGTGCAACATTAAGTGATGCATTATGGCAAAGCATTCCGGCAGTAAAAGCAGGAAATTTATATGAATTTGGTCCTGATAAAAGCTGGTTATACACTGGTGCCATTGCAAATGAACAAATCATTGATGATATATTGGAAAGTGTAGCGAAATAAGAAATGAAAAAGTACTTGCTGATCGAACTCGAGGCAAGTACTTTTTATTTTATTAAGAAATCGCTTTCGTAAACCAAGTTGACAAAAATTTGAATATATGCGCTTATTACAGCAAGTCCCACGAGCTATAGAGTGAAAATTATATGATGGATTTTATTATTTTCATATTGAACTAAAATTGAATTTGCTCTTGCAGCAGATCAACGGGAACAAATAATCCAACGTGTCCATGAGTCTGATCATCAATTGTTGCAAAAACTATGCCGATGACTTGTCCTTCAAGATTAATCACAGGGCTGCCACTATTTCCCCGATAGACTGGTGCATCCAACATTAACACCTCTTCATCCCAATCAGAAAGCTGCTTGTAATCAATTACCTCACCCTCATTGGCTATTCCTGTAAAATATAAAGGATTTCCAATAAAGTAAATCGATTCATTTGGTGTAGGTGTATACGAATCAGCTAGCGTTAAATAGGGGAGTTCTTCTCCTTCCACTTTTAGGATAGCTAAATCAATGTCCGGATAGCTCTCAATAACCTCTCCCTTGAAAAGACGTTCATCCGGAAAGATAACGGTGATGGTAAGGGCGTCTTCGATGACATGATCATTCGTTACAATATAGCCATCCTCTGAAACTGCAAAACCCGTTCCTTTCCCATCGTTCGTTTGAATTTCAACAACAGCTTGTTTATAGGTTTGAATATTCTCTTGCCCGGTGAGTCTTGCAGACGTTTTTAAAAACTCAATCGCCGGAATCGAGAAGATTTCAAGGATGACAGCGAATGTACTAAAGGCGAGCATCACTGCCATAACCCAGGCAAAAAGGCGAACAGGCTTTGATTTTTTCTTTGTTTCTTTTACTCCGTTTAACCTTTTTTCCCGCTCTTTTTCAAGTGCTTTTCTCTGTTCCTCAAGGACTAATTCAATTAATTCCTCTTCACTGATCGGTTCAAATTCGTTTTGTTGTTCTTTATCCATTTCGCCCCTCCTTGCTCGCCTTACCTTCATTTATCATATCGGAAATGAGTATTTTTTGAAAACTTTTGATAATTTAATAGAAAGGTTATGGCAGCTTGTATCCATGAAGCCAACTTGAAATTGCTGGGATTGTGTGACATAATACAAGAAAATTGGATTAAGGGAAAGGTTTTCTAGGGTTCCGTATCGTTGTTTTTCGATAGTCTGGTCCGAGAGAAAACTACGCAATGCGTGACACGGAAGGACAAAAGCCTGGGAGATATTAACTAATATCTCCCAGGCTTTTTTATTTTCGAAATTAAGGAGGAAATTTAACATGAAATCTTGGCTAAAGGTTTTGCTGGCATCACTGCTTGAGGTGTTTTGGGTAATTGGTTTGGCACATGCAGACGAGGTTTGGGAATGGACGGGAACGATCATAGCCATTGTCATCTGTAATTATTTATTGATTAAGGCAACCTCAACACTTCCTACCGGAACGGTTTATGCGATATTTGTAGGCCTGGGAACGGCAGGGGCAGTTCTTTCTGAAATTTTGTTCTTCGGGGAGCCATTTAACATTATAAAAATATTATTAATTGTATTGTTGCTAGTAGGTGTAATTGGATTGAAGCTTGTAACAGATGATGAGAAGGAGGCGGACGCATAATGGCATGGGTCGCTTTAATCGTAGCAGGTTTATTTGAAACTTTTGGTGTAGCCATGATGAATCAGTATAGTGTTAGCCGAAATTGGAAGCCTCTTGTTTTTTTAGTGATAGGTTTTTGTATAAGCTTATTTCTTCTAGATTACTCGATGCACACAATTTCAATGGGAACAGCCTATGCAATCTGGACAGGGATCGGGGTTGTCGGCGGCACAACGGTAGGAATGCTTTTCTATGGAGAATCAAAAAACTGGAAAAGGATACTATGTATTTTTATTATTCTGTGCGCAAGTATAGGGCTGAAAATGATTTCTTAAAACAAAAAGCGCTGAGCTTAGGGTGATGCTCGGCGTTTTTCAATGATCAGTACAGTTTCTGAAGTGTTTTTTGATAATTTGTCTAAATATGAGAACTATAATAATGTGAAGATATATCTAGTCTTAAGGAGTGGAAACGATTGAGTAAGCACCATTATTTTCTAGCTGCCAAGCTACCGAACGAAGTGAAGGACTATTTAAACGAATGGGTTGAAAAAAATAAACTGGATTTCCCTTTTGCCAGATGGGTACATTCTGAGGATTATCATATAACATTAGCATTTTTAGGCTTTGCTGAAGAAAGCATGAAACAAGAAGTGATTGACACGATGTCGCAAGTGTTAGTAGATGAACGTCCATTTACGTTAACGCTACATAAGATTGGTACATTTGGACCTCATAAAAAACCCCGGATTTTTTGGGCAGATGTAGAACAATCGGAAAGCTTGAACACAGTTCAAAAAAAGGTCTACCGCCAATGCATCAACATTGGTTTCCAATTGGATAAAAAACCGTTTCGTCCCCATATTACGTTAGCTCGGAAATGGCAAGGTGAAGGGGACTTTGATATCGAAACTTTAAAGGTATTTGAAGACAGTCCTTCATTTACAGTGAATGAAATTGTGCTCTATGAAACGCATTTGGACAAAACACCAAAATATCATGAGTATGCGCGTTTTGCTTTAGGTGAGAAGGAGTAGTACATTTGCAAAACAATAGAGGCAAGGGTTGGTTCGGTATATAAATTTAATTACTTCAACCCAAACTTCTCCTAAAGGTTTCTCCTAATTGTCGTGTATAATAGTTTTAGGCAATTAATTAATGTTTAACCTAATAGGAGTGAAGGTACTAGTGATAGAATGGATTTTGATCATTATCCTTATCGGGTTTATCGTGTATCGACTAACACCGGCGAAGGGGATTAAAACAATTGATGCAGAACAGTTAAAAAAGGTCCTTTATGACCCGGATAAGGTATTTATTGACGTACGATCTCCGATTGAATATAATGCCCAACATATTCAACAGTTTCAAAATATCCCATTGAAATCGAAATTTAAAGATTTGCCGAAAGATAAAGAAATCGTGGTCATCTGCCAAACCGGTATAAGAAGTAATCAGGCTTGCAAAAAATTAAAAAGGCGCGGCCATACGAATATCACCAATGTTCGTGGCGGTTTAAGCAACTGGAATTTTAAGGGGGAGAGATAAAATGAAAGAAATCACACCTCAAGAAGTGCAACAGCGTTTAGAAAATGGAGAAAAACTTAATTTGATCGATGTGCGTGAAGCAGATGAAGTACAAGCTGGGCATATTCCAGGTATTACGCATATTCCGTTGGGATTGCTCGAATCACGTACGCATGAACTAGAGAAAACGAAACCATATATTATGGTTTGCCGTTCGGGTGGACGAAGTGGAAAAGCAACGGAATATCTGCAAAGCCAAGGTTTTGAAGTAACAAATATGAGCGGCGGTATGCTTGCATGGGAAGGCAAAGTAGAATAGAAACTTTATTATTTACAAGGTCTAGCTCAACTTCTATTGGGTCTGGCCTTGTTTTTATATACTAAAAAATTTTAAAAACTATCAATAGGCTGAATAATATAGAACCTTATTTAATATATTTAAATAAAGGAGTGGTGAACATATGAGAATGCCTGCCTTACCTCAACCGAAAGAGATGGATTTAAAAAGAAGAAGGGTATTGTTTAAACTTCTTCGACAACTCTTTTCAAAAAAGAATGCTAAAAAACGATCCTTCGTCCGAATTCCACCAAGAAAATAAAGCTGTTCATGGTCTTAAAGCGACTCTGAACAGCTTCTATCGTTCTCCCGACTTTCTTATTTTTCTATGCTTTGATACCTGTATTAGATATTCCATCTAATAAAAAGAACTCCAGCCCTGGTCCAACCAAAAATAATTCGTGCATGGCACGCGTTAGGGCAACGTATAAAAGCTTTCGGTCAATCGGCGTATCAAAGTAGGGAATATCAAATGCTGCGATAATCACCGCATCAAATTCAAGGCCTTTTGCCAAGTGACTCGGGACAACGAGAAGCTTCTCACCACCCAGCTCTGATTCATCACTCAACATTTCAGCAGGAACGCCGGCTTTATTTAATAGCTTTGCATAATTTGTTGCTTCAGCTGTTGTTTTACAAATAAGTGCTATGGATTTGTGGCCATTTTGTCCAATCGCTTGATACATCTCGTTGATTTTCTCCGGATCAAAGAGGTCAGCTTGGACAAAGGTTGGTTCGTTGCCATGTCGCACAACGGGTTCCACCAATGGCAAGTCTTCATCCATTTTCATGAGGATTTTGTTTGCTATCTCCATTATTTCAATCGTCGTTCGGTAACTTTTCTGCAAGGTAAAATAGTTTGCGCGAGGGAATAGCTCAAGTACAGAATCCCATTCCGTCAAAGAACGGTAGCTGTGGATTCCTTGTGCCAAGTCCCCGACCATGGTGAACATATCTGTTTCAAGTCCATCTTGTAAGGCAGCTATCTGGAATAGGCTATAATCCTGCACCTCGTCGATAAATACTACACGCATTTTCCATTGATCTTGAATGCCTTTAATTTTTGCGTGCATGTAATAGAGCGCCGCTAGATCCTCTAATGCCCATTTTTCTTTTGTATGGCTTTGCAAAAACTTCTCTTGCTGTTCAAATGTCCATTCAGGTGCAAGTTCTTGTAGAAGCTGACGGTCTGTTAAAAACTTGCGGTACATTTGTTTGATTTTTGCTTTTTCAAAGCGTTTCATATAAAGGATTGCTGTAGATTTTGCTTCTGCTGTAATCTTCGGTATGCGTTCATCCCGTTCGTCGATGAATTTTGTTACGGTTTCACGTCTTTTGTCGGGATCACGAAGTCCACTCAGAGCTTTTCCAATCATATCTTCGTATCGGGTATTCAGAGAAGAGAGTACTGCTTTTGATTTTCGTTTTACTTCCGTTTGAACAACCTTCTTGATGCGTTCAAGCCGCTTTTCAATCGGCATATAAGCAAACTCTTCCAAAAACAGCTTCTTCAAGTGACTTCCAAGCATAATGCGGTACTTTTCAATATATACATCTTCGTTAAATAGATTTGCCAAAGTGCGCTCGTGGATTTTGATATAACGGTCTAACAGGTCACGGTAAAATAAAGAACCTTTCACTTGAGGGATGTTAAAAGAGGGAAGTGCATCCAGCCCTTCTTCAACGATTGTTTCAAGCTGTTCATTCGGATTTTGTAATTTCAACTTGATGCCTGTTGCATTTTGGACGTATTCTGCATAGGTTGTTTGGCAAATCTGTTCCACACCAAGCTCTGGCAAGACGTCTCCAATATATTCGATAAATAGTTTATTGGGCGCCAGAATCATTAGCTGTTCAGGGTTGAAATGCTCGCCCATTGTATATAGGAAGTAAGAGATTCGGTGAAGGGCAATGGTAGTTTTTCCGCTTCCCGCGGCGCCTTGAACAAGAATCGGCTGCTTTAAATGGGCACGGATAATTTCATTTTGTTCTTTTTGAATGGTTGCGACGATTTCGGTCAATCGTACATCGGCTTTTCCTGAAAGTGCCTCCTGCAAGAGGTCGTCATTTGTCGTTAAATCAACATCCTGGAAGCTAAATAGTTCGCCATCTTCAATTTTATATTGACGTTTTGAGAATAAATGCCCTGTAAAAACTTCGTCACGTACAGGGTACGAAATTTCGCCAAGTCGACCGTCATAATAGACATTTGCAACTGGAGATCGCCAGTCCACAATGATTGGCTCGAAGGTTTCGTTATGGAAGAGGGAGGTCTTTCCAATATATAAAAGCTCCTCAAGCTCTCCTGTTCGCTGGAAATGAATGCGGGCAAAATAGGGTTTTTTCTTAACGGCTTCCAAACTTTCTTTTTGATTTAAAGCCAGTTCGAAAAAGCGGGAATTTGTTAAGATATTGATATAACTATCACTGGAATCGATATATTCGAGGTTCGCCATCGATTCTTTAATCTTGTCCTGTACAGCTCTTAAATCTCGCTGCGATGCCTCAAGCAGTTCACTCATATATTGCTTGGTGTACTCTAATCGTTCAACCTCTTTTTGGAACTCCGGACGCTGGATTGTATTTCCTTCAGCTTGCTCAGCCACATCAATCAATCCTCCAATCATTTAGTCTATCGTACAGAAAAAAGCTAGATATTTATCTTACTAAATTTTCCTTATGAAGTGAAGTTTTGTCTAATGTTTTTTCTAAGTTAACTCCATTTAGTAAATGGCCCTTATATTATCTTGAAAATGAAAAGCCGCTTCCAGCAACTAAATGGAAACGGCTTTTATTCGTTATTGAATGCTAAGCATTAAAGACAGGTAGCCACTCATCACAAGGAATAGCCCCATCACAAAAGTCATGATGGCCGGCATCTTCTTTACGAAAGAAAAGACCATTAATACCAAGAACAGAAGGGTTACAACCGCAAGCATGATGGCTGTCGCATTCGGTGCAAACTGAACGAGCATATTTGGTTGAATTTGCCCTTGGTAAACGAGGCTGAATAATTGCGAAACATTGCTGCTGGAGATCGCTGTTTCTCTCGGAGGCGATTGTTGCCCAAGTGCAGCAGTAGCTGAAAAAATAAGAAGCATTACAATGCTTTCGGCTTTTACCCATGGCAGCGGGTTAAAGCTTTCATCCATTTGAACCTTCTTTTTTATCATTAGGCTATTAATGGCAGCAAAAACAACTAGCGGAATGATTAATAAATGTTTCAATAACAAACTTTGGCCATATGAAATGGGCCAAGAATTTGTATAGTCCTCTACAATAATATCCATCAAAAGAAGTCCACTAACAAAGGTAAGTCCAAAACAAACCAGAGCAACAGGAGTAAACCATTTTAAAAAGTTTGCCCAATTCTGATGATTTTTTGAAAACCAGCTAATTACGATTAGTATACCGACCCAAACGGATACAGCAGTAAAATGTACAGTATCACTTACAAATCCCAGCAATTGATTATAGGAACTTGCATGACTCGACCAACCTAAAGAGAGAATCAAGAGGAAAGTAAGTGCTACACCAATAGACCTGTATAATTTATTTGCTTGTACATCGAAAAAGCTTATGAATAGTAATAAAATGATCGACACAATGAATGTGAAAAGCCAAGCTTTGCCGACTTCAAATGTCAATAAAACAGATTGTAAAGTTTCGCCAAAGCCCATATTCGGTACTAAGTACAACAAGATTTGAAGCACCGGGAAAAATGAGAAGAGGGCAATCCCAATCGTGGAAACAAGCAATGCACTCTTTGGGACCACAATAGTTGGACGCTTGGCTTCCGAGATGAAAGCTAAGATAAAACTGCCCAAAAGAACTGCAAAACAAAGATAAACCAATGCCTGACTAAACATACCTAAGAAAGCCATGGACTATTGCTTCCTTTTTGCGATGAAGAAGAAGCTTCCTGCAACAATCAAAATTAGTAGGCCTATAAGTGTTGGAACCAAATAAGAAGATGAAGTATTTTCGGAAGGTTCATCAACAGCAGCGTCCTCATTAGTTGTTTCGGATTCCACAGTAGTCGTAATGTTATTCTCATCTTTGACTTCCTGGTCTACAGTTTCATCTTCAGCATTTTCGGTCGTTGTTTCTGTTACAGGTACATCCACGGTAAATGGTACTTCTCCTTCGATTAGATGGCCATCAGCACCGATAATATTCCAGTTAATAAGGTATTCCCCATTTTCAATGGGTTCTGGGAGTGAGCCGGACAATACATTTTCAGACACCGTAATGTTGTCTACGGGAACTGTTTCCCCAGCTGCATTTTGAAGTGTGAAGAAGCTGCTTTGTTCAATTTTCCCTTCATAGGTCAATGTAATTTCTTCAAGAGCCTCAGTAAGAACCTCGCCACTTTGAGGAGAAGAGCTTTCAATATGTGTATGCGCAAATGTGGTATTCACAAATGAGAATAAGAAGACAAACGAAAAGATTAGGTATTTGTTAAACATAATAGCCTCCAAATTAATAAATTCGGATAAAGTGTAGCATATTTCAATTGTCAAATACCTTGGAAAGGTTCTAAAGTCACAAACTGTATGAAGGTTTGCAACAATTCTATGAACATTTGAGGTTTTGAATTTAAGTGGAATCTTTAGAAGATTAAATATGAAAGTAAATAAAGATGAATGTAAGGAAGTTGAGATTCCTTGCACTCACCTTTTCCATGGATTATTTGGATTCAGCTCTTTTAGGGAAAAGTAGATAGGAGAGACTGATGCCTCCGTCGATCAGTACAGCTAGGGACCAGATTCTCCATACATTCGTTAAGGCTTCGGTAGAATTTGAGTTAATAAACGTAATGATCAGCCAAAAAATCATACTGCCAATTGCATAAGCGAAGACATGTCGTCCCCACATCTTTAATTCATGAACCCCTTTTTCGGCTCCATAAAGCTTTTTTTTCGTTGATTCCTTTTTTAAGATATAGGTTTGGAATTTTTCGTCTGCCCATGCAATCATTGTTTTTCCATAAGCAATCGAGACACCGATGTAAATAACCGAAATTCCGTGAGCAAATGTAGCCACGGCACCAGATCGCAAATCAACAACTGTTAATAAAATTAAAGCTAAATCGATAAGTGGGGTTAATAAAAATAACAGATAGCTTAACCTATTTTGGTGTAACACGTAGCGTGCAAAGAGTCCTGCCAAGATTACGATCCAAAACATAATTTCAGCAGCAATTATCCATTTAATCAACTTATGAATTCTCCTTTTTTCTTTTTTGCAATACGATTGTATTAAAATGATAGCATGGTGTTTTAAATAATACAAGTGTATTAAAAAATGTTATAATAACTTCATGCCAAAAATAGTGAATCATGAAGAAAGAAAATCATTAATCGCAAAATCAACATGGAATGTCATCGCAAGAGATGGTCTGGAGGGGGCTTCTGTACGTTCGATTGCAAAGGAGGCAAATCTTTCCCTTGGAGCAATTCGACACTACTTTAATACTCAGGAAGAACTACTTGAGTTTGCGATGGGATTAGTCGAAGAACAAGTAACAGAACGGATTATGGAACATACAAAACAGCCTCAGCCACCAAAACAACTCGTTTTGAATATGCTAATGGAGTTTATTCCGATTGGAAAACGTACAATCGAAATGCAAGTGTGGTTGGAATACATCTCTTACAAATTACGAAAAAAGGAGCTTCGCGAGGATTCGGTCCATCAAGGGATGGTATCGATGATGAATAAATTAGATCAAAGTGGCTTTTTAAAGAAGGACATTAATTTGGAGGAAGAAACAGTTCATTTACACGCATTAGTCGATGGGCTATCACTTCATATACTAATGGGGCTAGTAAAATTAGATGAAAACCGGATTCGATTATTAATTGAAAGAGAATTGGATAGGATATTTACATAAATTTAAAATATCTACCATGAATGATTAATTTTAGAATGATACGATAGTGCTTATGGAAAGTATGAAAGAAGTAGTGCCCAATAATTTCAAGTGAAAGGACGGTCTCTTATGAATATTTATGCTCACCGCGGATATTCTGCCAAGTACCCTGAAAATACGTTAGCTGCATTCCAAGCTGCTGCAAACCTGCCTATTGATGGGGTAGAGTTTGACGTACATTTAACAAAAGATGGGCAAGTCGTTGTCATTCATGATGAATCCATTAACCGTACATCAAATGGGGTGGGTTATGTAAAAGATATGACGCTGCAAGAGTTACGCGAGTTTGACTATGGCAGTTGGTTTAGTGAGGAGTTTGTCGGCTTGGAAATTCCTACTCTTGAAGAGGTGCTAAACGTTTATCGTGGTACAGACCTTCGCGTAAATATAGAGTTGAAGTCCGATATCTTTGCTTATGCTGGAATTGAGGAATTGGTGCTGCAAGTCGTTGAAGCACTTGGGATGATGGACCAAGTAGTAATCTCATCCTTTGATCATGAGGCGGTAGCACGAATCGCGCGTCTTTCTCCAAATGTTGAGAACGCTGCACTTTTCGTTAATGCGATTTTAGATGTCGCCAATTATCAAGAAAAGCTTCCTGCGAAGGCATTACACGTATCATTGCCCTCAGCCTTCCGCGGTCCTGTAAGAGAAGCCATCGAAAAAGGTTCTGTGGTGCGTGTTTGGACAGTAAACGAAGTGGAACATGCCGCATTGCTTGTTGATACGGGTGTGAATGCTATCTTTACGGATGAACCTGAGAAGATGTTAGCGTTCCTAAGACAGAATAGTGTACCTGTTGAAGGGTAGATTCCCAGTTTGGACGTAAGACGGTAGAAGTCTCAAGTATGAACTAAACTCCCACGGCACTAGATAATATCTGCGAGAATACATTAAACGAGCAAAAAAACAATGCGACCGTTTAAAGTTAATAAACGGCCGCATGCCTCTTTACCATTTTGCCTGTTGCTCATCTACATACCCAAGCATTTGCTGAATCAATAATGAGGAGCCATCATCGAGTTTGATCAGTCCATTAAAATATCCCACTAATTGTTGTTTAGTCGATTTTACTAGCTTGGCATCCGATTGTGAGGAACGTTCAAAGAATGGTTGGAAGGTTAGCATTACAGTATCAGAGAATTTTGATGTAATGTACCAGGGCTTCATGAAATTTGCAGGGTCATAGTTGAATAGCACATCTTCATGGATTTTGCTCATATGTCCATTGACGAAAACTGCATTTTCCGTCATGCCGGTTCCATCTGTCCATTTCCCGCCAAAGTTGATTCCAATTCGTTGATCTCGGACGCGTTGAGAAGCCATTGCCCAATTCCACTTTGCCTCACGTGGCCAAACACCCCGGCCGAAATCCAGTACCGCGTAGCAGTCTTCCTCGTTAAAACGATAATGTCGATTTCCTAGCTTCACAAAACCTGAAGTAGGTAAGGTATGATGCTTTGCTGTAAATTGAAAGGTTTGCCGATTCCAAGGAACGACAACATTCAATGTATCATCTTCTTGTGGATGATGAATCGTCAATTCAGCAAGAAGAGGCTCGCTATCAAAATCATCTGACGTAACTTTTAAAAATGTTTGATTTTGAAAATACGTAATATGAATATCAATCTCGTTATTCTTGAATTGGATTGGCTCTAATACTCGAGTTGGCATTTTTAGTTTACTGCCTAGGCCAAGAGGGAGCGTAATTGCTTTTTCAAAAAATCGTTGCGTTTCGTACTCTAAGAAATTAACAAAACAAACGGCTGCATAGTCAAAATGTAAAATTTTAATAGAAAATAATATTTCCTCGCCATAAATGGTCCAATTATTCCACTTTTTCTTCCTTAAATAGTGACCAGATAAATTGCAATCGATGATTGGTTTGCGAGCAAAACCAATAGCTTCTGGATTTAAGTTTCCCTTTTTATCACAAAGCCTTGTCAGTTCAGTTAATTCTCTTTCCGCGTGCTGCGTCAATTCCAACATCCTCTCACTCATGTTATCTAGTACAAGCATCGTTTACGTAAAAAGAAAGTAAAGACCTTCTTTTCCGCATAAGTGTAACAAAGGCTAATCGCTAAAAATCTTATCGATTAGCCAAGTTTTCTAATATTGGAAGTAAAATATGATTTTTGACTAAAAAATATATCAACCCTCAAGGTTTTATAATTTTTTAACATGAAATTTAACCCGCTCATAAAAAGTGAATTAGTTTTATTGTATCAAATTACAAGCGATATTTCTTTAGGTACACAGAATTATTAAATAATTGTCACAATTCCCCTAACCTTTTCAAAAATAAGAAAGATGGAAAATGAGTTGCATAGAATAAAAAAAAGGAGGTTTCACTAATTCCAACTTATTACAACCGAAATGCGGCTGTTCAGTATGCAAGAGCTTGGTGGAATAAGAAAAACCCGAATTATCCCGCGTTTTTAGTGGATTGCACAAACTTTGTTTCACAATGCCTTCGTGCAGGTGGAGCACCTATGTCAGGTGCACCGAACCGGGGAAGGGGATGGTGGATTACGGATGCATGGAAAAGTGGACGTGGAGAGGTAGGGCACTACTCGAGAGAATCATGGAGCTACAGCTGGTCGGTATCCCATAGCTTCCGCTGGTATTTGGAAAATGCAAAGTCAGGGCTTACGGCAACTAGGGTAGACTCCCCATCCGAACTGCAAATTGGGGATGTGATTTGTTACGATTTTCAGGGGAATGGCGTTGTGGACCACACGACAATTGTAACGAGTATGGTAAATGGTGTTCCTTATATCCATGCCCATACAGCAGACAGTGCAGATCGTCATTATGACTATTCGAATTCATTAGCTTACACACCAAACATTCGATACTATTTCTATAAAATAGATGATGTATTTAACTAAATCTCCTTGAAATATACTCCATCAATAATTAGTATGAAATTGGGAAATCATCATGTATATTTTAAAAGTCTACAATTTATGTTAAGGTTAAGGGCGGGGTTAACATATTACTATAGTTGTATATTTAGTTAATTTCTTTTAAGGAGAGAGAAACAAATGAACCAACAAACTTTGTCTGTTCGCGAAGCCATCATTGGGAGACGTTCCATTAAAAAATTTAATGGTCAACCAGTCGATCGCGAAGCATTACTACAAATTGTCGATGATGCTGTTTGGGCACCAAATCATAAAAATAGAGAACCATGGCGACTAGTTGTTGCATGTGGAGAAGAAATTTTTGAACTGCATAAGCTTTTACGCGATATTGCGATTCCAAAATGGAAAGAGCTTTCCGAAGAAACGTTAGAAAAGCAAATGCTAAAATTCACGCTGCCAGGAGCATATGCGTTTATAATTGTTTCGGAAGATGTACGACAAAAGCAACGTTTAGAGGATTATGCTGCTGCAAGTATGTTTATCCAAAACATTCAATTACTTGCGTGGGATTATGGAATCGGATCGTGCTGGAAAACACCAGATTTCCTAGATGCTCCGGAATTTCGCGAGGCACTTGGTGTGAAACCAGGTGAAAGAATTATTTCCATGCTGCAAATGGGATACTTTGATGACATACCAAAAGCAGCTGAACGAAAAAAGAGTGATGAAATCGTGACGTTTTTTGAACGAAAAGAAGAAAATAACTAATACCTTTTCAAAAGTGTAGACAAAATCGATATTTGACTTTGTCTACACGCTTTTTAGTTAATTCTAAATAAAAATAGGTAACCGGATTTCTCTACTAAGTCATAAATTGCAAAACAGGAAAATATATACTGAATAGTCTACAATTAACGCTAGGGAAGCAAAACCCTGGCGTTTTTTGTAATCCATTAAAAATTGAGAAGAGGAAGAACTTATGTCTAAACACCCGTTGGAAAAGTGGGGGAGTGTCGTAGGAAACAACCGCTCACGTTGGGTTACGCTTATGTTATGGCTACTCATCGTCGCAGTGCTATCCATCACCCTGCCTCAAATCAACAGCATTGAAAACTATGGTGGAAGTGACTTACCCGAAGAGGTTATGAGTGAACAGGCAAGTGCAATCATGGATGATCAATTTTCCTCTGATTCCGGTCTTCCATTATTAATTGTTTGGTATAAAAAAGCAGGGCTTGAAATCGAAGAGCTCCAATCCATCCAAGCTCTTTATAAAGAATTAGCCGAGAATCCATTAGACGGCCAAGCAACACTTCCGCCATTTGGCGACATACCGAAGGAAGCGTTATTAGGCAGCGTTTCGGAAAATGGAACGTCCATCGTCACCCCTGTATTCTTCGATGAAAAAACAAATACAGATTCGCTGAAAGAAAGTTTAGCAAAAATTACTGGCATTACTGAAGAACAATTTGGAGAGAATCCATACGAAACCAATATCGATGAAGATGGTTTACATGCACGCTTCTCGGGTCCAGCTGGTATTTCAGTGGATGCGACCAATCTCTTTATGCAAGCAGACGTGAAGTTAATGATTACAACAGTAATTCTAATACTGGTGTTGCTTGTTGTTATTTACCGTTCACCAATTTTAGCTATTACACCAATACTTGTTGTGGGGATTGCTTATGGTGCCATTAGTCCATTGCTTGGTTGGTTTGCTGAAAATGGCTGGATCGATAAGGATGCACAAGCAGTATCAATCATGTTGGTCTTGTTATTTGGCGCAGGAACCGATTACTGTTTATTTTTAATCACGCGTTTCCGTGAAAAATTAGGAGAAGTAGAAAATAAGTTTGAAGCACTTGCTATAGCCATGAAAGAATCCGGTGGGGCAATTATGATGAGTGCGTTAACCGTATTTATCGGTTTAGCGACATTAGGGTTGGCCGATTTCGGTGCCTTCCAACGATTTGCTGTTCCGTTTAGTTTTGCCATTCTCATTATGGGGATTGCTGCTTTAACCGTATTACCGGCGATTTTAGCCATTTTAGGCCGCGCAGCATTTTGGCCATTCTTGCCTCGTACAGTGGAGATGGCGAAAAAGTACGCACAAGATAAGAGTAAACCTTATAAAGCTCCGAAACCGAAGCATCCAGTGATGACAAAAGTCGGCGAATTTGTAACCAATAAACCTTGGCTAGTCATTATCGTGACGGCTATTGTATTAGGGGGGTTAGCTTTAACCTCTACTCAAATAAAATACAATTATGATTTATTATCGTCCTTCCCGGAAGATATGGATTCCCGTGAAGGGTTTACGATTATTGGGGAAAACTTTTCTCCCGGGGAGTTAGCACCTGTTCAAATTATAGTCGATACAAAAGGTAACGATATTGATTTAACTGAACAAATCGCGAAGATTCCATATATTGATGTTGTGAGTGAACCGACTGTTGGGGAAAGCGACGCAGATATTCAACTTTATGAGGCAGATTTGAATGAAAACCCTTATTCAAATAAAGCGATGGATTTAATTCCAGGCCTAAAGAAAGATATGGAAACAATACTTGAAGAAGCCGGTATTGAAGGAGCTGATGAAAGCTTCTGGATTGGTGGAGAAACGAGCGCGCAAGTAGATACTAAAACTGTCCAAGAGAGGGACGAATCTATTATTCAACCCGTAATGGTCGCCATTATTGCGATTCTATTACTAGTGTATCTGCGTTCAATTCCAGCTACAATTTACTTAGTCGGGACCGTATTAGTTTCATTCTTTGCTGCATTAGGATTAGGGTGGCTAGTATTATCGGCATTCTTTGGTGCAGAATCGATTGCAAGTTCGATTCCATTATATTCATTCGTTTTCTTGATTGCACTCGGTGAGGACTACAATATCTTTATGATTTCAGAGGTTTGGAAGAACCGCAAAACGCAGAGCATAAAAGAGGCGGTACAAAACGGGGTTGCACAAACTGGTTCGGTGATCACTTCTGCTGGACTAATCTTGGCAGGTACATTTGCGATTCTTGCAACCTTACCTATTCAAGTATTAGTTCAATTTGGAGTCATTACGGCAATTGGTGTTTTAATTGATACATTTATTGTTCGTCCATTGTTGGTACCCGCGATTACAATGGTATTAGGCCGTTTTTCATTCTGGCCAGGAAAACTCTTTAAAAAACAAGATTAAGTGATTAGGAGGCAGGGACAGAAGTAGAAAGTTTTTTTAAGTGAGAGCAGAATCATATTAAGAAATTAATACTTTTAGTCCAGCTTCTTCTTTCTAAACGCGACAAGACAGAGATGATAAGAGAATTCACTTTGTATATTCGGGAAAAATCTTAATAGTTCCATATATTGTATTTCATTTGAAAGACATGTATATTTATGATAAAAAGGTGATTAATATGCAAATCGAACTTTCGAAAAATGCACTAGTTATTCACAACATCATGTTACAAGCATTTATTGAGTATGACCAAGTGGGGATGCCCTCCAGCGCGTTAAAAGAAACCATTGAATCCGTGCAAAAGAATCTGGAAAATGGTGAGCAAGCATTTGTTGGCTATGACAAGAATGGCAAACCTGTTGCCATGGTACGTTTTCAGGTAAAAGAGAATTATCTCTATTTCTATCGACTATTCGTACTGCCGGAGTGCCAAGGGAAGGGCAATGCCAAACAACTCTTAAAAGCTCTTGAAATGTATGCAAAAAAGAATGCTATTCCAGAAGTTCATTGTAAAGTTCGAAAAAATGTTGAAAGAAATGTCCTCTTATATGCAAATTTTGGGTATGAAATTTATGAAGAAGAGGTTGCCAAACTTATTAGTGGCGATGTGATACCTGTTGTTTCAATGAAGAAACAGGTAAGTTAGAGGCTATTGGACGCGATAAGATTTCCATCTATAGATAAAACAGCAGAATGGCTAATCGCCATTCTTTTTTTATGTTAGGACTTGTCGATTTATTTCCCGAGAAATGTTTGATTTTGCCAAATGAATCGGTAAGAAGTCGTTTTTTGGTGGGGTATAAGTGCTTGGAAGAATTATTTTACTTAATGTATGGATTCAGATCTATTGAAAAAAAAGTCCTATAAAACATAGGTGAGAAGGTTTAGGGACCGTTTAAAAACGGGAAATGCTTTTTTTGAATTCTCAATTTTTATTGAATAAAAAGGAATGCAAAGAAGTTTGTCGAATTAGGTAATGATATGTTTTTTATGGGGGTCAGACTATTGGAGATTAAATTAGTAAAAGCAACTGCAGGAGATGTCTTATTGCTTCATGATGTGCAAACAAAGGCATTCCGCCCCTTATTAGAAAAGTACTTGGATCACGAGACGAATCCAGCAAACGAACCAATCAACCGACTTTTTGAAAAAATACAATATAGCTACTTCTTTAAAATCGTAGTAGACCAGAAGTGCGTAGGTGGGATTCGAATAGCAGTGAAAAATAATAGCTACTGGATTAGCCCAATTTTCATTCTTCCTGAGTTTCAGGGCAACGGCATTGCACAACAGGCAATACACCAAGTAGAAGGGCAGTTTACGAAATTTAGCACTTGGGAGCTTCAAACGATTTTACAGGAACAAGGGAATTGTTATTTATACGAAAAACTTGGCTATGAGCGCACAGATTTTAAACAGGTCGTAAATGATAGAATGACATTAATTGGCTACAAGAAAATAATGAAGTAATGAGGAATCCAGTAAGAGAAATTTGTTATAGCAAGAAGAAATTCAGGGGGATACAAAATGACGGTTCTAACAAAATTAGCCTCTCAACTTGATCGAAAAGACGAACGACCTAACATTGAACTAGCACGGAAACTAATGGAAGAAAATGATATTGAAGGGGTACAGGAAATAATAGAAAATTTAGCAAATCGCAATAGAAACATTAAAACAGATTGTATAAAGGTAGCTTATGAAATAGGTAGAGTCAAACCCGAATTGATTTGTGACTATGCGGAGATTTTTATTGATTTGTTAAAAAGCCCAAACAACCGATTAGTTTGGGGAGCAATGCAAGTATTGTCAACGATTGCAGAAATAAGTGCCATAGCCCTGATGAAGCAACTGCATACCATTAAACTAGCGGTTAAAACTGGAACTGTGATTACGACGGATAAAGGAATTCTCACATTAGCAAAATTAGCTTCAGTGAATGAATATAATCATGAAGAAATCTTTCCGTTTCTCATCAAGCATTTGAAAGCATGTCGAACAAAAGAAGTTCCTCAACATGCGGAAAGTATCTTAATAGCTATTACACATGAAACGAAAAAAGAGTTTAAAAGAGTTCTGATGGAACGTGAGCCTTATATGTCGAAGCCGCAAGCAAGACGACTTCAAAAAATTTATAGGGAACTGGCAGAATAAACGAAAAGGATCTAAGGAGTAAACTTAATGAACATCAAACAACAGCTTGAGCAATACAATCCATATAATGCACAGGAAGAGAAGGATCTAGAGATGATTCTGCGATATATGGACACTTTCGATAACTTATTTACTCGGGAAAATGAATTTGCCCACTTTACGGCTTCGGCATGGCTTGTAAATGAGGACCATACAAAGGTACTAATGGCGTATCATAATATATATGACTCATGGTCCTGGGTAGGTGGCCATGCGGATGGAGCTACGGATTTACTTCATGTCGCCTTAAAAGAAGCGAAGGAAGAGACTGGACTGACAAAAGTGAAGCCTGTATCGGATCAAATCTTCTCAATCGAGATTTTGGGTGTGCCGGCTCATGAGAAAAAGGGCAAACATATAGCAACCCATGTTCATTTGAATATTACGTATTTAATAGAGGCAAGCGAAAGCGACTTGATCCGAGTTAAACCTGATGAAAACAGTGATATTGGCTGGTTTGAACTAGACAGAGCGATTGAAGCCAGTACAGAACCTGAAATGAAAGTCGTATACCGTAAACTCAACGAAAAGCTTGTTGGACAGACATTTAAATAGAGATTCATCCTACAAATAAATGACTTTAGCAAAAGCTGGAGTCATTTATTTATTACACTTCTTATTTTCAATTTGTTGGTAAGTAGTGCGAGGTTATGGTGCTAAGACTTGATATTATTGTTGAAGTTTTATGCAAATGAGAACTTGATTCTGTTTGCAGGCACCTCTTTACATTTCCTTGATTGTCGGTTAACCTTTTAGATAAAATAACTGAATCTACAGAATATTAATAGGACGAAACAAAACATTTTAGAGTATTTGGTGATCCTGCCAATGTTATGAGATGTTTATTTTAATTGAAAGAGTTTTATATTTGAAAGTAACTATATTGATAGCGTTTAAATAGGAATTTTTTTCTAATATTCGGATAGGAAGACACTACAAGAAACAACAGGCTCAAAATAAGTGAAGTGTGGAACTGTTTGTTTGTAGTTTTTTGAAGACAGTACCAATGTTAATAATGATGGTGCGTACCCAGGAGGAGATGGAGTGGGAATTGGTTACGAAAAAAATATTAGTACCGTTTGAAGAGAAGGAATTGTTAGCGAAGCAAAAGGATATTTTCATCGCCTTCTTTCGTTCGGGTATTTTAGGATTTGGTGGTGGCCCATCTACCATTCCGTTAGTGAAAAAGGAAGTGGTAGACATCTTCAAAATGATGAACGATGAAGAGTTTTCAGATGTGCTTTCAATCGGGAATACATTACCAGGCCCAATTGCAACGAAGATGGCAGGGTATATTGGCTATCGTGTCGGTGGTTGGCTCGGACTGGCCACAGCATTAATTGCGACAGTGCTGCCGACAGTCGTGTTGATGATTGTCCTTCTCGCTTCTTTATACGAGTTCAAGGATTTTGACTTTGTCAAAGGCATGACGAATGGTGTTGTACCGATTGTAGCTGTGATGCTTGGCGTACTAACTTGGGACTTTTTAAAGAAATCAAAGAAGTCTTTAGGTTGGAAAATTGGTTCGATTATTTTGATATCCTCTTTTGTTGCGATGATTATATTAAACGTTCATCCGGGAATAGTCATTGCGGTATTACTGGTGCTTGCCTTATCTCTCCCAACTAAAAAGGAGGAGGAGAATAAAGGATGATCTATTTTCATATTTTTCTAGCCTTCTTTTATCCGGGTATCCTTGGCTATGGTGGCGGACCTTCATCAATTCCATTAATCGAGCATGAGATCGTTGATAATTATGGCTGGATGACAACGAGCGAGTTTAGTGAAGTGCTTGCGTTAGGAAATGCACTGCCTGGACCAATCGCTACGAAAATGGCTGGTTTTATAGGCTATGAAGTAGCAGGAATCCCGGGGGCGATAATTGCTATATTCGCAACGGTCGGACCTTCGTTAGTGTTGATGCTCATCTTGTTGAATATTTTATATCGCTATCGCAACTCGCCACGAGTAAAGCGATTGTCGAGCTTTGTCTTACCAGCCATTGCGATTTTACTCGCGGACATGACCTTTGATTTCTTCAACACGTCATATGATGCAATCGGCTTAGTGGTGACAGTCACTTTAATGGTAGCAGCTTATTTTGCATTGGAGAGAATGAAAATCCACCCGGCATTTGTAATCATGGCCGGGCTAGTAGTAGGTGGGTTTTTCTTATAGTGGTTTATGTGGGAGTCGTTAACTTGTTCTTAGGAGAGAATGAGTTGGCGGCTTTTTGTTGTGGGGGGATTTGATAGGAGTAGCTAAAGGTTCCGCTGGAAAAAGAGAAGCCGCACGTAAGATGGCTGAAGTCGCACATAAAGGGGAAACTGGCACGTAAAGTAACAAAAGCCGCAGGAAAGAAGAGGGAAGCCGCACGTAAGATGGCTGAAGTCGCACGTAAAGGGGAAAGTCGCACGTAAAGTAACAAAAGTCGCACGAAAGCAGAGTGAAGCCGCACGTAATGAGGGGAAAGTCGCACGTAAGATGGCTGAAGTCGCACATAAAGGGGAAAGTCGCACGTAAAGTAACAAAAGTCGCACGTAAAGCGAAAAAACCCCTCGCACACAAACTAACAAAAACCTCTTTCTCCCCATATTTCAACAATCTCCGAATAATCCGGATATTTATTTCCCGAGAAATGTCTTTTCTTGCGACTGAGGTAGGATAATGTAAAAAACTACGAATGATTAATGAAATGAAGGAACAAAACATAACTTGTCTTAAGGCATTTTAACCTAGGGTAATTGTATCGGATAAGTTTTTTGATAACTTTAAAGTGATGCTCTTTATATGCCATGAGAAGGGGGAGAGTAAATGGCAATAGTCATACCGACAATTAATTTAAAAGGTGGCGTAGCAAAGACAACTACAACAGTGGGTCTTGCAGAGGTGTTGACTTCAGAATTTAAAAAGAAAGTCTTGCTGATTGATTTGGATCCACAAACTCATGCCACCGTGATGTTAATCGGGAATCGGCGTTGGAAAGAGCTAAATGAAAATGGCTATACATTAGCTACTTTATTTGAAGAAGCTTTAGATCCTGATGATACAAAATTCGTACTTGAAAAAACGCTTCAAAAAAATGTTTCCAATATTTCTTCTGTAAAAGACTTAGATTTACTTCCTTCTAGTTTAGATCTAATTAATATTCAAGACGTTTTAGCTAAAATGCCGACAGGACCGTTTTACTCGGATAATCCAATCGAAATATTAAAAAAGGCTATCCGTCCTATCAAATATAATTACGATTACATCTTAATTGACTGTCCTCCGAATATGGGAATTATTACATTGAACGGGCTCCGCATCGCGAATGGGTATATCATTCCAACAATCCCTGATGTCCTTTCTACATACGGCATTCCTTATGTTGTGGATCGTATTCATGAATTCTCAAAGAATATGGAGATTAAAATTGAAGCATTGGGAATCGTTGTGACGAAGTTCAAAGAAGACTCAAGAGTACATAAAACGACTTTAGGGAAGCTGAAAAAGGGAATGATTCCTCCCGTGTTTACTCCGATCTTTAAAGAGAATAACCAAGTGGCATTGGCGGCAGATTACAATAGACAGTATGCTACCTTCAAACAGAAGTGGGATGAAGCTGGTCAGTATAATGCGTTCTATAATCTAGCAAAGGAAATAATAGATAGATATGAAGGATATAACACTAATTCGTAACGTTCACTCTCATTTTTTGTAATCATTCAAAAATAAATTAACCAATATTGGACAAACTATTCAAGTAGCATATGGGGATTACTTTTCACAAAGTCATTTCTATATGCTGCTTAACAATCAAGTGGATAGCATAGCAATCATGCCAGATGTAGAAGCGAACAACAAAAATTGTGATTCCAAATGGAAGGGAATGTTTGTAAAATGAATAAACTACATGTAAATCAGAACAAACAATCCAACAACAATGAGGAGTTTGCTTCTGAGATTCATAAAGATGCACAATTAGAATCCTATGAATCGAAAAAAGCGTTTGGTAACCAAAACGATAATCGGAACAGGCAGCCAGTGAGTGAACGAACTGCTTGGAATTAGAGACGTTTAGATGTTTGTGACGGCTATTCTAATACTTGAGGAATGTGGGACAAAAAAGAGGTAACTCTTTAGTCCCGCAATTTAGTTGTTTCAAAAAGATAGTTACTATAGTACTATAATACTGAATGAAATAAATTAAGGAAGTACTTAGTAATGAAAAATAATAAAATAAAACTAATTTTAGTAATATCTGCTGTATTATTGATAGTCTTTAATGGTTTTAGTTTCTTTGTAACAGACCGAAACATAGAAACAACGGTGGAAGAGGCGATTGCCAATCAAACGCTGGATACAGCAAAAGCGATTTCTGCAAAAATCGATATTGATACATATAAAAATTTTCTAAGTAATCCAGAAAAAAATGAGCATTATTGGAAAATTAATAACCAACTAATTAACATTCGAGATGATATAGGTGCTTTATTTGTATACACATTAAAAATTGATAATCCAAATGTATCGTATGTAATGGTTGATGGAATACCTAAGGGTCAACATGGTCTTGATATTGGTGCCATTTGTACCGTTCCGGAAGAACAAGTTAGACAAGCCTTTTATAAAGGAGCACCCTACACATCGGATATAATTGATGATCCTCAAAATGGAAAGTATTTATCTGTTGGCGCACCGATTATGGATGAGAATAATAATATAATAGGTTTTCTTGGGATAGACATCAGTACAGATAAAATTAATGCTATTAACGAAAGTGTCCAAGAAAACAATGTAGTTATATTTTTAATCAATTCAGTATTTCTTTTGATTGTCATTATTTCATCTTATTTAATTCAAAATTGGTATCAAAGGGAAGTCGCTAAAGAAGTAGAAAATACCGAAGATACATATCAAGGGGAAATTCAAACGTTGCTTAGCTCGGTTTCATCCTTGCGCCATGATTATTCAAACCATATCCAGGTGATTCATGGGCTGCTTACAATTGGCGAGACAGAGAAGGCACTACAATATGTAAACTCGTTATCCAACGAAGTTCAGTTGATTGAGTCAATTAATTCTACTATCGAGCATCCTGGCCTTGCGATCTTGTTAAAATCGAAAAAAATTGCTGCACAAAATCACCAAATAGCCATGGAAACTAAGATAGCACAAGATTCCTATCATCAAATAAAAACGACGGATATGATTCGAATTCTTTCTAATTTAATAGATAATGCCATTGATGCAACGAAAGAGTTAACCGAAGAACCACGGAGAGTATCCATCTTGTGTGATGCAAATGAAACGCATTATACTTTTGAGGTTGTAAATACGGGTCCAAGAATTGTAAACTCAGAGGAAATTTTTAAACGTGGGTTCTCAACAAAACAAGGTGAAGAAGGAATTGTTCGTGGACAAGGGTTATTTATCGTAAAAGAAGTTGTTCGAAAATACAATGGTGAAATCTCGATACACTCGACAAACGAAAATGTGACTACAGCAACGGTTGTAATACCAATTAAATAATTTAGTATATGCTCCCCAGGTTTTGGGGAGCTTTTTTAAGTTTAGTAGCTTTTATAAAAATCCCTCAAAATAAATATTTGGAACTCAAATATGCGAAATGTTTAATTCCGAGTGTAAAAAATACTGCAAATTTAAAATACTGGCCTTTTTTACGTGAGTACGTGATTTAGGGGAGTTTGACTTTGTAAGTGTAAAGATTAAAATGAGAGTAACTTCGAGATTACTTCAAAATTCCTCTAAAATAACCGCTTATATTTAGCATTCTATTAATTCCAAACTTAACGAAGGAGTGGAAAGTATGCTTTCAATCATTTCGACCATTGAATGCCCTCAATGCAAAGATGAGGCAATTGAACACTATTACTGCAATAGGGGTGAACGTACTTTAGCATGTAAACATTGTGGATACAACATTTCCGAAAAGCAGAAAATAACTAAAGGTATGAAAGAGTACAAAATAAATGACGAAAATGGTTTTGGAGTATGGTGTATTCATAAAAAAGATGGTACCTCACACTATTCCATGTATGGACAATGGATCGTACCGGAAGAAGTAGAGCGATTCAAAACGAAATTAGAGATGCCCGATACAGACCGTGATAAGAGCTTCTTCGTAACATATAAACACAGTACATTTTTTGTTAGCTACGGAATGCTCCCTGAAAACTTCTTAGAGATTTATACTCAACTTTTAAAAACACATAAACCAGCTCAAAAGCTATAGTAAAAGAACAATGAATTTGAGAAGGTGATTAATGTATGTCAACGACTCTATATATTTATCATCGTGGTTTTTGAAAAATTAAAATCAATAAATAGATCGAGCCTCGCAAAAGTCGAAATTTGTAATTTTGCGGGGTTTTGTTGTTTTAATAGACTATCAAAATCCCCCTAGCAGCAACTTCTCTCCTAACATGGCAGGAAAATAATACTGATACGGTTAACCCCTATACCTTCCAGTAATACGTCTTTTCTCAGTTTTGTTAATGAAATAACAAAACTATTATTATTATGCCAATAATATACAAAAATATAAAATAGTGTTGATTTTAGTAAAAGGATGACTTATTATTTTGAATATTAATATTATTCTAAATAATGTTAATCTTCCATTCTAAATTGGGGAGGACAAAAAAAGTATATTTGGAGGGGAAATGATGAAAAGGAAGAAATTTTGGGGAATTTTCTTATTTGTTATTACTGCAATTTTACTAGTAGGTTGTTCCGGTGAAACAACTACAAGTGAACCAACCGAGACCGATCAAAATAGTACAGGCAATGAAGCTGAGGCTGACAAAAATTTAACTATTGCAATGGGTGCGGACATGGTTACCTTCGATATCCACGACCATAACAATACTTCTACAGAAGCAGTTCATGTCAATATGTTCAATTACTTATTCAAGAAAGATGCAAATGGAGAAATTCATCCTGAATTAGTTGAAGAATTTAATATTATTGATGATTTAACCGTTGAAATGAAATTAAAAGAAGGCATTACTTTCCACAATGGTGATCCACTTACTTCTGAAGACGTGAAGTTTACGCTAGAAAGAGTAGCGACAGATGATAAGCTCAAGGAATATCCAAACTATAAGCAAATTAAAGAAGTGCAAATAGTAGATGATTTAACGTTTAAAGTAATCACGCATGCACCAGAACCATCTTTATTCCACAGACTTTCTCGTTTAGGATCTGGTATCCTGCCTAAGAAATATATTGAAGAAAACGGCTGGGATCACTTCCTTGCAAATCCAGTCGGGACTGGCCCATATCAATTTAAAGAATGGGTACGCGATGATCATATTACCCTTGTGCCATTCGATAACTACTATGATGGAAAAGTGGAAGAATGGAATGAGGTTGTATTCCGTGTAATCCCTGAAAATTCAACACGTGTGTCTGAATTACTAACTGGCGGAGTTGATATCGCAGTTAACATTCCACCAGCTGATTGGGAACGCGTAAATTCAAATGAAGGTACATCTATCGTACAAGAAGTGTCAAACCGTGTAATCATGTTAATTCTTCGTTCAACAGAAGGACTACCAACAGCAGACCCTCGTGTACGTCAGGCCCTGGATTATGCAATTGACGATGGAGCTCTAGTGGATAATGTACTACAAGGAGGGGCAGTTCCAACAACTACAATGGTAGGCCCTGGTAACTTTGGTCATAACCCTGATCTATATGAAACATTTAATTATGATTTAGAAAAAGCGAAGGCATTACTTGCTGAAGCTGGTTATGAAGATGGCTTTGAGATGACGCTTCAAGCTCCACGCGGGCGTTACTTGCAAGATGCTGAAGTAGCTGAAATGATCGCTGGTATGCTGGCAGCGATTAATGTAAAAGTAAATGTTGAGTTTTTAGAGTGGAGTAACTTTGTTGAAATGCGTAATGCAAATGAAAACAAAGAGGCTTACTTACTGGGTCTAGGGAATTCGATGTTTGATGGAGCGTATTCTGTTGACTGGTACCGTGCAGAACGTTATGCAGGTCATACAGATTACAAAAACGATCAAATTGAAGAACTATTAGCTGCCTCTGCTTCAAATATGAATCCAGAAGAGCGTGCAAAACAGATTCAAGAAATTTCAGCAATTGCTGCAGAAGATGTACCATTTGTTAACCTTTACCAAGAAAAAATTAATATCGGTGTAAGTGATAGCGTTGATTTTGATCCAACACCAGATGAAATGATTTACGCGCCATCTATTACAAGTAAATAAATTTTAATGAAAAGGGGACTAGGGAGTAATCCTTAGTTCCTTTACATCATAAAGGAGGAAGAAGATGGGCAAATTTTTGATCCGACGTCTATTGCAGATTATTCCGGTTCTTTTCATTATTTCCTTTGTCGTATTTTGTTTAGTCTTTGTAGCCGGAGACCCGGTTGCATTGATGCTGCCTGAGGATGCAAGCCCGGAAGATATTGAACAGCTTCGGGAATCGCTTGGTTTGAATGAACCTTTTCACATTCAGTACTTTACCTATATGTTAGGGTTGTTTCAATTGGATTTCGGAGAGTCCTTCCGCTATGGCCAAAGTGCTTTGCCGATTGTCCTTGAACGACTTCCGGCCACGCTTGAATTGGCAGCAGCTTCGATGATTGTTGCCATCGTTATCGCAATCCCACTTGGTATTTGGTCGGCTACGAAGAAGAATTCTCCATTAGATTTGTTGGCTACAGGAGGATCGGTGTTATGGAAAGCGATGCCGAACTTTTGGCTGGGAATCATGTTGATTTTATTGTTCTCCGTTACATTAGGATGGTTTCCGGTATCGGGAAGAGGAACTTTCAGCCACCTAGTTTTGCCGGCTCTAACACTTGGAACTGGAATCGCCGCGGAAATGACAAGGCTAATTCGGTCAAGCATGCTGGAGATTTTAAATCAGGATTACATTCGGACGGCAAAAAGTAAGGGAATCAGAGATTTCTATGTTGTGAATAAACATGCATTCCGAAATGCACTTATTCCTGTAGTAACCATAACAGCACTGCAAACTTCAACTGTAGTTGGCGGAACGCTTATTACGGAAACCGTATTTTCTTGGCCAGGTTTAGGTCAGCTCCTAATCCAAGCTGTCAATACAAGGGATATGGCGATTGTACAGGCAAGTGTGTTTATCATCGCTTTCTTCGTTATTCTCATGAATCTATTTGCAGATATCATATATAAAATACTAGATCCAAGAATTAAATATTAGAAGGGGGAGGACATATGTCGGTTAATTCACAGATTCAGAATCAAAACCAAACAGTTATTAGTCCAGCCAAACAGAATCAAAAACCAAATTTCTTTGTCCGTTGGCTGTGCCTGTTGCTAAGAAGTAAAACAGGGACTATAGGATTGATTATTGTTCTTGCTGTTACCCTTGTTGCAATTTTTGCTAAATCACTTGCTCCACATGATCCAAACCTCATCAATCCAACAATGATGCTTCAACCTCCAGTTTGGGCAGATGGAGGTTCATCTGCACATATTCTGGGGACAGATAATCTTGGCCGTGATATTTTGAGCAGGATTATTTATGGGTCGCAAATTTCCCTTGCTGTTGGGATCTCGGCGGTTGCTCTGGCAGGAGTCATTGGCGTCTTTGTTGGGCTGATCGCTGGATACTACGGAGGATTAATAGATAATATCTTAATGCGTTTAGTAGACTCTTTTTTAGCTATTCCTACAATATTATTTGCCCTTGTTATTTTAAGTATCTTTGGACCGAGCGTAACTACGTTGATTGTAGTGTTGGGTATAACGAACTGGGTTCAATATGCACGACTTGTCCGTGGTGAAGTGCTCTCCATTAAAGAACGTGAATTTGTAAAAGCGGCGAAGTCAATTGGTGTTCGCAACAATAAAATTATTATGAAACACCTTCTTCCAAATGTTATCTCGCCTTTTATCGTCATTTCGACTTTGAGTGTCGCCACAACAATTATTCTTGAGGCTTCATTAAGCTTTTTGGGATTAGGGATACAGCCCCCAACAATCTCATGGGGTGGAATTCTTAGTGACGGTAGAGATTACATAGCGACAAGCTGGTGGTTAGCAGCCTTCCCTGGGATGGCAATTACAATCACAGTGTTGGCTATTATTTTCCTGGGTGATTGGCTTCGCGATGTTCTTGACCCGAGAGCAAATAATTAAGAAAAAGGGTGCTTTATTTAAATAAACAATGAATTGGTCAGAAATACGCTGTACGCAAAACTCTATTAGAGATGAAGAGGAGGTCTAGTATATGGCAGAAGCTTTATTGGAGATAAAGGATTTAAAAACCTATTTTCATACGGAAAATGGAGTAGTCCCCTCGGTGGATGGCGTTTCTTTTTCATTAAAGAAAGGGGAAACCATTGCCATTGTTGGTGAATCAGGTAGTGGGAAAAGTGTAACTTCTCTATCCATAATGGGACTGGTAGGCTCACCAGGTAAGGTCGTAGGTGGAGAGGTTTTATTTGAAGGACAAGATTTAACGACGATGTCAAAACGTAATATGAGAAAGCTTCGCGGAAATGACATTGCAATGATTTTTCAGGAACCGTTAACCTCTTTAAATCCGTTATTTACAGTTGGTAACCAAATCTCTGAATCAATCAGACTGCATCAAAAGGCGAGCAAGGAAGAGGCAAAGGTAAAAAGTATTGAAATGCTGAAGAAGGTAGGAATCCCTCGACCGGAGAAGGTGTACTCTTCCTATCCACACCTGTTAAGCGGCGGAATGAGGCAACGGGTCATGATTGCGATGGCTCTTTCTTGTAACCCTAAGCTGCTCATAGCGGATGAGCCGACTACTGCTCTGGACGTAACAATTCAAGCCCAAATTTTACAGCTTATGAGGAATCTAACACATGAAAACGATACGTCCATCATGTTAATTACGCATGACCTTGGTGTAGTAGCAGAAATGGTTGATACCGTAATTGTAATGTACGCTGGCCAGGTGGTGGAGTATACAGATGTATATACTCTATTTAAAGAACCAAAGCATCCTTATACAAAAGGTTTATTGGACAGTACGCCCAAAATTCATGAGCTAAAAGATGAACTGCAGTCAATTGAAGGAACAGTACCAGCACCTGGAACGATTACACAAGGTTGTAGATTCCAGACACGCTGTGCCCGAGCGACAGCGAAATGTTTCGCCGAGGAACCGGAGCTTAAAGAATTATCGCCAAATCATAAAGTTCGCTGCTGGCTTCATGAAGAAGGAGAGGTGGCAATCTAAATGGTCCAAATAGTAGAGGAAAAAAACAAAAAACACGCAGAACAAAAAGAGTACTTATTAGAAGTTAAGGGTTTAAAAAAGTATTTTGATATAAGTGAAGGCTGGTTTAAAAAAGAGAAGCATTATCTAAGGGCCGTTGATAATATCGATTTTTTTGTCAAGCAAGGTGAAACGCTTGGCATCGTGGGTGAATCAGGTTGCGGAAAGTCAACAACAGGCAATTTGATCATGCAGCTGCTGGATAAAACCGAGGGAGAAATTATTTTTGAGGGCGTTGATTTAAGCACATTAAAAGGAGAAGAATTACGCAAAAAAAGAGCTGAAATTCAAATGATTTTCCAGGATCCCTACTCTTCGTTAAATCCGAGGATGAGAGTATTTGATATTATTGCCGAACCGTTAAAAACACACCATGTTGCAAAGGGAAAAGATTTAGAGAAACAGGTCTATGAGTTATTGGATGTTGTTGGGCTCGATCGCTCTTATGCAAGAAGATATCCGCATGAATTTAGTGGGGGGCAAAGGCAAAGAATTGGCATTGCTAGAGCCTTGGCACTAAAACCTAAGCTGATTATTTGTGATGAACCGGTCTCTGCCCTTGACGTTTCAATTCAATCGCAGATTCTTAACCTGATGGCAAAACTGCAAAAAGAATTCCAGTTGACCTATATTTTCATTGCCCATGGATTGCCGGCGGTTAAGCATATTAGTGATCGAGTGGCTGTTATGTACCTCGGTAAAATTGTCGAGCTTACGACAAAAGAAAAGCTGTTTGATCATCCTTTACATCCCTATACAGAAGGTTTATTATCGGCTGTGCCCATTGCTGACCCAGAACTTCGGGACCAAAAGCATCGTATAATAATAGAAGGGGATATGCCAAGTCCGGCAAACCCACCTTCAGGCTGCCGTTTTCATACGAGATGTCCATACGCACAGGAAACGTGCAAGAGTGAAGAACCAAAGCTTATTGAAGCGAAACCAGACCACTTTGTAGCTTGTCATTTTCCTCTAGAGGAAGGCCAAGGCGTACTAATAGAAAATAAATAGCAGGGAGATGGTGGTAGTGGAAACCTTTTTACAAGAGAAAAAAACAGAGATGCTTCAATTAATTGAGCAGCTCGTAAATATAGATAGTGGTTCATATGTGAAAAAGGGTGTTGACCAAGTAGGAGCCATTTTAAAAGAGCAGTATGAAAAGCTTGGGTTTATAGTTGATGTGAAAGAAGAGAAAGAATTTGGGAACAACATGATCATTCAGCATAAAAATGCGGTCGATCCAAAGATTATTCTCGTTGCCCACATGGATACAGTATTTCCGGAAGGCACCGTTGCCAAACGCCCATTTTATATCGAAGGAAATCGCGCGTATGGACCCGGTGTAGTAGATATGAAATCCAGCCAGGTTGAATTGATTTATGCGATTAAAGCTTTGCAAAAGATTGGGTCAAAGAGTGTCGAAAATATCCAAATTATTTTAAATGGTGATGAGGAGATCGGCTCCATAACATCACGCCATTTGATTGAGGAGCATTCGGTTGGAAAAGAGTACGCTCTCATCATGGAACCTGCAAGAAAGGATGGTTCCCTTGTAACGGCAAGACGCGGTGGAGGCCGCTATGAGGTCATTGTAAAAGGAAGAGCGGCGCACTCGGGGATTGATCCGGAAAACGGCAGGAGTGCCATTGAAGAACTTGCCTATAAAATTATTCAGTTGCACGGTTTAAATAATCATGAGAAAGGCATTAGCGTGAACGTTGGTTTAATTGAAGGCGGAACATCCGTCAATACTGTATCGGCAAGCGCAGTCGCCTCTGTAGATATCCGTATTTCTGAAATAGAACAGGCAGCTTATTTAGAAAAGAAGATTAAAGAAATTTGTTCCAAGTCTGAAATAGTAGGAACCGAAATTGTGCTTGAAGGCTCGATTAGTCGTCCGCCAATGGAACTGAATCATCGATCCGAAGAACTCCTTCATATCATCCAGGATGTAGGGAAAGAAATTGGCTTAACGGTTAAGAATACAGCAACTGGCGGCGGAGGAGATGCTTCGTTTACATCGGCAACCGGAGTAGCAACAGTCGACGGTCTCGGGCCGGTTGGGGGAAATGCGCATAGTGAAAGAGAATACTTAGAAATTGATACGCTCCCAGAACGCACGCACCTTCTTGCTAAAACGATTGAGCGACTTTCAGAGTAATATAGGAAGGGATACCACCTTAGTCCAATGTTGTGAGGGAAGCAGAAAATCTGGTATACTAAAACTATGCAATTCATAAATTTAAAAGCGACTGCTTGATGCTGCAACATCAAACAGTCTCGTGCAATAGCTGGTCCTGACGAAGGATTGGCATTTTCAAAGGAGTAGCCCATTTATTCGTTCACACGAAATAGGTGGGTTATTTTTTATGGTTAAAAGATAGAACGGAAACAATCAAAGCTGAAAAACCAACGGCAAACATGAGCGTTTCAGCAACTGTCAAAGGCATCACCACCTCTCGTTAGGAAGTGTGAGCCAATCATTCTGGTAGGTACCTACACTATCACAATTAAATTATAGCACATATGTTCGCTTTTTAAAGGGTACAAGGTTGGATTTTATAGAACATCGTAGAAATGAAAATAGCATGAAATTTAATTTCGATTATAAAGTAATAAAACTGAAATAAGATAGTTCGCATATTTTAACACCTAATGTAAAAAATAAACGAAATGACAAAAGTGAGGGTGAAAAATATGCGCAAACGTTACTTTCTAATATGTTTAACGTGTTCAGTAATATTTACGGCAGCTTGCACAGATAATGGGGATGAAACACCCGTAGAGGCAAAGGCACAAGTGAAAGAAGCGAAAACAACGGATTCCTCAAACAAAATCAATTCACTATTAAAAGAAGTGTAAAATTTGATAGAAATATTCCACATCCCATTTAGCAAGTTTTGAAGTCAATATCTAGAGTTTATTGGTTGCCTATCTTATGATAGAAAGAAAAGAAGATAGGTGACTTATGAAAGCTTATATTGTAAAGCTAACATTTAAAGATATCCAGCCTGAAATTTGGCGAAGAGTGATTCTGCCAGCTGGTGCAACCTTTAACCGGCTTCATGAAACAATCCAGCACGTAACCAATTTCCAAAGTAGACAAGAGCCTTATCATTATTTTGCTGTCAATGTTGAGGATTTAATGATAACAAATAATGAAGCACTGCATGAAGATTATAAAGGCAGAAAAGTTGGTGGAAGATTTCTTAAACAACCATCAAGACTTAAAATTGATGGCTATTTGCAAAAGTATGGGGTACTTTTGTATAACTATGATTTTGGTGATGACTGGTATATCAAAGTATCGCTTGAAGAAATTGTAGAGGATTATTATTTCGCATACCCGACATTGCTTGAGGGCGATGGCGTAGCGCCACCAGAGGATGTAGGTGGACCACCTGGCTATCAAGAGTTTCTAAAAGTTTATCATGACCCAGCACATCCTGATTTTTTATCAACATATGCATGGGCTGAGCAGCAGCGCTATAAAGTACTGGATGATTATGAGGTAAATGAGCGCTTAAAAAGCGTAAAGTATAAAAAAACCGAATGGCAGCATATTCATCATGATAACTATGTAGTTCTATCAGATAAATACAGAAAAACAGAGTTTATGAAGTTGGAAGAGCACATTGATAAAGAGTTAGTCATTCGCTACATAGCGGCTTGTGTGAATCTATATGGCTATATTGAACATGAGGACTTGTTAAGGATTTATAACCAGCAAAACGAACGAGCTATATCAGGTACGGAACTAAGAACTGTATTGATTAATTTAGGGTATCCGAATCCACTGCATAATCATAAAATCGTCTTGTATCAGGATGCCTTTGTTCATCAAACAATCGAATTGCTGGATGACCCAGCACATTTTATGCAAAGCATTCAGGGCAAGCCTTTTTACGTACCGGAAAAAGAGGAGCTTTTACGCTACGAGGATTACTCCTACTTTGAAAAAACAGAGCATCAGGACAAATTAATGAATATGATGGCGAGGGATTTTTTTAGTGAAAGTAAGCTAGTGGTAAAAGTTGAACTCCATCAACTCGTAAAACAGCTGCAAATTGTCGATCTGAATTTCAATGAATTGGTAAGAAAGTTTTTAGGTCGTTTTGTCATGGATGACATGAAGCAAGCTAATGAATACATTCAAGCCATTACAAGGATTTCAAACACAACGAGAATTTGGGAAAACCGTGGACATACGCCAAGTGAAATTTCCAAAATGGAGAAGCAAACCTTAAAACCACTACCAAAAGCGCCACTTCAAGTCGTCGATGTCGGAAAAGCAGGTCGAAATGATTCCTGTCCATGCGGTAGTGGAAAGAAATACAAAAAGTGTTGTGGAAAGTAAAAGCAACTAAGCAACGTGCAAATTCATAATCTCTTCAATTATATGTAAAACATTCACAAACTATATAAATAAACCATCCACAATAAATTTATAATGTGCTACATTATAGAAAAATGTATGTTTAAGAGGAAAAAAAGTGACTTCTCAATTAACAACCTATATTACATTGTTCTGCACATAGGGTATTCTGAATTTGTATTTATGTATTTATGTTTTTTTGAAGCGCCATCAATATACCAACATTAAAAATTTCTTCTCGCTCTATTGCCTAAGTATTACAATTTACTGCTTTGCAGCGGCTTTTGGGTTAACGGCATCGAACATTCAGGAGATTAAGTTTTGGACCATTGTTCAATATATTGGGATGCCATTTTCATCACCCCTTGGTTTATTATTTGTCATGCAGTATCTAGGAGTGAAAGTGACGAAAAAACGGTTACTGCTGTTGCTTTCAATTCCTTTCATCAGCTTGATTATGGTCGCGACAAATGACCTCCACCATTTCCATTATAAAGAGTTTATTATTCACCCAACTTTAGGGGCGCCATACAGTATAATTGAAATCGGCGTTTGGTATTTAGTGCATGGGATGTATACCTTTGGATGTATGTTAGCCGCTTTCTTACTATTAATCTTACGCTGGAAAGAGACAGCCAAGCTGTACCGTCCACAGGTCATTGCCCTTATGATTGGCCAACTAATTCCGATGGTGACAGCGTTTATTTACTTAATCGGCTTAACACCTCCAGGCTTCGATCCGGTGCCGCTGGTTCTTTGGTTAACTTCCATTTTATATCTATGGGCCATTAGTACTTCTCGATTATTTACGGTGATGCCCATTGCGAAGGATGCAATCTTCCACAGTATAAGTGATGGTGTACTTGTATTAGATGAAGAAAACCATCTAATTGAATTTAATGAAGCGAGTAAACGAATGTTTCCGTTATTAGTTAAATCCTTGTTGGGACAAGATTTTTATGCAGTTTGGCAGGAAGTGGCAGGCAGTTCTGAAGAATTTTGTTTAGATTCTGTCGATACAACACAGGAATTGAAGTTTGAAATTGAGCGATCCGAAAATATTTATCAAGTCCGTACCTCCACATTAAAGGATGGCGACGTTAAAAAAGGATTGCTCATCATTTTGACAGAAATTACTGAGCTTAAAAGGCTTCAATCAAGATTAGAGCAGCAAGCGTATTTTGACGAATTGACTCAAGTCTATAATCGCCGTGCTTTTTTTCAGCACTGTGAGCAAAAGCTGGCACATGCCAAAATTGTTCAAGCACCCTTGACTGTTATCTTATTTGATATTGACTACTTTAAAAAAGTGAATGATACATATGGTCACCTAATTGGAGATCAATTATTGAAACATGTAGCGAATATTTGCCAGTCGGAGCTAGAAAATCTTGCGCTTTTTGCACGCTATGGCGGAGAAGAATTTGTCATTGCCTTAGAAGGAGACGCAGCAAAAGCAGGAGCTGCAGTTGCCGATGGGATTCGAAGCAAAATAGAGTCATCGCCATTGGTTGTAGAAGAACTGATTATTACGATAACAGCAAGCTTTGGTGTTGCACAAACATCAGGAAATCCAGATGAGACATTGGCACAGGTACTTAATAATGCAGACGAAGCACTTTATGAAGCAAAAGAAGAAGGACGTAATCGCGTACAAGTTTATTCGAAAAGAAAACAACAAACTCGGTAAACAGTTAACCTAACTTTAAGGAGCAAACCTTAACGTTAGGTTTTTTTATCTTATGAAAATTTGCGTCTTCAATTTGGTGGGTAATATTCCCCAACTAAAAACAAGATATACAAAATATTGGGTGGGTGTATGAATTGTAATAATATGCTCGGTATGATAACATAAAAAATGTGTTAATTGTCAGAAATATCCGTTTTATATAGCATATATGTACCGAAATCTAGCTATATTATTATTTTCGACAATTAAAATTCTTCAATATTCACCCATTTTTCACTAGTTTAAGTATAGATTCAAAAGTGAGTCATACATTGTTAAGTGAATGTTAAAATTAGGGAATCCCGTTTACTTACTATTTTTTTCATACTAGACTAGTATTGGGGAATTCAATTTACTGATTTAATTTTAAATTAGTATTTATTGGTACATACTGATTTAGCGAAATTAAAAACTGATATTTTATTATGTTAGAAGGAGGGAATACTGCAAATGACTATTAGCTTACAAAAAGGTCAACGCATTGATTTAACAAAAGGTAAGGCTGATTTAAGCCGTATTATGGTCGGATTGGGATGGGATCCTGTTGGAAAAACTGGATTTTTCAAATCTGCACCGAATGTTGATTGTGATGCGTCTGTAATTATGCTGCAAGATGACCGCTTTACAGATAAAAAAGACCTTGTATACTTTGGAAACAAGAGTAGTAATGATGGCTCGGTGGTTCACTCTGGCGATAATTTAACAGGTGATGGCGATGGCGACGACGAAGTAATTATGGTGGATTTGAAAAGTGTTCCAAACAAGTATAATAAACTGGTTTTCGTCGTAAATATTTATGACTGCGAAAGAAGAAAACAAGATTTTGGCATGATTAAAAATGCTTATATCCGAGTGGTTAACCCACAAAACAATGAAGAAATCACTAGATTCAACTTGTCTGATAATTATTCTGGCCAAACAACATTAATAACTGGTGAAATTTATCGTCATAACGATGAATGGAAGTTTGCTGCTGTTGGAACTGGGACAACAGATCCTGGCCTGTCAGCAATCTGTAACCGATATACATGATTTTGAAATATAATAAAAAATTATTCAATTACTAGGAGGATTTAAAATGGTAGTTTCTCTTGCAAAAGGTCAAAAAGTTGATTTAACAAAAACAAATCCAGGGTTATCTAAACTAACTGTTGGTCTAGGATGGGATACAAACAAGTATGATGGTGGAAATGACTTCGACTTAGATTCATCTGTATTTCTGTTAGAAGCAACGAATAAAGTATCTGGTCCTCAAGATTTTATCTTCTACAATAACACAACAGGCGGAAATGGTTCAGTAGTCCATTCTGGTGATAACTTAACTGGTGATGGAGATGGAGATGACGAGCAAGTTCAAATCTCAATCAAGGACGTGCCAGCAAACGTACAAAAAATTGCGTTTACCGTAACAATTCATGATGCGGAAAGCAGAACTCAAAACTTCGGTATGGTTTCAAATGCATTCATCCGTGTGGTAAATGAAGAAACGAAAGAAGAATTGATCCGCTATGACTTAGGTGAAGACTTCAGTATCGAAACTGCTGTAGTTGTCGGAGAATTATATCGTCATAATGGCGAATGGAAATTCAGTGCAATTGGATCTGGTTACCAAGGCGGATTAGCAGCACTATGTAATGACTTTGGTTTACAAGTAGGGTAATTTTTTTTTCAGCACAGTGACTTGTTTGTTTCAATAAGTTGCTGTGTTCCTTTCTATTCAATTAATTGATTATTCTAAAAGAATGTAAGGGGGAATTTGATTATGGCAATTCAATTGAGTAAAGGTCAACGTATTGATTTAACCAAAAATGACCCATCGCTGCAACGAATTATTATTGGTCTGGGATGGGATATTAAACAATTTGATGGTGGTCAGGATTTTGACCTTGATGCGTCCGCCTTTCTTTTAAATGCGGATGGTAAATGTAGAACGGAATCTGATTTTATCTTCTACAATAATCTTCGCAGTGTGGAAGGTTCAGTTACTCATACAGGGGATAACCGAACTGGAGATGGAGATGGCGATGACGAACAAATTAAAATTGACCTATCAAAAGTTCCTCATGATGTACAAAAAATTGCAATTACTGTAACAATCCATGACGGAGAATTGCGACACCAAAACTTTGGCCAGGTGTCAAATGCATTTGTTCGCTTAGTAAATGAAGATACAGGTGCTGAAGTTTTGCGTTATGATTTGGGAGAGGATTTCAGTATTGAAACTGCCGTTGTTTTCTGTGAAGTCTATAAGCACGGGAATGACTGGAAATTTAATGCAGTTGGATCTGGTTACCAGGGTGGATTGCATGCATTAGTCAATGCGTATGGTCTTAGTGTATAAAAGCCTGCGAAAATTAAGCAAGAATAATAAAACTGAGAGGATGCTGACTTGGAAATAATAAATCAAATACTAAGCACATATGCCTTGTTTTTTGACTGGGAAATGTGGGGTGAAGTGCTAACTGACCCTGTAGCATGGGGGTTAATTGGTTCGCTAGTGCTCATTGAAGGTTTATTATCTGCAGATAATGCCCTCGTATTAGCCGTATTAGTAAAACACCTTCCGGAAAAGCAACGAAAGAGAGCACTCATGTATGGGATGTTTGGTGCATACTTTTTCCGCTTCCTATTCATTGGTATTGGTGTATACCTCATCAAGTTTTGGTTTATTAAAGTCTTAGGTGCCCTTTATTTAGGCTGGATTGTCTACGCTCATTTCCGCAAAAAAGGTGGAAATGAAGAAGATGAAGCAAAAGAATTTAAAAAGGATTCTTTATTGGTTCGCGTATTTGGTACTTTCTGGGCAACAGTAATCTCTGTTGAGTTAATGGATATTGCCTTCTCAGTTGATTCTATTCTTGCGGCATTTGCCATTTCAGATCAGGTCTGGGTACTTTTACTTGGTGGTATGCTGGGAATTATTATGATGCGTACTGTTGCCGGAGTATTCCTTACACTCATTGAAAAGGTCCCTGAATTGGAAAATACAGCATTTATTTTAATCGGTATTATCTCTTTGAAGATGTTTGCCAGTGTATTTGGGTTCCACTTAGAACACTGGATTTTCTTCATTATTATCATATTAGCATTTGTCATTACATTTGTTCTTCATTTTAGGAATAAGAAAAAATTAGTGGACACAGAGATTCCAGAAGAGTAGTCTACTAGTTTAAATCAATAGGTTAGCTACTGTTGCATAGGCAGTAGCTTTTCTTTAACGGATATGAAAGAATACATTTCCAGATGATATCCGCATAAGATTAACATCAACTCGACCAATCTGGGTCGAGTTGTGTTTTTCTGATACCAAAAGTTGGGGGGAATGGGATGAAACATTTTAGTTTTGAGTCACCTGAAAGATTGGGGAAAATCTTCTACAAGCAACCAGAGTCCTTTACCAAGTATACAGAAAAAGAAATTCTCTCTTACATGATAGGTGCCACTCTTTATATGCCGGCAACAAAGGAGAGCATTGCTAAAGATGTCATTACAAAGAAATTCAAACAACTAGTTTCCATGGTGATTGACTTAGAGGATGCTGTTGGAGATAACCAACTAGATGAAGCAGAAGAGCTTTTGGTAAAACATTTGGAAACAATCTATTATGCATTGGAAAACCAGGTGCTGACAATTGAAGATTTGCCGCTGATCTTCGTAAGGGTACGAACTCCTGAACAATTAAGGAGAATGACTTCAAAATTTGGTGTATTTAATAAAGTGTTAACTGGCTACGTTTTTCCGAAGTTCTCTTATAAGAATGGAAAAGAGTTTATGGAAATTATTGATGACATAAACTCGGAGGATACGGTCTTGTATGCCATGCCAATCCTGGAATCTTCTGAATTTATTTATAAAGAAAACCGAATGGAATCATTGCTCAAGACGAAAGAGATTCTAGATTCCTATAAAAAGTACATCTTAAATATCCGGGTAGGTTGTACAGACTTTTGTGGATTATATGGAATTAGAAGAAATGTCGATAAGACGATCTATGATGTTTCGATTATACGAGATTGTTTAGCCGATATCCTGAATGTATTTAATAGACGGGACGAAAGCTATGTCGTTTCTGGTCCGGTGTGGGAGTACTTCTCAAAAGACGAACGAATTTTAAAACCACAACTGCGCGTTAGCCCATTTGAAGACAGACATGGAAACACAGGGGTTAAAAAACGTAAAGAGCTAATAAATGAATTCTTGGATGGACTTATTAATGAAGTCATTTTAGATAAACTAAATGGCATTATTGGAAAAACGATTATTCATCCAACCCATATCAAACCTGTACATGCCTTATATACAGTTACCCACGAAGAATATATGGATGCCTTAAGTATTATGGATAATGCGGAAGGAAACGTAGGGGTGCTAAAAAGTCAGTACGCAAATAAGATGAATGAAGTAAAGCCCCATTATTATTGGGCAAAACGCATTATGCTAAGAGCAAAAGCCTTTGGTGTATTTAATGAGCATCAGGATTATACCAGTTTAATAATAGAAGATGATGAGGAGTAGATGAAGGAGAGATGATTCTGAAACCTGTTGAAAATAAGGAAGTCTATCAAGTATTAAATGATTTAACTGTGGAAGTGGAAGTGATGAATAATCCGTACAATTTCCAACTGGATCAGTTATTTCAAATGGCAGCACGAATCAATAAAAACCGAAGCTTCTTATTTGTGAGTCAGGTTTTAGGAAAACATCTTGCGGTCAATCCTAAAATTCCATTGCTTGTAGGAAGTTTATTGGCAATACGCTATTTGGAAGTCGTTCATGGAGAAAGTGATTCACGTGCTCAAAAAATCGCAACTGCAATCCAGACAAATGAGGGGCTGCAGGAAGTATGGAACTCGCTTCAAAAAGAACCGATTGCACTTCCCAAGTCTGCTACATTTATTGGTTTTGCAGAAACGGCGACGGCACTTGGACATGCCGTTTTTAGTACGTTTGGAAATAACGCAAAATACATCCATACGACAAGAGAACAAATTAATCAGCTCACATCCATTATTAATTTTGAAGAAGAACATTCTCATGCGACGAGTCATCGGGTGTATGCACTTGATTCGGCATTTTTCCAAGATGCCAGTGAAGTGGTATTAGTGGACGATGAAGTTACAACCGGAAAAACAGCGATCAACATTATTCGAAAAATTAAAGCAGAGTATCCTTTGAAAAATGAATTTACAGTTGTGTCGATTTTAGATTGGCGTACACCTGAATATCGTGAACGATACCGCCATTTAGAGGAAGAACTGAACATTAAAATTCATACGATTTCTTTAATAGATGGGGTCGTATCAATTAATGGAACGCCAACTATCGAAGAGCGGGGATTAGATACAGATGACACATTCCAACCAGAAGTATCTTATTTACCAGTTCAGCATTTTTTAACACCTGACTGTCTTCAACAAAGTACATCAACCAGTGTCAGTGGCATTCCTACAAAAGCGAATTATCTACAAGCAACAGGTAGATTCGGTCTTGCGATTGAAAAGGAAAAAGAGTTTTCAACCCAAATCCATGCTATAGCGGGCTACGTGAAAGAGCAAAGACGTGGGGAAAAAACATTAGTCATCGGCACGGGGGAATTTATGTATGTACCGATGCACATTGCTGCCAATATGGGGGAGGGTGTTTATTTCCATTCCACTACGCGCAGTCCAATCTACCATTCGACAACAGAAGACTATGCGATACAGCAAAAATTTGTATTTGATAGTCCAGAAAACCAAGGAGTCACCAACTATCTGTACAATATCGAAGCGAACCAATATGATGAAGTGTTTATCCTTTTTGAAAGAATGCCTTCATTAAACGCGACGAGCTCATTAGTGAAAGCGTTAAGTAGAGTGAAAATACCGTATATTCATATTGTCAATATGACAGAAATCATCGAGTAAAGCTGCAAACGCCAAGCTACAAAAGCATGGAGGGTGAATGTATGAACAAACCGATTGCGAAACCGGATAAAATGGGGAGCTATCGCCAAGAGGATGTTATTTTTTTATTGCGGGATATAAGTAATTATCAGATAGAGATAAAGTCGGAAGAAAAAGAAAAACTGATCCAATCGGGTACACATTATTCGGAAATGCTGCCTGTAGAATACCAACCAACAGAAGAATATTTGAATTTGTTTCATAGGACGTTAGAGCAATACTCAAAACGTGTGGCCATTGCTGTCGGTGTGGTTGCGGAGCAAATCAAGGAGAGAAATGGCCTTGAAAATCTGGTGCTTGTTAGTTTAGCAAGAGCCGGTACACCAATCGGCATCCTGATAAAAAGATATTTGGCATATAAATATCAAGTAGATGTTCCGCATTACTCCATCTCCATTATTCGCGGTAGAGGGTTTGATGTAACGGCCATTGACTATATTTTTGACCAACATGACCAAGCAAGAATTCAATTTGTCGATGGCTGGACAGGAAAAGGGGCTATTACTTTCGAGTTGGACAAAGCATGCAAGGCTTATAATGAGAGTCGCGGCGTTAAACTTGATCCTACTTTAAGTGTGTTGGCAGACCCGGGCCATTGTGTAAGTATTTACGGAACAAGAGATGACTTTTTAATTCCATCTGCTTGCCTCAATTCCACAGTTTCAGGATTAGTCAGCCGAACGGTACTAAACCATGACATCCTGAAAGAAAATGATTTCCACGGAGCAAAATATTATAAAGAATTGGCAGATGCAGATGTGTCCAATCTTTATGTGGATACGTTAACAAGTGAATTCGAGCGGGTGCAAGAAGAAGTGACGCAAGAGCTAGAGGAATTAAGAAAAGAAGATACAACTCCTTCCTGGAAAGGGTTGAAATCTGTTGAATTAATTCAAGAACGGTTTGGAATCCAGAACAAGAATTTCATCAAACCAGGGGTCGGGGAAACAACGCGTGTATTACTGCGTCGTGTTCCATGGAAAATCCTGGTGAATCCCAAGTACTCAAACGATTTAACGCATATCCTGATGCTTGCCAAGGAGCTTCATGTGCCGATTGAAGAATTTACAGACATGTCTTATTCATGTTGTGGAATAATTAAGGAATTATAGGGGGATTTACTTTGATACTATTTACATCAGATTTAGATCGTACTTTAATTTATTCAAATACGATGATGCAGACATACCCGATTGCAGGAGACATTGTTCCAGTCGAACATAAAGAAGAGGTCATTATGTCTTATATGTCTCAGGAATCCATTGAGTTATTAAAGGAATTTAGTAAAGAGCATCTTTTTGTGCCGGTTACAACGAGAGCCGTGCATCAATATGAACGAATCCACGCGCTATCAAAGGATATCAATCCCAAATATGCGATCACAACAAATGGGGGAACCGTTTTAATCGACGGCAAGCCCGATTTAGAGTGGAATAAAATTGTCCGAAATCGTTTAGCAGATCAATCTCGGCCAAAAGAAGAGATGATCAAAACCTTTGCAAAAATCCGACATGAATCCTGGGTATTAAGGGAATTCTATATAGATGATTTGTTCTTTATGTTCCGTGTCAACCGGGAGCTTGTACCTCGAGGGGAGCTGGCAGAATTCCAAGCAGAGCTAGCACCTATGGGGTGGAGCATCTTCCTTCATGGGAGTAAATTATATGTATTGCCGACGTGTTTAAATAAGGCCTTTGCTGTTCGATACCTGCAAAATTTTGTGGACTATGACCTCCATGTGGCAGCCGGTGATTCCATGATGGACTATGATATGATTATCGAAGCCGATTATGGTTATAGCGCAATTCACGGGGAGTTATACGAAAAACAGCCAAATGACGAAAAAGTAAAGTTTCTTAATGGCATGGGCGCTACCTCTACTGAAGAACTACTTCGCAATATCTTAGAGTTGAATGTGGTCAGGTAGTGGTTTTTGAGTTCATGATGTAACGAACCGGGTAGGCTAATAAGTTAAGAGTCGCGAATCTTTATACCCTAGATGGTTTAAATTCAAAATGAAAGTACCTATAAAAAATGGGAGGCTACATTAAATGGTGAATTTAGAAAAAATCGAGTTAAAGAAAAAAGGGCAATCCATTAATCTGAAAAAAAATAATCAGGTGATCGGCGAAATTTTAGTCAATTTGAATTGGAATAAACAAAATAGCGGCAAAAAATCGGGTGGCTTTCTTTCTTCTTTATTAGGTAAATCAAATAATGTAGATCTTGATTTAGGGTGTTTATATGAATTGAAAAATGGGGAAAAGGGCTGCGTACAGGCATTAGGAAATGCTTTCGGTTCTTACGAAAGCGCACCATATGTCCGATTGGATGCAGATGATCGTACCGGTTCAGCAACTAGCGGAGAAAACATGCGCATTAATGGAAATAAGATTTCCGGGATTAAGCGCGTTTTAGTTTATGCCTTTATCTATGAAGGTGTAGCCAATTGGTCACAAGCGGATGGCGTCGTGACATTAAAATACCCGGCAGGACCAGATATCGAAGTGAAACTGGATGAACATAAAAATGGACAAATCATGTGTGCGATCGCCATGATTGAAAATGTCAATGACGACACATTTAAAGTACAACGTCTAGTTGAGTACTTTAATGGCCACAAGAATATGGACCAAGCCTATAACTGGGGCATGAATTGGGTAGCCGGAAGGAAATAACTAAGCTTTAAAAAGTAGCCGCCTTATAGGACGGCTACTTTTTGTTAAGACTGAATAAACATCTGCACCCATGCGCCGTTATAATAGCCGACACCAATCGCGTCGTATTGGCCGTTTAATATGTTGGCTCTGTGTCCGGAAGAGTTCATCCAGGAATTCATTACCTCTTGTGGAGACTTTTGTCCTTTAGCGATGTTTTCACCTGCAGCTCTATAAGAAACGCCGAAAGTTTTCAACATATCAAAAGGACTACCGTAGTTCGGGCTTGTATGGCTGAAATAGTTGCTGTTGATCATATCCATGGCTTTCTTTTCAGCAACATTTTTTACATCGGCACGATGTTGCACAGTACTTAATCCAGCTTTTTGTCTTTCGACATTCACTAAGCGAACAACCTCTTCTTCAAAGCTTGCGACGGATTTTCCTGTTTCCTTCAAACGAATGCTTGACCCGACTTGCATATTCAGTGGATCGACAGTAGGGTTCAGCCTCATTAATTCCCTATAATCCAACCCATATCGTTTGGCAATGAACCAAAAAGTATCCCCTCTAGAGACCTTGTAATATTCAAAAGGTGGCTCCTTGTACATTGTGACACCTTGTCCATGAGCCGAATCACTGAAAGAAGTCAGGAAAAGACCACAGAATAGAAGTAAGCTCGCTAATTTTTTCATTACTTCACACCTCCTTTGATAGTTCTTATTTTTAATTTTGGATAGTATTTTTATACGACGAAAAATTGTTATATGTTAGGTGAAAAGCCATAAAATTAAGTGTCGGAATAGGCATGAATTTTAAGAAATGGTGAGAGTAAGTGTTAGTGAATAGCACTGGATTTCGTGAAAATCCCGACAGAATAGATTATAATCCCGACACTTTCTTTGATAATCCCGACAGATTGGTTCAAAATCCCGACACTTTCTTCGATATTTCCGACACTTTGAATAAATAAATCAAAAGTGCACATATTAAAACATCCAAAAAGTAAAAAACCTTGCTAAGCCAATACTTAACAAGGTTCGAGCATATCCTCTTACTTCAAAATTCCTTTTTCCTTTGCCTCCTGAAGCCAAGAGGGGAATTCGTCTAACAGGTTTTCATAGAGCTGTTCGTCAGTAATTTTCTCGATATCCTCAAAGTGGAAGAAGTTTGCGTTATCAACCAGGCGTCCTTCCATCGTATCCAACTTGCGCAGGACATCAAAATTGGAATCGCCAATCCCGACGAATTGCCAAAAGATTGGTTTGGTTGAAGATTCTACTATAAATTTTTTAATACCAGGTTTACATCCGCCATCATTGATGAAAATTAAGAAAACAGGTTCCTCAGAAGCTTCCTCTACCGTGTATTTTTTAATGACATCCGCCATAGCTTGAGGTTCATCGTTGCGGCCGAATTTATGAATTTCTTCATTATTGAGGATGTTCTTTTCAACATAGCCCAATAAGTTATTCTCGGTTACCCCAGGTAGTCGTGCAAATTCATTGTCATAAACCCAAATATCCAAAGAACCATCATCGTCAAACTGGGAAGCTACAGCTGCGATTCGTTCGACAGCTTCCTGCACTTCGCCAATTTTGTAAAGTCGCCTCATTGAACCGGAAATATCCAATACCAGCCCAACTTTTGCGCGAACACCGGTTAATTTTTTCTTTTCCAGTACGACTTTTACTTTATCTTTTCTTAAAGAAATCGTAGACATTTTGCTCCTCCTCATTGCCTTGAATTTTATTGAGTTAAGCCCTTTTGGGAAGCGCTCTTCACCCAGCCAGGGTATTCGGTCATCAGTAAATCATAGAGTTCTATGTCTGAAAGTTCCAGCGGATCTTCCACACTAAAGAAGTTGGCGTTATCGACATAGCGGCCGCTTAAATTGTCTAATTGCTCCAGGAACGTGAAATCTGATTGCAAAATACTATTGAAGAAACCACCTTTCTTTTTAGCACTTTTATTGGATTTGCCGATCGCCATAAACTGCCAGAAAATCGGTTCGTAGGATGAATGCTGGATATGGCTCGATGCATCAGCTTTATCAAAAGGGGCACCATCTGTTACAAACATCACGTAAATCGGATGTTTTTGAGAATAAGGTTTGTCGCGTTTGCCGCCATGTCCGAAATAATGCTTGCGGATAATTTTCATCGCTTTGCCATAGAAAGTATTGCCTTCCAACGGATATTGCTTAATTAAGCGATCTACAGAGCCGTTAAAGTTATCAATGGTGATTTCTCCTGCATCATAGGCATTTTTGCCGAAAAGAAAGATATCGATGGAACCGTCATCATCAAAGCGGGTACCCAGAGCCAGAATACGTTCAACAAATTCCTGAATTTTGCCGGAGCGGTACATTTTTGACATAGAGCCTGAAATATCCAAGCAAAGGGCAACCTTGGCGGTATGATTTTGCAGACCTACTTTTTCTAATGAAATTTTGGCTTTCTTTGAAAGGTCCAGAAGTTTCGGTGCTTGTTGCTCCATCTTCTTCTCGAGCAGCACTTTTTTATCCAGCACTGGAGTAGCAGGTGGTATAGGTGCTGACGTGTTTGTCGTAACTTTTGATGGCGCAGGTGCTGGAACTTCATTATGAGATTGAGTTTCTGCAGCCGTCCCACCGAAATTAGCTAATAGAGCATCCAAGCCTCCGTCAAATCCACTTCCAACAGACGAAACCTTCCACAGCGACTTATAATTGTATATTTCTGTTATAATAACGGCTTTTTCACTTTTGAAGTCTTGCCCATTAAAGGAATAGTCAAGTACTGTTTGATTTCCCGCTTTGACCTTAAGGGAGCCATTTTGAATCATCCCCATATTCCCATTCCCGTCAATCGTTGCCGTGAAAACAAGGTATTGGATGGAAGAAGGGATTTTCGCTAAATCAATGAAAAATGTTCCGCTGCCATTCCCAAGGTTCTGAAGTTGTATTTCACTGGATGGGGAATTTAATTGATTGTAAAAAATCATATAGCGATCATCCGTAAGCTGTTTTTGCTGATCTAGTCCAAAACACGTTAGATCAATCTCGAAATTTGATGATACATTCACTTCCACTTCGAGCTGCGTTGCAGACGTATAATCAGAGACATTTACTTTTTCGCCACGAATTAAAGTTTTCATAGACCCTCCACTTAATTTGAAATAAAATCACATATCCATTATATCCCATGTGAAAGGTTATAGGTTTTAGACAGATGAATTTAGGGAAAATAAGTTTAAAGTAGGGGTGCCAAGTAACTATAGATCATTAAGTTCTTCTACATAACTAGAATCGCAAGAAGATGTGAGCATGTTTTGGGTGGTTGAAACATAGATTTATATAATGGACCATTATAAAAAAATATAAAAGTGCTAGAGGAGGACTCTATGAAAAAGTTTTTAAGAATACTCGTTTTATGTTGTCTTGCTATTGGGCTCCAGTCTAATGCTCTAGCAGCTGCTCCTTCTGTAATAGGGCAAACAACTAAGCCGATATCCAGCTTCCCGGATGTAAAAGCAAATCACTATGCGTATGAAGCAGTAGCTTGGGCACACGAACAAGGAATCGTGAATGGTTATGCCAATGGGGAATTCGGTGCAAACGATCTGGTCACAGAGGCGCAATTCGCTGCACTGTTAGAACGTTTCTTTGATTTAAATGCTGACAACTTGCACGATGAAAATGCGCTAACTCAACATTGGGCGGATAAGGCGTATCAATCATTGGCTGCATACGGAGTACCACTTAACGGGTATATCGATCATTCGTTTAGAAATCAACCAGTCAAAAGGGGCTTAGTGGCGCAAGTGTTAGTGTATTTAGGTCATGATGGTTTGGACTTAACGCAATCAATAGAGTTTTTACTAGATCATAAAATATCAACTGGCCAAAACCTTGATCAAAAAAATGACCTGCTAAAATACTTTGGCTCTAGCAATGAACTTACGCGAGCACAAGCAGTAACCTTTTTATACAAAATGAAGCAACAGCGATTGGATGAAATCAGTGAAGTGGCTTCCAGTACTTATCTAAATAACAAAGGGTTGTCATTCGATGAACTAGCGAAGGAAAATGAAGCCAAGGTTGATGAAAATTTAAAAAAACTGACAGAAAATGAAGCCAAAAAGATTGTCGGTGAGTTAATGTCAGGGATTGTTGGTACATTCAATCGATTAGGGGAAGAACATAATTGGTCCTTTGACAACCATCCAGATTTTGCGATTCTGAGACCGGAATTATTAAATTACGCATCGAAAGATTTTACAGACGGATTTTTGAAAACAGTCAAGGATGAATTCTTTTGCTCCTGTGACATGCCCCCTTATCCATACGAAAATTTGGATATTCAATTCACTTTACATGAAAACACGAGTGATCGATTTGTAGCATCCAGCGTTGAACTAGATAATATGATTTCAAGCGGAAGTACAGTCTACTATACGGTGATAAAAGAAAACGGAAAGTGGGTAATGGATAACTATAAATGGGTTTCGATAGAAAAAGAACCAGTGGACCTATCATGGGAAGAAATAAAGTCCTATTTAGATCAGCAAGGCTCGAAGGTCGAACTTCTGAATACGACTCAGTACAATGGCGAAAAAATCTATATCTACAAGTATATTGACCAAGAACTAATTATGGGAATATTCGCTGACAACTCAGGTCATTTATGGGATGTCCCAGCTGATTTATATTCATAAGGGGATAAAGGCTAAAATCGTAATAAAAGAATAGAATGGTTCTCGTGAAGAGGCTATTGCATAGAGATAACCCATCTAAAAAAATCAAGATGGGTTATTTTTTATTGCGATTGTATTGAAGTGGAGACAACAAGTTGGCTAGGTTACTTGTGTTTAGAGAAAATCACAAAATACATAAAATGCTTCAAGTTTTTGTTGTGAAAAAGAATTGAATGCTTCTAGAGTCTAAGCAATAACAACATCCCCTCATATACTAGAGAAAAAGAGTAATTCTGATAGGGGGTGAGTAGAGTAATGCAGAATTATCGACCAAATCAGAGAAGAGCATTCTCGCAGGATTCTAGGAGGGGACCGGTTCCACCAGGATATCGACCAAATTATGGGCAACCTAACGAAATGAGAAGACCGGAAAATCCCTACTTGTATAACCAGCAACATCCACAGGGCTACCCGCAGCAGCCACAAGGTTATCATCAACAACCACAGGGCTATCCGCAACAGGCTCAAGGTTACCAACAACAGCAACAACAAGGCTACCCGCAGCAAGGCCCAAGAAGAAGATTGCCAGACATGAATCGAATGATGGACCATGCAGGTAAAGTATCCGAAGGGATTAATATTGTTAGACAAATAGGTGCGTTGTTTAATTTCTATAGATAGTTCATGTATACTTTATAAGTGATTGCACATCAATCTGCCAAAAATTGATGTGTATTTTTTGTTTTATTTAGATAATTAATGAAGATAAATGTTTGTATTACACTTAGACGTACTTTTAGAGAGAACTTGCTTACTATCTTGTCGTCATCGCTCTGAGGTGGCATAATGAAGGGAACTAGGTATTTAGTGGAGGATTTTAAACGTGTTTCAAACCGTAGCAAATAAATTAGGACTTGGGCTTTTTATGGTCCAAAATGATCAGTTTCTTTGGGTGAATAAAAGCTTTGGCGAAATTTTTCATGATGAGCTGGAAGAAATTCTCTTAAAAAGTCCGATTGAGTTAGTCTATCCTGAGGATGTACATGAAATAAATGAGTTCATCCCCCAATTTCAAGCTGGTGAAATCGAACAGTGTGAAGTGGAATTGCGAGGGGTAAAAAAGGATGGCACCATCTTTAATATGTCATTGAGTATCAAGCTTATTCAGTTTGAGGACAAGCCCACTATCATCGGTTCTGTGATGGATATTAGCCAGCGCAAAAAAATGGAAATGGAACTAAAAGAAAGTAAAAACCGTTACAAAAATCTGGTAGAGAATGCACCGATAGGAATTATTGTACATCAAAAAGGAATCATTCAATATGCTAACCCAATTGCATCTAAGTTACTTGGCGCGAGTACACCAATTGAGCTTATTGGACAACCCATTAAGCGCTTCATTCATCGGCAATATGAAGAAATTGTTTCGAAACGAATTCATAAGGTCCAAAACTTGGGTGTAGCTGCGACACCTTTGTACCAAAGACTAGTTCGATTGGATGGTACAGCCATTGATGTTGAAACGAGTGCGATTCCGATTCAACTGAATGGTGCGCATGCAATTGAATCGATTTTCTGGGATGTGACGGAGAAGAAAAAAGAAGAAGAACTCATTCGCTATCGAGCTTATTTTGATACATTAACCGATCTACCAAACTTTCATAAATTTCAGTTGGACTTTGAAGAAGAATTTCATAGAGACCAAAAACTAACCATCTTATATATAAAATTAAATGGTCTGAAGGAAATCTATGATTCATACGGAAAACAGGCTGGAGATTTAGTCCTTATTAAAGTGGGTGGTCGATTATCGGGAGTGATGGCGAATCGGGGTCTCGTCTATCGAATGGATGGCTACCGATTTTCGGTTGTACTATCAGGCGAGGTAAAAGAAAATGAGCTACATGCGATGGTGGAAAGAATCAACCGAACTGTCAGTCAGCCGATTTATATTACGAACACCACTGTAGAGGTATCCGTTCAAATTGGAGTTGTCGTTTACCCACAAGATGGCGGAGAAATCAATCTCATCCTCCACCACGCAGATCTTGCCATAAATCATGCCAAGATTACCAACTCGCTATACAAAAAGTATGATGGTTAACTGAAAGTCCATGTGAATATAACCGAATTTCTAAAATAAAATTAAAAGCTGATTCCTTCTGAGGAGTCGGCTTTTTCATTTGAAAAAAAACTCCATAAGAAAGTATTCCTATTCTTCGCGAGTGGAATTAGGACCTATAAATAAGAACACTAGGTGATTACTAATTAAGTGTTTTATTGACATAATGAAATTATAAAATTCGGCATTAAGCACAATCGCGAGTGATTAAGCAGTGAAGGGATGAAGACCATGAGAATTCTAGTAGTAGATGATTCGTTCTTTATGAGAAGAATTATTATGAAAATGCTATGTGAGGCTGGATATATCGATTTTCTTGAAGCAGAAAATGGTCAAAAAGCCACTGAAATGTATAAGTCCTATCGACCAAACCTGGTCATTATGGATCTCAATATGCCTGAATTGGATGGTCTGGGTGCGTTAAAGAAAATTATGAACATTAATCCACTAGCCAAGGTCCTTATGTGCACCTCTATGGGCGGACAAAAATATATTGCCGATGAACTGATGAATGATGGGGCAGAGCAAGTGATTGAAAAACCATACTTTCAAGATTTGGTTATGGCTGTAAATAGAGTAGAAAAAGAACAAAGGGAAGAGCTGCAAAGGTTAAAATCATTCGTTCAGTAACGGTTTAATTTTAAAAGGAATAGGGGAAACCTAGAGAAAAAGGAGGTTTTCCTAAATGAAAAAGTTACTGTTGATGATGTTCTTAACGTTTTCGATGTTCTCTTTAGCCGCTTGTGGTGATGAAGCACCTGAGGAAAATGAAGAAATTGAAGATGTGGAAGAGGAAGATGAAATCGGTGACGGCGAAGTTGATGATGAATAAGCTCTAAATTCGATTAGGAGATGCGAAATCTCCTAAATCTAGAAGACCTCTAACGCTAGTTTAACTTAGTGTTAGAGGTTTTATTGGTTTATGTGGCTTTACATGAAAGGTATTTACTATACCCATATTGAACCATATAGTGAGTACTTTGGACAATGGGGGGGTAAAAATGAATAAACAATTTGTAGAGAAGATCAAAGCGGCTTTTGGTGAGGTGGGGGAACAATGGCTGCAGCAATTGCCGCAGACGCTTGAATCGATATGCAATCAGTGGGGGTTAACAATAGAGGGTGAGCCATCCAATTTATCATACAATTATGTGGCCTACGTAAAAGACGCAATGAACCGTCCGTTGGTATTAAAGGTCGGCATCCCGGGATATGATTTTTCGAATGAAATACAGGCGACGGGAGAGTTTCAAGGTGAGGGCTTCGTGAATTTATATGAGAATGATGAAAAGCTGGGCAGCATTTTACTGGAACGACTCCAGCCAGGCACGATGTTAAAAGAAGTTGAAAAGGAAGCACAAACAGACATCTATTTGGATGTCTGGAACAAGTTAAACAGAGAGCCATCAAAAGAATTGCCCCATATACATAATTGGTTTAATGCGCTAGTAAATCCGGTCCCGAATGACTTTATCACACAGGTGCAAATTGAAAAAGCACTTGAATATAAAAAGGAAATCGAAGACACTTCAGCTGGAAATGTCCATCTACATGGGGATTTACATCATGAAAATATCCTATACGATCACGAACGGGGTTGGCTGGCCATTGATCCGAAAGGAGTCCAAGGAGATATTTATTTTGACTATATCCCGTTTTTATTTAATGAGTTAAATGGGGACTTGGTATTGTTGGAAACCCGAGTGAAGCAAATAGTACACATGCAAGCATTGGACGAGCAGCGTTTAAGAAAAGCGGCTGTCGCCCTTTTAACCGTCCAGGTGCTGTGGGCGGTTGAAGATGGAGCGGATGATGCGAAGGAAATGAATGCGGTTTTGAGATATTTGAGCAGGACCGTTTAGGAGTAAGGGGTCCGCAAACTTTTAGCAACGGTTCATGGACCTGGCAAGCTCAATGGTTCAGACGTTGACGTGCGGTATTTTTTTCTGCAGTTGTGGGATTGTGATTTAATGCCTTGCCCAGCCCATATTGAGGCATATTGACATAAATGGATTCATAATTGCTTTTACTTACTTGATAAGTTTCGTGATAGACCCCAACTGCCTCGTTGTTCCTTGCTTTTTGGTTGAAGTTTTTCCAAGACGACAAATGCTTTTCATTTTTGGCATAAGAAAGCAGTTCATCTGTTGAACGCCAATATTGAATCATGACAGTAGTTCTAAGTCCAAAATAGCTCTCCATCGATAAGAATCCCAGTTCCTCTTTGTTTGAGTAGAGCTCATTAATCATTCCAGGCATCGCATTAAAAACTGGTAGCCACTTATGCACGGCCAGTCGCTTGTTGATTCTCATGCCAATGATGAAAACGACAATATCCTCTGTATTATCAATCGTATAACGCCCCGTATAAATCTGTTTGGCCATTATAAATCACCCCATCGGTAGTTTTTTAAGAGTAAATTCACACCAGTCTATTGCAGCTTGAGTCGTTCTTTTTCCATAATCTAAAGTGAAAAGCCAGTAAGCCGAGTTCTCATCCTGTTCTTGATGTTGAATAATTGCCTGTTCTATAGAACGATAGGTTTCATACCGTGTTTCAAGTTCTTTTTTATACTTTTGAAGTAGGAGAAGTTGATTTTCATGGGATTGATAGCGGCCGAAAAATAATTTAAGTAAAATCTCATTTCGCTCAATTGGCAATTGCTCAACCGGCTGCTCCAACCAATTTTTGAGTGTCTGGATTCCTTTTGGAGTAAGATAGTACTCATTTTTGTCAGGTTTGCCTGGGCTTGATGCAGTGCGAACTTCTGCCAATTCTTCTTGAACAATTAATTTTAGAGTTGGATAGATTTGGCCATAACTTATCTTCCAAAAATGATTTAAGCTTCGATCGATAAACTGTTTAATGGCGTAACCAGATTTACAATCAGTAGTTAATATGCCTAATAGCGTATAAGTAGTATCATTGTAACGTTTCATATATTCACACCTATCTAAAAGATACATATATCATTTAGATATATAATAATGGATGTTAAGACGAATAGTAAGTTTGTTTTCAGAATTTTCAATCCGGCAATTTGAAAGGTTGAAGTGGAAAGGGATGCGAGACATTTCGTTGATTTAGTTACCAAAGGGCAAAATCAGGATTTTTCGTTCGTCTTAATGTCGCGGAGGAAGAATTTACATATTTACGGGATGTGAAAGGGCTGGAACTGTTGATAAATGATGAAGTATTGGAGATAGAAGGATTACTCCCCGAGTAAATAGAAGATAGGTAGGTATGCAGGGAATCTTGCAGAGCATTCTGCATTTGATTAATCACGGTAAAAAGGGTGATTCGTTGAAATTAGAAGATTATTTGGAAGAGAGTTTCCCGAATTTATTGCTCGAACCTCCACTTTTTTATAATTGGGAAATTGGGATTCGATTTGAATTAGGAGATCCAAAAGAAGAAAATGACACGTTTTATTTAGATCGTGTGTACAATCGATCGAAAACATTGTTTGCGGCCATTCATGATGATGAGGACGAATTGTTTATAGTGGCGCAGGATTTTAGAAGAATTGTTGAGAAGAGAAAACGTAAGCGAGCAAAGTTTTTTATTTCATTTTTAAGGGAAAAAAACTTGAAGTACAGCATACAACATCAGATTTTGCCTTTGAAAGAGGAAGACGAAGAGGAACTGGCAGGATGGTGCAAACATCAATTTAGTTTGCAATGTCAGGTGAAAGATATAAATCCTAGTCGGCTGGTTAATGCCATTTTCTCTACTAAAATACCACGGATTTATATGTTGAATCTTACGAAAGGAACAATCTTCTCTATTTACGACAGCAGAGGCTGCGACTTAGTGGCAACGAAAAAAGAGACAATTGAGGGTATTTATAATAAATACAACGATTGGATCCTGGACTACGATAGAAAGCAGATAGATGGGGTATTTGTTTGAGTGCCAGTGATACACACAATTTTCTTTTCTAAGCTAAATCGATGCCTCCATTATTGCAAAATAGTATAATGGGGGCGAAGTACAAACTGGAAATGGAAGGGAGCCGTTACTATGGCACAATCATTACAAGGGAAAGTAGCGTTTATTACTGGAGGAGCAAGAGGGATTGGTAAGGCAACTGCTATCGCCCTAGCAAAAGAAGGCGTAAACCTTGGTTTAATCGCAAGAAATGAGTCAGGTTTAAGAGAAGTGGCTACAGAACTTGAAGCGTTAGGTGTTAAAGTTGCCTATGCAATGGCGGATGTTTCATCTCAAGAGCAGGTAGAAGTAGCGGTAACATTACTTTCAAAAGAAGTAGGAACTGCCGATATTTTAATTAATAACGCAGGGGTTGCTACATTTGGTTCCGTTTTAGATATGGAGCCGGAAGAATGGAAAAACATAATTGATGTGAATTTAATGGGTACTTATTATGTAACCCGTGCGGTATTGCCTCAATTGCTCGATAAAGAGGCTGGCGACATCATCAATATTTCATCTACAAGCGGGTTAAGTGGGGCAGCAACTTCAAGTGCCTACAGTGCATCGAAATTTGGGGTAATCGGCTTTACAGAATCATTGGCCCAAGAAGTTCGACGCAATAATATTCGCGTAACGGCATTAGCGCCAAGTACTGTAGCAACAGATTTAGCGGTAGAAACGAACCTAATTAAAGAAAACGATGAAACGAAACTTATGCAACCTGAAGACATCGCAGAAATCATCGTCAACCAACTAAAACTAAACCCACGCATCTACGTGAAAACAGCAAGCTTCATCGCAACAAACCCATATTAAAGTGCCAGGCACACAAACAATTCTTAACTTTGACGGTACCTTGTATCTTTAATCAAAAGTCAGCTCCATTTTTGATGGGGAGCTGGCTTTTTTTAGAATGTACAATTATAGTATGTAGCGTTTCATAGTGAGCAGGCTCAAATTACCCATTATCAACTAATATAACTAGAGAAACAAAAGCTTAGGCACATTTAAATAGTGCCTAAGCTTTTGTTGTATTTACGATATTGAATTCAAGATTTATTCTTTATTTTCTTTTTCGCGTTCTTTTTTTATTTCTTCAATTCTTTTTAGATATTCCTCGTGTTGCTTCTCCATCTCTGAAGTGGCTGGTATGAAGGACTCTGTATTATAATCGACCCGTTTTCCAAATCGAATTAATTCATAAATAATCATGCCGTTGTTTGGCTTGCCATTAACTGTATACATAGGGACAATGTCAAATAAAACGTAATAAAAAGCATAAAAAATAAAGCGGTCCCAAAACGTCTTATATTCCTCCACCCACCCGTTGGCTAATAAAAAGTTAATGAGCAGGGCAAGGGAGAGGTTGATAAAAATGGGACTTGCATAGACAAAAATGTATGCTAATTTACTATCATTTTTTAAATCGTCGTACGAAAACCAGCTATAGACATGATAATATTTGCGAACATCAAATATTCCAATTTTAAAAAGCCGGGGTCCGGAACCAATCGTTAATCTTGGATTGATCACCCCAAATATCCAGCTCACAATTAAATAACTCATTTCCCGAAGGAAGATTACAATAGGCAAGATGATAAATGCTGAAATAACAAGAGATACGAGATTTGATACTCCAAACAACTAGTATACACATCCCTTTGCTTTACTCGAAGTCACCATATAACTACCCTTAACAGATGCTCACAAACATGGTGTGCAGGAATTGTGTGTGCACCAGGCACACACAATTCTCGAACAATTCCCTTTAGCGGACCATAAGAGCAAGAATGAGGACGAAAAGAGGTGGGCTTCCTTGTTAAAATAAGTTGCAACAGTCAAGGATGAAGAGGTTGAAGAAATCGCATGCACATAACTTTTATTGCGCCACTAAATGTGATGTCTTTGCCCAGACTTACCGATTGTAATAAGCTTAAGGAATTAGGAGTCCAAATGGTATGAACGATTAACTAATTGATCGCTTTTACACAAAACGGTGCCAAGCAATTAGTGGGAACTCGATTTGTACGAAATTGGAAAGAGGAAGGACGGAGAGTGATGGGGGCTAGTATCAAGCTTTCTTTTGAAGAAATGTGGGAGAAAATTTTGGACTGTGACAGTAAGTATGATGGGCTTTTTTTCACGGCAGTGAAGACTACCAAGATTTACTGCCGTCCTTCTTGCCGGTCCAGAAAGCCAAAGAAAATCAATGTGGAGTTCTATTATGATATTCATGATGTAGAAAGGGCTGGCTTTCGTGCGTGCAAACGATGCCAGCCAGAAGCGGATCACTCTCCAAATCGGGAGCTTGTCCGAAAAGTGGTTACCTTTCTCGTGAATCAATATAAACAAAAGCTGGAATTACAGGATATCGCGAATCATGCAGGAATCAGCGCTTTTTATCTTGAGCGGTTATTTAAAAAGGAAACGTCCGAGACGCCTCGTACCTATTTGGAAAAAATCCGGGTGGACAAAGCGGCACATCTTCTAAAAACGACAGATCGAACGAATCTTGAGATTTGCTATGAGGTAGGCTTTCAAAGTCCATCGAATTTTTATAAAGTGTTTCGCCGTTTGAAAAACTGTTCTCCTAGTGAATACAGAAATCACACCAGAAATGAGGTGGTGCAATGAATTGGGTTGATTACGGTTCGTTTATCGAAATAACGCCACCGAAGGATTTTAATTTCCAAGAGTGTCTTGTGTTTTTAGGAAGGTCTGAACAGGAGAATTTACACCAAATAAAGGACGGCTATTTATATAAACTGCTAAAAATAGATGGCGAATTGGTTTTATTGAAAATAGGGGAAGCCTCAAATTTAATTACAGTCGAATTCCCAGTAAGTGCGCCGACCCTTCGAACACGTGAAGAAGCGGCAGCCTATCTATGGGATTGGTTTGACTTGAATCAAGAGTTGGAACCTTTTTATGAAATGGCCAGTAAAGATAAGGTCTTGCACCATATTGCCAATGAATATCGCGGATTGCGAATTATTGGCATTCCGGATTTATTTGAAGCTTTGACATGGGCGATTCTAGGACAACAAATCAACTTAACCTTTGCCTATACGTTGAAGAAACGTTTTGTTGAACAGTATGGGGAGAGTCTAGTTTTTGAAGGAAACACCTACTGGAACTTCCCGGAATATAAAGCAATTGCCAATAAATCTGTTGAGGCGCTAAAAATGCTCCAATTCTCGACGAGGAAGGCAGAATACATTATTGGAATCGCTCAATTATTGTCGAATGGAATGATTACGAAAGAGGCATTGCTCGAGTTAAGCGATTATCAGCAGGTAAAAAAGTCATTAACGGCAATAAGGGGTGTAGGGGCTTGGACGGCAGATTACGTGATGATGAAATGCCTTCATTTCCCGTCTGCGTTTCCAATCGCAGATGTCGGCCTTCATAACGCCCTAAAGCTGCAATTGGGACTTGAACGGAAACCAGCACTTGAAGAAATAGAAGAGCACGCTAAAAACTGGGAGGGTTGGCAGGCATATGCTACCTTCTATCTATGGAGGTCCTTATATGAGTAGTGGCTTTCATCAAATCGACTATAAATCACCAATTGGACTGATAGAAATCATTGGAACGGAAGAAGCCGTCTGTTCCATTATGTTCTCTGAAAAGGCGGAGCCAGAGAATTTCATTGGAAGTGATACCCCTAAGGTTTTAGAGCTTTGTTTTCATGAACTAGACGAATACTTTAAGGGAACGCGCTATGAATTTACATTCCCTTATACCTTTGAAGGAACTGACTTTCAAAATACAGTGTGGACTACACTAAAAGGTATACCTTATGCCGGGACGAGTTCTTATAAGGATATTGCCGTTTCAATAGGCAATGAAAAAGCAATCAGGGCAGTTGGAAGCGCCAATGGAAAAAATAAGTTAAGCATCGTCATCCCGTGCCACCGCATTATCGGCTCAAATGGGAAACTAACAGGCTACGCTGGTGGTTTATGGCGAAAAGAATGGCTGCTTCAGCATGAGAAAAACTTTAAAAAGTAATCGGAAAAACTAGGAATTGTTATTAAGCAAAATTTCGATTTGTAATAAACGATTTGATTCATTGAGGAGAACCTTGGCATCTCCAACATATGTATAGAATAAAATTGACACGACACCAAAAAGTGTCCTATAATAATGACACTAAATGGTGTCCTATTTATAAGGTGAGGTTATTTTGAACGATAAGAATCAAGACCGTGATGTTTTTACAGCCATTGCGGACCCAACAAGACGTACATTGCTACGTTTGTTGGCGGATGCGGAAGAACTGCCTCTACACGAATTAACTCCTCATTTTCAAATGGGGCGTACAGCGGTTTCAAAGCATTTGGCAATCCTAAGAGAAGCGGGTTTAGTGGCTGACCGGAAAGTGGGCAGAGAAACAAGATATCGACTAAATGCGGCACCACTTCAGGAAATTAAAGATTGGGTATCATTTTACGAAAAATTCTGGTATGAAAAAGTGGCACTTTTAAAAGACTTATTAGGGGAGGAATAAAAATGGCAGAAGTATCATTAGATTTTCAGTTTACAAGCTCTATCAACAAGGTGTGGGATGCATTAACAAATTCAGAAACCCTGGAAAAATGGATTATGGTAAACAACTTTAAACCAATTGTGGGACATAAATGCCAATTCCAAAATCCACAGTGGAATCTAATTGTTGATTGCGAAGTATTAGTAGTGGACGAGCCCCATAAACTCTCTTACACATGGGTTGGCGGTCCAATTAACACCATCGTTACATGGACACTGAAAGAAGAAAATGGAACAACTTTCTTACACCTTGAACAAACAGGATTCGAACAAGAGGACCAGGCATTCAATGGTGCGAAATATGGTTGGGCGAATATGGTTGAAGAACTTAAAAAATTGATTGGGGAAGAGTAGGCTGTCTTTTTTATTAAAAATAAGTCATCCCCAAGAAACGCAACAATGTGAATGAGAGGGTAGCTAATTTGGTAGATGTCTTTACAGAAATTATTATTAACAGATCAATAGAAAAAGTATCTGAATATGCAGCAGATCCTGATCATGCGCCTTTCTGGTATGTAAATATTCATTCAGCCGAATGGCACACGCCAAAACCGATGAGAATAGGAAGCCAGATTGCATTTAAAGCACAATTTCTTGGTCGAGAGCTTGCCTATATCTATGAAATTAGAGATTATATTCCGGGAGAAAAATTGGTGATGGAAACAGCAAATGGACCATTTCCGATGGAGACCACTTATACATGGGAAGCGCTTGACCAGGAAAGAACGAGAATGACATTAAGAAATAAAGGAATTCCGAGTGGCTTTTCAAAAATACTAACGCCTTTCTTGTCCTTATCGATGAAAAGTGCAAACAAAAAAGACTTACTAAAAATTAAAAATCTACTTGAAGAAAGCTCATCAATTTAGCTGATGGAACATTATGGTGAGCTTTTGCAAGTGTAGGGCTTTAAATGTACTTGGGCATCTTTTGCTGCTCAGGTTTTTTTATTTTTGAAGTATTGTGTGTACAGGGGACCTGCTCCATCAAAATTTTTATCTCTATTCGTTAAATAGCTTTGTCTGAAAAATATTAATCGCATGTTCAATTTCATCTAAATCTTCTTTCGAGAGGTCTTTAACACGTTCTAGAAAACGTGATTCTATAATTGCGAAAGATTCATTCATCATAGCTTTTCCCTCTTTGGATAGACGAATATATTGCTTTCTTCGATCATCCTTATCATGTATCTTCTCAATTAAATTTTTTTCACTTAACTTTTTTAGTTCACGGCTTGTGTTCGGCATAGACATATTCATGCAATCATTGATATCACTTGGAGTCACAGGTTGGCTAACTGCAATATACTCAAGAATCTTATATTGAATTTGCGAAACTAAATCTGACTTTGCATCTTTTGTGAACTCATGTGTTACACGGTGAAAAGACGTTGTAAATAATACAAAATTATTAAAAAGGGAATTATTATCCATATTATACACCTCATTCGTCAATGTAACAAAATAATTATCAAAATACAATTATCAATTGATAATTAAAATGGTAAATGTTACTATTTATTTACCAAATAAGAATGAAGAGGTATGCGATGAAATTGCTCATTATCTATACCTATCCTAATCATGCAAGTCTAAATTATGCATTTTTGCAAAAGGTCATTAAGGGAAGTAGTGAAAATTCCAACATAAAGGAATTGCAGGTCTTAGATTTATATGAAGAAGGTTTTGATCCTCGTCTCGTATTTAATGAGCAACAAAGAAGACGCGATATGCATACGAACCCTAGTATCGAAAAATATAGAAAACAAATCTTGTGGGCAGATAAGCTAGTATTGGTCTATCCGATTTGGTGGGGAAGACCTCCCGCAATGCTACTGGGATACATTGATCAATTATTTGCTTCTAACTTTGCTTATAAAGATAAGAAGGGCCTTTTCCCAGATGGGCTTTTGGAAGGGAAATCGGTTGTATGTGTGTCTACTATGAAGGGGCCAACGCACTATCCATTACTCTGGTTGCATAATTCACATAAAATTTTAATGAAAAGAGCGCTATTTAATTTTGTAGGAATTAAAAAAGTGAAGTTTTTTGAATTCGGAAATATGGAAAGTCCCAAAGGAAACCAATTGAAAAAGCTTGAAAGGGTTTATCAATATTTCAAGAATATAAAGCAATAAAAAAATAGGACCAGGCACACATACAATTTCACTGGAGGTTATTGGAGAAAAGAGGCTGCTCCAGCATGCGCAGAGTTTAAAAAAAGACAAAAACCGATTTCTCCCAAAGTGGCCAACTTTAGTAGAAATCGGTTTAAAACTTTTACTATTGTCTTAGTTTAGAGTCAAAAGTGATAATAATGAATCAAGTATGTCTAGTTGAGAAGTCCAGATATCTTCCTGGTCCTACTCCCCAGAAGCCGCGTTTAAGTGCGTATCCAGATTCAATGAAGAAGAATCATCGTTTTTGTTATAAGCCGCCCCAAGATTGAGCTCAGTGTCTTGTTGAGAAGTCGACATATCTTCCTGATTTCGCTCCACAGTGGCTGCATCTAAATGTGTATCCAGATTCAATGAAGAAGAATCATCGTTTTTGTCATTAGTCGCACCAAGATTAAGTTCAGTGTCTAGTTGAGAAGCCGACAAATCCTCCTGATCTTGATCGACAGTAGCCGCGTCTAAATTCGTATTCAATGAAGAAGAATCATCGTTTTCGTTATAAGTCGCACCAAGATTGAGTTCAGTGTCTTGTTGAGAAGTCGACATATCTTCCTGATTTTGCTCCATAGTGGCTGCATCTAAATGTGTATCCAGATTCAATGAAGAAGAATCATCATTTTTGTCATTAGTCGCACCAAGATTAAGTTCAGTGTCTAGTTGAGTAGCCGACAAATCCTCCTGATCTTGCACCACAGAAGCCGCGTCTAAAATCGTATTCAATGAAGAAGAATCATTGTTTTCGGTATTAGTCGCACCAAGATAAAGCCCAGTGTCTAGTTGAGAAGAGGACAAATCCTCCTGATCCTGCTTCACAGAAGTAACGTTTAAATCAGAATCAAGCCAAAGGGAAGAATGCTCGTCATCGCTGTCTAATGCACCAAGATAAAGCCCAGTGTCTAGTTGGGAAGAGGCCTTATCTTCCTCATCTTGCTTCATGGAAGCCGCGTCTAGATTTGTATCCAGATTCAGTGAAGGAGAATCAACGTTTTCGTCATTAGTCACCTCAAGATAAAGCCCAGTGTCTAGTTGGGAAGAGGCCTTATCTTCCTCATCTTGCTTCATGGAAGCCGCGTCTAGATTCGTATCCAGATTCAGTGAAGAAGAATCTTCCTCTTCATCATTAGTCGCACTAAGACCAAGCGCGGTGTTAAGTCCAGTAGCTGAAGCTTCCTCGTTCTCAAGATTCCTATTAGCAGTAACTACATCAGTTTCAAGGTTTAGTGATGATGCAGTATCGTCTTCTTTCTCTGCAGATAATCCGATTGTACTATTGAGATTAGCAGATGAGCTTTCAGTTTCTGTTGTTTCTTCTTCTGTGGTGCTAACACTTTGATCTGCATTGGCAGACACATCCTGTTTTGCTAGAGATAGATTAATATTCTGAACATCAGAGTAAGTTTCTTTTAACAGTTTATCATTGATGGAATTCCCGATATTTTCAAGCGATAGTACGCCGTTTGTTGTACCTGTTTCTGATGAAGGTTCGTTTTCTGTCGCAAAGCTAAGTGATGCACCTGTAAATAGTCCGAATGCTGTGAAACCGGTAACCGCCAATGTTTGAATAAAGTGTTTTTTCTTCATTTTTTTCTCTCCTTCTTCTTTTCAAATTTTTAAATGGTATCTTTAATATTTTGTAAGAAGAAGGATGTTTGCGGTGGCTGAGTTGGTGGAGCATTCAGCCAATCGTCATAATGTAATTTAGTCTCTTCCAGCGCCTTTTTGCTCAATGAATCTTCTGATAGATACATAGTTAACAGTATGCCTGTAGTAGAAAAACTTGTACCATTCCAGATACTGGATGTGCAAGAAGTACCTTGTCCATTATAAAATGTCGTCGGGGAAGCAGGCTGAGTACCCGGCGATACATGATTTATGTTGTCATAGGTAACTAAAAGTTGTCTGCTGGGTGTGTCTGTTCTGTCAGTTAGATCCCCAGACTGCTCTTCTTGTCCGAAGTTGCTATTTATGGAAATAGATTGTTCTCTATTTCCGGCAGTTTTATCCGATGTTGTGTACCATATGAATACAGGTTCGAAAGTGCTCTGTCCATCCTTTTGTTCGGGTGAAACAATTGGTGAAACGTTATCCTGCTCTTCAGGTAGACTAGTTGGTAATGCAGGATTCTTTGATTCCTCTATCTGTTCTTCCTTCAGGTCAGGAGAAACATCCTCGGTTAGCTCTGGAGTTTCAACTTTGACGGACGGTGACTCTGTTCCTGCCTCAATTTTCACTTGCAGAGAACTCACTTCATCCGCTGGCGTGTTAGCGGAAATATCAGCCTCAACCACTGGAGTTTTCACCTTGATGGCCTGTGTATCGGCAGAAACGTCAGCAATTCCTAAAGCACTCACTTTAACCGCTGGAGTGTTATTGGAAATGTCAGCCTCAGTCACAGGAGTCTCTACCTTGATGGCCTGTGGATCGGCAGCAACCTCAGCGTGACCTAAAGGGGTACTCGCTTTCACGGCTGGGGTCTCAGCGACAACCTCTGCTTCCACTTCTGCAACCTTTACCTTAATTGAGTCAGCAGATTTAGAGGCTTGTGCTTTTACCAACGGAACCTCGTTTTCAGTAGAAGGTGAATCCGTTTTAGTCGATTCCTCATCATTAGTCGGTTCAGGATTACCGTCAGATGAATCGGGAAAAATCGTTTGGTTCACTGTTTGTTGGACAGAATGGCTTAGCGTATTGGTGACATCTGTTATTCCACCATCAGCATAAGCATGTGCAGGCAATGAAAAAGCGGCTACAAACAGTAGAGAAGCTAACCAGCGATTGGACACTCGATTTTTCACCTCCTTACCTATTAAAGATTTTTTACATTCCTTCGATTCCCGTTTAAAAACTGTGTAAACAAAAAATGTGAATATTGAATTAATTTTCTCATAATACTATCTTCGTATTCTGTCTAATTAGTTTTAGGAAGGGAAAGTCAAAAGGCACAAGACATGGGATTGTATGCAGGATTTCTATTGATGATAGGGGAAGCTGTGCAATCTCCGGTGGATCGCTGAAAATGAGGCATTTTGGAAGTTGTAGTTAGAGGAGTAAACTCAAGGACTCACTGTTATAAATAAATGAGAAGATTGTGTACCAGGTCGTAAACAATTTATAAGCGTGACCTGGTACTTTATTAATTTTAGGAGCCTTCCCGCAAAAGAGGCATCGTACAGCAACGGAAAGAACCACCGGATTTGATAATTTCGGTGATATCGACTTCAATCACTTCGAAGCCGCGTTTACGAAGTTCGTTGTTTACATGCTTATTCACGGGCAAGCTGAGAACGCGTTTGTTGCCAATGCTTAATACATTCGTACCTAGCTGAAATTGTTCCTCTTCCGAAACCTCGATGCATTCATAGCGGGAAGAGAAAAGCTCGATGTCTTCCTTAGTCAAAGCAGGTTTGTAAATTAATGCTAAATCCGGTGAAACGACGTTAAATACACAATCCAGATGCAAGTATTTATCTTTAAACGGAATAGTCACAACCTTAAATTTATGGAGAAGACGCTTTAAATGAGCGGTAGCTTTTTCGTCTGTCCGACTACTCAGCCCAACATAAATAGTGTCCTGGTCAACAATGACATCGCCACCTTCAATATGTTCCTTCACCAGGTTGAAATAGGAGATTTCTTCATCTTCCAGCCATTGCTTTAAAACGTTTTCCTCACCAGCTCGAGCATCTGTCGCCATATTCGCGACAAAGATTGTTTCGCCCAATGTAAAACCGATATCCCGCGTGAAAACTTGCTCAGGATATTTTTTATGATAGGGCAATAAAATGACATCGATGTCGTATTCTTTAAGCATATTAACAAAATTGGTGTGCTGCTCCAGGGCGCGTTCAATATGAATGCCTTCATCCTTAAAATGTTCCTGCGTCTCATTAATCACTTGCCGGATTGTCATATACTGAGGCTGACACATGATCACTCGTTTCAATGTGTCATATTCACTCTTGCAAAAAACTTTGTTTGTGTTTGTACGTTCTTTCATTATCCTCATCCTATCTTTGCACTTTGGTTTAGTTTTTCCTAAACTTAGAGGATTATATCCGTCAAAAAAGGTACTTTTTCCGCCAGTTCTACTGTTATTTCCGCCACATTTTCGAGGATAACCGTCAATCGTTAATTGTTTGAAAAATCAGTAATTTATAGGCTTGCTAATATTAATTATGTTATATTATTGATAATAGAAATCTAGTAATCTCAGGAATGGAGGCTGATCTAATGAATGTATTGGTGTTCGGTGCAGGAGCGTTAGGGTGTTATTTTGGAGGAAGATTACTCGAGGTTGGCCAAGATGTTTCGTTCTTTGTTCGAGAACAACGTGCGGAGCAATTGAAGACTCATGGCTTGAAAATTAGCAGTCCAGAAGGCGACTTTGAAAGTGGAAATGTCTCAATTTATACATCGTCAGAACAAGTCCAAAATGCAGATTTAGTCCTACTCACTGTGAAAGGATATCATCTGGATTCAGTCATCCCGCAAATCCAATCAATTGTGGCCAAGACAGGTGCTTTTGTAATGCCATTGTTAAATGGAATGGAGCATATGGAAAAATTGCAGCATGCTCTTGGGAAAGAAAAAGTATTGGGAGGGCTTGCCACAATTGTTGCCACATTGAACAAGGAGGGTCATGTGGAGCATACGAATCCAACCAGTAACTTGAAATACGGGGCGCTTCATAGTGAGCAAATTGCAATTTGTGCACAACTGGAAGAAATCCAGCATAAGCTGAAAACCACTTTCGTAAAAGAGGCTGACATTTTAAGACATATGTGGATCAAGTATGCATTCATCACGGCACTTTCTGGTATAACGTCAGCTATGCAATTACCAGCAGGCTACATCGCCAATACCCCTGCGACTTTAACAGTTGCAAAAAAGGTGGTCCACGAAATGTGTACGGTAGCCGCGGAAGAAGGCATTCATTTGTCAAATGATGAAGTGCAAGGGATCGTAAATATGCTAAAAGGCTTCAAGAAGGAGGCAACCTCTTCCATGCATCAAGACATGAGAAAAGGGCTTCCAATCGAAATTGAGCATCTTCAAGGAGGGGCCCTGCGCTTGGCAGCAAAGCATCATCTCACAATCCCGGTTATTGAAACATTGTATGGGGTCTTGAAGCCATATGAATTTGGGCGACCCGAATACTAAATGCATAATTGATTTCCGTTGCGGGGACGCGCATCCTCGGGCACGGCTCGACACGAGCGTCTCTCCCTCGTGCTAGCCCCCCAGGAGTCGCCCCTCCACTTCAATCAATTATAAAAACTTAATTTCTTAATCAAGATTCTTACCTCATTCAAAGACTTTTCTACTTCTGTCCCAGCCCGATTCTTTCCTAACACCAAACAATCACTTCTGAAGGTGTGGTCTGAGCGGGAATACTTCTTGTCGTTGGGCCGTAGATGACGATGAGGTTGTGGTTGGCAGGATTTCTTGTAAAGGGCTGCCAATTCCTCAACAAAACAGGAGTATTTGGAGAGAGATTTAATTTTAATTGTCCATCCCGACTAACTAATTGGCTGTCAAAAAAGTCTACCTTCACGTTCTCAAAGGAATTTTCTTTTACGACGATCAGCGCTTGATATTGAGGCGGATATATTAATGGAACGGGTGCATCGCCATCATAATAGCCTGTAACTAAATCTCCGGGTCTCACAATTTCAGCGTAAACAAAATACGTAGTAGGGGAGACGACGAAATTGACGATGCCGCCTTGCGTATCCTCGACAGTCAATAATTTATAACAACCTGCACCTTCACCGTTTTGACCAATATTAAACTCCTGAACCTGTGTAACGGTACCGCGAAAACCTTGAAAGTTTACCATATCCATCCCTTTCCCTCATGAAATTTCTTTTGCTAAACGTGACACATTTAAATTTAAACAGGGCTTTGCCCATCATAATCACTTTAATTTATGTGATGCTGCCGGGTTCGGTGAATGGCCTTGGTCAAATAAAACGTCAAACAAAACTTTCGAATTTATAGCATTCTATTAAAAGTGTTTAAATTTTGAATTCCCGAGAATAAATAATATAGAGGATAAGGAGGAAAAGGAGGGCTGCACGATGTACATCGCAAAATTAATTGATAATAAAAGTGAAAAATTGCTTGGCAAAGTGGATAAGCCGTTTTTTGTGCCCATTCAGTTGATAGAAGTAAAGTTGAATGTGGACAACTTAGAAAACGCTTTAAAGTTAGCAAAAAGACGATTGCGTCCCATCATTAACACTCCAGCCAATCTGAAAATTGAAAAAATATCCCATGACTCGCTCATATTATCATTTAGAAATAGTCAAGATGGTCTGAAAGTGACGTATGAACTACAAGAACACAAAATATAAAGTAAGTACTCGGAAAGACCCATGTTGCATAAACATGCTCACTTTCCTCAAGTGAGAAAACACTTTAAACTTGTCAAATATTAGCTTAGGGTTGCTCTGTGCCTCTAAGCTTTCATTTACTTTAAACTCATCGACTGCAATAAAATGAATTTTGAGGTTTCCTTCTCTCTCCGAATGGGGATAGTTATAATAAATGGAAAGGTAAATTTACCTATTAGGGATTATAAGGATTTAGGTCCAGTAATATCCCATACTACAAGAACAGGAAGATCAGCTATGATTGGTTATGAATTAATGCATCGTCGAAACAAAATCTTATTCATTTTAATTAGTATTTTCTACTCCGTCCAAGCCATGATTAATATTGTCATTGAGGGATTCGCAAGTATCTTTCCGCCAGCATATCTATTTATACTATTTGTTGCGATTCTAATCGGATTGATTCATAAAAAAGTAAATCCAAAGATTACGATGTATGGGTTGGTCAGCTGCATGTATGTCTATTTTTATTTTCTTCTAAAAGATTCTCCGTATTTAGTAAACTATCTATTCATGTGGCTTGCCCTTCCGCTAAGCGCCATCTATCAACACACACGAGTGGTCGTAATGGCAGGAATCGCATCGACGATTCTAACTTTTTATGCGTTCTTTTATTTGTATAATGAAATTTTCCCGAATGTGGCAAAGGAGGATTTTGTTTATCTTGTATTGTTTGGCCTATTTATGACAGCCTTTTTATTAACATTTATCCACAGGGTAAAAGATGCGAATGCGAAGCTTCAGGAACTTGCGTATCTTGATCCTTTAACCGGCGCAGCGAATCGCTTATTTCTTAATAAAAAGTTCGACCTTCTAAAAGAGTCAAAAGTCCATTCAATCGCCTTGTTATTCCTCGATATGAACGGGTTTAAAAAAATTAATGATACATATGGACATGAAGTAGGCGATCAATTATTGGAGGTAGTTGTACAAAGGATAAATGGTGTACTGAGAGGGACCGATTTACTGTGTCGATTAGGAGGAGATGAATTTGTCATTTTACTATCCAATATCGATCAGCCTATTTTAGAAAGTCTATCGGAACGGATTCGCTTTGCACTGGATAACCCAATCACCTTGAATCATCAACTGATCAATGTTTCCGCCAGCATTGGAAGGTCCTACACAACGGAAACTTTACAAGCCGATTTAGAGGTTATGATTAAAGAAGCCGATCGAGCGATGTATAAAGAAAAGGGGAGAGAATTGATCACCCACACCCCGGAATTGGTAGAAGTTTGATAGGAAGCAAAAAGCCAGGAGGTGAACTTCTGGCTTTTTTTGTGTTAAAAAGTACAAAACCTTCTTGTGAATACATTTCCCATTCTATTTTGCATGAATTTAGTTCCCTAGTCGCAACTCTCCAAATTCCCCTCAAAGTTTTTTGAAACAAATTGTCTCTTTTCCCATCAAAAAAAGATATTTATAAAGTTGAAGACAAGTTTACAACTTATTAAAAGGAGAGATGACGAGTGAACATTATCCAATTTAATGGAGAACTGGTTGTTGAAACAAATGAATTAGGGAGAATGTATTGTCAAACCCCTCATGAGATAACGAGAGCATTCTTCCAAAACAAAGGGAGATTTCAAGAAGGCGAACATTATTACTTACTAGATGATCGGTTTGATGACTTTGAAGTATTTAAATATGAGAACTTGGATAATGAATGTATCAATCATCAAGAAATCTATCTCTGGACGGAACAAGGTTTGTATGAACATGCACTACTCTTGAACGGAAAGCTTGCATGGCATGCCTACTGCCAGTTTATCTACTTCGTTTTCAACAAGTCGGATGAAGTAAAGAAGGCCATCCAGGTACTTCAGAAAGCAGAATTCATCCTGACAAAAGAGAGAATCTTTACTTTTCTGGCAAAGGAGTTGTTCCAGTAATGAAACCGATTATCGATGAGCCTTTTTTACTAATAGTGCCGCCGTCGTTAGCCGTGAAGATAGGATTGAACGAAGCGATTGTACTGAACCAGCTGCACTATAGATTGTCGCAATCTCCTCTGAAAAGTGGCGGTTTTACATGGTATCACCATACGTATACGAAGTGGCAAAATCAGTTCCCTTTCTGGTCTGAGAGAACGATTGTCCGAATCTTTTTATCGCTTGAAAACCAAGGGATTATCGTGTCCTCACAACATCACAATGCCATGAAGATCAATAAGACCAAATGGTACCGTATAGATTACGATGTGCTTCATGCTGTCTTGGGTTGTCAAATTGACAATACGATTGTGCCAGATTTTCAAGAACCTACAACCAAAGTTGTCACGACGGATGCACAACATTTGGCACCATCAGATTTAAAAGAATTAATAAAAGAAGAAGTAAAAGAAAAACATGTCGACTTTGTTTTTGAAGTGGTTAATTATCTAAACAAAAAAACAAACAAAGAGTTTCGAGCAAGCAACAAAGCAACGAAACGCCTGATCAATGGGCGATTAAGTGAAGGATATACACTCAAGGATTTTCAAACAGTCATTGATCGAAAGGTTCACCATTGGCTTACAAACCCGGAGATGAAGCCCTATTTAAGACCGAGTACACTCTTTAGTGCAACCAACTTTGAAAACTATCTCAATGAACCGACGAATACACAATCGTCCAAAGCGAATACGGGTATACAACCAATTGTTCTGGACTTTGATGCTGGGGAAGAGGACTAGGACAAATGCTTGTCTAAGTGAAAGGGGAGTTCACGTCGTGTCTACAGAACTAAGCATTGATTTGCTGGAGAAGAGTTTGCTAGGAACCATGCTTAAAGAAAACTATTTAATACTCGATGCAGGCATCCAGCCAAGCTTGTTTCAATCCCAAATCCATCGATCCATCTACCTTGCCATGCAGCATTTAGCCCGAAACAATCAACCCGTGGATTACATTACAATCCTAACAATGGTTGAGCCGAGTGAAGTAGGGGGAGCAAATTATTTAGCAGGTTTACAAACTTTTGGCGATGGAGAGAAATTCGAAGCCTACGTAGGAATCGCGAAAACGGAATGGCGGGAGAAACAAAAACAGCACATTCTCAACCAAGCAACCAGTCAGAATTGGACAATCGAAAAAATTCAAAAGGAGCTCGATGCCTTACAAACAGACACACTATCGGTGGAGACGGATGTTAAGAATGACCTCGTGAAAATGGCAGAGCGACCCTACCACCCCATAGAAGAAGAAAAGATAGTACCAACTGATTTAAAAGAACTTGAAAAGCTGATTGTCGGCTTTCGACAAGGGGAACTAACCATCATTGCGGGAAGACCTTCAATGGGGAAAACGGATGTCATGAATTATTTTGCGCTAACAGCAGGGCTTGCGGGTTACCTGCCCATTATCTTCTCACTTGAAATGAATAAAGCCATGCTGCTCGATCGGCTGATTGCAGCAAGCGGAAGGATTAGCAGACTAAAAATGCGGGACCCGTTTCAATACTTCTCTGAAAAACAGCGGGAACAATGGATTCCGGTGTTAACAGAATTAAGTAAAGCCAATCTTCAAATTGATGATCGCGCGGGACTATCGGTTAGCCAAATGCGAGCCCAAGTAAGGAGGTTGATTAAAACCAACCCAGAGCAAAAACCGATTGTCTTTATCGATTACCTCCAAATCATCTACTCCAATATGGCAAGGGGGAGCAACCAGACAACCATCATCGGACAAATCAGCTGGGAACTCAAACAAATGGCCAAGGAATTTGATTGTCCGGTGGTGTGCTTATCACAACTCAATCGGAGTGTAGAATGCCGTCAAAACAAGCGACCCGTGATGAGTGACCTTCGCGACTCAGGCAATATCGAACAGGATGCAGATGTCATCATTCTCTTGTACCGGGATGGGTATTATGGTCTAACGTCAGAACCAGCAGGTGAAAATTCGCAGATTGAATCGGGCGAAGCCGTCAATGCAAAAAGAGAAAAGCTCGAACTCAATGTCGCGAAAAATCGCAACGGCCCTACAGGAATTGTAAGCGTCAATTACTCGAAGATGACCGGCCAACTGAAGGAATAAAGGTAATGGAGCCTAAGCAACAATCCATTCAATCTTTATTCGAGGACGCCATTCACTACGATGAACCCTATGCAGCACACCTTATCTACTACGCAACGAGAAAAGGCAAAGTCAAACTTCAAGATCCTGTTTCCAAGTTATTCGAAATGAACCTGACTCCAAAAGAACAGGAGGAAATTAGAAAAATACATGTAGAAGACATACTCGATATGCGGAAAATCAAATTATATGCCATTAAGCGTGGTGCAACTACCTACGTCTTCTACTTCGCACATAATGCTTGGGAAGCAAGAGAACTGCATTATCAACTCTATGGCAACTGGGAAAACCGTATAGTCTATGCCTATAACCAAATGATCGATAAGGGACTGTATTTTCCGGATATAAAGGAAACGAAAACGTTTCGAGAGTTGATGAGGGAGACGGTGGTTTTTCCTCGGTGGGTTTGTGAGATGGAGGTTTAGAGGGAAGGAAGGTAATGTAGAGTATTTTATATTAGATTGGTACCTATCTTAATATCACTAGAATCTTGTTGGTCTATTGACTAATTAGAGGGAACAAATTAGAGATGGAGAGTTTACTTATAATGGCGAAGGTAATATTATTAAATTTAGAAAAATGATAATACCATAATTTGGAGTGTGCTCAGTTATGCTATCAAGTAAAAATATAAAAAAGGCATTTGAAAAAGTTGAATTTAAAGGTTTGGCATTAGACGCGTAACTAACTAGTCAACTAGAAGGTGTAAGGAAGGTTGCTGAGGAAGAATTCACGTACGGATACAGGAAGGTAAAATCCGACGGTAGTCTTACAAAGAAATTTGCTACCTTGATGATTCTTAGAGGTGTTCCTTCTTTAGTGCTACATATAGGTAACAAATCAGATAAAGAAGGACTTAGAATCCAAAAAGAAGTGGATAAGAAATTAAATCGCATATACGAAAGAAATACCAATCAGATTGATGAAAAAGCACATGAAGTTTTTATTAGATTAGATTGGATAATCAATCTGGCAGATATAGAGACATTTATTAATGAAGCATATGAAAGAAGAGAATAATATTTTGTTGTAGTGTTAAAAGATAATGCTCCGTCTAAGAATAGGCGGAGTTTTTTATTTTTTGAGGAATTTCTTCATAAAGTAAAGCAGTGTAACAGATTAATTTCCATCCTTATAATCAATTACTCCCAATCCAACCGCCCATCTTCTAATTGCCCAAAGATCTAAATTTGTTCTAATATTACATTAGACACAATTGAGACGTTCCGTGGGAATGAAGTGGAATTGCTGATTCGTGAAATATGCCAAAACTCTTTGGAGAATAGTTAAATAAAATAATAGTGGCTGTTTAAACAGCCTGGCTATGAGAATTAGATGTCAAAGCTGTTTTTGGTTTTCTTTTTTTATTTTATCTATGAAGTTTGAAATATCCTCTATTACTCCATAAAAATCCTTTTTAATCTCGTGTTCCCAGATTCTTTTTATATTCCATCCATGACTCGAATAATATTCATTTACTTCTATATCGCGTTGCTGATTCCGAAGTAGTTTCTTTTCCCAATATTCTAGGTTGCTTTTAGGTTGGTTGCCGTGAATAGGGCAGACATGCCAAAAACAAGAGTCGATGAAAATAACAATTTTATATTTTTGTATTGATATATCTGGTTTTCCATACATAGTTTTTACATTTTTCCTAAATCTGTAGCCCCTAATCCAAAGTTCTTTTGTTATGGAGTTTTCAAGTTCTGATTGAGAACGAATGGATTTCATTGTTTTGCTTCTATTTTCCTTTGACATTTTATCTGTCACTAGTTTGCACTCCTTTATATCTTCCATATCCTAACTCTACCCAAAAAGAAAGTAATTAAATTTTACTCTTTATATAATTGAGAAGTATAATGAGTAATTTTGAAGAAATAAAGAATGCTCGGGGAAATGAAATAAAAGACTTGATTTAGAAGTAGTTGAGGCAAAGAGGTTAAGAGTCAAATTAATATATTGTTTATATTTTTGATCTAGATAAGCTATAATAAATAAATTTAAGGGAAAATACGTTCGTTTAACTCTTGAAATTATAGTTGAAAATGATGTATGCTGCATGTATAAGGTATTTATAGGAGAGAAACAAATGAGAAGTAAAGGTACCATATTCAAATTAATTGATTTGTTTGCAGGTGCGGGTGGTCTAAGTAATGGTTTTGAACAAACAGGCAAATTTGAAGTGGTTGGAGCAGTAGAGATAAATAAAGAGGCGACTCAAACATACATTCATAATCATAAAAACAATCCAAATATAATCATTAAACCTGGAAATGATGAAATTAGTGATATAACTAAAATAGATTTTAAACGTTTTATAGAAGAAAAAAACATAGATAATAATGAAGTAGTGGTAATAGGAGGCCCACCTTGCCAAGGGTTTTCAAATGCCAATAGACAAAAAAATTATTTAATTTCAGGCAACAATCAACTTGTCAAAGAGTATGCAAGAGCAATAGATGAAATAAGACCAATTGCTTTTTTAATGGAAAATGTTAAAACGATGAATTCGGAGAAACATAAGTTCTTTGTAACTGAGCATAAAGAAAGTTCCATTTTAGCTTATAGCTCAGAAAAGCACTTAATGAAATTAATCAAAAAAACTGGTGATGAAGTCTTCTGGGAAGAAGATGAAATATTTCTTATGGAATCGGAAAATCCTAATTTAGCGAATTTAGTTAACGATGTTTTTAATTCAGAAGAAATCCAACCAATGATATTTGGGGATGTTCATTTATCAAGACTGCGAAGTATCGTTCGTAACTTAAAAAGAAATAAGTTATATAATGTATCAAAATCGGCAGATGTAAAAGAAATTGAGAACATTATTGAAGAATTGGTACGCTACAGAGATAAAAATAATGGTTTAAATGAGCTTTTTCTCCATATTATTGAAAATGCAATGCAAGTTCTAGAGGTTCTCTTAGCTCAAGAGAATACTGATAATAATAAACAAATGGCTAAGTTAAATGATTTTATAGACATCAATCAATTTATAAGATATTTAAAAGAGTTGAAAGAAGAGAGTATAGTTTACAGCAGTGAACCGATTGTAGAAGAAGTAAATAGTGGAAAATTGAGAGTTTCAGTGACGGTTCAGTCATATAATGTTGTGAAGTACTTAAAGGTATTTTTTAAATACTTAGGTTATAAAATTGATCCGGAAGTAATGCTATCTAGCGATTTCTATACTCCTCAAAATCGACATCGTTTTATGATTTTAGGGGTTAAAGAAGATGCTATCAAGAATGGGGCAGTTGCTATGCCGGAGAAAATATCTTCTAAAGAATTACCATATACAGTTTTCGATGCAATCGGTGATCTAGAAAAAATTGAGCCTAAAAAGGAAGTAAAACATTCTGTATTAGAGTATCAACCTGCAACAGCAACCCGTATGCAACGTTATTTCAGATCAGATATGAAAGAAGATGTGATATACAATCATATCAATACTGCTAGTACAGCATTAAGTAGGAAAAGATTTGAAGCCTTAAAAGAAAATAACGGTAAAAATTTCCACAGTCTATCTAAAGAGCTTAAGGAAGTCACATACACTGATGCATCAAGAACTCAAAATACTGTATATTTAAGGTTAAAGTATGAGGAACCTTCTCCAACAGTAATAAATGTAAGAAAATCTATGTGGCAACATCCAAATAAACCAGAGGCGTTAAGCATAAGAGAAGCTGCTAGACTACAGTCTTTTAAAGATGACTTTGTTTTTTTAGGTACAAAGGATAAACAATATCAACAAATAGGAAACGCTGTACCTCCTTTACTAGCTAGGGCAGTAGCGGAGCAAATGTTGAAAATTCTTGGTGAAGAGCCAACGAAAACAATTAAAAGTGAATTTGAAAATTAGTTAAAAGAGTATTTGATGGAAAAAGTTCATCATATACTCTTTTTTCTTTATTTGTTACTCTTAAAATAACAATATTTTAATAGGAGATAATAGATTTGGATACAATACTTACTCAACCCTCTGCTGCACCTGTTATTCAATCACTTAGAAGTATAGGTTATAATGCTCAAACTGCAATAGCTGATATTGTCGACAATGGGATTGATGCAGGAGCGAAGGAAGTTAATATAATCTTTAGTTATGATAATGGAGATGGCTACATTTCGATTCAAGACAATGGAATTGGAATGACAAATGAAGAATTACAAATTGCTATGACAATAGGATCAAAGGACCCAAGAGAAGAAAGAAAACAAAAAGAACTTGGGCGTTTTGGTATGGGGTTAAAAACTGCTTCTTTTTCATTAGGTAAACGATTAAGTGTATTGACCAAAAAAGATGGCATTATCTCAGAGCGTTGTTGGGATTTAGATTATGTAAGTAGCTCAAATGAGTGGAATTTATTTAAAAGAATACCTGATGAGGTAAAAGAAAAGATAGGACAAATTGATTTTAATAATGGAACAATTGTTTTTATAGATAAATTAGATCGTTTTTGTGGGTATGGAACTAATAAAGTAATTCAATTGAATAGTTATAATAGTAAGATTGCACGTACAAGAAATTACTTAGAAATGGTTTTCCATTTAAAAATCCAAAGTGGTATAAATATTTTAATTAACGAAAATGTTTTACTGCCATGGGATCCATTTTTATCCGAACATCCTAAAACAATCGAGGGTGAAGTTCAATTAATACGAGTAAATAACAAAAGAGTAAAAGTAACACCTTACGTTCTCCCTCATCCATCTTCATTTACGGAGACTGAGTATAAAAAAGCATCTGGAATAAAAGGATGGCGGGATCAACAGGGCTTTTATATATACAGAGAAGGTAGGTTGGTGAACTTTGGAGATTGGTTCGGAATCTTTACCAAAGATTACTTTTCTGAATTAGTTCGAATTAAAATTGATTTTACAAATGATGCTGACGATGATTGGAAAATAGATATAAAAAAGTCTAGTATTTCTGTTCCTGAAGATGCTAAAGAAAACTTAAAAGCAATTGGCAAATATTATCGACAGGTATCAAAAGAAATAATGCTATACCGAGCAAAACCCAATCAGAAAACGGGGAGAATGAAAGGATCCTTACATACATGGGAACTTTATAATGATGAAGCAGAAAGTTCTTATATATTAAATAGGAACCATCCAATTTTAATGGAAGTTTTAAAGCAAATTGATGATGATGCTAGAAAAAAATTGAATTTTTACTTAAAACTAGTTGAATTAGGTTCTCCAACAAATTTACTTAACTCTGAATCGATGGTGCGAGAAGAGGAATCTATCCAAAATATAGATGAGGGTAAAAAATTTATTATTATACAATTAGCGAATAGTTTAATTGGATTAAATGATGCCATAGATATTGAAACATTAGTGGATTCTATATCTTTAATTCAAGGTTTTGAATCTATAAATCGAACAACTATTAAAAATGTTATTGAGAGAGAAGTGTTAGTAAAATGAATAATGCAATGAGAGAAGATTATAAAGCAACATTCAAAATCATGTATGAAGCATTTCAAAATATTGGTATTAACAATTCGTTCTCAGAAGCACAAAAATCGGCTGAGAAAAAGGTTTTAGATAGTTATGAGGGAATAAGGACTTCAGATTTAGAAAGTTTAGCATTAGAAATGTTTGAAACCTATGGGGGTTCCATAGAAGTCCCAAAAACTCCTATTATGCAAGGAAAAGGAGCGAAAAATTGGTTTGGAGAAACCAATCCTACGTATTCATTTTTCTGGCCAAGATATAAAAAATATCTAATAGATTATAAGAAGTGGGAAAAAGAAACCGTAGAATCTATCAATGAATCGACTGATAAAATTTTGAAATCGATAGGTAACCCTAATAGTATAGAAGATTTTGATGTGCGTGGTTTAGTATTGGGCTATGTTCAATCGGGGAAAACTGCTAATTTTACAGGTTTAATTAATAAAGCGTTTGATGTTGGTTATAAATTAGTAATAGTTTTAGCTGGAATGCATAACGACTTACGATCTCAAACACAAATCCGATTAGAAGAAGAGGTAGTAGGGAGAATTGATGAAAATACAGATGAAAAAATTGGTGTATCACAAATTAGAATTGATGGTCCACTTGTAACTACCTGGACTACTAAAGATAAAGATATCACTTTAGCACATGGCAAGAAACGTGATTTTCTTTCTCGGAACCTCCTTGTAGTGAAAAAAAATAAATCTGTACTGGAGTCCTTAAAAGAAATTCTATCTCAAAGTATAATGCTATCTACAAAAAACGAAAATGTACCAGTATTAATCATTGATGATGAGGCAGATCAAGCAAGTGTAGATACTTCAAATCAAAACAAAGAAGAAGATCCTAAAACTATTAATAGATTAATTAGAGAAATATTAGAGCTGTTCAAAAAAAAGTCCTATGTAGGCTACACAGCTACACCTTTTGCGAATCTTTTAATTCCTACTGATGTGCAGCATAATACTGCTGGTAAAGATTTATATCCTAAAGATTTTGTTGTAGCATTACCGAAACCGAAAGGATATTGTGGTCCTGCAGAATATTTTAACGTTACGGGTTACCTAGAGGATGATAAACCTTTATTTATTCGACATTTGAAAGAAGAGGACTTAGCGGTATTTGATAGCATGAAGAAAACAACTGATTCTGATAAATTTAGATATGTACCAGAATCGATGCAAGAAGCAGTTTTAGCTTTTTTAATTGCGATAGCAATAAGAAATCTGCGTGGTCAAAATGGGAAACATAATTCAATGCTAATCCATACATCTCGCTTCACGGATACACAGGGTGCTATGAAAGAAGTTGTGGAAAAATATTATCAAGAGTTATCTAATGATATTTTATATAATAGTGGAAGTGTATATATTACGAGATTAAAAGAGTTATATTTAAATGATCATGTTATAGTTCAGCAAGAATTTGATAACAAGCTACCGGTATTTGATTGGAAGATTGTTTTCAAAGAGATAAAATCTATTGTTAGTAATGTTCGTATAATGGAAATTAATGGACATAGCGGGGAAGCTTTAGAATATGAAACTTATAAAGATGTTGGCTTAAACGTAATAGCAATCGGCGGAGATAAATTATCGCGGGGTTTAACACTTGAAGGGCTAAGTGTTTCATATTACTATCGTTCAACAAATATGTATGACACATTAATGCAAATGGGACGCTGGTTTGGATTTAGAACAGGCTATATGGATTTATGTCGTATATATACTTCTGAAATAATTGCAGAGTATTTTGAACATATGGCATATGTTATGGTCGAACTAAGAGAACAGTTTGAATATGTTGCAGATAATGAAGACATCACACCAGAAGACTATTCCATAAAAATGTTAGATCATGAGAAGATGTTAGTCACAAGTATGGCTAAAATGCGTTCATCTGAAAAACTTTTCAGTCATAGCGGCATGATGAGACAAACTCGTATTTTTGATGCGAATGAATCTATTATGAAACATAATATGGAGGAAACTGTAAATTTAATCAATAATATAGAAGAATCATTTAGTAAAAAGTCTGGAGATACCTCATATTACATTGCCTATGATATCCCTAGTAGAATTATTATAGAGTATTTAGAGCAATATCAAACTGCTGCTTCTGCCAATAAAGTTAACAGTAAAGATATAGCATCTTTTATTAAAAGAATGAATAATAAAGATGAATTAAATAGATTTAATGTCGTAATAGTAGATAGCACTAGATCTACATTAAAGAAAAAAGATGTGGTTAAAGAGGGGATTCAAACCTTCCCCGTACGTCTAGGGAAAATTCAACTGGACAGTGCTGTTATTCGTGCTGTATCAAAAGAAGTTGATGGAATACCAAATGTTGTAGATATAGGAGCTTTAGTGGCAAGTAAACAAGAGTTTACTGATTTAAATGTAGCTAGCCAAGAAGAACGTAATGCTAATAATCCAGCAATTTTTATTTATCCATTACATCCAGAAGTTAAGAGATTTAAAGCTTTAGGATATAATTTTAATGAAAACTTTGTTCCGATTGGGCTTGCATTATCATTTCCTGAAGTAACAGAAACGGTTACTGATGATGAGGGAAAAACTATAGAAAAAAAGGGAAATTATATTATTAACAAAACTGTAAAGCGAGGTAATATAAATGATTAATATTACCGAGGCTTTTCGGAATTTAATTGAACAGGCCGAAAAAGAAAAATCAAATGATATATATAAATTAAAAACAATATCTTTTAGTATGCCTTTTATACTGATTGGAATAGACTTAATAACAAAAGAACGCAGAATTTATATAGATATAACCAATGAGGATTGGAATGAAGATCAATGGCAGTCTTTCCCTAAATGGAAAGGAGTATCCATTACAAATGAATACTTTGAAAAAATTGGACCATTAAAAGAAAAGCATTTTTTAATTATTGCTCAGGATGAATTGAATTCTGAGGAAATTTTTGAAAAGTTACTGCAAAGCCTTGTAGATCATATATTATTTATTGAAGATCAATCATTGTTTACAGTTATTTATGGAGTTTTAGACCGCTGGCATAATTTTTTTCGATATAGATCCAATAAACGACTCTCACTAGAAGAACAAATGGGCTTATTCGGTGAATTGTATTACATTAACAATTGGTTAGAAAAATTTGCAGATGATCCACCTTTAATAATCGATTCATGGAAAGGTCCAACAAGGCATCGTATTGACTTTGTTAAAAATAATATAGGAATTGAAATTAAAACAGTTTCTCCAAAGATTCAACATGGTATCCGAATTTCAAATGAAACGCAACTAGAGTTAAGTAACGTTATCCAAAAAATATACTTATATGTTTTGAAAATTGAAGATACACAGTCTGATGGATTATCAATTCAAGATTTAATTAATTCCATAAGAGAGAAATTAATTAAGAGATCTCAAACTAGTTTAGTTAGATTTAATGATTTGTTATTCGAGTTATATATCTTGGACGATGTATATAATGATATTTGTTTTTATATCCATAATGCAGAGACATATGAAGTAAAAGAAAATTTCCCTAAGATAACTAGCAGTGAGTTACCTGTCGGGGTATCTAATGTTTCATACATTATTGATTTATCGCATTGTATTGATTATAAAGTAGAAACAGAAAATGTATATTTTAGTAAAGAAAGTTGATGAGCAGGATGAGGGAAGTAAAAAAGAAACTAGAGTTTCTAGAAGAATTTATAGATGCAGTTGAGCTGAAAGGTAGCATGATAGGCAGCAGAGAAATTCCTTTCTTCACAGAAATGTTATCTTACATGAATCAAGAAGATGAACCTTCTATTATATTTCCATATATAAAAGCCAATATAAAAGTAAATGGCTATATGTACCAAGAAGAAACAAGTTCTCTTAGTTTATATGTTGTGGACTATGATATTGACTATGATAATGAAGAATTACCGGAAATCTCTAAGACTGCTATAACCGAAATTGCAAATAAAGCAAAGCGATTTTATACAAATTCGAACGGTATTTTCCACAGCGCAAGTGAAGGTGTTGAGTTTAGAGAACTAGCGAAATTCATAAATGACAATAGAAAAACAATTGATGAAGTAGATATATATGTATTGACAACTAGATTTTATTTGACTAATAAACCTATCGAAGTTCGAATTCCTGGTGTAGAAACGGTAAACGTTCACGTATGGGATATGGATCGTATTTTTAGACTATCTGAAGCAGAGCAAGGAATGAGAGATTTTGATATTGAATTTGAGAAAGATTATTCTCATTCCATAGAAATGATGTATGTTCCTAATAATAATTCTGAAGGTAATTACGATTTTGAATGCTATATAGGATATATACCAGCGAAGCTGTTAGCTCAACTTTATGATGAGTGGGGTCCTAAATTAGTAGAACGAAACGTTCGTTCTTTCTTGCAAGCACGTGGAGGAACAAATAAAGGGATTCGTGATACATTAAAAGACCCAATTCAACGAGAAATGTTTGTTGCATATAATAATGGGATATCTAGTGTTGCTAAAGATGGTGAAATAGAACAAATTGGTGACTCAAATCTTTATAGAATAAAACGAATTACAAGTTGGCAAATTGTAAATGGTGGACAAACAACTGCTTCGATTCATCAAGCGTATAAAAGTGGTATTGATTTAGAAGGAGTTTATGTCCAAACTAAATTGACTATTATTAAAGTGGATTCAGAAAATGAACAAGATCGGTATGAATTAGAGGATGAATTAGTATCGAGAATTTCGGAGTATGCAAATACACAAAATAAAATTAACAAATCAGACTTATTGGCAAATACACGATTTATGTCTGATATTGAGAATTATTCTAGAAATACATGGATTCCTAGTAGAGACAATCGAAAAGAAGAAAACAAATGGTATTTTGAACGTGCTCGTGGACAATATATGGTTGATATTGGTCGCCGAAAAAATGGCAAAGAACAAAATGACTTTAAAAAAGTCTATCCAAAAGAAAATGTTATTACAAAAGTAGAAATGGCCAAGTATTTTATGTCATGGGAAGGGTATCCACATGTCTCAAGTAAAGGTGGAGAAGAAGCGTTCAAACATTTCATGAACTTAAATGGTCGATACTGGAAACGTTCAGAAGATGAAGAGGGTAACCCTATTACTATTAGCAATATTGATAATGATTTTTATAAAACATTAATATCACGGAGAATAATTAACGAATTTGTTACTGATGTAGTTAACCAAATGGGATTAAAGGGTTATAGAGCTAATGTAATATACTATACTGTAGCTATGCTTGCGCATCTTTATGGTAAGGATATTAATTTAATAGAAGTATGGAATAACCAAGAACTTTCTGATAAATGGACAAATGTTGTTAGAACAATTGCTCAAAATACACTTGATTATTTAAGAAATTCTGCAGGTGACAGAAACGTAACGCAGTGGGCGAAACAAGAGGCATGTTGGACTGGTTTTAAAGAAGAATCATCAGATATACTAAGTATGCTATTGTAAATTCTTATATAAGAGGAAATGCTAAGCATTAATAGGGAGAATGTATCATTATTTAAATTGCTAAATGTTATCTAGATTTTGGATGTTACAGTTGATTGTTAACTATAGTTAGCGAACTATACTTAAATGTGCTGCATAACATAATATAAAAAAGATAGATTCTACGTTAGAACTTTAATGAAATCGACGACTATGGGAGACCATAGTCTTTTCTTCTATATTTTCCGAAAATTTTTGCAAGTAAAGGCGGATAAAGATGGCTTATAAAAAGGGACAAGCAGATAAAAATATAGAATTTTTAACAAATGATTTGGGCTTAAGTAAAGTTGTTCCTTTTAATGTTTTTATTGATAAGGATTTATTAGTTCTATCACCTGCAGTACAGGGAGAAAACGAAGACTCCGGAGCGTTTGATGTAAATTTAAATAACATTCTAGAAATCAGAAATAGAATGAAAATAAATCAAGGGGTGAAAAGGTTATTAATAGTAAGATACTACGATAGATTTTTAATTGCTAATTTAGATGACTTTTTAAATAAACTTACAGACGAAAGATATCTTTATAGTCCACCAAGTAGACCAAGTACTAAAAAATGGCAATATAATATTAAAAATATCAATGATAATTATTTTATTAAAGGAAAAAATAATAAACTTGATTTACTTGTATTTAACAGAGATCAATTACTTGAGTATGTGGAAAAATATAGAGGGGATGAAAGTATACAAAAGCAAAGTCGCATAGAAGAGATACAACCGGAAGACTTAATTAACAATATTTATAAATATATTAATTCAAAAGGATTTAATTATACAATCGGTAATCTTTATAATTTTTACCTTTCTCTAAGAACAAAACCCTTCGTAATCATCTCGGGCATCTCCGGAACGGGAAAAACAAAAATCGTCCAACTTTTTGCCGAAGCAATTGGAGCAACGGAAGAGAACGAACAATTCAAGTTGATTCCAGTAGGTCCAGATTGGAGCGACAGTTCAGAACTTCTTGGCTATACAGATATTAAAGGAGATTTTATAAAGGGTCCACTTACTGAAATAGTAGAGCAAGCACATCAAAATCCTGATTTACCACACTTTGTTCTATTAGATGAGATGAACCTAGCACGGGTTGAGTATTACTTTAGTGATGTCTTGAGTGTAATGGAAAGTAGAAAAAAAGTAGATGGAGAGATTACTTCTTCCACACTTGTTACAGTAGAGGGGAAGCCATTAACACTTCCAGGCAACTTGTACATAGTAGGTACTGTGAATATGGACGAAACAACACATCCGTTTAGTAAGAAGGTATTAGACCGTGCTAATACGATTGAATTTAATGAAATTGATTTGATGAATTTTGATTCGATGACAAAAGGTGAAGCGATGGATCCAATAGGAGTAACGAATAAAGTATTAGAATCATCATTCATTCATTTAATTGATGCATTCTCTACTCATGAGCAGCTTATTCGAGAAGTTTCTGAAAAGCTTGTGGTAATCAACAAACATCTCCAACCAATCCATGCACAAGTAGGTTATCGTGTCCGTGATGAGATTAGTTTCTATATGGCTCACAATGAAGAGGCTGGACAATTGCTTTCAGCAAATGATGCGATGGATTTTTGCATTATGCAGAAGATATTGCCGCGTGTTGGTGGAATGGAAGCCGTTGTTCGGCCTGTATTAAAAGATTTAGAGGCAGAATTGAGTTCATATCCTAGGTCCACTAAGAAGATTAAGGAAATGTTAGAAAGGTTAGATACCGATGGATTCACGTCATTCTGGATTTCTTAAGGGGATTCAATTATTAACCATTAAGACTGATGTTCTTTTCTTAGCCATCACAGGTAATATTGATTTACAAAGATACAATGAAGATAGCTATAAGTCTTTCATTGAAAACAACGAGTCCATGCATTTTAGTTGCTCAAATGGAGCGGAAATCCAAATATTTGATGTTAATACTGGCGCATTAGTTAAGAATATTGGACAACCTTTTTTACCTATCTTCTTTGAAAATGGTATGTATGAGTTACAGATCCAGCCAGTAGGAAACCGAGAAATTAAGTTTTGGCACGAGTATGAAGGGTTTCGGAAAGCTATCCATCCATTCTTAAATACCAATTCATTAACGGGAACCTTACATTTTCAAAATGAAGTTGGTTTTAGTAATTTTGAGATACGTGATAAACAGAATCAAACCTTATTATCAGTGGTAATGGAAGTTTATCCAACTAAACTTGATTACAAAAAGGATTATCGTGCTTTACTGGATGAAGTAAATGACGAGATTTATAATTTGGCATATGCATTTATAAAACGAACCTACTTACATGGATCAACAGAGATCTTTAAAGAACCCACCGGTGTTGAGTTTTATCGATTGCTTCAGGAACACTTCGAGGATTATATGAATGCAATTAATTTAATCGAGCAGCAACCACATCGCCAATTAGAAACAATTCATAAAGAAGTACGGGGAGATCGTTTAAGAAAGCAGGATAGTAGGGGACGCGCTTATTTAAGGAAAAATACCAATTTATTTGTTGAGGTTGAAAAGGGAGTTCCTATAAATGGCACTCAAATGATGCCTAAAAAAGGGCTGCTTATTAAAAAGGTTCATACAACAGATACCCATGAAAATCGTTATGTCAAAATGACCTTAATGCGTCTTTATGCCAGAATCGATTCTCTCCATAAATCTGTCATTGCTTCGGCCAACAAATGGTTTGAAAAGGCTCCAGACCCAGTGATAGTTGATATTTTAGAAGATATGAAAAAACGCTTAGAACAAAAAGTTAAGCAACCTTTCTGGCGTAGTATTGGCAAATTAGATCGTTCGGTCATTAGCCTTGTTATGCAAATGGCAGCAGGCTATCGTGATGTCTACCAAATCTACGGAACCCTATCAAAAGGGATAATTTTACAGGGTGAGTTATATAAAATGTCCATTAAAGATATTGCAACTCTCTATGAATATTGGACATTTATCAAGTTGGGCAAAATTTTGGGAGAGAAATGTGAACAAGTCTCTCATAACATTATTAAAGTAACTAGTAATGGTTTAGTTGTAAATTTAAATCAAAATAGCGGAGCAAAAAGAGTGTTTCGGAATAAACAAACAGGTGAAATTATTTATTTACAGTATCAATACTCTACAAAGAAGAAAATCACTGTGAATCAAAAACCAGATACCATGTTAACTATTGAAAAACTTGGTCGAGATTATCATTTCCAATATATATTTGATGCAAAGTATCGAATTAATTTAAATGATGATCAGAATAATGGGCCAGGTCCTATGGAAGATGATATCAATACAATGCATCGATACCGTGATGCCATTGTGTCTGAAAGTAAGGGGAGCTATGAACGAACTGCTTTCGGTGCCTATGTATTGTTTCCTTGGAATGATACAGACCGCTATCAGGAGCATGATTTATATAAAAGTATCGAGAAAGTAAATATCGGTGGATTGCCTTTCCTTCCAGATGCAACAAAACTGGTAGAAACAATTATCGATAATTTATTGAATAAAAGCGCGGATGAATTGCAAAAAGAGGGTATTTTGCCACAGGGAACAAAAGAATATCTTTATGAAAAAGAAGTTAAAGATGTTTTAATTCTTCCCGTGAAAGAAAATATGGATAAGATAATACGAGAACGAGTTATCAAAGTGAGGTCTGAGTCACTTCCGAACCAATGGAAATCTGCGAAGAAAATTGCATTATTTAATTCCAAACAGATTCGAGAAGAAGGAAACATTACTAAAGTAGAACGGAAGGGTAAACACCTAATATTCTATGTAGAATCATGGGTTTCAAAGCTACAACCTATCCACTCGAACTTTTTTGTTTTTAAAGAACCGATTTTGGTTGAAGAACATGTATATAATGATGCTAGAAATGTAACAGAGCTATTCATTACTTCAGATGAAAAACGTCAGCTTTGGTTGATGTTAAAAGGGATATCGAGTGAAGTTGAGATTGAGCTAAATTCAATGGATTTAAATCAGTCTACGTCTATAAATTTGTTCCGTCTTCGAGGGCATGAACTAATCTGGACTCCTAATATGTTAATTCATATGAACGGGGATAATTTTGTAGAAGAGATTGCTTTAAGTGATTTTAAACATAATTCATATCAGATTTTAAATAGGCTAGCAGCTAAATTATTATAGTTGCTAGCCTTTATTCTTTAATAAGACGTTCAACCGCAGGAATATCAGCAGGAGCAAAATCAAGCTGAGTTAGTTCATCTCGCTTGACCCATTTCGTTTCTGCATGTTCAATGGCAATAGGTTGTCCATTCACTAGCTTTGACTTATAGGTTTCGAGTCGAACAATGAATGTTTCATATTCATAAGTTGTGTCTTCTACTTTCTCTCCAACGCTAATCGTGCAGTTGAACTCTTCTTGAATTTCTCGCGCTAATGCTCCTTCAGGTGTTTCACCGGATTCAACCTTCCCACCGGGAAATTCCCAATAGTTTGGGAGGGTCATTTCGGAACTTCGTTTTGCGCAAAAAATCTCATCTTGGTCATTTTCAATAATTGCTCCAACCACGTGGACTTGCTTTTTCATTTTGATCACCTTTTTACGATTAATAAGTTAATTTTAGACGATTTCCAATACTTGAGCATTATTTTGCCATTAGAAGTTTAAGGAGATTATTAACATTGTTATAAGCAGGAAGATTATTAACTGTCAATAATCTTCCTAACAAAGCCCTAATCTCTTTGATTCATCTTTATCCCCCTAGTAAGGCTTATGGTGAAAGCGAGCCATTGCCAATTCGATATTCCATGCTCTTACCCTTGCTTCCCCTTAATCATCTCAACATGCTCCGCCTTCACAGCTTTATCCACCTTCTGGTATTGCGACAAAAAATCATAGATTCGATCGATGTAGTGTGGTTCCAAAATCTTAGGCAAAACCTCAATTTGTTTGTTCATGAACTTCGCTAAGTCATAGCGTTTGAGGACATATGTATCTTTTGCCTCGTAGGAGACTTTTTTCAGCTCGCATCTTTCGCTAAAGACGATGACTGATTTATAATGCTCCTTCTCAACAGAGGGGAGGAGGGCTTGCAATGCTTTGATATGGCCGATGTTTTGCTTGATGGGGTTATAAAAGGGATACTTTTGGCCGTTTGGGAAGGTTTGCATCCACTTTTGGGACTTCTCATCGCCGTAGATCCAGCCACTGTAATTCTTTGATTCAATAACGTAAATGCCCGTTTCATGGATAAAAACTAAGTCCACCTCGGTCGTTTGTTCTTTGCCGTTCGGAATATAGATGTTGAAGAGTGCTTTATGGTAGCCTGGCAGTTTCGCCATTTTCCCATAGGAGGAGAATTCCCCGTAATTGCCTTTGTTGAACATGGTGGATAACAGGCCATTTCCCGTTTGTTCCTTGTATGTAGAGATTACCGATTTTTTCTTGGGTTTGTCTGTGGGTTTCGTTGAAGTAGGTGGGTTTAGTAAATCTTTTACGTTACTGATTAGTTTTTTAAACAACATCTCCACTACCTTTCTCATCATTACTTACTCTATTTTACTAGAAATTGGTATTTTTGTAAGTTTTTATTCTGTGGGACTTTTTACTAGAGAAGGGTTTTTATTTATTGAGACGAATAGTTCGACGGATTGGACAGGTAGCGCAGATGTTTCTTTACAACAATAAATATTGATCTACAGAGCCAAAACCAACTTAAGCATTTTTAAACACGATTATATTAATTTAATATTTTTCATCTGGAGATTTTATTTGTAAAGAAAAAAAGGCTATTTTTATTCAAATTGCACGTGGTTGTATAACACTGAGAATACCATCAGGAAAGTATATGAGAGCGCAAACATTATTGTGGAATAGAATATTTTATCTACTTTCTTAAGATTTCAGTTATTTCAGAATACTATAAATCTGTAAGGGAACCGTCATTTATTTTAAACCCATTAACATAAAACAGTAACAAAACAAGTGTATATTCTAGGCAGGCAGATGATGGTGCTGCCGGAAAATATGGGCAGTTTGCTTGCTCAGATGAATAGGAGAGTGAACCGAAAATAACTGGAATAATGAAAAATCCATCCTATCAGTATCAGTAGAAAAATACGAACTAGGAGAGATCAAGTAATGAATAAAAAACAGTTGAATTCAAAGAAAGTTAATAAAAGTTTCTCAAAGAAAGTAGCACCACTAGTCATGTCAACATCAATGGTAGCGACAGCCTTTTTAGCGGCTGGTGCACCTATTTCAGCAGCAGAGCTAGATGATAAGGGTGTTAATCCGGAAGTGATTGAACAAGCGAAAAATCATGGTCAGCAAGTATCAGCATTAGCAAGAAGTCTACCGGGATCACCTGAAAAAGGTAAACTAGTGAGCGCACTGGCTCAAGAGAATTCGGTGCCAACTAGTGACGATACAGATGATAGTGAAACTATAGATGAAACAAATAATAATGATTCACAAGAAGACCAAGTAGATGATGGTACACAAGCAGAAGAAGAAACACCAGCTGAGGAACCGGAAGCACCGGTAGCGGAAGAAGAAACACCAGCTGAAGAACCAGAAGCACCAGTAGCAGAGGAAGAAACACCAGCTGAAGAACCGGAAGCACCGGTAGCAGAGGAAGAAACACCAGCTGAAGAAGCAGAAGCACCGGTAGCAGAAGAAGAAACACCAGTTGAAGAACCGGAAGCGCCGGTAGCGGAAGAAGAAACACCAGCTGAAGAACCGGAAGCCCCGGTAGCAGAAGAAGAAACACCAGCTGAAGAACCAGAAGCACCGGTAGCAGAGGAAGAAACACCAGCTGAAGAACCGGAAGCACCGGTAGCGGAAGAAGAAACACCAGCTGAGGAACCAGAAGCACCAGTAGCAGAAGAAGAAACACCAGCTGAGGAACCGGAAGCACCGGTAGCGGAAGAAGAAACACCAGCTGAAGAACCAGAAGCACCGGTAGCAGAGGAAGAAACACCAGCTGAAGAACCGGAAGCACCGGTAGCGGAAGAAGAAACACCAGCTGAAGAACCGGAAGCCCCGGTAGCAGAAGAAGAAACACCAGCTCAAGAAGATGCTTTTGGTTTATGGGTAGATGAAAGCTATCAATTTATCGGCGATACGTATCAAAGTGTTGCTTCATACTATCAATCCATTATTGAAGAAATCTTAGGTTCAGCTTCTGTTGAAGCAAGCGAAGAATCTGAAGACCTTGCAGAAACGGATGTAGTAACAGAAGCACCAGCAGCTGGAGAAACAATAGAAGAACCAGAAGCACCAGCAGCTGGAGAAACAACAGAAGAACCAGAAGCACCAGCAGCTGGAGAAACAACAGAAGAACCAGAAGCACCAGCAGCTGGAGAAACAACAGAAGAACCAGAAGCACCAGCAGCTGAAGAAACAACAGAAGAACCAGAAGCACCAGCAACGGAAGAAACAGAAGAGAGTGGATCCGACCAAATCGCTTTAGGAGATAAAGTGATTGGATACTATCAAAGCGTAGTAGCTTCGTTGTCTAACCTTCTTAACTTCTTAAAATAAGAAGAACTCTCTGGCATTTCAAGTGTAGTGTGAGAGTTTACGCTATTGAAGTGAACTGAATAAAGAGAAAGGGGAATGAATAAGGAAGAAAATTCATTCCCCTTTTTTGAGCCTAGAATTGCAGTACATATCCTTTTCCATTAATAATATTCTTCTAGCCTTTCTACTTAAGGAGGGTTTTTATTCATTGAAACGAATAGTTTAGGGAGAGTAGAAAAGGAGGGTCAACATGAACATACGCCTATTAAACGAAGAGGATGCCCAAAAGTACCAGGCACTTAGACTAAGAGCTTTACAAACCGATCCGGAAAACTTTGGTTCTACATATGAAAGAGAAGTTCATTTCACAATTGAGGTAGTCGAGGAGCGAATTCGCCAAGCCGAAGATCGATATGTGCTAGGAGCTTTTAATGAGGAAGGTTCGCTGGTTGGCGTGGTTCGGTTTATGCGAGCGTTGGACCTGAAATCCAGGCATAAAGGAAGTATTTATGGGATGTACGTTGCTACAGAAGTGCGCGGTCAAGGTGTTGGAAGGACACTAATGGTAGAAGTGATCAAGCGTGCAAAGGATTTTGACGGGGTAGAGCAGATTCATCTGCAAGTGGTTTCCACAAACGAATCTGCTAAAAAACTCTATAAATCTTTAGGTTTTAAAACGTACGGTGTCGAGCCAAGGGGACTAAAAGAGGGAGACCAGTATTTTGATGAGGATCTGATGGTGCTGTTTTTAGAAAAAGAGTTTAAGTGAATAAACTGCATAAGTCTCGGTACTTAGTAATTATAGGTTTACACTTCAACTAACGCGGCAGTTTACTTAACAAAGAATACCTAGGCCGATGTTTTTAGCTCGTTTAAGAATATTGGTGATTTTTGATAATACTTCGAAAACTTACTTTCAGTTACTTGTCATATGGAAGAAATATAGGAATAGTATATTTGTGGATTAAATAAAACTAAAACAGGAAGAAATGAGGTGACTTTATTTTAGAAAAGCTCAGAAAAATTAATATGAAAACTGCTGTATTTATGGGGATTATTTTTTACTCTTTGACTATCCTAATCCATTTTCTTATTATTAGCAAAAGTATTCCATTCACATGGGTTAATGGCGGAAGGTCTGAATCATTTGCTGAACAGCTTCCAATATCCGTTATAAATACCGTTATTTCTATTATTGGACTGGTTTTTACGTTGTTTGTTGGTAGAGTTAAACTATCTAAATACAAAAGAGGAATAACCGTTATATGTTGGTTTTTTGTTGGACTTTGGTCTTTTGGATTTATACAACAATTGTTTGGAACACCTTTTGAAAAAATAGTTGTTTCGATCATATTGCTTCTGGGAGTTATCTCGAACTTGCGTATGTCGATTGAAAAAAACTAGCTGTAACTATTTAACTAACAAGTTTTTGAACAATTATACTTAAACAAAGAGTGCTTAGTAAAAAACTGACATCAAAATGCAATGAGCTTGGAGAGACATTTCCTAGCTCATTTTTATGTGCACTTTTTATTTAGAATGCATATTCTCTCAGCCTTAACTTGTCTGTGGTTTCCCATGTTCCATGAACACTTGCCAAGATAAGCATTTGTTTTTTCTTGCTTAAATCGCTTTCCATTTTCCTATTGTCGAGGAATTGAAACCACACTAAATAAAGTTGTAAATACTTCGTAGAAACACCATTAAACAACTTATCCATTTCTTTAAACGGGAATGGTAATTATTAATATTATTGAGGTGGTAGATGCCTTTCTTTACATATTCTTGTTTACTTCCGTTTATGATGATGTGCTCCGCATCGTTAGTAGTAGTGTAAGATTTGCACCGTATCATTCTTAAAATGCGATGTAAGGGTGTTATCAGTTTGTTCCATTAGAATTCTACCTGAACCTACCCGTTTTGAAAGGGTTGTTTTGTTTCGGTCTCCAGCGTCTAATACACAGACTTGTTCATTGGAAATACCTCTTTTGGAAGCAGAACCGCCACGTTTTCTTGGTTTGCAATTCGAAATAATTTTTCCCTCCGCTTCAAATTAGCGTTCTATACACATATCGTAAGGATTTTAAGGAACTTTATTGAATCCCGAAAAATCCAGACCCTACCCTTGAAGTTGGAGGAATAGTATCTAGTTTTTGTTGTCGGCATTTTGGATATGCAATAAAATAGAACGAAAGTAAGGAGGAAGAATCTAGACCGATCCATGTCTGCAGGATAGTAGAATAGAGCGGTGAAAAAGAAAAGAGTAATAGAATCGCCTCCATGAATCGGCAGTATAGATAAGATGGATAAAAGTTATTGATAAATAATCTCCTCAAATACATTGGAAATCGAATAAATGGAGAACTATATATGCCAGGAAAAGATGGAAACAAAATCATATAGTCTTTTAAAATACGCGAAATTATAATAGGCATATAGGCCAATCATTATATTAAAGGAGATTCAGTCAAATATGAAAAAGCAAATATTTTCAGGCTTGGTTTCCTTTGTGCTTCTATTTTCAATCATACCGACAATAGCCGAAGCTCAAATACAAGAAGAACGCGTTATTGTCTATTATAAAGATAAAGTTGAAAAGACTATTATTGGCAAAGTAAAAGGGAAAATAAAAAAGGAGTATAAGAATGTCTCCGCTATAGCAGTTACAGTTCCATCAACTTCAATTGAAACATTAAAGAAGGATCCAAACGTCAAATTGGTAGAAAAAGACGTATTAATAAAAGTAAATACACAGACAGCTGACTGGGGGATTACAAGAACAGCAGCTCAAAAAGCATGGAATTCAGGCTTGACAGGTAAAGGTATAAAAGTGGCAATCGTGGATACAGGTATTGCCAAGCATGATGACTTAATGATTGCAGGTGGAGTCTCAACGGTGGATTATACGAGCTCTTATACGGACGATAACGGCCATGGAACGCATGTTGCCGGAATCGTCGGTGCGGAAAACAACTCCATTGGTATAGTCGGCATTGCACCGGATGCCGATGTTTTTGCGGTCAAGTCATTAGACCAAAATGGTTATGGTTACTTATCCGATACTATTGAAGCCATAGACTGGTCGATTACGAATAAAATGGACATTATTAACCTTAGCTTTGGAACAACTACGCACTCTGCTACTTTACAGCAAATTGTAGATAAAGCGTATAGCCAAAACATCTTAGTTGTCGCGGCAGCTGGTAATAACGGGACAGCTGATGGAAGTATAGATACTATAGAATACCCCGCCCGTTACGAATCGGTTATTGCGGTTGCAGCAACGGATTCCGCCGACAAGCGAACTTCCTTTTCAGCAACAGGCAGTACTATTGAAGTGTCTGCACCGGGCGAGGGTATATTAAGTTTATTTTTAAACAATCAATATGCCCGTATGAGTGGTACATCAATGGCCGCACCTTATGTGGCAGGTAACTTAGCCTTGTTGAAACAATCAAATGGCACATTAAGTGCAAAAGAACTTCGCCTTAAATTACAACAGGGGGTAGTGGATTTAGGGGCTGTAGGTAAGGATACATGGTATGGATATGGAATTATTCAAGCCCCTGTAGCTACCTCAACAACAAAAGAACCTACTCAAAGCACGGAAGTTAGGTACAATTCTAAAACCGCTTTAGCTACAAACAAGTCTGCATACAAAATCGGAGAAGCTGTTTCTCTAACAGTGACATCTTATGATCAAAACGGTAAAATTCTGGCAGGAGCCAATGCCCAAATAGTAATCCTTGAAAAATTTCGAGTAGTCAAGGTATTTAAAGGAACAACAAATTCTTATGGCCAATTCAAGGTGGCTTATAATACATCAAGAAGAAATTCCTTAAAGGGGCTATACCATGTTCAAGCTAAAACAACTAAAGAAGGATACAACATGAGTGAATCGGTCCAACGTTTTAAGCTGCGATAAAAAATAATGCCCTTGGTAAATATACCGGGGCTTTTTTTGCGGGAGTAGCACTAATTATGTTTATTTTTCCATGAGGAACGTGTTTTTTATGGTAAGTCTAGGTTATGGAGAAGTCAAAAAGGCAATCCTCATAACATGAAGATTGCCTTTAAGTGACAATTTAGTAAATCAAAATCCTCTTACATATTGCTCTGGTATCTGCGTCTCTTTTTTAAGGACAGTTGCCGCTTCCAATGCCCAGTTTGGGTTTCTTAACATCCCTCTTCCGATGGCAACAAGATCGGCATCTTCATTCCCGATAACGGAGTTTGCTAATATAGGGTCGTCCAATCGTCCAACTGCAATCACTGGAACGTCAAGGGCATTTTTAATATCCCGAGCAAGTGGCACCTGATAAGCAGCATGTGTACCCGGTCTTCCCGCTGCAGTGATATGTCCTTCTCCACCCGAAGAGATGTGGAAGATATCGACTCCTGCCTGTTGATACGCTTTAGCGATCTCGATACTTTCTTTGATTCCGTATCCACCCTCTACATACTCTTGGGCAGAGATTCGCATAATCAACGGCATATCTGCGGGCATTTCACTTTTAGCCGCTTGTAATACCTCTCTGCCAAACAATGTTAAATCCTTTCCATATTCATCATTACGTTTATTTGTTAAAGGGGAGTGAAATTGGTGGATTAAATAGCCGTGAGCACCGTGAATTTCAATTGCGTCTACTCCGGCCTTAATCGCACGTTGAGTCGCCTCGCGAAACTTTTCGACCATTTCCTTCACTTCGTCTGTAGAAAGGGCTCTCGGTGTTTTTGAATTTTCATCAAATGGAATAGCGGAAGGGGCAACCGGCACAGCAGCATCTTCAGCTTTACGTCCTGCGTGAGCAATTTGAATACCCACTTTTGCTCCGTATTTGTGGCAGGCTTCAACAATTCTTGCTAGAGCAGGGATTTGTTCGTCTGACCATAATCCCAGGTCAAAGTCTGTAATTCGTCCATCTGGCTCAACATCGGTCATTTCAATGATGATAAAACCGGCTCCGCCTATAGCTCGATTTACATAGTGCAGATAATGCCAATCGTTTGCAACGCCATCCTTCTTTTCCACTGAATATTGGCACATTGGAGGCATCACTACACGGTTTTTTACTTCCAACCCTTTAAATTCAAAGGGACTAAATAAATGTTTCATCATCAAAACTCCTTTATTAGCGATATTTTCAGGGGATACAGATCATCATGTATGAGTGTCGACCCCAAATTATTATTCAACAATTAACGAAATACTTTTTTGGCCACTTCATCCACGAGTCAGGATTTCTGTATGGATTATGTAACTGTATCCTCGTTAGTGCGTTTATTCCCTCTATCTTTAAAATAAAGTGAAAGAACCATAAATAGCAAAGCGAAGACCCGTTTCATATTCAATTCTATCACTAAACGATGGAACCATCCAAAATGATGAACCATCCACCTATCACAAGTTGTCCAGCGATTTCGGCAATGATTGTTGCTATTACCCCAATCTGGATATTTATGTAAAAATTAAAGTGAAATTGTGAAGTGATGTCTTAAAATATCAAGGCAGGTTATTTGAAGGAGGATTTTTACTTCCGAAATAAGAATATTAATTTAGAAAGTGACAATAGTTTTCTTATAAGGGAGTGAAAGGAATATGTTAAGTAAAGTCGGTCAAATTATGTTGTATGTCAATAACCAAGATGAGGCAGTGAAATTCTGGACAGAAAAATTAGGTTTTACTGTAATAGCTGAAGAGAACAATAATCAAGGATTGAGATGGATAGAAATTGCTCCAAATAAAGATGCAGAAACGAGCCTCATTTTGCACAATAAAGATTTCGTTTCTAAAATGTCTCCTGGATTAAATCTCGATACTCCTTCATTAATGTTTTTCGCGGAGAATCTCGAACAATTACACAGTGACTTATTAGATAAAGAAGTTACAGTCGGAGAGATTGTAAATATGCCATCTGGTAGAGTATTCAACTTTGCAGATAATGAAGAAAACTATTTTGCGGTTATGGAACAAAAGTAATTTCCTAAACTATGAGTTGAGAGTACAGAAAAGGCTACCCAATCTAGGTAGCTTTTTTATTATGTGGAGGAAAGATTGTGAAGAATTATACTTAACGAAAATGACTGTTTTTGCATAATTCCCCATTAATCTTCTCCTTGTTACCCGTGATGTAATTCTTTCCAAGCACCTAATTTATACGTCATTCATTTTTATACTTATCATAATTCGAGGATTCTTTAAGTGCTCCATATTGCTCCATGGTTGCGTATCTTCTATGCCTTGTTGTAATTCTACAAAGGGGATTGAAAATTCTGATATTATATTGACTCTTAACTTTTGGTATATTAAAATAAAAAACAACTCATCTAGATGTATAGATGTATAGATGAAATGTTGGTTAATCGAATCTTAGGAGGGGGAACATGAGTAATTTCAATAATCAAATCCCAAAGTACGTTCAAATTGCAGATAGCTTAAGAATAAAAGTAGACAAAATGTACAAAGAAGGACAAGAAAAATTTTTAAGCGATGATGAACTCATAAAAATGTTTAATGTCTCTAGAATGACTATTCGGCAAGCAGTTCAACTGCTTGTAGAGGAGGGTCTTTTAAAACGAATCCAGGGGAAAGGCACCTTTATTGTTCGAAAAAACAAATTAAAAACAGATATTGCTAAATTGGATACTTTTTTTCAAGGCTGGTACTTAAAAAACTTTCATGTCCAGTTGCTATATAGGGGATCCATACCTTGTCCTGAAGGAATAGATGAAAAATTAGGGGTAACACCTGGAGAAGAGGTTTATCAGGTAAAACGTTTGCGTCTTTCAGAAGGAATCCCAGTTGTTATCGATAACCGGTATCTTTTAAAACAGTATGGTGAACAAATTACTGATGAAGAATATATTAATTATTCTTTCTCCCACTTATTTTTAAATAAATTTAATATGTCTCTTTCCGAAGGAGAAATTGAAATAGAAGCAGCCCTAGCTAGTCAAGAGATTTCAAACATTCTTAATGTTTCCGTAGGGTCTCCAATTTTATATAGAAGTGTTGACCTGAAAGTAAAAAATGATTGTGTTTTAACAGGTGCTTCTTCCTATCGTGGAGACATGTACAAATACAAATCAGTATTAAATTTAGAATAGAAATATAGAAAAGAGGTGGTGGCTTTTTTTATACAGGTTTATTGTTCATCAGTATTTTGTAAGTGCTTCCATTTGTATTGAATGAATTTTTTATGATTTATATAAGAAGGGGGAGGAAAGAATGTTCTATTCAATTTTAATAATATTGGCTATTATTGTTTCAATCTACCTGGGGGAAAAGCTTGATATTAATACTGGTTTAGTAGCTTTAGCATTTGCCTATATAATTGGTTGTTTTGTTTTGGGAATGTCAATTAGTGATTTATTGGCAACGTTCCCAACAAAATTATTTCTGGTTATTTTCACTTTAGCGCTCTTCTTTAATTTTGCAGTAGTAAATGGTACTTTAGAAAAAATTGCACATTTATTGCTTTATAGATTTCAAAAACATACAAAATGGCTGCCTTTAATTCTGTATTTTATTACAGCGTTGATTTCTGGAATGGGTGCCGGTTTCTTTACCTCTGTGGCAGTCATGGGGGCAATTGCAATGGCATTATGTAAGACATCAGGGATTAATAAGCTGCATGCTTCCTTCGCGGTATCATTAGGTTCTCTTTCTGGTGCAAATTTCATGTATAGTGCACATGGCGTACTCTTTAATTCTTTGTTTAGTGAAACAGCGCTAGCTGAAATGGCGAATGTTCTGACAAGGGATATCTTTGTTGTTTCATTTATCTATCCTATATTTATCATGTTGATACTGATGTTTTTTGACAGAAAGAACAGTCAAATCGCTGAATTAAATATTGAAAAACCAGAAGGATTTACAACAAAACAAAAAGTAAATATATCTTTAATCATTCTCCTAATGGTCATTGTACTAGGCGTGCCAATGCTCGCTACTTTTATGAAAGAGAATGAACTTATTCAGTTTATTAACGCACGTACGGACATTACTTTACTAGCAGTTGTATTCGCTATCCTTGCATACATACTAAAATTAGCCGGTGACAAACCTAAAGAAGTAATGGCAAAAGTACCTTGGAATACATTATGGCTTGTGTCAGGGGTAGGAATGTTAATTGATGTTGCCGTTGAAGCAGGTACAATCGATTTATTGGCTTCTTTAATCAATAATATGCCGTCCTTTATTGTTCCTATTGCTGTGGCAATTATTGCCGGCATTATGTCAATCTTTAGTAGTACTTTGGGGGTTGTGGCACCGCTTATGTTCCCAATGATTGCTGGTATAGTTGCTCCAACAGGCTATAGTGCGTCGTTAATTGCGGTTGCTATAATCATCGGCGCCCAATCAACAGCACTGGCGCCATTTTCTACAGGGGGAAGTTTAATCCTTGGTAACAGTGGTTTAAGCGAAGGAGATTCCAAGAAATTTTATAATGATTTACTTTATAAAGCAACGCCTTTAGGGTTAGTGTTTGCTATTGTTGCAACTTTGATTTTAATGTTTATATTATAAGGAGTAGTTATGCAAAAAATATTTGACGCTCATTTTCATATTATTGATCCAAAGTTTCCGCTTGTAGAAAATCAAGGATTTGTCCCTGATTATTTTACTGTGGACGATTATTTACAGGAATTAAAAGAAATGTCCATTGAAGTAACTGGTGGCGCTGTTGTGTCAGGTTCATTTCAAGGGTATCATCAAGAGTATTTTGCAGAGGCAATTTCAGAATTAGGTAATAATTTTGTGGGGATTACACAGCTTCCGTTCGATACAACAGATGAAGGCATCTTAAAATTAAACGATGACGGGATAAGGGCAATAAGATTTAATTTATACAGAGGATTATCCGCTTCACCTAAACAAATAAAAGAGCTGTCGGAGAGAGTTTATAAATTATGTAATTGGAAGACAGAGCTTTATCTTAATCTACAAACAATTGATAGTGAATTAGAAGAATTAATATTTACCTTGCCAAAGGTGTCTATTGATCATCTTGGGATGCATAAGTGTTCAATTGATCAATTGAAAAAAATTGTTCATGCAGATATTCCTATACGTTTAACAGGCTTTGGGAGAGTGGGTTATGAACGTGATGAAATTAGAGAACTAATTACTACACTATATAGTGAAAACCCAAGCTGTCTTATATTTGGAAGCGATTTGCCGTCAACTCGAGCAAGGTATCGATTCTCAAACAATGATATTCAATTAATTAAAGAAACAGTAGGTAGGGAAGCTCAAGATCGAATTTTCTTCCAAAACGGGGAAAATTGGTATCTCAATAAATAACTTGAACAAAATTATTTATTGTTACCAAAACTATGAACACCTAATGGGGCGCTTATCAGCAGCAAAGATAAGTGTCCATTTTTCATTATAGGGACAATAGATAAATTGAAAATTGAAGAAGATAAAAAAAGGATTCTAGCTAATTTTTTGCTATGATCCTTTTTTATTTGACCAACTGTACCGGTTGTTCATTCATACATTTCCCGATTCGAGGGAATATTATTATTTGATATATAAAATAGGAGGTTATTTATGGAACAGGCCGATAAAAAATTAAATCCCATGAATGTGATGAAACCGCTAAGTTTTAGTACGCAAGAATTAGATGAATCTCAACCTTTAACGGTTTTTGAAATGGGTAAACTTTGGGTGAGCTATATGGGGAACAGTATGTCAAGTCATATTCTCCCTTATTTTCTTCAACATTGTGAAGATGAGGCTATTAGGACGCTATTGGAAAATGGTTTAGCAGTAAGTAAGGATTTTTTGCAGAGGATTGAAAAGTTTTTTAACGATGCAGATTTCCCTATACCAATTGGATTTTCCCAAGAAGATGTAAATCTTGGAGCCCCACGTTTATACAGGGATGAGTTTTATGCACATTATTTAAAATATGCGGCTAAGGCAGGTATGAGCATTTACGCAGTAGCCATTCCGCTAGGCATGAGGGAGGATATCAGAGAATTTTTCGTTTATGCAAATGAATGTACCACGATCTTATTAGGACAAGTTAATAATGTTTTATATGGCAAGAAATTCATTATAAAACCTCCGCTAATCCCAATTCCTGAAAAAAGCGATTTTATCAATAAACAAAGCTATCTAAACGGTTGGCTTGGAGAGGTGAGACCACTTCATGCAATGGAAATTATTCACCTTTACGATAATATTGAAAATAACACAACAAGTAAAGCACTGTTATTAGGATTTTACCAGAACGTCAAAGACGAAAAAATAAAGGCTTTGTTTAAACGAGGGTTGGGAATGACTGATAAAGCGGTGAAGCAATTTACTGAAAAGCTTCATATGGAAAACTTGCAAGCGCCATCATATCTAGACCATCTGGTTACAACCTCCAGCTATCCACCTTTTTCAGATAAAATCATGTTATACCATAAATTTGACATGTTCTCTATAAAAATCAGGACAATGGGAAATTCAATTGCTGTGAATGGAAGAAGAGATATATCCGCGTTATATGGGAGAAGTATAGTCAATAATGGGTTATTTGTTGATGATGCTGCCAATATCTTAATTGATAAGGGCTGGCTGGAATCACCGCCAAAAGCATTTGAAAGAAATTAGATGAAAAAACAAAAGAAAAAAGGTGGGCAAATACTGCACTCACCTTTTTTTACAATGCATAATAGAGATTACTTAGTGAATACTCATTGCTTTACGCAAATGATGGAATTCTTAACCAAGCTTTTAGCTCAAACGTCTTCTTATTCAGTAAGGAAATTACTTTAAGATAAGTAATATACAGACTGCAAATTAAGCTAAATACAGTATTCAAAGTATATCCCCCTTCGCATTGAAATTTTTAGTGTTACATAATAACACTTAGATTATTATGTAACCCCAAAAACAATCCTATTCTTCCCACTGAGTTTTTCTCTCTTACCATATAATGGGCTACTATAAGCATCTATGCGTAATTCTTCTGTCCAAGTTTATCAATGATCCATTTAAAGATCACTCCAATCAGGATATAAGGAATAAATGAATAGATATGTTTCCAGATATATAATTCATATATGTGTAGCCACACCAAAAGTGCTTCCAGAATAAATGCGAAGATAAATGCATTGATTGTGATGGCAATTAGGAATGTTTTCCATCTTTTAAAATATTGATAAATAATCATATAAATAATAGGCATTTGTATAATGTGAATTTCGATAGGTATCGATAAAGGCGTTAAAGTATGATTGTATTGCCAAAACATTAGAATTAGGCCAAATGCATCTAATATTGTGCTTATACTTGAAACCATAAATCCGTATGAGAGTATCTCGAAAATCCTCTTTTTGTCTAAAATAATTACCCATACAATAAAAAGACCAAGAGTTGTAACCAAAAGAACCCACCAACTGATGGTAAATAAGGTTTCATTTAACCAATACTCTAATCTGGTGTATCTGTATTGCTGTGATAATTTAGCAACCTCTTGCCAACTAGTTTCCATATTAAATTCCCCTATATTAAATTAATGTACATTTATTATTAAATGCTTTGATGCCCATCTATGATGGAGATAGAATAAAAAAAGTAAAATCCAGTCTGCTATATAAGAATGCATGATATTCCACCATAACCCGTGTTCAATAAAACCAAGATACAAATAAATGAGCTCAAGAATAATGGCAAATATAGACCAATAGAAGATATAACGTGTTACCGATAAAATTGTTTGTTTTTTGGGCAGTAATTGGAGGAAGAAGTATATAACTACAAAATATAAGCCAAATCCATTTAGTAATTGAATAAAGAATTTTTCTACCTTTGATCCCGGATAGTTCCACAGGGGATAAACAAACATCAGCAAGTCTGTAATCAATGCCAGAACAATCCCTATGTAAACAGTAAGAGCATAAAAATGGTATTTCTTTTTATCAGAAAAGAATAAATAGACTATCCAACTTATAATAAAAGACACTATTGCGACAACCACCGTAAAACACCTCTTCACCACGTCATTCTCTTTATATAATGTACATTATCCCCCATCTGAAGAAATATTAAGACGTAAAGCGAAAGATTTTTGAAACGCGCTACAATTGATGAAATATACCTGAAAGTAAAAATTTGGATATTACTTTAGAGTTGTTGTTGGGATGTGAATTAATGAATGGTTATGTATGAGCGGTTTGCATAAGGGGGGACAAAGTCGCGGATTACAAATGCCCTATTGACTATGTATATGACATAACTAACAATAACCTTTATGCAAAAGCTGAATCGTTAGACTAGAAGGTAGAAGGTGGAACAAAACGTGGGAAGAATGGAAAGAAGAAAGCAACAAAAATTAACCGAGCAGATATGGAGTAAGTTTAAAGGTAAAAAATTGCTGGTAAAGATTTTAGCAGCGGGTTTAATAGTGTGTTTAAGCAGTTTGCTTCTATTCAATATTTTAATTTGGACAAGCGATGTCAGTAAATTAGAAGAGCCAACTCCACAGCCAACAATTATTTATGATCAAAATGGTGAAGTGGCCAGTAAGATTTCAGGTTCCAAAATAGATGGAGTTAGCATTGAACAGATTCCAGACCATCTTGTTCAAGCTGTAATCGCTACAGAAGACCAGAAGTTTTACAAACACGATGGCATTAATGTGATTGGAATTGTTCGGGCATTGATGCAAAACATGACGAGTGGCGATATTGTGGCGGGCGGAAGTACAATTACGCAACAGTTGGCTAAAAATGTCTTTTTAACACAAGAACGTACCTATACGAGAAAGTTTAAAGAGCTGATTTTGACGAAAAAAATTGAACAGACGTACTCCAAAGATGAAATTATGGAACGGTACTTAAACCAGATTTATTTTGGTGAGGGAGCTTGGGGCATCCAGCGGGCTTCACAGACGTACTTCGGCAAAGATGTGACCGAATTAACGATAGGTGAGTCGGCAATGCTCGCTGGGCTAATCAAAGCACCTTCCATTTTGTCGCCATTCAAAGATATGGAGCAATCAGTGGAACGGAAGAATCTGGTTTTATCCTTAATGGAAAAGGAAGGCTACATTAGTCAAAAGGATGTAGAAACAGCAAAGGAACAGTCAATTGTTTTAGACGGCGAAAATACTGACGAATATAAAGGGAAATATCCATATTATGTAGATCATATCATTGAGGAAGCCATAAAAGAATATGGTCTTACAGAAAATGAGGTGCTTTCAGGTGGACTTCATATTTATACAGAATTAAACCCTGCCATACAAAATGCAGTTGAAAAGGTGTATAAGAATGACGAGGTGTTTCCTGAAGGGCAATCTGACCAGCTAATTCAAAGTGGAGCCGTCTTCATCAACCCATCCAGTGGCGGAATAAACGCACTTGTTGGAGGAAGAGGGGAACATATTTTTAGAGGATTTAATCGAGCTACCCAACTAAAACGGCAACCTGGCTCTACCATGAAACCGCTGGCAGTGTACACGCCGGCTCTAGAACAGGGATATGATATCTTTGATAAATTACCGGACTCGCCTATTAATATAGACGGCTATCAACCAATGAATGTTGACAATAGATTCCGCGGAGAAGTGACGATGTATGAAGCTCTGATCAATTCCTATAACGTCCCGGCGGTATGGTTATTGCAAAGAATGGGATTGAATTACGGCATTAATGCTGTCGAGCGGTTCGGTATTCCATTAACCGAAGAGGATTCCAACCTAGGTTTGGCACTTGGTGGGATGAATGAAGGCGTATCGCCTTTATTGATGGCGCAGGCGTTTTCCGCATTCCCCAATAATGGGGTGATGGCAGAAGAACACGCGATTCAAAAAATTGAAGATGTCAATGGCGATGTTATGGCAGAATGGCATAGTAAAAAGACAAACGTCACAGATGCTTTAATAGCCCAGAAAATCACCTATATGCTTAGGGGAGTCGTAGAGGAAGGCTCAGGGACGAATGCCCAGGTGGAAGGTTTGGAAATAGCGGGTAAAACGGGTACAACACAACTTCCATTCGAAAGTGCAGGAGGAGCAAAGGATCATTGGTTTGTCGGATATACGCCACAAATTGTCGGGGCAATTTGGATGGGCTATGATCAGACGGATGAAAATCATTATTTATCGGGATCCAGCGGGTCAACGGTCACAAAAATTTTCAACGAAATTCTCTCTGAGTCCATTTCGGAATTTTCCCAAAAAGAATTTGATTTATCATTACTAGGCAAACAATTAAAGGAACAAGCAGATAAAGAGAAGGAACAGAGGAAGAAAGAAGAGAAGGCGAAGGAAGAAAAAGATAAGAAAGATGGAGTAGAAGAGAAGAAAGAAGAAAAGAAAGAGAAAAAGGAAGAGAAGAAAGAGAAAAAGGAAGAGAAGAAAGAGAAAGAAAAAGAGAAGAAAGAAAAAGAAAAAGAAAAAGAAAAAGAGAAGAAAGAAAAAGAGAAGAAAGAAAAAGAGAAAGACAAAGACAAAGACAAAGAGTAATTTGAGAGGCATTGAAGTTTATGGAGAAACATTAACTATCCGGCTTAAAAGGCACAGTAGTAATATCCGTATAAGTCCATCAATTCAGCAGTCTATCTTCGAATTTTTCGTACTTTTACATTGCATCTTTATTTTCTATAACAGGGCGCGATTCTAGAAATAACGGAATTGCGCTTTTTCCTTTATCAAATAATGATTTAAACTACCTATTTTTAGAAAAATTCCCATATTTTGTTATTAGACCGTGTTATAATTTATTTGATTAGTAGAGGAGAGAATATGAAGAAGAACAAAATGAATTATTTAATGGGAATACTATTGCTTCTGTCACTGATCTTCGGACTTTCAGTTGAAAATCAAGTTTCAGCGGCAAACAATAGTTCCGTTGTAATCGATGGAAAGTTGCAAGAATATCCTCATTCTCCTGTCATCAAAAATGGCGCAACATTCATCCCTTTCCGAGAAGCGTTTGAATTATTAGGTGCGAAGGTTACTTGGAATGGAAAAGATAAGACACTAACTGCTAAAAAGGGAAATACTTATATTTGGGCGCAACTAGGAAATGGAAATATAGTGACTGAGCGAAGTAACGGCCATAGAATAGGAAAAAACTATTCTGCTCGACCTCAGACAATTAATGGCGTTACAATGGTGCCTGTAAAAGTTTTTGAACAATTAGGTGCAACAGTTAGCTGGAATGCTCAAAATAAAACGATTGAGATAAAATCCGCAACTAGTACGTTCAAGGGATTTATAGGATTGGGGACATCAGCGGAAGAACAGAAGTCAGATGAGGTTTATAAACAAATAGAAGAACTTTCTACGGTTTGGGCAAATGCACTTAAAACCAGAGATGGAAAACCTAGATACAAAATGATGTCTGAAAAGGCGAAAGAAAAATTCAAACAAGAACAGATCAATAGAAGTGGGGAAAACTGGAATTATATTATCGGTGATTCTAGTCCTTGGGTTGTCGATTTTGATATTGCTATTAACGGGATGACAGCTAATATTACGTATGTAACTCAAACAAGCGAATATGCCTATTATAATACAAAAGAAACTCTTACATTTATCAGGGAAAACGGAAAACTTATTGTAGATGATTATCAAATCAATTTTGAAAACCAAGCCGTTGATAGCAAGGTAATTAACAATTAAAAAGTAAATTAATTACGTAGTAAGCCACAAACACTGTTGCCAGGATTTGTGGCTTATTCTATTTGGACAATTGCGACCTAACTGGAATTTGGTTTAAAAACTTAGCAAAATTAATCAAAAAATCTTTTTTTAATTTTGATATCCTATTTATGACAGGAGGGAAAAGAACATGAAGTATGAATTCGTCCTGAATAAAACAATTGACTATATAGAAGAGAGTTTACATGAAACGCTAGAAATTGAAAGAATTATGAATCATGTAGGGTTTTCTAAGTACCATTTTCATCGAATATTTAAGGCAGCGATCGGCATGTCAATAAGTGAGTACATCAGAATGAGACGGTTAGCAAGGGCATCCGCAATGCTGTTATATACAGATGAAACAATTCTTGATATTGCTTTTGAGCATCATTTCGAATCACAAGAGGCATTTACAAGGGTGTTCAAAAAATACTATCAATTGCCGCCAGGTCAATATCGAAGGTTGATGTCGGCTGTACTAAAAAACAAGGAGGAATCTTATATGGATAGACCTATAAAAGGATGGATGTTAAGTGGATCCGATCCGTTTAACTATGAGATGGGGGTTGACCGAGAAATTGTTCACCAAGGAAAAGCCTCAGGATATTTAAAATCGAAAACGGTATTGGAAGCTGACCATTTTGCGACGATGATGCAGCAATTTAAGGCCGAGAATTATCACAATAAGCGCATTCGACTTTCTGGTTTTTTAAAAACAAAAGATGTAGACGTGTTTTCGAGTATGTGGATGCGAGTGGATAATGTAAATGGAGACATTATCCAGTTTGATAATATGAGCAATCGCCCAATTCAAGGCACGACAAACTGGAATTTATATTCCATTGTGCTAGATGTTCCAGAAGAGAGCGCACTGATATCATTTGGCATTATTTTATCAGGACGTGGCCAAGTTTGGGTCGATCAAATAACGTTCGAAGAAGTAGACAAAAGTATAGAATCCACGAATTTAGAAATGTCATCAGAGGTCTTAAGTGAACCAACAAATCTATCTTTCGAAGAATAAACAGTATGAGTATTGGCCTATTGGTATGGGCAACGTTACTCGACAGGACCAGTGGAGTGGGCATTACGGAAGTTTGTTTGTCTAAGAAGAGAGCATCTGTAAGGAAATTCAGGTTAATTATACAAAAGGAGAGGTCAATGAAGCATAAGGATACAATCAAAATAATGAATTGGTTTGTCTTTACAGGTCTTGTTTGTTTGGGAGTTACTGTAGGCTATGATGGATTGAGTTCTCTTGATCACACACCAATGCCACATGACGAGGCCTATCAATCTCGTTTTCAACTCAATTGGGGTGTTCTTCAAACAGTAACGATAAGCATTCTACTAATCTTCACTGTTCTTCTGATAGTTGGTTGGAAACGCACATTCCCTTTTAATGTTCCTTTCGCCCTGATCATTGCTGGAAGTCTGTATCTTTATATCTTCATGACATTTACTATAGGGTGGATTCGCCTTCTTGGTATGATTGGCTTTGCCATTGCTATAGTAGCCGCCCTTATCTTGATGATCCTTCATACGATTATTTTGTGGAGAAGCAAAGAATAATAACTTTGTTTGTAGTGCTGCCTACATTCGAAAACAGTTCAAGTTAGGAGCTGATAGATTGACTAATTTATATTTTGTTAGGCACGCACACTCTACATACACACCTGATGAAATAAATAGACCTTTATCGGAAAGCGGTTTTATTGATGCAGCACTGGTTACAAAATTATTAAAAAAAGAGGAAATTGATATTGTTGTCTCAAGTCCGTATAAACGAGCTATTCAAACTGTCACAGGCATAGCACAATTCATAAATGCAGAAGTTGAAATTATAGATGGTTTTAAAGAACGCACCTTAACCACAGTGCCAGCCAACGATTTTACTCTTGCAATAACAAAAGTATGGGAGGACTTCAACTTTTCATGGGAGGGTGGAGAATCTAATATTGTCGCTCAAAAAAGAGGTGTTGAAGCCACATTTAAAATATTAGAGAAATACAAAGGTGAAAATGTTGTTATCGGAGCACATGGAAATATAATGACTTTAATCATGAATTTCTTTGACAGACAGTATGGTTTTTCTTTTTGGCAAAATCTCGATATGCCAGATATATATAAATTAACTTTTGATGGTAAAGTTCTAAGAAACGTAGAAAGAATATGGGGAAGAATTTAATAATAGTCTTTAGCTAACGAAGGTTTAACTTTAAACAAACGATCCTCAGCAATCGGACACGATTCTTCATCAAGAAGAAGCTTTTTTCCGTTGAAGGGCCAGATTGTGGAGGAACGGCTAATCAATATTATGAAGTAGTACACTTAAAATTAAGGTACGTGTAGTTGAGGCGAAATACTATAAAATTGGATATCGACAAAAAACAAGATGTAGAATGTTGAAGCCACGAGCGTATTGAACGCTAAGCTTCTTAGATAAAAATTACGTAAATAAATCTAACTAGAAAACTCGGTTCAATAATTTTGAATCGAGTTTTTTGCATTTGAAATAAGTGGAAAAAATTAGAAAATAATTAAAGAGGATGTTATTGTAATTTTAAGGAAATATTCAAGCTTGCATGAATTGGTGCCTAACTAATGAGGAAGAAGAATATTTAATTTTAAAAGATATGCTTTATATAAGAAGGAAAGATTTTTTCAGGTTAAAAGGATTCTTATGCTTTTAGTTTTATTTTCCCTGTTAAACGGGTGTTCAAATGAACAAACCTTTGAAGATTTTTTCCACAATGAAATGGAAGATAATGAAAAGAAGTACGATGAAGAAGTTAACTATTCCTACTCAATTGTTCATCAAGAAGAGAACATAATTGAATAAGATGACGCTATTTCTATTTTTAGAGAGAACAATCCTCAAGGGGAGCAAAATGGGATACACCTCACAAATGGTCCGCTATGCCAAACTTCTACTCAGGGGCAATTAGTGATAACAGTATGGATGAAATCTATGCTGGCGGAGAAAGAGCAAGAATTATTGAGGTTGAAGGAAACAAAAGGTTCTGGTTGGTATGCAATCAATCCTTCAGAAGGATTTCAAGTTAAGTATGTAAGAAAAGACGGAATAGAAGAAATAGTGGAGTCAACTGATGCAGCAATGTTAAAAGAGTGGGATAAATAATAGATTGCTATAGGGTGAACTAAAAATGCTTTGTCTGAAGAAGTAATCGTCGAAATTTTAGACTGGGATGAAATGCAGATAGTAGAAATCAGAATAAGGCTTCGATTCAATATAGGAGCATCAAAAGGGGGATATTTTATGATTACTGAGATTCTTGAGATAACTGCGGAATTGCTTTTTAACGGTGGGAGAAGAGATCCTTTAAATTCAAAGAAAGCAGATAAGCACATTGAAGAATTGCGAAGATATCAATGGTTTACTGAATTATATGAGGATAAAAGGTATCACCATTTGTTTTTCGGCAATCGACGTGTGAGGAAGGTTTTGAGAAGTAAATATCGAACGAAAAGGTTGATAAATAATACGAGTGCGCAAGGCACCTTCATATCTTTGCTTGATAAGCAAAACCAAAAATAGAAGCTTGCTGTAGTTTTATAGAAAAGATTTTTTTTATAAAACTCGATTATTTAAAATGAAAATTGGTTATTTATAATAAACTTCGGTTAAAATCCTGTGTTGGTATACAGGATTTTTCTTATTCTAGAATCGTGCCAGTTTGTGGAATAAAGGTAAAGTTATACAGCTTGAAGAAATATATTTAAGATAGGTTGTAGATTGTAGTTTAACAAGGTGGGGTCACAATCAATAAAATAAGCCTGGGGGATGAAGATATGAAACAATTGGGGACGCTATACTTTTTCTGTGGAAAAATGGGAACAGGAAAAACAACTAAATCAAAACAATTGGCTATAGAAAAACACGCGGTACTGTTATCTGAGGATGAATGGCTTTCATCTCTTTATCCTAACCAGATAACATCATTTGAGGACTATCTTAAATTCTCAGCGCAGCTTAAGCCGTTTGTGAAAAAGCATGTCCAAAACATATTAAGTGTTGGTACAGATGTAGTAATGGATTTTCCAGGTAACACTAAAAATCTGCGAAAGTGGTTTTTAGATATGGTGTCAGAGATTAATGCAAACCATCAACTGATTTTCCTTAATTTAAATAACGAGCAATGCTTACGGCAAATTGCAAAAAGGCGTAACGAACAACCCGAAAGAGCAGCTTTTGACACGGAAGCGATGTTTATTCATGTTACTAAATTTTTTGAAGCACCAGAAGCATCCGAGGGTTTAAATATTTTAGAGTTTAGTGGAAACGAATAACAAGGAGTTCAACATAGAATTATAAACCAGATAAAAAATTAGTTTAACTAAACCAGCCAATTGAAACTCCTTGGAATTCAACATTCGGGTGCAATTCTTGTACAAGGAATTGTGTCTTTTTTAGGTTTCATATCAAAAGTGGTATTGTATACTTGTATATCCCGTCAAGGACATATTATGAAACAGTGCTTTAATAAAGGAGTTGTATAAAATGGATGAAAAAAAAGATACAGAACTAAAACGCTCACCAAAAGCAGAAAACATTCTATCTCAGATCAATAGTAAAACTAAGCTGGGCGACTTAAGAAAAATCGCGAAGGACATTAAAAAAGATCACGAACTAGCTATGGAACTTTGGTCAACCGAAGAGTTTTTGCCCAGACTATTAGCAATCTTAATTATGGACAAAAAACTTCTTTCACAAGATGTGCTAAATAAGCTTGATAAGGATATGCAGAATCACCCTTTTAATGAGCGAAATAACTTAATGGATTGGTTAATGGCTAATCAGCTCACCAAAGACAAGAAGATAATTGCATTGATGGAGTCATGGGAAAATAGCCCTTCTGCTCTTCAAAGGCGAGCTTTCTGGTATTATCAAGGGCGATTGAGATGGACTGGACAAACACCGCCTGATAACACTGCAGAGTTGCTATCTGCATTAGAAGCCAATATAACGCAGGAAGAACCGGAAGTTCAATGGGCTATGAATTTCACGGCCGGCTGGATAGGCGTTTATGATGAAAAGAATCGTGCACGTTGTATTAAACTTGGTGAGAAAACGGGTCTTTACAAAGATGAAAAAGTAGCAAAAGGATGTACTCCCAGCTATTTGCCGGAGTTCATTGCGATTGAAGTTAACAAACGACATATTAATTAGTTACCTCTGAAAAATTTATTAAAGATACTATTCAATAGAAAAAGAACATTCGACAATCGGGCGCTTTTCTTGAATAAGGAGAGGGTCTTTCTTCATGAATGGGCCAGATTGTGGGGCAGCACAGATAGGTTATTAGGCTGAAATTTAAAGATAAAGTTGCGTTACTACTTCAAATAATAAGAGGTAAATCCAACTCTAATCTCGAATTGTTTCCAGAAACAAATGATTGTGAAGTTGGTGTTTTTTTGGAAAAGACAATATACAAGAGAATACATATTATTGGCTCTGTTGGAAGTGGTAAAACAACTTTAGCAAAAGAAATATCCTCGAGGTTAGATATACCGTATTACGAATTAGATAATGTAGTTTGGATAAGGGATAAGTTCGGGGATATAAGAAGAACTGAACAAGAAAGGGAGGAGTATCTAAACAGTATATTACAATCAGACAGTTGGATAATTGAAGGAATACACAATGAGGATTGGGTAAGCAATTGTTTTCAGAGTGCAGATTTGATTTTCTTTTTAGATATAAAATATTCAATAAGAACTTACCGAATTATAAAGAGGTTTCTAAAACAAAAACTCCGATTAGAGAAAGCAAATTACAAACCAACATTAGTTATTTTTTTCAAGATGTTTAGATGGAATCGTTATTTTGAAGACGTTGGTAAAGTTAACTTTTTCAACAAGTATGGCATACATAAAGATAAGATAAAAGTTATTAACAATGCAAATTGTATTAAGAAATACTTCAATTAAAAGGCGCCACCCCTTAATAATATTGCGTTTTAAATTCACTTTTTTAAAATTTATGATAGGCGGATTCTAAGAGCAGCAGGCGTATTCAACAATCGGGTGCAATTCTTGAAGTGAATTGCGCCCTTTTTTTGCAATAGGCCCAGATTGCTGAAAAAGAATCTGTTAAGGAAAGAATCGACGTGGGTCAGCTTGTCCGTTATTCAGAAAAAGGATTCGGGACCGGTAACAGGCGCTCTTTGACTTTTTTCGCTACTACCGTTCTTCCTTTTGAAGAAACGGTCTTTGGTATAGGGAATCTCGCCTCAAGATCTTCCCAGAAATCGGCGTTTTTAATGCCTAATAAAATCGGGTTGAATGTTGGGTTAAGCCCCAAACTTTTTTGTGTATCATAATCTTTAAGCGCGGTTAAAGCGGTTTTAGAAAGCAGCAAAATGGTGATAACATTCACCCAGCCGAGCAGACCGACACCTAAATCGGTAATGGCCCAAATCAGCGTTGCAGAATTCACTGCACCGAAAACAACCATGCCAAGAAGTCCGATGCGGGCAACATGCGTAATGTATTTACCTGTTTTGTCAATATTCAGCATTTCTTTAATGAAAGCGATATTCGTATCCATTTTGTAGAAGTACGTAATTAACGTAGTAAAACAGAACAGGAATAAAGAAATCGACATAAAGTATTGACCGAATGTTGGAGAAATCAGTGTACTTATAGCGGCCTGTGTATATAGTTCAGGGTCTGCACCTGGGAAGTTGGTTACAATTGCTTCACCAGCGCTTGGCACAACATTGTACATACCTGTAATCAAAATCATTAGCGCTGTTGCTGTACAAATAACGAATGTATCAATATAGATGGAAAATGCTTGTACTAAACCTTGTTTAGCAGGATGCGAAACACTTGAAGCGCCAGATTCAAAGGTTTCCGTACCTAAACCGGCAGCACTTGAGAATACACCGCGCTGTACACCCATTGCAATGGCTGTACCAAGCAGGCCGGCAAATGTAGCGTCCAAATTAAGTGCACTTCTTACAATCAGTGATAACATCGCAGGAATTTCTGAAAAGTTCAGTGCCAATAATGCGATACAAATCGCTACGTATGCCAATGCCATGAAGGGCACCAAGTATTCTGAAACTGTAGCAATACGTTTGACACCACCATAAATGATAATGGCCATAAAAGCAGCAAGCAGAAGACCTGTTGCTAGGGGGGGGACATTAAATGAATCCTGAACAGTTAAGGCAATTGTATTTGCCTGAACAGTCGGCCACAAAATCCCGATGACGATAATCAGAATCGTGGCGGAAATGATTGAAAACCATTTAAGGTTCAGCCCTTTATATATGTAAAATGGCGTACCTCCACGATATTCTCCGTCGATTTTACTTTTGAAAATTTGCGAAAGGGTAATTTCGATAAATGAAGTAGCGGCACCTAAGAATCCCATAACCCACATCCAGAAAACTGCACCAGGACCACCGAGGCTGATTGCCGTAGCTACACCAACAATATTACCTGTACCTATACGACTTCCAAGTGACATCGCCAATGCCTGGAATGAAGAGATCCCAGCTTTATCATTATTTTTCTCAAACAATAATGTGATCATATCTTTAAAGCGTCGAACTTGGATAAACTTTGTTCTTAACGTGAAAATTATTCCAACACCCAAGAATAAAAATACGAGCGCATTACTCCAAATATACTTATTTAAAAAATTTACTATTTCTAACATTAGAAACCACGTCCCCTGAAAAATTAATTTTAAATGATGACTGAAATAATCGAGCTCTAATCATTTCATTCATTTAAGTTAAGAATGCTTTGTAGAGTTTTGTTTTTAAAATAAAATACTTAATAGTGTAAATAACACAATCAAGTGGTTACTAAACAAAAGTTTTTCGGTTTGGCAGTAAATTCTTTAGAAATGATGTTGCACAATCCCTTTCAGGTAGGTTTTTAACGGTGTTTTGCTTTATAGAAAAAAATATTTGTTTGAAAGGGGATAAGCAAATGAAACAGTGGAAGAATGGGTAGGAAAGGCAATAACATCTTTTTCGAAGTAGCTCAGTGGTAGAGGAATCGCCTGTTAACCGATTGGTCGTAGGTTCGAGTCCTACATCCGGAGTAATAAGTAATCGATTTTAATTTCCAAATCTGACGAACGCTATTCTTGAGAAAGAATGAGCGTTCGTTTTTCAATAAATAGTATTTTGCAGCATGCGTCTTACCTCGTGAATAGAGTCAGATTGTTGAGTATAGTAGATTATACATGCAGCTTATTAGTTAAGAATAATGTTTAAGTCAACATTAAAAACGCTTGACATAAAATTCAAGCGTTAAAAGGCAACTAAAATTTCCTCACCAGATTTTTTAGTCTATAGCACATTCAAGTCATTACTGAATTGCCCCCGTACTCTTTAATTCCGAATTAATTGTCATTTTTATTTCCGCATTTTTATATGCTTCTTCCCATTCCTCGTTGCTCATTCGTTGGTTATGCAATGTGCGGGATTTATATTCTAAGCCAAAACCAATCGGGTCATAACCTGTATTGATCATTTCTGTAAAAAATTCGGTATATTTCTCTTCCGCCTCTTGTTTCAACAATTGGTTATAGTACGTTAAATCTTGAGGGTTTAATGGATTTTTAGATTCGGATATATATCCTGCAAAACTTACTTCTATTTCGATTTCTATTTTGTTGGTGTCTTTTATATTCACTTTATGTCTGGAGTCCATAGAGTTAATTTTTGCAACAAAATATTGTCCCTCTTCATTTATGACTAAATCAGCAACTGGTGCATTCAGTGTTAATATGTTAAATGTTTGTGTATATAGCGATGAAAGTTCGTAGGGTGCTTTCTTATCCATCAAAACCAGGGACTTATTTACTTCAAAGTGTGATTCTTTCTTTTTTACTTCGATGATCGGTAATACGGGATCGATTCCTTCTTCCTTCAATCTTCTTCTGAAATCAAACAAGTAAGTAGTGACGATAAATTGACTTTCTGTTCCAATATCATCAAAGTAATTGAATAGAGCCGGATAAGCTGCATTCTCCCCCTGAGGTACCATTTTGACTACCTCTTCTGCAGAAGGCCTGCCAACAGCAACCCAGGATATCATTTGGATATCTGGTCTTCTCAACAAAAAATCCATTATCTCATTTGTTTTCTCCTCCAAAAGGTCTTCTCCGATTACGATTAGCTTCGAGTGACCAAATTCTAATTCTTTGTCTGAATAGCTCTCCATTAAGCGAATTGCCTCGCTTAAAGTCTCTCCATTCTGAGTGATATAAGAGTATTCAGGTTTCGGGGATTGTTTAAAAGAACTGGTCGGTACATATAATTTCAAAGTTAGTTTGTATGGTTTGTCTTCATCGTCTGATTTATCAATGCCAATCATTGAAACAAATACATTTTTATCAATATCCTTAAATTCGCAACCGGTCAACAGGCTAATAATAGGTAATAAGATTAAGACGAATAATTTAGTTTTGTTTTGCTTGTTTGGCATTTTTCATGCTCCTTTTAATAAAGAAAAAAAGTATGATCATTGATGGGAAAAAGAATATCAATAAGTTATAAAAAATACTCGAAAAACGGAACAATTGATATTCGTTAAGTTTAACAACAGTTAGTAGAGATGCACCTATGAAAAAAGGAATTGGTATGAATTTGCCTATTTTGAATCCCTTAAATTTAATTTTTTCGAAATCGAAAACAAACTTTAAAAATTCTATTGCTACGTGCCAGTGAATCATGATACTTACGAAGGCGATTCCCAAATAAAACAATAAAAAAACAAACAGAACGCGTTCAATCATGAAATATTCCATCCTTATCGAGTCGCTTGTTGAAATCCAAGGATATACGAGTTCATCTATGTTCTCAAAACCGTTATAACCGATAGGAATAAAATAAGTAGTAAATAGATTTAAGGTAGATATAATAGCTATTATTGCGACATGTTTCCATTTAAAATTTTGTTTCATGGTAAAGAATCGATTAAACATAAAAAGATTTACTACCCCTAGAAATAGGAAGAAACTTGCAGAAAATGAACTTAAGTTAGGTAGTTGGTTCACATATAATGCCGCTTCCTTTACAAAGTCCCATTCCAAACTATCGCTGCTATAGGTTTTATAAAAGATAAATAAGATTAATGGAAGGGTAACTAACAATATTAACTCAATCGTATATAACACTCGTTCGGTTCTCATTAGACACCCAAAAATGACATAAAGTATAATAGCCAAACTTACTTGAATAATTGGCATCTCGGGAGTAACAAATCGGATAAGAAGGAATGTATACGTAGCCAATGTGATTAATCCGGCAATAAACCACATAAAAGCTAAAAATAATACGAATGGTTTGTAAAACCATTTTGCTGTTGTTTTCTCAAGTAAATCTGGTAATGTCATCCCAGGGTAAGCATTGAAAAATCGTGTATAAATAGTTACAAGAATCGTCCCTGCAACTAACCCCAGTATCATGGAGGAAACGGAGCCTTCCTTATGGGATTGATAGAGGATAGAAGGGACTGAAGCGATAATATTCGCCACCATATTTATAAATATTAAGTAGTAATAATATCGGCTCAAGATTTCCCCTCCGAACTCTTCTTGTTTTTCGATAATGTATATAACTTCAAGTAGGGCTCTCCAAAACTATCTAAATTAACTAAATACATAATCAATGCAAAAAAACTTAATATCAATCCGGCTAAACCAAATATACTTGTGATCAGTATTAATAATAAGCGTACAACTCTAATAGAAAACGCCATTTCATTGACTGGAATAACAAAAGTTGATATAGCCACTGCTGAAACAATAATAACCATAATATTGGATGCAAGAGATGCTTCAGTAACGGCTGTTCCTAATATTAGACCTCCTACCGTAGTAGCAGTGGCACTGACTGCTTTTGGAAGTCGAATACTGGCCTCTAGTAATAATTCCATAAAAAATAGCATGAATAGAACTTCGACAAAAGAAGAGAAAGGTACACCCACTCTACTTCCGGCTACGGTCAAAGCTAATTCAGTTCTGAATACTTCAGGTGTAAATGAAGTTACTCCCACATATAACGCGGGTAGGAGAAGGCTGAGAAGTAATCCGGCATACCGTAGAATCTTCAAAAAAAGTGAAATAAATAGAGTATGATAATTATCCTCTATAGTCGTCATGAAATCGAAAAATACTACTGGCGTAGCCAATGATTGTGGATTGCCGTCGACCAACAGAATGACTTTACCGCCACCTAGATTGTAGACGATTCGATCGGGACGTTCAGTCATAATCATTTGAGGGAAAAGTGAAAATCGCTTATCATTGATAAAATTATTCAACTGGGTGGTTGAAGTAATGAGTTGCTTATCTACATTCTGAAGTCTTTTTCGAATGGTATCTAAAACATCGTTTTTTACCTTATCCTTATCATAGATGATTGCAACCTTATGCTGATTTACCTCGCCCTTAACAAGATATTCAACAGATAAAGAAGCTTGATGATAATTAGAACGGATTATATTAATGTTCGTCATGAGATTATCACTTAAAGCTAATTGAGAACCATGGATAGTGGATTCTACTGATGTTTGATTGACTTTGTCATTGTTTGCTGATCTAAAGTCTAATAAATACAATTCATTTTGAATTTCAACCAAAATGTTTCCGTTCATCATTTCAAGCGGGATTTGTTCTTTTGACGTAACTTCTTGGAACTGTGGTAATGCTTGCAAATATAACTTGAATTGTTCTTCGGAAGACATTTCGAAGAAGGGTTTAATTAGTAACTTTTGAAGCATTTCAGAGTCAATAAGTGATTTAAGATAGAGTACCAAGACGTGTTTATTTTCATACTCTAATTTCTTTTGTACAAATTCATTTGTATTTTTGAACTGTTCGTTAATCCAATTAATGGTTTCCAATGAAAACATATGATTCCCCAATCAACTAGTAAGAATATTATTTATCTTAACCAATAATTGTGGGTGAATTTCATTTCCAGGGCAGTTAATTGACTTTTATTTGAAAACTAATAGCTGAGTTCGTGAATTAAAGTCCTTAAAACTAACAGGGGATTTAGCAAAATAACTGAGAAACTTTTTATCGCTCTCTTATTTTTAAATTTCAACAATCGGGCCATTTAATGGAGTAAGAATCTCAAAATCAAATCGGATATTTAGGTAATAAATAAGCTAGCGAGGCAAATTAGTGGAACAAGAAAAAGAGGCTATTAATCATTGAAAAATGATTAGCCTCTTTCCAGATTATGAGGGAATTTTATAAATGTTTTTTTATAAAGTGAAACAATGTTTGTCCTAAAGCAGTTAAAATAACACTTTACCATCACACATGGGGCAAGATTCTGGTTTATCTTTAACAAGAATATATTTTTGACCATTACAATTAGGACAAGAATGTTCTAAATCATCTGTTAGGAGTTCTTTATTCTTTAATTTAGGTGCAATTCTAGATTAGAAATTACGTCTTTCTTTGTGTAACGGGCCAGATAGTTGAGTAGTAACACAATTAATTAAGTGAGGTCTCCATATTTTCCCTATGTCTAATAAGTTTTGCCTAGTTTTTAAAAAATACTTCTCTTTCTACAGATATCCATTGATCAAGATCCTCATTACTACTTTTTACTATTCGATTAACTAAGACATCATGCCATATGTAATCTTCCAATAAATAAATATGAACTGGATCATTTGTATAAAATGCTAAGTTACGCGCTTCTAAAGAAGGTCCATAAATCATTTCTTGTTCATCTACGGATAAAATAAACCAATGTTCACTAGTTGGTGTTTCAGTGAAATGTGTAGGACGATGGGTGTCTAAATTACTGACCGGGTTCTCAACATGGATTGTAATCCCCTTGATATCAATACGTTTAGCTGCTTCCTCTAAATCTTCTTTTAACACATCATACATATCATCCCACATTGAAATAATAATACGCTTTTTTGCTTTCTTTAATAGAGTCTGACAATAGCTGATAATCATTTCTTTCTCTTTCAGTGTCATTACGCGATTATTGGGAAGGGTATCAACTTTCTCTAGTTCCTTTAAGGAAGTACTAATTTCTTTAAAATTATGTTTCCAATTGGATTGAACTTTCTCTAAAAAAACGTCCACTTGTATGGGAGAGTATTGCATTGTTTCATCTATTTCTTCCTTGATCACAATCCCTTTTTCTACAAGAACGTCTAATATTTCATAAATGCGAGCACGGGGAACACCTGAATCTTTACTGACCTGATAAGCAGTTACTGTCCCTAGTTTGACAAGAGATATATAAGCTTTCGCCTCATATTCATTAAAATTCATATTCTTTAACTGTTGTATTAAATCCTTCACTCTTTTCCCTCCGCAAACGAATTCGTATTATTATCATACCAAATTTAATGGAACTATTTACAACAATCGCACTTTTAGTTACTATTCAAGTAGTAACTAAAGGGAGGCCTTTTTATGCTTAGTAATTTAGATATTTTAGTAGTTGTTATTTTTGGCTTTTTAGGAGCCTTTATCAATTCAATTGTTGGTGGGGGTGGTTTGATTACATTACCAGCACTATTATTTGTTGGACTACCACCCGCAACAGCCATCGCCACCAATAAACTGGCAGCTACATTAGGAAACTTAACAAGTATGCTGACATTTTTACGTGCCGGGAAAATTGATTGGAAATTATTAAAGCCTATTGTACCGTTAGTCTTTATTGGTTCAATGCTAGGAGCCTTTACAGTAAACTATATTTCTCCTGATTTACTTAAGCCTCTTATTTTTCTAATGCTGGTAGTTGTTTTGATTTACACTACAATAAAAAGGGATTGGGGAAGTGTGGAAAAGCGACGGGAGATGACAAAGAAAAGAAAAGTTCTTTTTATCAGTACGTTAATTGCTATTGGTTTTTACGACGGTTTTTTGGGACCTGGTACAGGATCATTTATTATCTTCGCCTTTATCATCATGGGATTTGATTTTATTCAAGCTTCAGGTAATGCCAAGTTACTTAACTTTACAAGTAATTTTGCTGCACTAATTATGTTTTTATTTCTAGATACAGTTAATTATTCATATGGAATTATTATGGGCTTATCAATGATTATTGGCGCTTTTATTGGAGCTAAATTTGCATTAGGACGCGGAACTAATTATGTACGGATTATCTTTATTCTTGTAACTTTGCTTCTTATTCTTAAAAATGGATACGACTTTTTTATAGAAGAACTTTATTCTGGCAAGTAATTAGCTTTTCGCTTTTTACAAAGACAGTTGGTTTAATAACTAAACTTTGAATAATTATTTGAGATATTCTTCAATAACAAATGCGAGAAAAAACAAATGATTTTGGGGCTAGCTTATCGGTAGTTATTCAATTAAAGGGCCATTTAACGGAATAAAACTCAATAATTAAATTGGATATTTATGTTAAAGTATAAAAAAGGCTGTTTGGTGCAATGGAGGTAAAATGAGAAAACTATTGGGATATTTTGCGGGCGGATTCCTAGTAATTCTTTTAGCAATAATCATTAGTTATCAAGACGGTCATGAAAATGGAGAAAAAAGAATGGCGGCGGTTTTAGGAAACTCTGTCTATAACGTTTGGGAAGGTTATTATGAAATTGTTGAAGATTCCAATAAAGAAATGACAATAGATTCTATAAGTAGAATGAATGACAGACTTATTTCCGTAAAAGCTTATTCGAATGTTGTAGATAGGACCGTGGGGGAAGAAGTACTTTTACCTATAGCCGACAAATTATTGAATATTGGTACAGGGTTTGAAGATGGTTATCGTGAGAATGGGAATTTTGATAAAGAGAAGTACATGGAAACAGTAGAGGAAATAGAAAAAGTTATTACTTTATTTACAGAAATTTATTATATTCCAAACTCAGAAGGAAGCTAATTTGGAAATAGAGAATTTTGAAGAATTGATAGAAATCAATGAACGGTTAGGAGAGCTCTAAAGAAAGTGGGGAGGGATAACTTGCAAAAATGCGGAAAATGTAACTCAGCATTTAGCTGGAGTAACATCTTTAAATCATTTAAGTGGACATTCAAACCAATTGAATGTGACTATTGTGGTACTAAACACAAGATATCCTTTTTTGGTAGATGTACTTTTGCAGTCCTGACGACTTTGCCAATGTTGATATTCTTTTATTTTCTTTCTCTTTTCGATAACATCTTTGCATCCATTGGTGTAGGGGTTCTTTTAGCAACGGTCGGCTTTTTACTCTCGCCATATGTTGTCCGATACAAAGAGAAATTGTGAGGAAATATACTTAAAGTAAAGGGTGCTTTAGTTCAATTAGGTTGGAAATATTACGCCAAAAAACGCTTTTAAAAGTAAGTCTAGCGGTGACAAAAATCAATAGGGTATAGGAAATCTAATTTTAAAAAAATAGAGTCTATCTGAATAACTGAGGACATAAAGTGTTAGAAAAATAGTTTATTGTTTGTGATGGTTATTCAACAATCGCGCGCTTTCCTTGAATAAGGAGAGGGTCTTTCTTCATGAATAGGGCCATATTGTGGAGGAAAGTAAACGCATATTTTTATAGAGTTCAACCGAGATTGAGAAGAATTACACTTAAACTAAGTACAACAAGGGATTATTTATTGTTTGTAGAATTTATTACTTATTACTTATTATTTTTTCTAAAGGAAGTACGTAGATGAGACAAATAATTGCTCTTGGTGGTGGTGGGTTTTCAATGGAACCAGAGAATCCATTGTTAGATTTATATATATTAAAGCAAGCAAAGAAAGCTAAGCCGCAAATTTGCTTTATCCCTACTGCAAGTGGAGATTCTGAAAATTATATATCTAGGTATTATAACTTTTTTAATCTACAAGATTGTAAACCATCCCATTTATCTTTATTTGAACCTCCAACAAGGGATCTTGAGAGCTTTATTTTAGAGAAAGACATTGTATATGTTGGTGGAGGAAACACTAAAAACCTTTTAGCTTTATGGAAAGAATGGGGTTTAGACAGTATCTTAAGAAATGCATGGAATCAAGGCGTTATTTTAGTTGGGTTAAGTGCAGGTTCCATTTGTTGGTTTGAAGAGGGGGTTACTGATTCGTATGGGGATGGTCTCGAACCAATAAAATGTTTAGGTTTTTTAAAGGGGAGTAATTGTCCGCATTACGATGGTGAAATAGAAAGAAGACCTACATATCACAAACTTATTGAATCAAAAAAAATACAATCAGGGGTTGCAACAGATGATGGGGTTGCTATTCATTACAAGGAACAAGCAATTAGTAAAATAGTTAGCTCAAGGCCTAACGCTAAAGCGTATAGTGTTTCCTTCGAAAAGGGGATTAAAGAGACAGAACTTCAAACAGAATTTTTAGGCTCCTATTAAACAACGGGTGCATTTCTTAAATAGATTGTGCCTTTTTCAGCAATAGGGCTATTTAATGGAATAAGGCTCCCTAATGACAAAATGGATATCTATGTTAAAATCGGTATAGGTTTGTGAAGGGTTATACGCAAACTGGCAGGTTAGTTTAGAAAAAAGTATTAATCATATCAAAAAACTGTTTAAGATGTATATAGTAAAAAAGTTACCATTAATTGAATTTTGGGAGATGTATTAATTGGATTTCTTAGGTTTTATTACATTGATAATAGCGGGGCTTCACTGCATGTGCTGAGTTTACTTCATACGCTTTAGTACATCCAGTTATCCGTCAATTACCTCAAAAGCAACATATACTTTTTGAACAAGGTTCACTGAAAACATATGGACGTATTATGCCCATATTTATGCCTGTAAGTGTGATTCTAACCTTATCTTTCGCATTATTTGCTAAAGAACTTGGGGGTATCGAGCTTACAAGCCGTTTCTCTTCTGCTGGAATGTTCATAGTAGCAACGGTCATAACTATTATTTATAATGTTCCTATTAACAAGGCAATTCAACAAAGGGATGCAGACAATCCACCCACTGATTGGAAGGAGATAAGAAAACGATGGATGTTCTTTCAATCGATTCGTTCTTGGTTACTTCTTATTGGTTTCGTGTTACTATGTTTCTCAGTGTCATTTTGATATAAATGGTTCACTCTCAATACATTACCCTTACTCAGGTTTTTTAAATAACGATTTTCACCAATCGGGCGCATTCTTTAATAAGAAATGGCCCTTTTTCCGTTTAATGGCCAGATTGTGGAGAAGTAAAGTATATATACGTTTATAATACTAGACATTATGAAGGACTACTCTTTTAAAAACGTCGATAAATTTAATGAGCTTGACCTTGGAGTACACTCCAATGATAGGATGTTCTTAGGAGGGATGTAGTGGTGCAGATTAAAGAATTTGCTTCAAAGTATAAGCTAACGACTGATACTGTCCGTTATTATGAAAAGGAAGGTATGATTTTACCTAATCGACTAAATAATGGCTACCGATTTTATGATGAAACATGTGAAAAAAATATTAAATTTATACTTGTTCTAAAACAATTAAAGTTTTCATTGCAGGAAATTAAAATGTTATTACTATTGGACAATAGAGAACCTACTAATGAGTGTAATGGAGAATCGGTAACATTGTTTCAAAGTAAAATCTCTTATCTAGAAAGCAGAATTGAATTTTTCAAGACAGCTGTTCAAGCACTACAAACAGTATCGGGTTTAATGGAAGAAAGGAAATATATCGAAAATAAAGAGAAGTTGGAACTTTTAGTAGAAGAAATGTATCAAAAATTGGAAGGGGGAATTAACGAGTATGTCCCTTCGTAAATATATATATTTCGAGTACGCAATCGGATTTATTATCTGTCTTTTACTTTACATACACCTAGAGTATTCAGTACTGCTATTTATTTTACTTCTATTAGTCCCTGATATAACAATGTTAGGTTATCTCATTAATACTAAAATAGGGTCTATTTTTTATAATCTAGGGCATAGTTTAATTTTTCCATTCATTCTTTTCATAGTAGCGTTTCTCATAAATTCCTCAAGCTTGCTGATGATTGTCATTATATGGCTTGCTCATATTTATATGGACCGATCAATGGGCTATGGACTAAAGTATAACGATGCTTTTAAAAACACACATCTACAGAAAATCGATTGATTACTTTCGAGTTTGAGTTATCAAACATTACAAAATAAACCATTCTTTCAAATAGAAGGGTGGTTTTATTATATCTAATTTGACGTTTGTACTGGGAAAGGCTAGTTGAAAAGAGTTTTTGATTATTCAGCAATCGGGCGCTATTGTTGAATTAGATTCATTTTTTCATTTTCAAATAAGAAGGTATTGATCCGAGAAGGGTTAATGCCTTTTTTGAACTTATTGTACTAACTTAGCAGATTAATTGAATAATGAAATTGAGCAATTAATAATTGCCAAATTCTATTTTAATATGAGGAAATACGCTTTTTAGAATTATAATTTCCTAACATAGTAATTCCGCATTTTCCTAAACTACATCAAGTTGTATGTGTAAAATATCGCTTAAAAAAGTGCAAAATACATCCTGAAGCAACCCGTCCTACGTTAGAACGGGTTAGCTTTACTGAGATTTTAAAATTAAATAGCTATATTGTCACTTTATATTACTTCAGTGGGCTAGGTTGTGTCTTTCTCCATCCATAAAACTGCATGACGTCTTTTGATCATATAAATCATTTCAATTCCCACCTTTCATGTTTTTTAATTAACAAAATTAATATTGACGAAAATATTTTTCTACTTTTCTTCGGTTCTCTTCAAAGATTTTTTCCACATTTTCATTATGAAGTGCATTCTCAAGAGAGATCTCACGTTTTGTAATAGTTATCGTGAGAGAAAAAATGTTTAATGTCATTTATTATCACCTCCTTAAAATTACCCTGAAAAATGAAAAAACCGTAGAGAGACTCCCCTACGGTAAAAAAAGGCACAAAAATACCGCAGGGGCACACTTCTCCCTGCGGTATGGGTATGCTTAATTACAAAAAAACCTTAAGCGATCCATTCCGATCTGGCCGAATGTGTGAATTTCATTTTTGCTGAAGTTGTAACTACCAGTGACATCAATTTAACGATAACGATCATTTCATTCGACCTCCTTAAGAATTTTTTATTTACTTTGTAAGTATATCCATCTTTAAGTTGTTTGTAAACATTTTTTTTCATTTACCCCGAATTATACCTTCAACTAGAAAAACTCCTTGCTGCTTTACATTGTAGTTATCTCATTTTTTCGGTGAGCAAATAGAAGATATAGAAGACTTAAAGCAAAAAACATAATTATTATTAAGGAAAGGGTTTCAGAAATAGTTTGAATGATTAAATTTAAGGACAATTTAAAGGAAAACCTAAATGGCAATTGGGCTTTTATGGAATTTTAATGTGCCTGAGAATTTTTGTACTTAAAGTAAAGGGGGCTTTAGTTGAAAAACAATCTTCAACAAATGGGCGCAATTCTTGAAAAGGAATTGCGCCTTTTTCAGCAATAGGGCCAGATTGTGGAATAAAAACAATTTTTATACTGGCTGATTTGAATTAGTTTATTAATGCTTGCATCCAAATAAGAAACCCAGTTTATCTTCTCAACATATGAAGATAGCTGGGTTTTTACAGTTTAATGTGAAAATAACATTTAAGACTAACGCAAATTCTCCCCTAAAATGATATCGATTAATTTGGAAGCGTCAGTAAAATAATATATCTGATTTTTACTAAGGAATAAGGCTTTAGGTGAAATATTGCGTTTTTTACTCATGCTCCCTTCAAGTATAAGTTTTAAACTAATCGTGTAAATAACTTGGAAGGGGCAATGAAAGTGAAAGCGATATTAACGGCAAGAGATGTAATAAAGATTTATAACAAAAATCAGGTAGCAGGACTTAATAAAGTATCCCTTGATATTGAATCAGGTGAATTTATTGGAATTATGGGAGTTTCAGGTTCGGGAAAAACAACATTACTAAACATTTTATCGACTATTGATAGGCCTACTAGTGGAGATATAGTAATCAATGGGGTTAACATCAATAAACTAAATGAAAAAAAGGCTGCTGATTTTAGGAAAAGTAATTTAGGTTTTATTTTTCAAGAGTATTATTTATTAGATAGTTTAACTGTAAAGGAAAATATCTCAGTTCCACTTACATTGTTGAAAAAATCTCCACAAGAAATTGAAGTGTCTATAAATAGTCTAGCAGAGCGTTTCGGAATAAAAGAACAACTATCTAAGTACCCTAATCAACTCTCTGGTGGACAAAAACAAAGAGTAGCTGCAGCAAGGGCTATTATAAAAAAACCTTCACTTCTATTTGCAGATGAACCGACGGGTGCATTAGATTCAAAATCTGCAACAGCCTTGTTACACAAGTTGAGAGAGGTGAATGAGGAACTTCAAACCACTATCTTAATGGTTACGCACGATGCCTATACCGCTAGTTTTTCAAGTAGAATTCTCATATTTAGAGATGGAAATATTATTAAGGAAATAAGAAGAAATAATCGTACTAGAAAAGAATTTCTTGAAGATATTTTAACAGAAGTCACAAGCATTGAAGTTTCCAACGAATAGGAGTTGATATCCTTGGGTTTATTAAAAATAGCATATAAGAATTTAAAAACGAACTTTTCTTTTTATTCTCTTTACTTTATTTCGGTTGCCTTTGTATTAATGGTATTTTTCTCCTTCATCTCTTTTGCCATGAACGATATTATTATGGAGAAAATATCATCCGATGGTAGGGTGGAAACCATGTCAAAAACAGTAGCCGTTTTTGTTATGGCCTTCGTATTATTTTACATGTCCTATTCAAACTCTTTCTTTTTGAAACGACGAACGAAGGAACTTGGAATCTATTCTCTTTTAGGATATAGAAAATCAAGTATGTTAAAGTTGTTAACCATTGAAAATGTTGTAATTTGTTTACTATCGTTGCTTACCGGGATAATATTGGGGGCCATTCTTCACAAAGGCATTATTGAGGTCATTATTAGGGTATTAAAATTGCAAATTGAAACATCAGCAATTCCGTTATTTAACTATGGCGCGATTCTTTTTACTTTAACTTTTGTATTTGCTGCTTTGATTGTATTGTTTTTGTCAAATTGGGTTGTCCTTCGAAATAGCTCTGTCTTAAATTTGGTTCGCATGGAAAAGCGTGAAGAAAAGAAAATTAAAATCAGGTTGAGTCTATCCATTGCAGGATTGTTATTCATGGTTCTTGGGTACATATTAGCGTTTGACATTACTAGAGGTGTAGAATCATTATGGAAAACGATTGGATTCTCACCAATGGCACTTCTGACTATGTTAACAGTAGTAATAGGAACCATATTCTTTATCCATTCGTTTTTACCTTTCTCAATCCATAAATTAGAGCAAAGAAAAAACTGGCTTTACAAGGAAATGAATATTATTGTCCTGCCAAATTTCAAATATAAAATCCGGTCAAAGGCAAAGACTTTAATCTTATTAACATTATTAGCTGCCGGTACACTCTCTCTTTTCGCTTCCACTGTACTTTCTGTTTATTATCCGGTAGCAGCCACGGAACGGATTATCCCATCAGCTATAGAATTTCCGGTAGAAGATAAAGGTATGGCGAGTAAAGTACTTGAGATAGTGAAGGGGACGAATAATGTTGAAGATATAAAATATAGTGAAACAACGATTATACAAGTAATATCCTCTTCAGCCAACTTACCTTTTGAATATAACGTTAAGGAAGCATCGGGCTTTGATTTGATTTCCGAATCAGATTATAGGGAGCTTATAGAGCTTCAAAACAAAGCTGCAAAAATTGAAAAGTTGAAAGATGATGAGGCAATTTTAGTAAAGTATCGGCCAGAGGAAGGTGATCCCGATAAAGGGAATGTCTATAATTTAAATTTGTCAGCTAGTGATAACGTAGAAGTAATGGTCAAAGAGACCACCTTAATAAATCCAATTGGGTTTGCGAATAGCATTGGAACATTAATCATTTCAGATACCCTTTATCAAGAAATAAAGACATTTGATCTTCCTGAAAAAACGATAATGAGTATTGATGGACAAAATATGAGAGATAACAAAGAAATTTATGAAAATCTAGAACCACTGTTTAAAGATGACCCTTATTTTTCAAGTAGTTATCAAAGGAATGAAGTCATTACGCAAGCGAATAGTTCTACATTTTTACTTATCTCCTTTGTTACCATTATCTTTTTTGTTGCAACGGGGAGTATACTCTACTTCCATAATATTTCTAGTATAATAGCGCATAAAGACGACTTTATGATATTAAATCGAATGGGTTATAACAATAAAATGATGAAGAAAATAATTAACAAACAAATTTTGGCTTTGTTTTGCATACCATATGTTTTAGGAGTAACACACAGTACCTTTGCTATAATAGCCTACAAGTCGGCTCTAATGGATGATCTTCTAGGAAGAAATAGCGCCTTTATACTTCCTGTTTTGGTAGCTGTAGTTATTTTTACAATTGTTTATATTATTTATTATGTAGTAACAAAAAGAGCTTGTCATAAAATTATTTTTACAAATTAGATTTATCAAAAAGCTGATGGACAGTGGATGTCTATCAGCTTTTCTTAAAAATAGATTGTATAATGATTTTAGGAAGTGAACAGAGGTAATAAGATTATGAAAAAATCCTATGAGAGAAAGCAACTTTTTATTTTACTGAATCAAATTCTGGTTATCTTGTATTTATGTTTTCAGTATACAATGAACAACTTTGCTGGAATGGAAAATTTAATACCATTAATCATTATATCCTTAATTATTATTGATGCAGCGTACATTAGCTACAAAAATATCAAAGGGAATATCACACTATCAAGATTTACAAACTTATTAATTTTGGTTGTATGGCAATTTTTATTTTCTTTAGATGGAAGCAGCACTTTTTATACATTAAGTACATTACTTAGCGTTGTAATCCTGTATAAATCGGTTCAATTTTTGTTCATCTTTTTTTTTCAGGATACTACCTATACATATAAACAGAAAATAGGCTGGATTTTAACTTTCATATGCCTGTTGACGTTAATATCTTTATTTATAAACGAAAGGTTGTTTGCGGTACTATTTTTCCTTCAGTGGATTTTAAGCTTTGGCTGTATTACTTTTCTATTTCTAAAGCATCGCAAACGAGTTTCCTTTGTCTTAATTAGTGAGAAAAAGCATTTTCTTAAAACAGGTCTCATTATTTTTGTCTCATTTGTAGGATACGTAATGATATTTGCTGACAAACCAGAATACCTAAGTAATTTTGGGTGGTATGTGATGATTATTTTCCCTTTATTTAGTGTTCATTCAATTGCTTTTAAAAACACTGGTAGTGTGGGGGCATATATTCCATTTAAGAAAACAAATGTCTATGTGATGTGCTTTTTAGTACTTATCAGTGTTTTTTTACTTGGATTGTTATTTCGATTTAATATAATAAGTCATTTTATCGTCATTCACATGATTCTTTTGTTTGTATTACTTCGTTTTACATTATTGTATAAAGAACTGCAAGGCACTATTTTGGAAAAAGATAATTACAAAGTAGCCCGTGATAATTTTTATGCTCATAATTTGATGCAAGTGAGGAAAGAGGAAGAGCTAAAAAGTAATGTATCCAATTATTTACACGATGAAATTTTACAAGATATATTATCCATAAAAAACATGATTAATAAATCGGACAAAGAAGAAGTTCGAACAATAATTTTTGAAACGTTAGATAACTTAAATCTATCAATACGAGATCAAATGCAAGAATTCCATCCAACTTTATTAAAATCACTCACCTTAAAAGAAAATTATGGTTATCTATTGAAAACATTAGAACAGAATTATGGCAAAGGAGAAATAGAAATAATTTTCAACTGCATGAATGGTCTATTTTTAGTTGATCCGTATCATCTTGTTGTTTATCGGATTTTAAAAGAACTGGTTACAAACGCTATAAAGCATTCTCAATGCTCAAAGATAACGGTAACATTTAAACAGGACAAGGAAAAAGTTGAACTAATAGTATCGGATGATGGAACAGGATTAAAGGAAAAGGTATATGGAGAAGTTGGATCTACTCATCATAAAGGACTTAATTCTATCAATGAACAATTATTCTTATTAAATGGTAAAATGACTATTTTGGATAACGAACCTAATGGTTTATCTGTCTGTATTCAAATTTTCATGAAAGGAGATGATTCCTATCAATATTTTATTAATCGATGATCATGTTTTATTTGCAAAGAGTTTAAAGATAGCCTTTGAGGATTATGTTCAAATAAATCAATTTTCTATAATACAAGATATAAATCATGTTATGTCAGTAATAGAAAACGTCAAGCCGGACATTACTTTAATCGATATCAATTTAAGCAATATAAGCAATGAAGATGGTTTAGAGCTAGCTAAAAACATTATTAATGGAGGATGTAAAACTAAAATAGTAATGTTGACAGGTTATGATCTCCCCGTTTATCGACATGAAGCAAAAAAGATTGGGGTAAACGGTTTTATTAATAAAAATATTATTCCAGATAAATTATTGGAAATATTAATAGATATTAATAATGGTACTTCCTATTTTCCAGAGTCCTCGGAATTTGTAGAAGAATTGACTGATAGTGAAAAACAAATTTTACAATTACTAGCCAATGGGTATAAGCGCAAAGATATTGCTTCTATTGTTTTTGCTAGCGAACGTACAGTTTCAAATCATATTCAGCATATATTTGACAAGTTGAATGTATCATCTTCATTAGAAGCTGTGACTAAAGGAATTAAATATGGCTATATTCAGCCTGATTATAAAGAATAGTTTTAATTTTCTTTTATTAAACAGGCAAATAAAAACTCTTCTGGTATTCAACAAATCTGCTAATAGAAGCTGTTCGTTATTCAACAATCGGGCGCAATTCTTTAATAAGAATGCGTCTTTTTCCATCAAAGGGCCATTTTCTGGAATAAGAGTTTCAATAAGTAAACTTGATATTTATGTTAAAATACAATGAATTACAAATCAATTTTTTAAAAATAACAAATAGCAAGGGAGCTTAATGGTGGATACCTATGAAACTAAAAGAAATTATGGGAAAACATTATGATGGACTTTCTATAACACCAGGTTTTTATCATCAATGGAATATAGGTATACATCTAGAATTAGGAAATGACATTTATCAGTTTGATGATAATAATCCCCTTAACATGCAAAGGTTTTATATGATTTATAAACAGGTATCTGCTATTGTTCCTATTCTTTTCAAGAAAATGGATGACGTCTTAGTGGTGGTAAATTCATATCCACATGAAACAAACAAAGTAGTTTATCCTAACTTTTTCAAACGTTATGTAAAAGAACAAGAATTAAAGTATTCCTTGCACTTACATGAATTCCAATGGCAGTTCGATGAAGATAATTTATTTGTTCAGCAAATGACATTGTTCTGTAAAGTTTCAGATTTAAAGTTGGAACACCTTTTGAAAACATTAATTCATGAGGATTTCTATCCTCTACAACCTAGATTAAGAAAAGCACATTGCCTTTATGCACCCGATGTTCTTTTAATAAATGTTAATACTAATTGTATTTTCCATTTATATGATGATAGAGGTTGTGAAATTATAAACGCTGATAAAGAGTTACATAACAAACTACTTGAAACTTTTAGTGGTTGGGAATTGCAGGAAAAATCTTAATCATTTCGTTTAACTATTTATTATTCTTATTCAACAATCGGGCGCTTTCCTTGAGTACGGAAAGTGCTTTATTCAATTAAAGGGCCAGATTGTTGAATAAGAACTTTAACGTAATCGTAATATAGTGAAACTATTTGAGGTTGAAAAATGCACTTGAATTATGTGGGAATTGAATGTATATAAGTCGGTTACTTTTCATATTGGAGCTGACTTTTTTAATTAGGAAATGGGCAATTATTTTAGATTGTAACTTAAAAAGAAAAAATTCGACTAATATTTAGGAGGTGAAAGGACTTGAAAAAAATTATATTGATCCTGTTTCTTATGATACTTTTAACTAATTCTTCAGTTCAGGCATTAAGTTGGGCTTACCCTTTTGTAGTTTGGAGTGGGAATGTATATGAAGTTACAGATGAAGAGGTTATTGATAGTCTAATTGGCAAGCGTATAGGTGAGGTCAAAACAAAGCCTAACGATATGACTGGCGACTTTTATGGGAATGCATCAAATCTTTTTCCTAGAGGAACGGAATACTTTGAAATAAGCGGTATATCTACTGATACCACTATTGCTGTCAAAGAAGAAAAGGGAAAATGGGTAAAAGCTGTCTATGTTAAAAAAGCCCCTTTTCATTGGATGAATTTATTAACAAATCCTTTCCCATATCTTATTTTAATTCTAATAGTATTATTTATTGGATTGCTAAAAATGAAGAAGAATAGTAAGAAATAATTTGAAAAACTTTTTAATTTTTTTCTCCAAGATTTTTTGAAATCGGGCGCTTTTCTTGAACAAAGATCAACGCTTATTTGATTATAGGGCCATTTAATAGAATAACGTTTTTAAAGTGATTTGGAAAAATTATGTTGAAATTTAGGTTAGTTGTGAAGTGTGTTTAAACTTACCGGTAGCTTAGTAACATACCAGATTGTTATTTTTTGTTTTAATTATTAAAAGCATTGTTTGAAGGAGGGATTTAAAAAGTGTTAAAAAAGACTATGATTTCCGGAATGATATTAGCTTTTATAGTGTTAGTTGGATGTAGTGGAGAACATAACGAAGAACAAGCACATGGAAACGAGGGAAATACTAACATAGTAAGTAGGTGTCCAGATGCAGAGATATCTTGGGTAGATATATTAATGATTAATGGTATTAAATACGAGGGTGAAGATGAAGGTTTATCAGAAGGGGAAACTTTAGAAAAAGGCGAACAAATAGGTGAAGTTAAGTTTAGATTAGCAGGAAACGCCTGTTCCAATCATCAGACGAAAAATGGTGATGCTGCGTTTTTACCTGTTGGGACAGAAATCTATAAACTTGTCGGGTATGATACAAATTTCAGAGTGGTTGCTGAAAATAAAGTTTATCAAGTAAAAGAAAACAAAAAGGCGAAGACAATCTCTGAATTACTGGATATAAAAGGGAAGGTATCGAAAATGAGTATTGAAAGCGACCATGATGGTAGCCATATCTCCGATTTTGCTGAACAAGAAACATTAGATTTCATAGAAGACTTTCTATCTTTGGAATATATAGATATGGATAAAGTTAATAAGGAAACAAGTGATAGAAGAGTATTTTTACGAATTCATCTTAATGATGGATCGTCCTTCAGGATAGTTTATTGGTTAGACGGAAACGCATTAAGTTTGGGTGCTTTTGGAACGGAAAAAATGAAAAATATAGTGAAAAATAAAATAGACTTATAATTAGTCTACTAGGTGAACCATTGTGTTTATAGTAACGGGTACGTAGTTCAAGAAGAATTAAGTATTTGAATAATAGTTATTCCATTATAGGGCGCTTTCCTTGAACAAGGATAAGTGCTCGATTTTCATTTTAGGACCAGATTGTTGAGTAATACTAGAAACAATATTGTGAAGAATGTGATTAAAAAACGCTATTCTAATTATTATAGAGATTGCATTTGGAAATAACTTGAAACTTTTATTATAAATTATCGTACTTAAATATAAGCACTAATATTATTTGATAGGTGGTTGAACATATGTACGATAAGAAAAAGGGGATATTTCAATTCTTTGTAATAGTTTTAATGATATTACTAATGGTTTCGGCGTTTGTTTTACTTTTCTCAGGACATTACGGTATAGCGTTAGTCTTGTTTGGAATTTGGATGGCGCTTTTAAGTTCTATTTGGATAGGAACTAAGAATTTAGTTTAAGTAAAAAGTGGAATAAGTCTACTTAAAGTGTATGCTGCTGTCAAATCAATTAACTTGTAAGAATTCCGTATTGTCTTAAATCGTAACTTATATTAGGAAAGCGAGGGGTTAAGTATGAAGTTAGGATTGAAAAATAACGAGGTTGTCATTGTTCCTTTTGATAAAGAATGGAAAGATGAATTTAATAAAACAAAAACGGATATAATTCAAAATACAAATTTAAATCCAACTCAAATTGAACATATTGGTAGTACGTCTATTGAAGGGATTCGAGCTAAGCCGATTATAGATATTTTAATAGGTGTTGATAGTCTTACAACACTTGATAAAGCATTTTTTAAAGATCTTCAAAATATAGGCTTTTACAGATTAAAGGTTGAAAGGCCAAATGAAATTGTTTGTGCTAAATTTACTGATGAAACATTTGAGATAAAAACACATTTCATTCATATTGTTGAGTTCGAAAAGGAAAAATGGAACCAAATGCTATTCTTTAGAGATTATTTAAATATTAATCAAGATGTTAAGGAACAGTATGAAAGCCTAAAAGAGTCTTTTTTTAGCACAGACCTAAAAGGCAGTAATTCATATACAGATTATAAAGAGCAATTTGTACAATCTATCTTTGAGCGAATGACAAGTAAGTAACTCACAAATACACAACAAGTCCTTATAGCGATTTGAAAACGCTGAAAATTTCAAACCCCTGTTAAGAGAACACTACGCTAAGTTTTAAATGACTAATTAAACAACGACCATATTCAACAATCGGGCGCGATTCTTCAATAAGAGGATCGCGTTTTTCCGTTATAGGGCCATATTGTTGAATAACATCTTTTATGAATGGTTACCAAACGACGCTTTAGAAATGTAATATATAATTACATTTATTGTATCATTTATTAGATCTTTGAAAATTAATTACATAAAATTATTCGATTAGGACTTTTTATATTCAAAGGAGGCATAGAAATTGATTTTAGAAACAGAAAGATTATTGTTAAAGCCTTATGAAAATGAATTTGCAGATGATATTTATAAAGTCGTAAAACATAAAGAAATTGCAGATACAATGGTGATGATTCCACATCCATATCCACGTGAAGTTGTCGATAGTTGGATTTCCTATTTACAAAAAAGCTTTGAACAAGGAACAGCATATGAATTTGCTGTATTTTTAAAAGAGAATGGTCGTTATATCGGAAATTGTGGGTTAGTTACGATTTCTACCACTCACAAAAATGCTGAGGTAGGCTATTTTATCGACGTATCAGAATGGGGCAAGGGTTATGCAACTGAAGCCTGTAAAAAAATAATTGACTATGGGTTCCAAGAACATCAATTAAATAGGGTTTATAGTCGCTGTATGGTAAGAAATATAGCTTCTAGAAAAGTAATGGAAAAGGCTGGAATGATTTGGGAAGGTCGTCATAAACAAGAATTCATAAAAGGTGATGTGTATGAAGATATGGATTACTTGGCTATTTTAGCAGAAGATTATTATAAAAATAAGTACTGAATTGCTAATACAAAACGTTTCCAAATCAAAGTTTCTGTACAGAAAAATACTCTGAACATTTTTCAACAATCTAATTGAACAACATCTTTTTAAAAAAGGACATTAATGGTTGAGTCTATGATATATTCAATCTATTGAATGGAAATTATATGGAATAAGAGAGGAAGTTATAAATGCAGAAGAAGACTGTAAAGGGCTTTGTTTTAGGGTTCGCAACAGCAGTGGTACTAGGTGGGGCAACTCTAACTGTAGGTGCTGCAAGTGGGGCATTCACAGACGTTAAGGCAGGGGCTTGGTATGAAGATGCTGTTCTATGGGCAAAGGATAAAGGGATTGTTGGTGGCTACCCAGACGGTACTTTCAAACCTAATAACAATGTTACAAGGGCTGAACTTACAGGCGTTCTACAGAACATGGCAAAAGAAGGATATATTGATGTAGATGTTTTGGCTGGTCTTGAAAAATTTGAAGCCATTCAAGTTGGAAAAACAACGGCAAAGGATTTGAGGGAAATGTTCGGTGAGTACTCCCCTGGCTCTAACTTTGGTGAATTTTATGTATTTGCAGGGGACGTGGCTATAACCGTAACGTTTAGCAATGACGATATAGTAAATTCTAAGTGGTACAACGTTGAAGTTGAAGATAGTGCCAAGAAGAAATACCCGCAAATGACAGTGGAGAACCTTAAGAAATTAGAAAATGGCATGAGTTACGAACAAGTTTGCTTCATACTAGGTGGTAAGGGTTCGTTTGACGGTGAAACTGAGAATAGAAAGTCTTATAAGTGGTATGGTACAGATGGTTCATCCAAACAATTAACTTTCAATAAGCTTGGTGATGGACTAGCTTTAAACTTGGTGGAGTAGATTTCACGCCAGAATAATCAGATATCAGACCCTGATCGCATTTGATTGGGGTTTCATTTATGTATTCCGCATATGCCTCCTAGCCCTTCAATAGTTGAATAACGCTATTCAACAATCGGGCGCAATTCTTGAGTAGAATTGTGCCTTTTTCAGCAATAGGGCCATTTTCTTGAATAACAATCCCCGATAAATTTAATTAATGTTAAGATATAGATATGAATTACTTTTGAAAGATAAAGTTATTATCATGCTGGAAGTAAAATACTAGAAAGAAGGTAAATTATCGATATGCTTTTTGCTATCCTAATTTTTGTTGGCCTTTTTGCTATATATGATTTAATAAGAAGATTGAACAATAATATTCTAGAACAGACAGAAGAATTAAAAAAATTACGAAATGAATTAAATCAAAAACAGCAAAATTAGTTAATAAACAGGCGTATTTCTTTATAAAAATGCGTCTATTTTATTTCAGGGCAATATTATTATCTTTAATGTTAAATGAACACACAACACTCTTTGCATTTATGGTAATGTTTAAATAGAGAAGTTTGGAGCGAATTGGTGATGGAGATATATTTATTCAGTATTATTGGTTTAATTATTCTGTTTCTTATTATTACATACGCCGTTCGATATGGAATTGACACTTCAAAGCAGGTTAAGTCTTTAAGGGCCGAACTTAAAGACTTAAAACGGCAAATTAAAGACTTAGAGAAAATAATAAGAGATAAATAAATAACATATTCAACAATAGGGTCATATTGTTGAATGAGAAATGCTTAGTAAATTGGATATTTATGTTCCTTGAAAAGCAGTAAATTGAAATTCAAAAGAGCAATCATTAAAAAACCTGTTAGGATGAAATCCTTAACAGGTTTTTGTTTTTTTTTTCAGTATGATATCGGATTGACAATCATCGGAAAAATTATAAGCCCAAAACAAAACGCCAACCGAAGAGAAAGCATAAATGATTTTGGAAGAGGGAGAGAAGTTCGAGGCTTCTCTTCCTTACTATAAAAATTAAAACAAACTACCACTTGTGATCCAATGAGAAAATCTGAAGTGTTTTAGTTAAACTCACATCGGGTTTGTTTTTACTTATTGGCAACTATGACCAATTTACCTGTATCCAGTTCCTTTTCGAATTGAGCAGCTTCCGTTTCACTTAATCCGACAGAAGCTAACTCATTGCGGAGTTCATCTCCACGGGAATTCACCAGGTTTTTCATAGAAGTCAGGAACCCTTGCTCGCCAATACCAGCTTCCTCTGTCCCCAGTGCTTCGTTAATATCATCTTCACGTGCTTCATAGTGCGCAAAGATGTAAATGTTATCTCGAACATATCCTTGCGCTTCTAAATTCTCCACTTCTTGTTTCGCCTGTACTACGTTTTCTACTGTCAATTTGACTGTCATTATTTATCCCTCCTATATATGTTTACACTCATTCTATTCCACTAAATTGAATGAATAAAACGTAGGGAGGAAGTCACTTTCTATATGTAGTGAAGTTTTATGCTTTTAAAAAACTTATCAGTAGTAAACAGTTTCATGATTGTCAAAAGAAAGAAGAGCTTGAGGCGAATAATGCCAACAAGCTGTTCTTATTAGGAAATATACGCATGATCGCTTGTTCATCATCAAGCTTTAATTCAATCGCTGCTGTGAACGGATCCATGTTCGATATTTTTTATGACTCATATTCTTACAGTTTAATTTTATCTGATTTTGAGAAGTATCGTAATACTGACCAATTATAATAAGGAACATAAGCATAATTTGCTAATTCTACAATTGGGGGCAATTTTGCAGTTCAGAAAAGGAATTGTGCCTTCTTCAAATAAGAGGCCAGATTTTTGAAAAACGTAAAGGTTTATACATTAAAATAATGGGATTAGTTCAATAACTATTTTAACGAATATTATATAGGAATTGGAAACATTTCATATTCCTCATCGTTTATAAATACGGTAGATATAGACAAGATATTGGGAGCTTTTCTGCTAATAAAAGTGGAGTAGGTAATGTCTTTGGAATTTTTCACAACACATTTAGTAATGATTGCATTTTTTATCTTAATCATTCATTCAATTGAAACAGCTTTTCCTGAAAACTAGGAAAGCGTCTGTGTCCTTATAAGACATATTATTATTAAAGCTTTTATACATTCATAATACATGCAAAACTAGAAATTTATATTGGGGGAAGGCATTGTTATGGAAATACACTGAGTAAATGGACAATATCGAGAAGATGATAGGATTTTTGATTCCCAGTTTGAAGTTTATGAATGGACGGACTCATTGTATCAAGACTTCTCAAATTGCTTTTTTAGAGAAGAAAATGTCGGTTATGCAACTCTTGATGTAAAGGTAATTGATTGTTTAACTGAATTAATACCACAATAGGCGGGATACACTAATGTAAATGTTTTATTGCAAAGGGATAAGATTGAGGTAGACGGTAAATATGTGTATAGAATTTGGACTTCATATAGTAGATAAAGTTATTCAACAATCGGGCGCTTTCTTTGAATAAGGAAGTGTTTTTTTCATTAAGGTAAATTGAAAATATTTGATTGGAGGTATTACAAATTAAAAAATATTTGATAGTGTTATTTATTTTTAGTTCAATGCTAATTCTTTCCGCTTGTGTAAATTCCCCAGCGCATGTTATTGGAGAATATGATACTACTAAACTCAACAACGTTTTAAATGAAAATAATGAAGCATATTCAATTGGGACAAATAAAGATGGAATGCCAATATTTAAAGATACAAACAAAGCTTTAGAACAAGCATCTTTTGATTACGCAGATGGATTTGCAGCTATTCAAGGACAGTTTAATTTAGAACCGATTAACAATGAAAATTGGGATAGCTATAAAACTTATGGTTGGCAATTAACAACAGATGATGAAAATATAAAAAAACAAGGTAGCGAAATAACTCAATTCTTTGATATATACGAGAATAGTTTTAAATAATCACTATTCCACAATCGGCGCAATTCTTGAAGATGGATTGTGCCTTTACCTTTTCCAGCAATCGGGCCATATTCTTGAACAACAGCAGGGAATTTGAAGTAGGTTAAGAGATATAGCAAAGTTCAAGCAGGAAAGTACATGAGGTAAACAGGGAAGACCCTCTTTTAAAGTGATAGACTTTACTACCTATCTTAACTTGAGCGAGCTAATCAAGTAGTTAATAATAACATTAAACAATTTCACTTTTGCTATTTGCCAAAGCACTTATGTAAAGCTTACAAACATTATAATAATTTCTCATATAGAAAATTCTGGTTGTTATGTTAAGAAAATGATATATTAAAATAGTTCAAATATATTAGCAGGAAATTTAGGTATATAGTTAGTTTACTTTAGCATTAAATGTAAAATTTAATAGATTTCCATTAGAAAGAGGCCAAAATGAAAAAAACATTAAAATCCAAATTGTTATTTACCTTTTCTGTCTTAATTCTGCTTACTTGTGTAGTGATGAGCAGCCTTTTGTATCGTTCTTCTGTGAATCTAGTAAAGGATTCCGTGGGTAAGCAGGTTGCAGGTATGGTAGAAAATGTAGTGGAAGTTATTGAATTAAAAAAATACAAAGAAATATCCATTGATTCTGGAGAGACGGACTATTATTACGAATTAAGAGAGAAATTAAATGAAATAAGAGAAATGAACAATATTGTTTACTTATTTACAATGGCGCGTGAACAAAAAAATGATGAATATGAATATTATTATGTGGTTGATGGTCTAGATTCGGAAGATGCTTCAGAAATAGGAGAGGTTGAAGAGAACGCCAGTACTTATAAAGCAATGATTGATGCATTTGAAACTGGTGGCACTGAATTTGAAATGTCAAATGATCAGTACGGTTCTTTGATTTCTGTCTTTGCTCCTATTAAAGATGAGAAGGGTGAAATCATTGGAGTCGTTGGAGCTGATATTGATGCTACTGATGTTTATATGCAAATGAAAAACAATAAAACCAGTATAATAGTTACCACGTTAATTATTTTAGTCATTGGACTTGTTATTGTTTATTTTATAACGGAATATCTAACAAAACCGTTAAAGAAATTAACATCTCATGTAGAAGAGGTAGGAAAGGGCAACTTGTTGCCGATTGCCGAAATATCCAAAAGGCAGGATGAAATAGGCGTAGTAACGAATACTTTTGGCAGGATGGTTCATGACCTTCGTAACTTGATTGAAGGCATCCAATTAAATTCAAACCAATTACTCGATACTTCTAAAAAATTAATAAGCAATAGTGAAAAAGTTAGTGAAGATAGCAAGTATGTTGCAATATCTGTTCAAGAAGTATCAGAAGGTGCCAATATGGTATATAATTCTTCTAAAGAGCGTACTTTAGCTATTGAACAAATTTCAGGTGGTATTCAACAAGTTTCTGATGCATCGGAAAATGTATTGAACTTATCAAATCTCAGCCTGGAAAATGCCAATATCGGCAATGTAGCGATGGATAATGTCATAGACCAAATGAATGTGATTGATAAATCAGTGAAATTGTCGTCCAACGCAATCAATGAATTAGAGAATCAATCCCAAGAAATTTCAACTTTTATTAATATTATTCAGGAGATTTCCAACCAAACAAATCTGCTTGCTCTAAATGCTTCAATTGAGGCAGCAAGAGCTGGAGAAAATGGTAAGGGTTTTGCAGTTGTAGCAGATGAAGTGAGAAAGCTTGCAAATCAAACAGAGCAAGCTACAACGAGTATAGTTGACTTGATATCCAACATGAATCAAGGTACGAATCAAACTGTTGAATCGATGTATCTCGTTTCGAAAAGCGTGGCAAAAGGAATTGAAACTGTTGGTGAAGCCAAAGATTCGTATAACAAAATTGTTACTTCTATTCAAAATGTTGCCTCTTATATAAAAGGGATTTCGGCAACTTTATCGGAAATGGCGGCTTCCTCCGAACAAATAGCTAGCTCTGTAGAGGAGTCAACCCAATTTGCTTATCAAACCGCAAATTATACAAAAGAAGTAGCGAAACGATCCATGGATCAAGAAAATGATGTACATGAAATATCAAAAACTATTGAACTTTTAACAAATATGTCAAGGAACTTAGATGAACTAATCAAGAAATTTAAACTCTAGGATAAAGAAATTTCAGTGATATCTATTCGAAAATATAACCACATATCCTTAATAGTTCTTACTGTATTTTTATTAACTGTAGGTTGTTAATCCTTAATCTATGAACAAAATCAGTAGCGAGGATATGCCAGGGTTCTATTTATATAGCNTTCAACAAACAATGGACGCGTTTCTTTAATAAGAAATGTGTCCTTTTCCATTAAATGGACAGATTGTTGAACAACATTCTTTTATGAAAGTCCAAAGGACGATTTGGGAACCATATAATTACAATTTATGTCTATAATAAAAAGGGAAGTATATTGGAGGCATCATTATGTGGTTAATAATAGGTCTTATTGCAATAGTAGCAACTTTTATAAATCTTTATATGTATACAGCAGGTAAAGATTACAAACTTGCGATGGCAATGGGGTTATCATTTACAGCCTTAACCCTTTGTGCAGAATACAGTCTTGTATCGGAGTGGGTAGGAGTGAAAGATTGGGCAGCATTAGAGGATGTAGTACCTGGTATGGAAAGGGCACTATGGTTTTTGACAATTGTTTCTATCTTACTAAATTTCGCTCCTATACTTTTAGAACGAAAAGGTAAGAAATAATTACTTACTGTTGTCACCTCATTTATATAATATGCAATTAATGTGTAAGTCTTTATGTATAACTAACGGGTGCGTCGTTGAAGAAGAATTAAGTTAATAGGGGTTAAGAACAATTATAGTTATTCATAAAAGGGCACTTTCCTTGAATAAACGATTAGGGGGATATTTTAGAAGATAGTTATCGTATTCAACTTAATAGTGCTTATAGCAGTTGATTGGTATTCGGCCGGGATTATTGAATAGCATGAGCTTAATTCTGCTGTATCAATTGCTTTTGTATTTGTGCGTTATGTTTGTATTTTTAACTATTTTCGAGCTGCAAATGGATTAAGATAACTCAAGATTGCAAAATGGATTGTCCTATACGAGACAACCCATTTTTGTTGTTAATCATTCAATTCAAGCGTTTCATTAATGTCTGTCGATTTAGAGCTTTGTCCTGTCATGCGTTTATAATAAAAGACAATCTTCTTTATGAGATTTCCGCCTTCCCAATATTCGGCTGCTTCAGCCTTCACCTTTATCAGGATAAGGTTAGGATCATCATAAGAAGTTTGCATTATTTTCTCATATACTTTGCTCCACAATTCCTTTTTCTTGCCTAAATCTTCAACGATTTCTGCTCTTCCACGCACGGAAACATAGGATTTACCTACATATGCTACATTAACATCTTGATTTTGTAATATTTCATCATATTTATTTGTATTTTTTTTAGTGAAAAACCATAAGTCGCCATCAAACTCTACTTCTTGCGTTTTCATGGGACGAGAAACAAGACCTTCTTCAGTAGCAGTAGTCAACATAGCCATGTCTATATCTTTAATTAACTCTCTTAATGTTTCGATTTCTTCTTGTTTTATCATGTTAGACATTTTTATCACCTCTTTCATGATTACATATTACCCTCCATACCAACTTTTAATCAGGGATAGAGTATTACCAAACTTAATCTAACAAAATGAAACCAAACAACCGCAGCGTATCTGGCCTCTAATTACATTTTCTTTTCCATACTAGAACTAAAATAATCAGCGGTTAATAACAAATATTTTTATAGAATGCAATTAAGATTGTGACGAATTACACTTCAACTAACAGTCAGTTTAGTTGAAGAAATATGTGTATTAACAATAATAATAGATTCAAAGCTACAGAATTTATGAGCAACCAGTTATAATAATTTTGATTATTGCTGTCGGTTTTTACCATCAAGTTCTACTTGCTGATTGTTAAGTAAATTAGAACAAAATAAAAAGCGGTCCTCCACAGTTAAGATCGTGGAAGGCCGCTTTTTTATTATCTACTGTCACCATTTATTGTTGCTTACATATGATTCGCTTAAATGTTTAGAGTTAAACTAACACCTATTTCCCATTACGAAGCTTTACGCATTGATTTCATAATTAAGCTCACAATGAATACAAGTATAATTGCTCCAATTAAAGCAGGGAGGATATAGAAATCAGAAACTTTAGGCCCCCAACTTCCTAGAAGCATACCACCAATCCAAGCACCGATGACACCTGCGATAATATTACCAATAATTCCACCTGGGATATCTTTTCCCAGAATCATACCTGCAAGCCAACCGATAATTCCGCCAATTATTAAAAACCAAATGAAACTCATACTGTCCATCTCCTATTAAGTAGTTTGATATTTCGCTATAGTTGTTTATAACCTTTATTAAATCCCCTCAAACATTGAGGAGGAAAAAATTAATGGGAAATTCAAGAGAGTTAGCGGGAAATTGTAACACCTAACGTTTTTTTAAAATGACAAAGTGCCCATCCATGACCTGTTGAGAAAAATGCACCTGTTATTATTCCTTTATCATTCGTGGCTTAGGGATTTTTATGTGAGAAAAGATTGTGAAGGAATGTATTTAAGACTTGTAAACATGTTTAGCTAAAGAGTGCTTTAGAGGAAGAATCAATTGATTGTTGATTTAATCATCTTTTAGTGAATCCATTATATGCACAATTCTTATACAAGGAATTGTGCCTCTTTTAGTTATCATCTCCAAAAGTAGTATTGCTTACTTAAATCATGTTGGAAAAATGGGGGCGGTAAATTTGATAAAGACCGGGAAGAAGTACACGGATTAAGTATAGAGTACAACTTGAAGATTAAAAAAAGGGAACAACAACCGTCCCTTTTTAATGATTATTAAATTATATCTAAACCAAATGCTTTTTTTGTAGAGTTAATTATATCTTCAAATGCCTTATAGCCCTCATCATGAAGATTTTCTTCATGATAATGTTTAATATCAATCGTATTTAATAAAGAGATTATTGCTTTCACTTTTAAATCGTCATTCCAGAAAGGCATTTTTGATTCACCTTCAATTGTGATTTCGACTTCTGAATTTAGTGAATCTAAATTCAATCCAGTAGAGATTTTTATAACTTCATGCGCCATATGCTCAACTCCATTAAATAGAATTTTTATATAGTTCAAATTCTAGCAGAATATTGGGGTTGAAAAAATATGTAGATAAAATGCTTGTTTATTAAGAAAAGCTAGATTTTATTTAATAAAGCGCAGTAAAAAAATGAGGAACCTTATCAAGTCGTGGTCAAAACAAATCTACGTAAGCAATTTGAATAAATTATGCAGTTGCTTAGCATTAATTGAAGAAGAATCAGTAAAATTATCGAACTTTATTCCAGGGCTACAATCCGATCAAATCGCTTTAAGAGATAAAGTGATTGGATACAATCAAGGACTAGTAGCTTCATTGTCTAGCTTTCTTACCTATTTAAAATAAGAAGGACTATCTAGCGTTATCAATTGTAGTCTGATAGTTTAACGAGTTTGAACTAAATAAAGAGAGAGGGGAATGAATAATGGAAAATATCCATTCCCTTTTTTTGAATATAGGCTTGCATGCTGAAAAAGTAGGAAAACGTTAAAAGCTTATACTTATTCAATTTATGTAATGATGGATTGATAAGATAAAAAGAATTTACTTTGTAGAATTAACCAAAGAGCTATAAGTAAATTTTGTAGCTTTCACGTTCTTCGATATTGGTTAACCGTACGCGTTTCTCTAAGAAATGCGCTTTTTCTATTTAAGGACCAGGTTGTGGATACGCAAAGTTTAACTCCGTAAGTAAAGGGGAATATAGATAGAAAAAGATAAACTGAAAGTGGGAAACCCTTTCATCCATAAGGGGAGAGGTACATGGGAGAAAAGAGTCAGATTTTAATCGAATTTCCATTAATATTAATTGTAACGTTTTTCATTTTCCGTTTAATGGGTAATAAGGAATTAAACCAATCAACCCCGATTGATTTTGCCTTTATGGTACTGATGACAAGTATTGGCTGGGATTTGACAATCACCCAAGATTTTCCTTTATGGTTTACGCTCGTCCTTATCATTGTATTGGTAACGATGATTTATCTATTTGATTTGATTACGAGTAAATCAGATAAAGCAGAAAAACTCATTATCGGTGAGCCCCTTCTTTTAATTGAAAATGGTGAAATCATTGAGGAATCTTTAAAAAAAGAACGATTGGCCGAGACTGAACTATTGGCACTTTTACGTTTAAAAGGCTTTTTTTCATTAGAAGAAATAGAACAGTGCTATCTCGAATTCAACGGAGATATTTCAGTTAAACCGAAAAAGCATTAAGGTTTCATTAATCATTGCTGATTTCAATAAATTGGGAAACACACGCTTGTTAACAGGCCGGGTGGAATGGGTGATATAATTTTAATAAAATAAAAAATCATCCAAGGGGGGATAGGGTGTTTGAAATCAACAACCAATCCGATAAATTAATGATTGTCGTTCACGAGATTTACGGAATGAACCAACATATGGTTGATGTTTGTGAATTTCTATCAGAACAAGATTATGATGTCATATGTCCCAATTTATTGGAGCATGATTTTCCCTTTGATTATTCTCAAGAAGAAAAAGCCTATCGCCATTTTATGGACCATGTAGGTTTTATAAACGCAGTACATAAAATAAGAGATCTAATATTAGCTAATCAACATGAGTATTCAAAAATCTACATTATTGGATTTAGTGTAGGGGCCACGGTGGCTTGGTTGTGTAGTGAGGAAGAAAGTGTGGATGGTATTGCCGGATTCTATGGATCACGTATCAGGGACTATATAAATATAAATCCCAAATGTCCGGCGCTGCTATTCTTTCCAACAGTTGAACATTCCTTTCATGTGGATGAATTAGTTTCAACTTTAGATCAACCGAATGTAGAGCTACATATATGTAAGGGAGAGCACGGATTTTGTGATCCATACTCATCTAAATATAATGAAGAATTAGCTCAACAGAAATTTTCAAAGACATTGGAGTTCTTCGGAAATCTTTGAAAGTCTATCATGTGAAAATAAAGTATGATTATTTAAATCCTGTGTTCACATGCAGGATTTTTTTATAACGCAATTGAGGAAGACTGTGGAGGAAAGCTAATCCGGCGCTTTTCACAAGCAAAGAAAATTACCCCAAGTGTACTCTTTTTTACTTTAATGTTGGAATCCTGTTAATTTCTTTTACTACCTTCCTGTATTTACTATAACTTGTATACCTTCATATGTTACTGTAGCGATTTTAGTTTTGTTATCCCATGTTAACTTAGCGTCTTGAGGTGCGGCAACAACTAATGGAACATACGTCGTACCATTATAGATTTTAACTGGAACATCGATAGTCATTGTTCTGCCATTCATATTTACCTTTTTAGAATTAGCTGTGAAGATAAATATGTTATTGCCATCGATTATTGTCACTTGTTTAAGCTTTTGATTCCACTTAACATCTAGTCCCAATCCTTCTGAAATTGCACGTAATGGTACAAGGGTTCTGCCACTTACAACTATACCATCATTGACAACAAGAGTTTTCAGTGTTGATTGAGTAGTAGTTGTAATAGTTTCTGAGTTCGTTTGTGTATTAGTAGTGGCTTCTGTAGTTTCAGCAGACCCTCTATTTGCCGGTAATGCCAATCCAATTAGTAATGCAGATAACAATATCATTCGTTTTTTCACTATATCCCCACTTTATAAAAAATTTAACAATATAATAATAAAATAAATTTCCATAAATTTCCTCACTTTTATTAAATTTGAATCATAATTACTAAATTTTTGTTACTAATGAACAAATAGTCACTTTTTTATTCAAATAAAGGGTCAGGTAATTATCCTGGCGTTTTGGAACTTTTAATGTCTAATTTAATAGCGAGATATTTGAAAGCTTTCAGAATAGGGATTCTAACATACCTTGTTCATTAATAAGTAATGTGTCTATTTTCATTTATAGGGTAAATTGTAAAAGGATTTTTAAGGTAAAAATATAGACTATTGATTGAGATTGTTAAGTTATAATCATGAAGACAAGAGCGTTTGTGCTCGGTCTTTTTTTTTTATTCTCCACTTTTATACCATCAAATAATTTTCATAATACATAAAATAAAATAGATCTATAAGGGAGGTGAAATTATGTCAAGTAACTATGAAGGCGGCAGTTACAACAACGGCAGTAAATTTGCATTGATTGTTGTTCTGTTTATTTTACTAATTATTGTTGGTGCATCGTTTATGGGATACTAAATGATTAAATTCCACAGTCAATCGGAAGTTGTCATGTGGAATGATTAAACCGCCTTTTCGAAGTTGGAAGGCGGTTTTTTGTCGTTAAGATTTCCTCTTCTTTAAGGCTCATTATATCTTCAAGCAGGCATCATTTCTGCCAACTTAGTTCCTTGAAGGGGACGATTCTTCTACGTCACTAATGGACTGAAAGAGTGTCGACTACTTCCAATATTAATCAATACTTCTGATTGCACCAGTTTAACCAAGTCCTCTTAGGCAAGTGTCTAGCATCCTTATAGGTAACTTGAATAATCTATATCGAATTAAAAAGGAGGAATATTATGCAAAATAATTTCGAACAATATGGCGGATATCAGGATTACAGAGATGATGATTACGGTTATGATTATGACAGTTATGGAAGAGGTCATCGAAGAAGAAGACGTCCACGATATCAGTACCCGTTTTTCCCGTTCTTCCCTGTTTATCCAATCTACCCACCGTACTATCCCTATCCCTACAACCGTTATCCGTACTACAACCGACCATACAACCGACCTTATGGTTACTAATATCTCATTATAAAACCATGGACCTACTGGAGCTTAACTGTAGGTCCATGGTTTTATTTAATCTGATATCTACATAGGGGCTAACTGATGCCATACAATTGTGATATTGTATGGTTTTTTTGTGCGTGTTATGATGATTCAAATCTTGTTGGAAGTTTAATAGAATGGATTTGTAGAAAGGCAGGTTGCAATATGGTACACAAAGACAGTGTTGAAGCGTTAGACGTCCAAACAACTCCGCTGCAAAGCGACATTCTCTCTCCAGAAAAACAAAAAGCGTTATATAAGCGTACATTATTCGTTGTAAGTGTTTCACAAATTTTTGGTGGTGCAGGATTAGCAGCAGGAGTTACGGTGGGGGCGCTTCTTGCACAGCAAATGCTTGGTACAGACGCCTTTGCTGGACTTCCTTCGGCATTAATTACTTTAGGGTCAGCGGGAGCAGCTTTATTTGTTGGGAGACTTTCCCAAACGTCTGGACGTCGTATTGGTCTGACAGCGGGTTTCATGATGGGTGGACTTGGAGCGATAGGGGTCATCATTGCAGCAATACTAAATAGCGTTTTGCTGTTATTTCTTTCTTTCCTTGTTTATGGTTCAGGGACTGCAACAAATTTACAAGCTCGTTATGCAGGTACGGACTTAGCAAATAGTAAACAGAGAGCGACTGCTATTAGTCTTACGATGGTTTTTACAACATTTGGTGCAGTTGCTGGTCCGAACTTAGTAGATGTAATGGGCAATATTGCTCTTTCCATTGGCGTTCCATCACTTGCCGGTCCATTTATTTTGGCAGGGGCAGCATATATCTTAGCAGGGATTGTCCTTTTCATTATGCTTCGTCCAGATCCGTTAATAATAGCAAGAACAATAGAAGCATTCAACAAAGAACAGAATGAGAAAAAACATTCAGCTACTACTGAGCAACTAGAAAACAAAAGAGGCATAATTGTAGGTGCGACAATTATGGTTCTTACGCAAATCGTCATGGTAGCTATTATGACAATGACACCAGTCCATATGCGGCATCATGGACATAGCGTGGGGGAAGTAGGTCTTGTTATTGGTTTTCATATAGGTGCCATGTATCTCCCTTCACTGGTTACAGGAATCCTTGTTGACAAATTGGGCCGTACTGCCATGGCGATTGCATCTGGAACAACGTTGTTTCTGGCAGGTTTAGTAGCAGCATTTGCTCCAGGAGATTCAATGGTTTTCCTAGTAATTGCTCTTTCTTTACTCGGATTAGGGTGGAATTTTGGTTTGATCAGTGGGACTGCACTTATTGTTGATTCAACTACAACTTCTACAAGGGCTAAAACACAAGGTACGTTGGATGTTTTGGTTGCCTTGTCAGGAGCTGCTGGTGGAGCCTTGTCCGGAGTGATTGTGGCAGGTTCAAGTTATCTAGCATTATCATTTATTGGCGGAATTCTCTCCATATTATTAATTCCGGTTATGATATGGTCTCGCAGAGCAGAAAATTAGAAAGATTATATCTCGAACGGGCGCTTTTCTCTAATAGGAAAGCGTCTTTATTCATTAAAAGGGCCGTTTGAACACACAGTATACAACGTTTCTTTTTTTATAATCATTTTTCACCTCTTAATCACGCGGGATTTTAGACTGAAAGATATATTTTTAACCCCATCCTAGATTTAGAACGGGGTTTTTAAACTACTTATTTTATTTAATAATTTAATTGTCCGTTTGATTTCTCGGTATCGTAGGGGGATCAAGGTTTCCTTCATATTATTAGTCAGCGGTCAAACCAACAATTATAAACTACAGTCGAATCTTAACCTCAGTACCGTCTTGAGCTTTGACATCTACCAGTACGAGGCCCTTATAATTTTTTAGTTCCTCGATGATAGGCTTTAGCGTTTTTTTGTCTATTACTGGGAAGGGGAACTCCATTTCTTTTCGTTCAAAGTGATCTTTTGTCCATTTGCTCATTTTTTGCTGAAACAGATTAGAGGATATAACGGAAATAACTAAATTTAAAAGAGTATATGGAATGGGGATGCTGAGCCGAACGTCCTGTGTTTTGACTTTTACATGCATCATAAGCGAATCACTAATCGATCAAGACCGAAACGGTATCCCCGTTGGCCGATTTAATATCTACAATTTGACCATCTAATTCGTTATCAATTGCTTCAATAATCAGGCTTAGGTCGATTTCTTTTACGTATTTTTCTGATTGAGGGATGCTCGCTGCAATGCTGTGTCCAGCCATTAGTACGGCTTTAACAAGTTTTAAGGGCAAATTGACTGTGACGTTATCATTTTCGGCTGATACAACACGAATTTTTAATGTCTTGTCTAAATATTTAGTTGGTTTTTTGGAAAGCGTATAGCCAGGTTCTTCTTTCTCTTTTAGTAATTGAATCAGTTCCGTTCCCTTAACGGCATCGATTTTACCATCTTGGACCATTGATAAGACTTTTGAAATTTCTTCCTTCATGATTATTTCCTCCTTATTCCTCTTTTAAAAGCTGAATGGCTTCTTCTGCTGTGATTTCGCCATTTTCTAACATGGTAAGAACTTTTTTCTCGTCAACTTCGTTTTTCTTCTTCTGTACATATCCAAGAGAAGAAATGATGTCTGTCAACTTACCTCGAACTGTTGGATATGAAATCCCCAATTCCTTTTCAACTTCTTTGATATTTCCTCTGCATGTCAAAAATACTTCTACAAAATGTAGCTGATCCTTTGATAAGGATGCCAGCTTAGATAATTCAAACTCATTTTCAATCGTAGTGTGGCAATGGGAGCACTGCAACTTTGTAATTTTCATGGTTTTACTGCAAACAGGACAATTCGTAATTACTTGATAGGCCATTATGAAATGAAATTCCTTTCTTTTAATTGATTTGATTATACAACAATAAATTGAAAATAAAAACAATAAAATTGAAAAATTTAAATAAAAAAATCAATAATGTTAATTGTGGAATTGAAATAATTGATTTTTGAATGTGGAGTTTTAGGGGCGGGTGATATTGATAGGAAATTATGAGGCACCTTTGACTGAATTAGGCGCAATTTTGGTCAGTCAACCCGGTAACGATTCTTTTGTACGGTATTTGGTTACAAATCGAATAAACTGTATATGCAAAACAGAAGATAGTACTAAATTAAACCCATTTTCCATCAACAAGCGCTTTCCTAAAGCAGGGAAAGTGCTTTTTTCGTTGTTTTTTTTCGTTGTTAAAGAAAGAGAAGGATTATTGAAATTGTAAAAAATTACATTTAATATAAGACAAGGGAAGGGATGTTCGCATGAAAAAATGGAGTAAAAGATTTAGATATACAATTGGTGGAATTGTGATCGTTTTCTTGTTAGTCGTCTTGGCTTTTAAAATACACAAATATCTTAACGAGAAAGAACAGCAAGAAGCTATAAAGCAAACACAACATTATTTAGCTGAAAACTATCAAAATATGAAATATGACATACAAGATATTTCCTCTTCCACTGACTTTAAACACTATGGTTATTTTGAGCATGCCGTAACAGTTCAAGACATCAATACAAAGGAAACATTTGAAGTATTTTATGATAAAAAAATGAACCGAATGGAAGATTCACATATTATAGAAACACAAGAGGAACTTTTAAAGCGCAATATAACGCCTAAAATAGAGAAGTACATAGAAGAAAACTTTGGGGAAACAAGATATATATACGTTAGCTACGATATCGCAAGTGGAAAGCCGATGATTGTTGTGAAATTTAACCAAAACCATGAGGAGATAACACAAAAGGATTTTGATACATTTATATCGTATCTAAAAGAAACAATTGGTATCGATCACGCAATTGTAATTGTGGATTATTGGAAAAGAGAACTGTCTTTTAATAAAGAATTTTAAAAACACGGCCCGTTAGAATTTTTATTAAAAGCATTCAGACTGTAGGCAATCTCGGAATATCGAGTTTGCCTATAGTCTGAATTACATTCACAGGATGCTGTTTAGTTTTTGCGAAGCATTGTATCCGCAAGAGGGATTCCAATCACAACAACTACAGTCGATAAAACGATTAAGGCTTTTAAAATAAATAACGCTACTTCTTCTAACATCGTATCTCTCCTTTTTTCTTTACAATCTATCTTACCTTATATTCTATTTAATTATCCATCTTCCTTTTGTAAAGTCAAACAAAAAAAGAACATTATCATATGTTCCTTAATATTAGCCAAGCAATACCCGATGATATTCTACAATTGAATGATTTCCTAAATATGGTATTTCAATTTTTTCATTTTATTGGAAAATGACAAGAATGTAACTGGAAAACTATGTTATAATTTTCATGTATTGTAATATTTTTCTAGGAAAGAAGGAGAGAATAATGAAGAGAACTAGAGTTGTATCCGTTTTATTTGCACTTCTTTTAATTTTGGCATTGCCATTTCAACAAGCCAATGCTGCATCTTCTAATGGTGTTACAGAAGGTTCGGAAGCAACAATTACTGAATTACTAAAAGAAGTTTACGAGAATGAACAAGAATTAGATTCATACAAATTTGAAGGTAACATCAATTTAGGTTTAATTTTACCTGAAACAGATGAAGTAGATCCAGAATTGGCAATGATCTTCGATCTATTAAAAGATATCCAAATTGATATTTCGGGTGCATACAAAAAAGACCCAATGCAACTGGAAGCGAATATCGACCTTACATTAAAAGGGGATATTCAAACAACTTTCACGATGCCAATGGTAATGACTCAAGAAAAAATGTGGATCAAGCTTCCAGACTCTCCGCTGTTACCATTGCCTGAAGAAATGAAAGGGAAATTCATCGAATATGACCTATTAGAACTAGCTGAGCTTTCAGGACAACCTGCTACTGCTCTTGATTATGATTTACAAATGAAATTAAATTCGGATATTATGAATTTAGTCGTTGAATTGTTTGGAAAGGATTTTTATAAAGAAGTAGATCCAAGTACTGTAACGATTCCAGAAGGTGTAGTGGCAGACAAGGTCATTAAATTCGAATTAACAAACGAAACAATTAAACCATTTATCGATACAGTTCTTAATGACATGCTGCCTAAGTTTGTTGAATTACTAGATAATCCTGAGTATTTAGAAACGCTTGGGATAACTGCTGAAGATGTTAAATTATTAAAAGAGGCATATGCAACTCAAGAAGAAATTAATGTGGATGAAGTAGTGGCCGAGTTTAATAAATTCCTGAAAATCAATCAGTTAGACGAGATTATTGTTATTACGGAAGATAACTATATTAGCTACGATAAAGGAACAATTGATGTTACGGTCATTGTAGAAGAAGAAGAGGCCTTTACTCTTAAGTTGTCATCCATTCAATCAAAATCGAATGTAAATGAAGAATTTGATTTTTCAATCGGAATTCCATCTGCCGAAAATGTTCTGCCATTTGAAAAACTATTAGAATTGGAAGAAGCAGCATTAACAAATAGTGGAATTTAACCGAATAAATTTGCAGTTAATTCTATAAGGTTCAGACTGTAGACAAGCTCAAAGAAACACTTTGAATTGTCTGCAGTCTTTTTTGTTTTGATAATATATCTTTAAGTCTAAGTTTGTAATAGAATAACACTTCAATCTTTTTTAATTTCGCTTACGATATGATAAATATTCTAAAAATCTCTTAGCCGCAAGTGAAAGTGATTTTTGCTCTCTCATAGCAACCCCAATAGTCCGATAAGCAGGTACTTCAAGCTCTTTCGCAATAATTTGGTAAGGAATCCGTTGTGAAATTAATTCTGGTAATATACTGATTCCTAAACCGTTTTCCACCATTGACATAATGGCATAGTCGTCCCATGTTGTAAAAGAAATTTGCGGCGAGATTTGGTGCTTCTCGAGAATTTCGGAGATTTCTGCTTTTGCACCTTTTTCTAATAGCATGAATGGACTGTTCAATAATTCATTGATTGGAAATTGGTCACAATCACAAAGAGGATGATCTTGAGGAATGACTACCAACAAACGGTCTTGCTCCACAAAGATTGTTTCCATTTCAGCTTTTGTAGGTAGTCGTAAAAAGCCAAAATCGACCCGACCTTCAATAATCCAGTCTTCAATTTCCGTATAATCCCCTAAGAGTAATTCGAAATCAATGCCCGGATAGTCCTTCTTAAAGAACTTAATTATATTAGGTAGCCAATGGGTTGCCACGCTAGAAAATGTTCCAATCCGGATGATACCAGACTGGATATCATGTAAGTCCTCGATCTGGGTCATTAACATTTCATGGTCATTACAGATACGCTGTAATTGTGGCAGTAGCTTTAAGCCATCAGATGTTAAACTGATACCGGCATTATTGATTAACACCTAGATATATAGGTTTTAGAAGAGGTATTGAAATTTTTTTCCTTAAGTAACGGCAGGTTAGTTTGAGTAGAATAACAAAAAGCTAAGAGAAAACCCCTTAGCTTTACGTTAATATTCTGATAGTTATTTTCTTCCTAATTTAAAGAGCATTCGCCAATAAGTGAAATAAATAAATTTTAGTTGTTTTATAATTATACTTTTATATAAACTGCGAGTCAGAAACCGCCATTATAAATTTGTTCTCCCGCTGTAGCTGTGTCTATGGGGATTATCCCCATTTACAGTAGTAACACCACTGAACTCGTGATAATGACCGCCGTTAGGAAGGGGAATAGCTGGACCAGTAACTCCACGAATCTCATGTCTATGTCGATTATCGACAGAAGTAAATGTAAAGTAACGATGAGTGTGTGGTACACCACTTGGTGCTGGTTCAGTAGTTCCGGCATATCTGTGATTATGTCCTGCATCAAAAGAAGTCACACCTCTAAATTCGTGTACATGGGCAGGTACGGGTCTTCCATCCCATTGAGTAATAAAAAGTTGATGGGAATGTTGAGAATCAGAATTGTCTGAATGATACATGAATCCAGAAACAGGGATATTCAAAAGTACATCTCCTTTTCGCCTATTCAATCAGTACTATCATATGTCTGGTGTTAAAAAGGGTTCAAAGTTAGGGCCAAGCCACTTGATGCCAGTCAAATACTCTTCCCAATTATCATCTTCTTTAAATCGAGTATCTTCAACAATTACTTTTGTAGAATGGGTTTCAACTGGTACAAAACTAACACGAACAGTTTTGAGGAACATCAATAAATAAATAAATAAATAAATAAAACAGTAAGGGGGCTAAGAGAGTGAATTCTATCTATAAACATCCAACATACAATGAAACCGAAGTATATTGGAAAAAGTACCAGAGATTCTTTCCCGATGAACTGCGCATTAATGAGAATAACCTACCCACCGAAGAATGGTGGGATTGGAATGAATGTCAGATCCATCTAGATCGTATGCCCGTTCCAGATTCAAAGGTCAAAGTTATTTTGATTCATGGTGCAGGTGGAAACGGTAGGCTCTTAGCACTTACGCACGAATAACTACAAGTACACGGATATGAAGTTGTATCACCAGATCTCCCTCCATACGGTCTCAGTTCCGCGAAGCCAAAAAACTTAATCGATTACCAGCAATGGATTCAAATCATTACGGATTTAATCGAACGAGAGATTGAACGAGACGGTAAACCAATTGTTTTATAGGAGCCAGTATCGGAGGCATGCTTGCTTATCATGTGGCTAATATGAGTGAAAAAGTTAAAGGTTTAATTGTAACGACTTTTGTCGACACGAGTAATTCGAAAGTTCGGGATCAAATTGCTCCGAATAAAGTAATGAGTCATATAGGTAAATTCACAATGGATACATTCCCATATCTATTGGATTCTTTTCGGATTTCGGTTTCGATGGTATCGAGAATGAAATTACTATCAAATAACTCTGAACTGACCCAGTTAATAATCAATGATCCTTTAGCAGCAGGAACAAAAAATTCTTTCCGTTTTCTAAGAACCTTCTTAAATATGAAACCAATGGTAGAACCTGAGCATTTTGATTATTGCCCTATATTGTTAGTCCATCCAGAAATAGATCCAATGACGCAGTTTAATTTAAGTGAACCATTTTATAATCGTTTAAACTGTAAGAAAAGATGTGTGATTTTAGAAGGAGCTGGACATTTTCCTATAGAACTACTGGGGTTGGAACAGATGAAAAAAGCAGTTCTCTCATTTATCAAAGAGATAGAAATTGAGATTTAGAACAAGAATTAGTTTTTATTAAGACAAGAGCGCATTCTGCTCAGTCTTTTTTTATTTTCCACTTTTGTACCATCAAAAGATTTAAGTAAGACATAAAATAAAATAGCTTATATAAGGGAGGTGGAATTATGGGTAACTATGAAGGAGGCAGTTACAATAACGGTAGTCAATTTGTATTGATTGTTGTTCTCTTTATTTTACTAATTATTGTTGGAGCATCATTTATGGGCTATTAAATGATTTTCCACAATCAATCCTAGGTTGTCATGTGAAATGATTAAACCGCCTTTCCGATGCTGGAAGGCGGGTTTTTTGTTGATTCGTCGTTAAGATCTGTATTAGATTGTAATTATTTCGCTTCTACAGTACGGCTCATTATAGCTTCACGCAGGAATCATTTATCTCCACTTAGTTCATTGAAGGAGACGATTCCTCAAGGTATCACTAATGGATTTAAAGAGTGTCGACTAAGTTCCAAAATCCCTAATAGTCAATACTTCTGATTGCACCAGTCTAATAAATTCCTTCTAGGCAAGTGTTTAGCATCAATATAGGTAACTCCCATAACCTATATTGAATTAAAAAGGAGGTGTATTATGCAAAATTACGGACAATATGGTGGTTATCAGGATTACAGAGATGATGACTATGATTATGATTATGACAGTTATGGAAGACGTCGTCGAAGAAGAAGACGTCCACAATACCAGTACCCGTTTTTCCCGTTCTTCCCTATTTATCCTATTTATCCTATCTACCCACCGTACTATCGCTACCCATACTATAACCGACCATACAACCGACCTTATGGCTACTAATATCAATAAGGTAACTAATTAATAAAACGATGGACCTATTGGATTTACACTGTAGGTCCAATTTCATTTTTTATTTAATCTGATACTTACATAAAAGTCTAATAAATTCAGAACCCGTTTCGTTAAACCTTTCAATGACAAAGTCAATAAAATACCTGCTTGCGATGGGTAAAACCCTTTTATCTTTATAGGCCAAACTGATTGTGCGTGCAACAGGTGGAGAGATTGGTTTTGTTACAATATTATATGGACACCGATCTAGCACTAGTTTCGGTAATATCGATATGCCAAGACTTTGTTCAACCATTGACATAATTGCATAATCGTCATGTACTCGGAATTGTATGTCCGGTTCAATATCGTTTTGTTTAAAAATAGTTAATGCTTCATTTATTTCTCCTTCATCTAAGAGTATAAAATGTTCATTTGATAATTCTAGCAATGAAACTGTGTTTTTAGATGCTAATCTATGACTTTTTGAGACTATGGCAAGTATTTCATCTTCTTTTAATGGAATGGACGTTAGTTTGGATACAGCATCGGGGTTAACAAAGCCAAAGTCTACGAACCCTTCTTTAATCCAGTTAGAAATAACCGTATACTCCCCTTGATATATATTAAAAGAAACAGAAGGGTACTTACTTTTAAAATCCTTTATTAAGTTCGGTAGCCAGTGGCATGCAACGCTAGAGAATGTTCCTATACGAATAAGCCCGCTTTGTAATCCCATCATCTCGTTATGCTTTTCCGATAACTCCACATGCGAATTGCTAATATTTCTAATGTAAGGTAAATACTCTTCTCCATCTGGTGTTAATGTGATGCCGGTTCTAGATCGCAAAATAAGAGTGGTTGAAAGTTCTTTTTCCAAAGAATTTACCATTTGACTAAATGGCTGACTGGGTATAGCCTAGTTCGTCTGCAGCCTTCGTAAAATTACCTGTTTCGATTACTTTCATAAAAGCGTGATATGCATTCATCCTGTATACTCCTTGCATTAGAAATCCTAATAGTTTCATTATAAATATTAATTTCACTAATGAAAATGATGGTGATACCATATAGCCAATATTAGATACCTGAAAGGATAAATTAGATGACACAAAAACAGGCTAACTTATTATTGGCAACTGTCTCTTTAGGGTGGGGGACATCTTATATATTTATGAAGCTTCTTGCGGATACAGTTTCTCCATTCACTGTAATCGCCTTACGATTTGGAATTGCATTTCTAGTTATGCTTGTCATTTTTTATAAAAAGTTAATTACTGTAAATACCAAAACATTGCAGTACAGTGCAATTGTCGGGGCACTATTATGTGGGATTTTTATTGCGCTTATGTATGGAATGAAAACGACAACAGCTTCTTCGGCAGGATTTTTAACAAGTACAACGGTAATTTTAGTGCCTATTTTACAAACACTCATTACAAAGAAATTACCTCGCAAAGAAGTTATTTATGGGGTCATAACTGTTTCGATTGGCTTATCACTTCTTACGATTAATGATGATTTTACATTTGCTTTAGGTTCCATTTTATGTGTGGTGGCTGCCTTACTTTATGCAGTCCATATCATCGTTACAAATTACTTTGTTCAAGAAGTTGATGCCTTTCAATTGGGGATTTTTCAACTAGGTTTTGCTGGTGTTTATGCTATTATCGGTAATTTCTTATTTGAAACACCTGCTCTACCAACAGAAGCAGTAGAGTGGTTCTCAATATTAGGCTTGGCGATTGTTTGCTCTGCTTATGGATTTGTGATGCAGCCAATTGCTCAAAAGTACACGACACCTGAAAGTACAGGGTTTTTGTTTTCCCTCGAACCAGTTTTTTCAGCTATATTTGCATTTCTCTTCCTTGGCGAAAACATGGGGGTACAAGGATATTTGGGTGCGTTATTAATTCTGGCTGGGGTTTTAATTGCAAACACGCCATTAAAAAGACGAATTGTATTGAAGGACCTTGAAGATTTTTAGGGCTGAATAATTCAATTGAAAATAGAAAAACGAATTTTGATTATCCTTATGTCAAAAAAACCCGCTTTTTTTAGATGCTTCTAACCATTAGTAAAATTATTAAGGGATAGTCGACACCTTAGATTGTTCATAATCAAATCGTATTATTGGTACTTTAGTGAATTATCTTAAAATATCCTTGCTTGAATAAATTCTTTACGAAAGCCACCTGTTAAGATAGGTAGTCCAAAATTCTAACCATATATTGAAATTTAAAGTCATATAGCTGCTGATTAAGGTGTTAATAGTATATTTAATTATATGTCTGACGAAAAAAATGGGTTATTTCTCCTGATTCAGTTGTACTGTTCCTGGAGAGTTAGCATTCAAGTATTAAGTGTTGAAGGAGGTCTTTTTAGTATTAATTCTCTTTTTTATTTTATCTATTATCAAAGTAATGAGAGGGATGATGAATCCCATGATCATGGTATATGGAGCCCAATAAGTAGAATCCCAGTGAAGCATATACTCGATATCTGGGTATACCACTGTGGAAAAAGCAACTGTCAAAAGACCCAATGGGATTACCAGAAAACGAAAGTTCTTGACTTCCAAAATTTGTGCGAAACCAATCACGAAAGCATAAAAATAGATAGAGGTTTTAAAAAACATGGTCATAATCCAAAAACCGGCAATTAAAGATTCGATTCTCTCAATAATCTTAAATACACTCACCGTCTTGGCAAGAACGTAGGTTGGGTACAACTGTCTAGCTGTAGTTGAGGCGCCTAAGACGAGGATGCAAAGAACAATAATAATGGCTACTGCAACTGTACCAATAAATGTTCCCGCAATAAAATTCCACTTTACTTTGTCCGGACGGTTTAAGTGTTTCGGGAAAATTACTAAAAACACAACTAACGGAAAACCAGCAGATGCAATGAATGTTAGAATAGATTTTGCATGATTCACGGGACTTGCCTCATTAAAAGGACGTAATCGTTCGAAATCCACTTCTGGCAAAATAAAAACGATTAAGGCAAAAAGTAATAAGAAAATCCAAAAGATTAGAAGTTCTCCTGTACGGGCCAATACCTCAAGGCCGGCTCGTACCACTAAAATAATCAATATGGCCAACGATAGATTCAAAATTTCGAATGGGGTATCCGTCAATATTTGAGTCGTAGTGAAAAAACCATAATACGACAAAAGTGAACTTGTCCCGATAAAACCAAAAAAAACATACAATAAACCAATCAACTTCCCGAGGGCTTTCCCGTACACATCCTCAAGATATTGGAAATAATTTTTCCTACCCATAGCCCTGCTGCAGACAACGTAAAAGTAGGCTAATCCACAACAAATTATGATACCGAGTAGGGATGTCAACCAAGCGTCTTGATTAACCTCGGCTGCCATGCCAGAAGGAATGATAAGGATTGTTGTGCCTATCGTGAATAAAATTGTGAGCACGCTAAGTTGAAATGGACTGATCCGTACTTTTTCCTCCAATGTGTGTGACCTCCTTTTGAACGCTTAAGAAAACAACTGGATTAAAGGTTTCATTGTAAATGCTATTAGCTCCAGTGGGTTAGGAATGGATACATTATTGATCTTTCCAATTACAATTACAGCTGTGAAAACCATAAGAAAAGAGAATATGACAATCTCTCTGGTCAACTTTTCTTTTGCAAGCTGTGGAATCTGAAATAAGGCAATGGTAATAAAAGTAAGTAGCACCCCTAGGCTCTTTAGCATTTTTTCTACTCCTCTAACAATTCATTTTTGAATGGATTTGTAATAGTTCCTACTCGCCTGATATTTATATCAACATTCACATCGACCTGTATATCTGGGTACATTTCTGTCCATTTTTTTTTAATTTCCTTCCACAGTTTTGGGTTGTTTTTGTGGACTTGGTCTCCGAAGCCGAAAATATCTGATTCATACTCTTTTTGGGATTGGTCGAGAGCTTGGTTAATGGTATCTTCTATATCTTTATTTACTTTTTCTTCAAGTTGAGAAAAGACATTCTTACTCATCAGATCTATTGTAGCATTCACTTCGGCTACATTAGCTTCTCCGGATATCTTCACTTCAAAAGAAGGTGTGTCACTTCCTTGAAAACGAGGAATGATTTCAGCTTTGGTATCAAAAATTTCAACCCCAACCGGTCCATTATTAATATCGATTACAACAATCGTGTTTTCGACTTTGCCCTTTACATAGTTCAATCCTTTACTTTCATCTTCACTTAGCCAGCCTACTAGCTTGTTTTTTCGGAAAGCTGCCATGCCATCAAAAGCAAGGCGAGCTTTAGTATCAATTGTCTGAACATTCTCGGCAGAAGCACCTGCCTTAGGATCACCCAAGATTTTAACTGCTGTTAGAATTGGTTGAGTTCCCTCACTAACTATGTCATCCATAATCTCGTTTATTTTCACCTTACCCGTAGCTGCCCATGCCTCAGATGAAGCTTCCAGTGAATCGAATAACTTGTTAGCAGGGATTTTTTCGATAGAGGTTAGTACCTCCAAAATTTCCTCAGCTTTAGAATCCTTTGAAACGACCAGATAAAAATCAGTTCGCATCGAATGATCTCTAGATAAGAAATCGATGGTGTTATAAATACCTTCTTTTGCGACCTCTTCACCAATAACAATCATTCGAAGGTGTGCAAGATATATTTTGCGAGGTGCCTGTTGTGTTAGTTTCCGTATCGCTTCAAACAGAATTTTTCCTGATGCTGTATAAGAAGTAACAGGAGTCGTGTAACCACTGCCGCCACCTGTAACAGATGATGCAACTTCCGAAGGATTTAGCACTTGTACAGTAACCTTATATTCATTATCTTCCGTTTTGTCGATTCCGAGAGCTACGCCAATGGCTAGATCATTTACTTCCTGGCTACCCCAGCACCCAGCCAAAGTAGGTAGTAAGAAGGCAATTAGTATAATGAAACGGGCCTTTTTCATATGGATTTCACTACTTTCTTGTTCTGCTTTCTGGTTTTGAGGGGTGATTGACTTGCTCTCGGATGTTATTATTCTGGCTAATCAATCGCGGTCGAGAAAACATGGACCATAACGGCAATCGGATAATTACATCTTTTTGATCCTGTAAAATAAAGGGAGCAGCTGGTGTTGTGTAAGGTACCCCAAATGACCTTAGCGTGCATAAATGTATACAGAGTAGGATAATCCCAAACATAATACCAAAAATGCCGAATACTGCCGCTAAGCACATCATACCGAATCGAATGATGCGTACTGATGTGGCTAAATTAATTGCCGGGAAGCAAAAGTTAGCGATTGCGGTAATCGACACAACAATCACCATTGCGTTTGACACAATTCCAGCTTGAACCGCTGATTGCCCTAATACTAATGCACCGACAATACTCATCGCTTGACCAACTGCCCTAGGCATACGAACGCCAGCCTCTCTTAAAATTTCAAATGTTATTTCCATTAATAAAGCTTCAAAAAAAGCAGGAAAAGGAATTCCCTCTCGTTGAGCTGCGATACTAATCAACAATGTCGTTGGTAACATCTCTTGATGATGCGTTAACACCGCAATATAAATAGAAGGGGCTAATAAGGCAATGAAAAAGCAAAAAAAACGTAATAAACGTAATAGAGTAGCGACATCCGCTCGTTGGTAGTAATCCTCACTAGCTTGGAAAAATTCAACCATCAAGCTTGGTACGACAATCACAAATGGTGAACCATCCACTAGGATTGCTACACGTCCTTCTAATAGCTTCCCCGCGACAGCATCTGGTCTTTCTGTACTGAAAATCGTAGGGAAAGGGGTGTAGCCTTCATCTTGTATGAGCTCTTCTACATAACTAGTTTCTAAAATGGCGTCTATATTAATTTTATCTAGGCGTTCATGTACCTCTCTGACTACATCTTCATTTGCAATCCCTTTGATATAAGCAATCATTACCCTTGTTTTGGTAATCTCGCCAATTTCCTTGGATTCTAGCCAAAAATTTGAACTCCGAATTCGCCGTCTTAATAACGAAGTATTCGTGCCAAGTGTTTCTGTAAAGCCATCACGGGGTCCTTTAATAAGGGTAGCAGACTGTGGTTCTTCTACACCACGCTTCTCGTGCCCAGGAATACTAACTGTAATAGCTTGGGGTTCATCTTGAATCAATAATGCTGCATGACCAGAAAGGATATTGGTAATCAGCTTATCAAAGTCTTTTAATTCTTCTACTTCGCCGACGGTAACTGCATTTTTTTGTATGGCAGTTACGATGCTGGTTTTGTCGAGTGAATTGATATCATTTGGTTTCAATTTGTTAATCAAGGAATCAAGTAAATCTTGAAGTGCCGTTGTGTTAACCATTCCATCTGTATAGAGCACTCCAATATTTACGCTATTTTCTGGTCCGATGTGTATAACTCGTATGATAAGATCGGCGCTGTTGCCTAACGTCTTTTTCACTTTAGAAATGTTGTCTTCAAAAGAAGGTAAGAGCATTTCCTTCTCTTGTTGTTGGTTTTGGATAGCCTGTTCATCCTTAAATGTTTCTTGAGAGCTGTTATTTGATTTACGATGAAAAAATCTTCCTACCATTAAGTAATATCACTTCTTCCGTCGCAATTTAATCGGTGGATTTTTAAAATTAATTAAATATTTTTTTTTTGATTAATAGGTGGTTAAGCAGTTTCGATTGTTTTAAGCAGGCTTAAATTCATTTGTTAGCCAAACTAGCATTCTTACATGTAATATCTATTTTTCGGGATCTTTTAGCATTTCCTTGGGTTAGTTGCTAATATTTATATTTTGTGTTTTAAAATGTGTTTTATTCTTATAAGTGGCTTTTTGTTCAGGATTTTGAGGGGCAAATACGCAAAGAGAAAATTAATTGAAGCATTCATTGTCTATCAATATTAATCAGAACTTGAAAATTATGGATTTTTTTATTGGAGTTCCGTATCATGGAATGAAAGAGGGTGGAAAATAGAGGTTTGGCATAAATATTCTGCACCTCCTGCTTTCATACCGGGTTGCGGGATGAATAGAAGGGCGGGGGAATGCTCAAAAAATATATAGTAACTAGAGAAATAAAGAAAATGAGAAAGGAGTATAGAAGTGCTTAAAAATAGAAAAGTCATAATAACAGGTGCAGCTTCTGGAATTGGCAAAGAAATTGTTAAACAATGTTTACATGAAGGGGCTTCGGTAATTGCATGTGATATTAATGAAAACGCCTTGAATGAGTTAAAACGGTCTATGGATGACCATCAAGTTTTGCATACATATCAGTTAGATGTCTGTAAGTATGAAGAAGTGGTCAAATTTTTTGGATATGTTGAAACAGCGCATTCGGATGTAGATAGTTTAGTTAATAATGCAGGGATTTATTTGGCGAAGAATATCCTGGATTATGAAGCAGAGGAAATTGATAGAGTCTTAGATATAAATGTTAAAGGATTTATTTATTTCTCACAAATGTTCGGGAAGAAGCTACTTCAGAGCCAACGTAAGGGAGTAATCGTGAATATGTCTTCTGTGTCGGGTATTGAAGGCAGTTCAGATGCAATATATGGGAGTTCAAAAGCTGCCATACTGGGTTTAACTAAAAGCAGTGCCATGAATTTTTCACCTTACATCAGAGTTAATGCTGTTGCTCCTACGATGGTTAACACTCCGATGATGAATGCAATACCAGATTGGAGAAAAGAGGAATACTTGAATCATCAACTCATCGATACACCTGTAATGCCTGAGGATGTTGCTGATACGGTTATCTTCTTACTATCTGATAAATCAAAGCATTACACAGGGGCGACTTTCGATATAAATAATGGGGGGTATTTAAGATAGTTTGAGTATTTTTTCAACGGCTAACATTAGCTGGATATTAACTCAATATTTAAGTTGTGATATAGCTCATTCAAAAAGCCAGTTAATAGTAGTTAATAGGTATTCATTTCTCAAAATAAAAAGAAATCCCAATCGATATAAGGAGGGCTATTATTCGTGAAGATTGCTGTGATTTCTGACATTCATGGAAACATAGATGCTTTACAAGCAGTACTATTAGATATTAGAAGTCGAGGAATAAAGGAAATCTATAATCTAGGTGATAGCCTCTATGGACCACTATTTCCTATAGAAACTTATAAATTATTAGTACATGACAACATTCGAAATATTAGAGGCAATTGCGATAGAATTTTATTAGATCTCAATACAGATAATCCAACAGTACAATATGTTCAAGATTTACTGGAAGGAGAGCATAAGGAATGGATTTCGAAGTTGCCCTTTTCTTTGGAAACGGAAGATTTCTATTTTTGTCACGGTACGCCCATTAGTGATGATGGGTATTTTTTAGAGGAAATGAGCCCGAATGGTTCTATGCTTAAGAAGACTGAAGATATTATGGAATTAGTTAAGGGAGTTTCGCAGAATATTATTTTTTGCGCACATACTCACATCCCTAGAGTTGTATATTTACCTAATCATAAAATTGTTATTAATCCCGGTAGTGTTGGACTGCCAGCTTATGAAGATGAACTTCCGATTTATCATAAAATGGAGTCTGGTTCTCCTTATGCAAATTATACAATTGTAACAAAGAAGGAAAATGAATGGTTCATAGAACAAATACTTATTCCTTATAATCGAGATGCAGCTATCAAACAAAGCGAAAAAAACGGTAGAATCGATTGGGTAAACGCACTGCAAACAGGTAGAATATAAAACGCTCTCGATACTCCACTAAGATTATTAAAATTCCTATTTATAAGTAAAAAAACTATCTTGATCAAGTGCATTCGTGTGCTTTCCTTTAAAAGGGGAGGCTTTTTTTAGTAATCTCATTCCTTCAAAAAACATTCTTCTAATTGAGAAAAATGTTATTCTTGAATTTTGCCCCCCATTGTAAAAACTTTGGTCAATCATCGTTTATTCGGTTTCGTTACTTAGTGCAGTTGAGGATTCACTTGTTTTCTCATTACTGCTTGCTTCGCCATGACCTGGTCCGTAAAGGTTTAATATCACAACGCCTATAAGAATTAATGAAATGCCTATAACACTGGCAATGTTAATTTTTTCTTTCCAAATTAGAACGGAAATAATTGTTGTGGCAACAAGGCCTATTCCCGACCAAAGGGCATAGGCTGTATTTAATGGAATTGACTTTATCGCCAAAGATAAAAAGAAAAATGAACCCACAAAAGCCATTACTAAACCAATGGTCGGGTAGAGCTTTGAAAACCCTTCGGATGCTTTGAGAAGGGAAGTTCCAATAAGTTCTCCTATTATTGCCAGTGCTAAATATAGATACGCCATAAGCTATTCTTCCTCCTTAATCATCCGATTTAATTCATGAATAACATCATGTTTAAGGGTTGCATCTAGTGGTGCCAAATCAAATATTTCCGAGAACCACAAACCATCAATCGCTAATCGTACAATCGTAATTTTGATAGGATCGATTCCATCATTCATGAATTTCTCAAGTAATATGCCATATTCATTCTTGTATTCCTCTAATAAACTCGGATTCGTATACATTGCCGCCATTAGGGCAGAAGTTAATTGCTTATCGTTATTTAAATCAAGAAGGGTAGCGTTAATATAGGCATTACTCCACTTTCCAATAGAATTGGTTTCACTTTTAACAAAAGTCTCGATGCTCTTAAAGTAATTAGAGCTCCACTCTTGAACCATTGCTTTAATTAACACTTCTTTGCTTGAGTAGTGATACAATAAACCTCCTTTACTAACGCCCGCTTTTTTGGCAACTGCTTCTAAAGTAAGGTTCGAAACGCCTTCTTCCTTAACAATGATGGAAGCAGCAGATAATAGTCTTCTTTTCTTTTCTTCAGGGTTAGAAACTGACATATAATTCCTCCGAAACTTAGCTATACAATAACTGTACCGTCTGGACGGTTTTATTGTCAATGGAGGAACTTTATCATTCGAAGAGTCTAGCTTTCTAATATTTACAGCTATTTAATTAAACAATAGTGGCAGTATTCTGTATAAAACCGAATGGGAAAGGTGAGAAGTTACTGCATTTGCGGAAGTGCTATATGACTTTTTAGGTACTTCATTATATATAATATAATAGAGAAAGTGAACGATTACACGTTTACGAACACTTAGTTAATTAAAAGATTAAATGTTGTAAAAGGAGAGTGAGTAAATGAAAAATCCATTAATAATGCGAACAGATACACCCTATACACTAAATTTTTTAATTTATTTGCAGAATATTTATCTTAATCAAAAACAAGGGGAAGAACCATTTAAATTCCCATATTTATCGGAATTGGTCATGTTCACTGAGAACTTTGAATTAAATTTCAAAGAATTATGGGAAGAGGTATCAATTAGAATATCTAAAGACGGCAGTAATGTTATGGATTTAATAATATTCAATGATGAAACTAATCTATTTTACGAGAAGCTATTCATCCCAAGTTCAGATAGCTTAAAAACGTATAAGGAAATTTACATAGGTTTCCGAGTGTGGTGGAGTAGTTATGCAGGAAGTTTTTCTGTGGAAAGGTCGATTGATGATCCAGGGCATAATATCTATATTGAATTAACTAATTCGTTAAAGACAAATCAAATAGAACCTAAGAAACAGTTGAAGATTAGCTTAATTTACGATGAATGCCTATTAGCCAATACAGAGTTCAATTCTTATTCTACAGTGCTTTCTATTATAGATATTCACACCAATCACAAAGATTTGGTTCCCAAATTACAGAGTTGTATAAGTTAAACTTATAGGAGCTTCAATTGAATAACAACTTTAATATTTGGGCGCGATTCTTGAAAAAGAATAGGCGCTCATTTTTCATTTAAGAGACAAAACTAATAGTTTTTTTTAGGTAAAAAAAGGTAATTGCGTGTTTACAATCGAATTAGATATAAATTTAGATTCAAGGGGAGGAAATTATGAATGAAATAATCAGCTATTATAATCAATTCGATGAATGGGGAAGACTCGATAGAGAACCAATTGAATATAAAGTGAATTGGCACTATATAAAAAAATATCTACCTCCATCTGGAAAAGTTTTAGATAATGGAGCAGGTCCAGGAAAATACTCGATGGAGCTAGCAAAAGAAGGCTACAATGTAACATTGGCTGATTTGACACCAAGATTGGTTGATATAGCAAAAAGCAAAGCAAGCGAACTTAACTTAGATAAACAATTTAAAGATTTCTTGGTAGCCGACGCAAGAGAGCTTAATATGTTAGAGGCTGAACAATTTGATGCCTCCCTAATGCTTGGTCCAATGTACCATCTACAAGATGAAATTGATCGGGGAAAAGCTGTTAATGAATTAAAAAGAGTAACAAAAAAGGGGGGATTAATATTTGTGGCGTTCATGCCAAGAGTAAGGCATATTTTTACATCGCTTTTAAACCCCGAGAATTGGCGGCCTAACGATAATATGGATGCAATTAATCTATTCTCCGAGACTGGTTGTTTCAACCATTCAGATAGAGGGCGTTTCACGGGTGCTTACTATTTTAATATCGAAGACATCAAGCCTTTCATGGAATCACAAGGCTTTGAAAGTCTTGAATTATTAGGTTCGAATGTAGGTGCCATTTTAAATAAAGGCAGTTGGGATTACTGGAGAGATAAGGGGGAAGAGGATCAGCTGGTTAAACTTATAATCGACAAAGCAACAGATCCATATATTCTGGGAATCTCTAGTCATTTGCTATACATTGGTAAGAAAAAGTAGGCTTCCTGATGAAAGGAAAAGAACTCTCAATGGCAAGAGGAATATAATCAAATTATCAAAATGACACAAAATTAACATTGCAGAATTAATGAAAACGATATTTTACTTATAAGTGCATCCTTTATGAGTCCGATTGGAATCCTGCAACCTACGAGTGGTATTATCTTAAACCATTTGTATAACGTAAGCTAATGCCCCTAAAATTAAAGAAACTCCAACAGAATGCTGGAGTTTCTTAAGTCGATTATTTAAATTTATCCGGAAACTGCTTTACAACTCCCTCAGATATAGTATCTGCCATCAAGATGATATGTGTAACGCTTTCGTCAATTGAAGCAATTCTGGCTTCCCAATCTTTATCCAAGCTAGCAGATAAGTCATTTGCTACTAACTCCAGATGCAGATGGAGCAAATTCTTCAGATCTTCATTTTTAAAATTGGGGTTGGCGCCGCTAAGGAAAGCAGCTAATTGATCAGCATTTTCATACCATTCTTTGTTTAGCCGATTCACCAAGGCTTCATCTCCGTTTTTAGCTGCATCAACGATTTGTCCTGCTATGACAATATGTTCCTTCAGCAAATTGGTAAGATTGTTGCCGGCTTTCTTCCCGTATAAAGGCTTTATTGCATTCCCGATATCTTCCTGATTTTTAAGCAACCTATCCAGTACCTGTTTTTGATTTTCCGCTTCTGCTGTTGTGGCACTTGTAATATAATTACTTGTCCACAATACATGATCAATCCAAAGTCTTCTGAAGTCATTTTCGAACTTTACCTCAGCTTGATTAATAGACGGTATCTGCGGCGAAGCGTAGACACTAGATGTTTCAACCTTCATATTTATAGGGAAAAACAAAATAAGTCCCGTCAGCAATAATTTCTTCATTAAACTACTCCTTCCTAAGTTAGGAAATACACCTTTTTATTATTGAGATATTATTCTCTTTTATTCCTGAAATACGTAAAATTCTCATTAAATTGATTGGGTTATTAATGCAAATCGAATAACTATTCAAAGCGAAAAGGCGCTTTTCTATAATATTAATCTCTGCTTTTTGCATGGAACACTATTTAAAGGAGGAAGAATCTCTATAAAAATTAATAGTTATGGTAGAGTTAATATGGAGTCTTTAATATAAAAATGTAATTACGTTTTACTTAATAAAGGAGTTGTTAAAAGATGAAAAAGGTGTTCTCATTAGTTTTCTTCGTATCTATACTAATATTTACCTCTATCCCCACTTATGCAGCAAGTATTCAAATCAAGGTTGACGGTGTTGTGATTTCATCCGATGTGAATCCCGAAATTCGAAACAATCGAACGATGGTACCTTTGCGTGTTATCAGTGAAAATTTGGGAGCAAAAGTTCATTGGTCGAATTCAGAAGTTACTCTTACTAAAAACGATATGCAGGTAACATTAAAACAAAATAGCGATACAGTAATAAAAAATGGTAACACAGAGCTGCTTGATGTAAAACCGTATATAAAGAACGGAAGAACTTTTGTTCCAATTCGTTTTATTGCAGAAACATTCGACTGTTATGTGAATTACAAAGATTTAACGGTAACGGTTGATACAAAGCCATTAGTTATAGATGGTAAAGAAGTTAATAGCATCCAACATGAATACCGTATGACTATGGGCGGTATCGTACAACAAATCAAAGGGAATGCATACAATCAAGCAATCTATGACACTTTTATAGAAAATAGAGGCAAAAAGGTCGATGCTCCAGCTTATTATTCATGGCACTTTAACATCGACCAGCCAGGATCTTATACTAAAGTTGGACAATATGATTTTATGAATACAGAAGGCAAAAGCATGAAAAGTTACGATATTTATACTTTAGTTGAAGCTTTTCCTGTTGAAGCTTTGGCAGGATACCCAAAGGTTCTAATTCATGATGCTACTGTAAATCAATGGTATTTATTTACAGAGACTGGGTTGCAATCTATTAATGATTTAGTAAATACTGCGTCTAATAACGGGTTCATAAAAATTATCAGTAATACAGTTGTGTAGATTGGACTTAGTAACGTTCCGTTTAGAAGTTCAAGATAATTAATTAAATATTTTAAAAAGGCGAGTAGAGAGTTTGGACAATTCTACTTGCTTTATTTATTTGGAAGTATTTGGAAGATTAATAAATGAATGTATGTTATATAACAGTTTTCAGCTCAATTAATCTTATTGAGATGATAGAATATATTAATTTGGAATTTAATTATAAAAGTTAGTTTTCTTTACATATAAGAGATTAAGTTTACTTTGATTATTAATTGGGGCAGTAATCGGCGGTGCTGTCCATGATGCAGTTATATTATTTGCTTCGATGAAGAAAAAGGGGAAATCTTTATCAGAGGTTGCTAGAGAAGAGTTAGGACCTGTAGCAGGATTTTGTACGGGTTTAGCAATGCTTTTCATTATTACCATTACAATGGCTGGTTTATCGATGGTTGTGTTACACGCACTAGAGCACAATGCATGGGGAACTTTTGCTGTTCATTTGTATTGAAAGTTGCCGATAAACGCTGGTATGCATTAACATGTTTAGTTCCACTTAGTTATTTATATGTAACGGTGAACGTAGCTGCTTTCTGGATGATTAAAAACCAATACTGGAATTCAACTTCAGCATGCTTTAGTGTGCTAAACGGTGTACTTTCTGTCATTATGCTTGTATTAGGATTTATTGTTGTTATCTTTGCCATTAAAAACTGGATACATCTATGGAAAGATCCACGATTTGATCAACTTAAAACGATTAAGACAACTTAACATTATATGTAAAAAGTAAACCGACCCCAGATATGATTGTATCCGGGGTCGGTTTGTTTTCAATGTAAATATAGTTCTTTTTATAACTATTTGAATCAAGAGTACGTACGGACTTACGTGATCAGCAAGGAGGAGGGTTTGAGAAGGAGAACTACATATTTTTATTGAATAAGGTAATATCCTGCGAATATTGGTTAAAAGGGGAAATGAGATATGAACGTCTACTGCAAGGGTGTTATGAAACAGATGGATTTGGCTGTTGATTCTATTATTAAGTTAATAGATACACTTAGCGAAGAAAATCTGAGAAGTAAACCGACTGAGGAAAAATGGTCAATTGGTGAGCTCCTCTCACACATGGCAGTTCTATGTAAAGCTGATATTCTGATAGGAGCTGGCGCATCTGAGGAGGAACTTGATCTTTTTTATACAGATGCTGAACCTGAAATGAATAAAATGGCAATTACTGAGGCTCTTGTTCAAAACTACTCTTATTTAAAAGAAGGCATAGCATCATTGAAGGAAGAGGAAGTGTTAAGGGAAACCACTTCGTTTTTTGGGGTGGCTCATTCCCGATACGAATGGCTGTTGGATACGCAAGCTCATCTGTTTCATCACCGTGGGCAATTGCACTCAATGATCGTTCATGTGTTAAAACGGGAGCCAAACGTCCAATTGTTTGAGTAAGAGAGATAATAGCTGGATAAGATTTTGGAAGATAAAAAATGAAATCCTAGTATGGAAGAAGAATTCCATTTACTAAGGAAACATTCACCAATATCCTTCGTCAAATTACTAGTTACTGTAGAATAAGGGCTTGTGAAAGAAGGGAATCAGCGAGTGAAGAAATGGGCTATTATATTGGCTGTAATATTTATTACCGGGATCCCGATATATGCTATTTACGATTTTCTCGTTGTTGAGTTAGATGAATTATCTGTAGGTGAATTTTTATCAGAGCATCCGTCACCCAATAATGATTTTATTGCTAGAGCCTTTTTAATAGATGAAGGTGGGGCTACAGTAAGAGCTGCAATAAGGGTGGAAGTTGATTTTGGCAATGAAACAAAAACGATTTATTGGAATTATGATGAAAGTACAGTAAATATAAGATGGTTAGATAACGAAACAATTGAAATAATTGATCACAGATTAAATATTTTCAAGGATACTTATCATTGGAAAAGAGACCCCAGTTGGGAAGACAACAGGGGAAGATATTAAGATTTTTTGTTGAGTGCCAATTTAAAACAAAGTAGCAATAGTAACTATTCATTCTTTATAGAGAATCGACGCTAAAAATTTCCCATTACTAATTTGTCAGTTAATAAAAGTGAGGAGGCGGCTAGTTGTTGTATGAACCAAAATGGAGTAAGGCAAAGAAACGTTTAAAGAGCTTTATCTGTGCACCTTTGCAGACAAGGATTGATTTTCAAGTTATTAACTATCGAAACGCACATGATCAGTTAGGAAGAGCGGTAATTACCGTTGATAAAGTTGAAAAACTAAGTATGTGTACAATTACTGCTGAAAGAGAAGAGTATTATAGAGAAAGCGAGATAAGAAGAAGTCTCAATAATGTTGAATTCGACAATGTTGAATTCAATAGAGAGATACAAAAACAAGCTCACCAACAATTGGAAAAAGAAGGTATCTATGCGCAATATGATTTCTTTACGGCACTAGAACGATTTTTCAATTCACCTATTAAAGAATCCTTGGAGTCTTCAGATAGTCTTATTAAAATACTTAGTTTATTGGACCGTCGTGTAGGAAAGAGAACACTGCGAAATATGAAAGATTCCATTTTGGATGAACATGAATTAGTTCGATATTTTTATGAATTACGCTGTGAGGCAGAAAGTATACATATCCTTCATTTACATAATAAGTAAATTATACTGGAAAAAGATTACTGCAAATATAAGGATAGGTGAACAAAATAAGGAAAAATTTCTTGATACCAATCAAATACGCTCTTATTCTTTTGGCACTGTTCCAACTTTTCAGCATCTATGATCATTGGGGAGATGACGTTCCGAAAGTTGTTGTGTCGATTTTCATTTTTGTTGGATGCATAGGATTATTAATTGTAGAACGTTTATTCAACAAAGATGTGGATTCTAACAGATGAAATCACTTAGCTCTTTATGAGTTAAAGTGATTTTTTTATTATTGGATTGATTATTTTAATGCAATAGGGAATGTTATCCATATTATGTGGTGGAATTTCAATTCCAACAGTAGAAAACCCTTTTTAAGAAAGTTGGTCTTTATATATTTAAAATCAAGATGAAACTATATAATAAAAACTGTCTAACTTTATAAGGGTGTGAAGGAACTGATTAACATGAGAAAGTATTTTAAAATGAATTTATTAAAACAGATCACTCTACTGATTACTGTGGTGATTCTTATTAGCACCATGTTAGTGGGTGTGCTCTTTTCTTTTATGATCGATAATCTTGTTAAAAAGTATACGGGGGAGCAGGCCTTGATTGTAGCCGAGCTTGCTGCGCAAAATGAGGATATTATAAATGCTTTCGATGATGAAGATCCCTCTTTTGTCATTCAAGGGATTGCAGAGCAAATTCGTCAAACGACAAATGCCGATTATGTTACGATTGCCAATCTACAGAGTATTCGTTACTCCCATCCTAATCCTGAAAATATTGGAAAGCCAACAAAAACAAGTAATGAGCCTGTTTTCCAAAAGGGAGAACCTATTATCTATAGCGGAGATGGAATCTCAGGACCAGCCATTAAAGCAAAGACACCTATTTTTAATAAACAAGGGGATATCATTGGTGTCTCTTCGGTTGGATTCTTAATTAACAATGTTGAAAACCAAATAGAATATTACCAGCATAAACTATTTCTTTTAGCTATTATTCCATTGATAATCGGAGTAAGCGGCGCTATTTTGATTGCACGACGCGTAAAAAAACTGACATTTGGTTTAGAGCCAGAGGAAATCTCCTTTATGTTCACAGAAAGAGAGGCAACACTGGAGTCGATTCCTGAAGCAATCATTACAGTGAATACGAAGAAAAAAATTACATCGATTAATAAACGGGCAAGGGAATTATTTTACAGTGAGTCGTTAATGATTGATTCTGTCATTACGGAGGGGAGATTGAACGATTACGTGGATGAAGCCATTGAATCAAAACGGTCTCTAACGAACAAAAAGCTGTTAATTGGTAAAGATCTTTATGTGTTGGATGCATCATTGATTTCGGAGAATGATGAAATGAAAGGAATAGTTTTGACGATTCGTCCACTTTCAGAAATAAAGCAGCTGACAAATGAATTTTCGAAGATTAGTGAATTTACAGAGAATATGCGTGCTCAAAACCATGAGTTCTTAAATAAGTTGAATACAATTTACGGCTTATTAATGCTGAGGGAATATGATCGCGCCTTAAAAATTGTTTCGAGTGAAGTTAGCGAACGACAGGATATTATTACATTTTTAATTACATCCGTGAAAGATCCTTTAATTGCTGCTTGCTTACTAGGAAAAGTGAATCGCGCGAAGGAACTGCATGTACAGCTAACCATTGATACAGAAAGTAGACTGGATTGTGTATTCGATGAGGTGAAATCGAATCATTTTGTACCACTGATTGGAAATGTAATTGAAAATGCAATGGAAGCAGCAAGATTCCATAGTGGACAAAACTCTCAAGTAAAAGTATCATTTACAGATTTAGGGAAGGATATCGTTTTTGATATTGAAGATAATGGCGAAGGGATTCCTCCTGAATTAGAAGAACGCATCTTTCAAACAGGATTTACTTCAAAAAAAGGGGATAATCACGGTTTAGGTTTGGCAATTGTAAAGAATTCATTGGAAATCTTAAATGGACAAATTTATATTGATAAAAGTGAGCTTGGAGGAGCAAGGTTTACGATTGTGATTCCTCAAGAGAATTTAGTTCAATAAGAAGAGAAGAGGAGGCAAAACAAGAATGATAAATGATTCAACGATTAATGTAATCATTGTCGAGGATGATTTGGATGCTGTAAATATATACAAGCACTTTACGAGTCAATTAGAGGGATTCAATGTAATTGCTACTGCAAGTTCGGGCACTCAAACGTTGCAAATATTAGATATGATTCAACCGGATTTAATTTTATTGGATGTGTTTTTACCGGATATGCATGGAATCGAGCTGCTGCGGGAAATTCGCAAAAAACATCATGAGGTTGATGTTATTATGATTACAGCAGCTAATGATACCGAAACTGTAAGTGCGGCTATTCGTGGCGGAGCTTATGGATATCTAATCAAGCCAATTATTATTGATAAACTAATTGAGACTTTAAATAAATTTAAAATTGTTCGGGAGAAGTTGCACAAAAACGATGTGATGAATCAAGAGCATGTGGACCAATTGTTTCAATCCACTCAAAAGGTTGGCCACGAGCAAGTGAAACAAAAAGCTCTCTACCCAAAGGGTATTGATAAGCATACTTTAAAATTGGTAAGAGATCATATTCAAGTTTTGGAAACTAGTATAAGTGCGGATGAATTAAGCCGAAAAGTGGGCTTAAGTTATTCAACGATGCGACGTTATTTAGAATACCTCGTATCCTTGGATGATATGGAAGTAGAAAATGGCTATGGGAATGTAGGAAGACCTGAAAGAAAGTATAAGCCTATAAATCAAAACAGCAATAGATGAGTTAGTACTCATACTTGCTGTTTTTTGTTGTGAAAAATATGAAAAAAATGATGATAATAAAAAAAATGCATAATACAATCAATAATCCCTCAATTTGTTGAAAAAGTGATAATATTTCAAAAATAGGGTTTAAAGCGTTTTCAAAATGAACATCTTGGGATGTCAACAAATGGAGGGGTATGCATGTTATCATTTTTAGGGTTTGCTATGGTAGCCGTATTCATGTATTTAATAATGGCGAAACGTATGTCAGCATTAGTAGCCATCATGATTGTACCGATTATTTTCGCTATTATAGGAGGGTTTTTCACAGAATTAGGTCCTATGATGGAAGCTGGCGTAGAAAATGTGGCAATGACAGCCATTATGATTTTATTCGCAATTATCTACTTTGGAATTATGATTGATACCGGCTTATTTGATCCGTTAATTAAGAAAATTCTGCAGATCGTAAAGGGCGATCCACTTAAGATTGTTGTGGGTACAGCTGTGTTATCGATGATGGTTGCTCTTGATGGGGATGGAACAACTACATATATAATTACGGTATCTTCATTATTGCCGTTATATAAAAGATTAGGAATGAATCGCCTAGTGTTAGCTACAACGGCGATGCTTTCTATGGGGGTCATGAACATGACGCCTTGGGGTGGAGCTTCTGCGATGGCCATGGCTTCTCTCGGTTTAGATTCTTCTGAAGTATTTATTCCCATGATTCCAATTATGGGATTTGGGCTTGTCTGGGTGATTGTTGCGGCTTTCTTATTAGGTAAGATGGAACGTAAACGTATTGGTGTAATTAAGCTTGATGACTCTGAAAAAACAAAATTAGATGATAGTTTAACAGGTACATTAGATTACAAACGACCGAAATTAGTATGGTTTAACTTAGCTTTAACGGTTACCTTAATGGTCTGCTTAATCTTGGACTTTATGAACCTCGGTCTTTTATTTATGGTTGCATTGGGAATTGCATTACTAGTGAATTATCCAGATTTAAAACTGCAGCAAGAACGATTGCTTTCACATTCCAGAAATGCTTTAGCAGTAGTTTCGATAGTTGTTGCGGCTGGAATCTTCTCTGGTATAATGACTGGAACAGAAATGATTAATGCGATGGCAGAAACTCTAGTAGCAATTATTCCGCCTGTATTAGGGCCATATTTATCAATAATCGTTGCTTTCTTAAGTGCGCCATTTACGTTCTTTATGTCTAATAATGCTTTTTACTTTGGCGTACTTCCAATTCTGGCGCAAACCGCTGAAGCTTATGGGATTAGTGCAGCAGAAATAGGTCGAGCAGCTTTAGTAGGACAGCCTGTACACGTTTTTAGTCCACTAGTAGCGGCTGCACATTTAATGATCGGGTTGGTTGGCACTGAATTTGGTGAACTACAACGGTTTGCCATAAAATGGGCTTTCGGGACAGTAACTGTTATGACGATTGCTGCTTTAGTGTTAGGTGTAATCTAGTTTAGTTTTTAAAACGGGTCGTAAAAGATCCGTTTTTTTTTATCTAATTGTTCAGCTATAGTTAAAAGCTATAGCGAGAAATAGTTTTTATGTGTTACGTTATATTGATTTCCCTATGCTACACTAATCTTACATCAAGAACACAGGCTTTTAAAAAAGGAAAAGGGGAGAAAAATTATGACAAAAACACTTATTAAAGCACCATTTAGAGCGGATCATGTAGGAAGTTTATTACGACCAGAGAGCATTCATCAGGCAAGAAAGGCTTTTCAAGCAGGAGATATTACGAGACATGAACTATATGCAATTGAGACAGAAGAAATTAAAAAAGTTGTTGATAAGCAAATTGAAGTAGGACTTCAAGCTGTAACTGACGGAGAGTTTCGTCGTAGATTCTGGCATACAGATTTCCTTGAACACCTAAATGGGGTAGAGGGATACGTTCCAGAAAAAGGCTATGCATTTAAAGGGGAGGAAACGGAAAGATACAATGTACGAGTAATCGGCAAAGTATCGTTTAACCCAGAGCACCCACATATTAAAGAGTTTATCGAATTTAAAGAAATTGTCGGGGACCGTGCTGTAGCCAAACAAACAATTCCAAGTCCAAACCAATTATTTAACGCAGGTATTCGTAATCTAGAAATCTATCCGGACATTGAAGAATATACAAATGATGTCATCCAAACATACCGTGATGTGATCAAGGCATTCTATGATGCAGGTTGCCGTTATTTGCAGCTGGATGATGTTTATATTGCCGGTCTGAATGCACCAGATATTCCATTTAATGATAGCGGCTATTCTCGTGAACAATTAATAGACTTAGCTCTTCGTGTTGCCAATGGCGTACTGGAAGATAAACCGGAAGATTTAATTGTTACGACTCACCTTTGCCGTGGAAACTATCGCTCTAAATGGGCGTTTGAAGGCAGTTATGCTAAAATTGCCCCAACATTATTCGCAAAAGAAAAAGTGGACGGCTTCTTCTTGGAGTATGATGATGATCGTTCAGGTGACTTCGGACCACTGGAACATATCCCGAATGGTGGAGCGCAAGTGGTACTAGGAGTATTCACATCGAAGCATGGGGAACTAGAAGATAAAGAAAACATTAAAGCACGTATTGAAGAAGCAACAAAATATGTGCCATTAGAGCAATTATGCATCAGTCCGCAATGTGGATTTGCTTCTACTCATCACGGCAATATCTTGACTGAAGAAGAGCAATGGGCGAAGCTAAAGTATATTGTGGATATTTCGAAAGAGATTTGGGGATAAGCTTTAAGGAACTTGTCAATTTAACAAGAGACGCAATTTCAGAGATGAAATTGCGTTTTTTTAATGGTTTATGGAAAAGTGCATAGAACGGTAGCAAACCGGAGGCGGTAGTATGTCGATTAAAGGGATCAATCATTTTTTATTTTCAGTTTCAAATTTAGAAGTTTCGATAGAGTTTTATAAAAAAGTATTTGAAGCGAAATTGTTAGTGAAAGGAAGAACGACGGCCTATTTTGATTTAAGTGGCATGTGGCTTGCACTGAATGTAGAGGAAGATATACCGCGGAATGAAATCAAGCAATCTTATACACATATCGCTTTTTCGATTGAAGAAGAAGAGTTTGATGAAATGTATGAGAAGCTAGAAAAACTGAATGTAAACATCTTATCCGGACGTCCCAGAGTTGAAAGAGATAAAAAATCCATCTATTTTACAGATCCAGATGGCCATAAATTCGAATTTCATACTGGTACATTACAGGATCGGTTGAATTACTACAAACAAGAAAAAATACACATGGAATTTTTTGATTAACGAATAATGGCGCTTAATCGAGGCAAGATTAAGCGCTTTTATTTTTTATAGGAGATAAAGGAAAAAAAATTAAGGTCTTACCACTTTATTCGTCAATACTTTTAGAGCTTCTTTAACATCTTTTGCAAAACTTATTGGTTGATCAATTTTCACGAAATGAATGTACATCAATCTAGGGTCTTCAAACAACCAGTGATTATGGAACCCTGTTACCAATATGTTATTTTTGCGAAGTTGACTAATGAATGGATTGATTTCTCCTTGAAGAATGACAGTTTCTCCACTGCAAAGTGCCGTTCCGTCAGGTGCTAGTGATTCAAAGTTAAACATTTGAGGGAGGGTAAGGAAGGATCGGCTTCTTCGATTCATGATGGTTGTTTGGATATTTAGCCTGGAATCCATTACCATACAAACTCCATCTTCAAACGTTTCCATGCCGCCAAGGATTTGGTTGAATTCACCACATAGCTCCATCGCATTGCCATTATGATTTGTACTCGGGCGACTTGAACCTACTATGCTTTGATTTAGTACTTTATTTGCTTTTCGAACCTTTCGAGCAAATTCCAGCGGTTCATCAATTGATTGATAATGAATATACATAAGTCTAGGTTTCTCGAATATCCAGTGATTATGAAATGCCGTTACGATAATTCCCAGTTCTCTTAATCGTGAAATATACGGGTTAGCCTCTTCCTCAAGAACTACCGTCTCACCAAGACATAACGCTCTACCCTGAGAGTCCATACTTTCAAATGACCATGCTTGCGGCACAAACATAAACGATTCTGCTGGACGACCTAATACAGTTGGACGAATATTCGTGCGTGAACGTGTAGCAGTACAAACCCCATTTATCACAGCAGGAGTGGCGTCCAAAATTTTAGCAAACTTCTGGCAAAGTTCACTAGGTTGTTTTGCATCATGATGATTCATTGAATTCATATTCATATTCATATTCATATTGTGCATTCGACAACATTACCCCTTTGTTTTCTATCATTCACTCTATGATATTCAATAAATTATTTTGTGATGGGGCGAAGTGATTCTTTAAAGGAATTATGAAATGGTATAATTAAAGTAATAAAAGCGTCATCAAAAAATCAAAATATTATCTGTTACATTGTAATGTTAGAACGTAAAAGGAGTGTTCGTTCTTGAATATATTAATCTTAGGTGGAACTGGACGAGTTGGAAGTCATATCGTTACTTATGCCCTGCGTGACAGTCAACAGATTACGGCTTTGGTCCGTTCTCCAGAGAAAATCCAATACCATCACGAAAATTTAACGATTATTAGTGGAAATGTATTAAATAAAGAAGATATCGTACGAGCAATGCAAGGAATTGATGTTGTAATTAGTGCGCTGGGTACAGATGGGGCAAACACGCTAACTGAAAGTATGCCACTGATTATAGAGGCCATGGAAAATGAAGGGATACAACGAATTATTACAATCGGAACTGCAGGGATCCTACAAAGTAGAATTACGCCTGACCTATTGCGTTATCAGTCGAGTGAATCAAAGCGCAAGTTAACCCGTGCAGCCGAAGAGCATCACAAAGCCTACGAGATGCTAAAACAATCAAACCTCGAATGGACAATTGTCTGTCCTACTTATCTGCCGGATGGAGAAAGGTTAGCGAACTACCGAACAGAAGGCAATTTTTTGCCAGAGGGTGGCACTCAAATTTCAGTTCCAGATACGGCAGAATTTGCTTACAGCCAAATAAAAAGTGGCGATTACTTAAAAATGCGTGTAGGGATTGCTTACTAATAACTCACTTACTACAGTGAAAGAATGCAGTAGGGAAGAGGAGGTTTGCCTAATGAAGATAAATAAGGGTAAGTTCCTTATGATTTCTGTTTCCTTGTTTATAATACTTGTTGTAACGAATTATCAATCTCTTGAAAATGCGAAAAATAGTTGCGAAAAAGGCGACAAGACTCCTGAAGTTGAACAAGATATAATGGCAATCAATTGGACTGTTTCCTGTAAATAAACACGATATACTAATTCTAAGATTCGGAGCATTTCCTTAAAAGATATGCGTCTTCTTTTACTTTTGGCATGCTCCGTATTTAATGAAGTTTTATGCTTAATTGGATGGAAGAAATGAGGGGTTCTAATGATTGAAATATTTGGTATTCGTAATGGAATAAACGCAGAAGCTGTGTTTTATACCATCTTCTAAGATTGAGGTAGATGACATAAAAGAAGCATGAAAAACGAAGATGCACTTCATGTTTTTCATACTCCTGAATCTTAAGGAAAGGGTACAATCGTCCATCCTAAGACGAAGATAACTGCTACAAACAATCCTAAATAGATACTTAACCCCAATCCCCACAGACCGAGGGACCTGCTTTTTTTGTTTAAGGATGAGATAATTCCAAATACCACTGCAAGCAATATCCAGGAAGAGTATGAATTTGCTAAACCCCCATCATAGCCAGATAGCACAGAGAGATTAATGAGTGCTAAGGAAATAAGCCCCATCACGACACTTAGCCATCCGCAAGCTTGTAAAATCGTGTTTTTTATCGTGCCCAATTCCATAATTTCACCTCTCCTACTTTCATATAGCGAACCATATCCAATTCTCTAAGTGATACAACTTCACTTTTTGGCCCTGTCACCACGACACCATACGTTTCAAAACCATTTTTCTCGATATACTCTATACGTTCTTTCAATTCAAGATTTTTATGAGCTGAGACTTCTTCTGCAATCCTTTCATATGGTTGAAGTCCCTTTAGCATATCGAGGAAAGTTTCCTCATGTGAAGCAGACTCTCGGAAAGGGGACCAATAGGTTTCATCAGGTTGTACCGGATATCCGATGGGAGAAACGACATCACCATCCGCACTAAGCATCGTTTCCTCCATACCGGTATAGATTGCTGCCCAAGTGACATCCACGTTTTCCATTTCATTTTCTACTTCTTCCACTTGATAGAGATTGTCCAGAGAAATATATGCCTCGACAACCGTTTCCTCTGGCAATCCTGCTAATACACGCCATTCCTTCGCGTTATCGAATTCAATCATTTGTTTAGGATGGGCTATCCATTGATTCGTTTGGGTTGGGTAACTCGGATAAATCTTCTCTAATTTAGAGTCTTCCTCTCTTTTCACCAAATCATTAAGGACAAAATCTAGATCGTAATGTTTTGCTGGATAAAACTCATCACCAATTTGTTTATATTGTTGAAATGATAAGTTCATAGAAAAGAGGGAAAAGTCCATATCAAATTCCATCTCTTCCAGCGTCGTGTTTGGTTCAGTAATATAAAGCGTCATACTCGAGACATCCATTAATGTAGTCGATTTTGTTCCAAAAGCATAATACGCGAAGGTCAACATATAGCAAGTTGGAACAATTAGCAGAATGACCGTTATAGTTGAAAGAATGATCTTCCATTTGGATGTGTTGATGGCCCTTTTCACTTTTTTAGTTCCATCAGCTGGATGAGAAACACCTTCATTTCTCGCTTTATGTATTAATTTTTCATAAGAATCCATTAGTTATCCTCCTCTGCCAACATTTCTCTTAGTCTTTTTCTACCTCGCGCTAAGTGACTCTTCAAAGTATTTAGCTTGATATTCAGAATATTTGCGGCTTGCAAATTTGTACAATCATGCACATCACACAGTAAAATTGCCTGTTTTTCTATCGGTTTCAGCTTATCCAAATAGCTTAATAGTTCTATGTATGCATCGTTTTCAAGCGCGATATTCTCTGGTGTTTTTAAATCAATTTCAAAAAATTCATTGGTCATGACATATCGTTTATCTTTTCTAACGTGATCTATGAATGTATAATAGCCCACCTTAAAAAGCCACGGTTTTATTTCCTCGATGTCATTGGTCAGCAAGGCAATGTGTGCTTTTGTAAAGGTTTCCTGAAGTAGATCTTCGGTTTTTGTATGATTTCTGGAGAGAGAATATAGATAGTGATATAGGTCATTGAAGTATAGTGAATATACTTGTTCGAGATCCATTACTTCCCACCTTTCACTCTAACCACGGATATGGGGTAGAAAAAGTTGCGAAAAAATAAAATTATTTACAATTATTATGAAATGAATCACTAGGGAATGGTGATTCATTTCATAACTTTAGTAAAGTTTAACAGTCCTATTTCAAATATTATTGAGTTATTGTAAAATATTTCTAATTTTAAAAGCGCATGGGGAGATTTTCAAGTGTTCTTGGCATATTGGAAGCAGTTCTTATCATTATCTTGACGGCCGCGGTAGGGGTTTTGGGAGAGTTTTTGAGATTCGTTTCGTAAATACTATTCGTTCCTTTGCCTTTTTGGCATTGGGACAACTCTGAACTTAGTCGTTTTAAATAAAACTAAAAAAGGTCATTATGATTCAGAAAATGAAGGAGAAGAATCTTGTAACTAGATTTTCAATTATCGGCGCTTTCTGTAATTAGGGGGAGCATCTTTTCTCATGAATATAGCCTAGCCAATTTTGCACAACAGAGGCTTGCTGCTGTTTGGGTTGTTTTCACTATACTAACTATTTGGTGTTTCAAACTTACACAAATGACGTAAAGGGTTAATAGAATATAATAGCAGTGGGAAAACAAATATTCTCCCACTGTAAATAGTTTAAATTGTATGGTCCTGGTTGTTTTTTGACATTTCATGAGGGAACTAACTCGCAACTTTAGTTTAAATATAAATGCTTGTACAAAATAAAAATCTTTAACATAAAGAGGTTATTTCTAAATTAGAAGGAAATACTTTAAATAGAAACCCATATCTTTACTGTTGTTGATTTTGTCCTTGCGTGCCAGACCCCATTCCCATCATATTAGAGACAAGTGGCATCATATTCTTCGATTTTCCGCCGTTTCCAATTAACATCTGATAAGTTGCAATGCCTACTCCAACTGAAGCAAAAATCGGTAAAATTTTATTCATGTTTGCCTTCATCTACATCACCTTCTTTTTAAATTTTTTTCATTGCATTAATATTTTGGCTAAAAAGAACTTTAAAATTCAGGTACTTGTTACCATAAAAAAAATTAATAATTGCGAAAATAATTAGAATTATATGGTAATGAGAAAATGGCGTCTTCTTGCCTGGCAGAATACGCCTTTAAATTTGTAAAACAAATTACAGCAAGATTTGGAAAGTCTGTTTAGAACTCCGATGTTATTCTGTCTTTACCAGTAAAGAATATTACGTATGATTGGAGGTGGATAAAAGGCAAAAGGGATATTAACAATCTAAGTCAATGGGCTGTTTTTTGATAGGTACGTATATGTGATAAGCAGAATCAAGATTGTGAATATCCTCGAAAGCTTGAATAAGTTCAATATCAGAATTCTCCGATTCCTGTTTTGAAATTTTTAAAAACCTAGCAAAGTCAGTAATAAGGACATTTCCAATGTCGAGTAAATCACCAAAGTATTTGAATCTGGCACAAAAGATTTGTGGAACATCCACAGTAAAGTAATACGGTTTCTCAATCTGGATATCATATGGAATCCCAAATAAAACTTTAAACCGAGTGGAATTCGGCTGACAATTTGAATAGACGACATAGCAGGAGCCAGTGATGTCTTTATCTATATTGTTTAAAAGCTTTTTGGAATGAGAGCGAATTTTCGCCTTATAATCTTCAGTTGCTAGATCAACTTCAAATGCAATGCCGCATAATCGAACAGTTTCGAATTCTTTAAGCGTAAAATCGGCAACAATATCACCATTAATGTTCTTTATCGATCTTTTTACTACTGACGGAATTGGCGTTAGAGGTATCACCTCATTTTTTTCCCTGAGCATGCTTGGTGAAATGCCGTATTGACGTTTAAATGCGCGGGTAAAGGACGATGGAGTTCCGAAGTTAAGTTGATACGCAATATCCGTCAAGGATAGGTTTTCGTTTTGAATTAATTTTAAGGACGCATTTAATCTTCTGGATAGTATGTATTGGTTTAATGAACAACTCATCATTGCTGAAAAAAGTCTATGAAAATAGTATTTAGAAAGATTGAATCTACTTGCAACAGAATCCAATGTCAGCGATTCCTCTAAATTATTATCAATGTAAAGTAAAGCCTTTTCTATGACTTCATAATGTTCCATCTTATCACCTTATATCAGTTATTTTCCTTAAATTTCCTAATTATTTTAACATATGCAAGCTGGAAAGTTTTGATTAACTTTTGAAGGAGGTTAACATATGGACAAAAAAGTAGAAAATAATTGGAATGTAACGGGAAAGGGACTTATCCGGTACTTGGGTTTATTTGCAATAATGGCAGGGATTCTCTACATCCTCATTCAGTTCATTCATCCTGCAGACAATATAACATCGGTCAACTCAAGCAAATGGGTAATGGTTGCGTGCTTGACCATGGTAATGTCCCTTTTCAGTCTGATGGGCATTATCGGAATATATACGAAACAAGTGAAAGAAACCGGTTGGCTTGGTCTAATTGGATTTGTAATCTTTAGTCTGTTTTGGTTAACTTCAATCACTTTTAGTTTCATAGAAGCATTTGTTTTGCCGCTACTCACAAATGATGCTCCTAAATTCGTTGAGGGTATTTTGGGACTCTTTGGTGGATTTAAAAGCGAGGTGAATCTTGGGATTTTCACAGTATTAGCGCCGGTAGCGGGGGTGCTCTATATGTTTGGTGGTCTCTTGCTAGGTATTTCAATATTTCGTGCAAGAGTCATGCCACGCTCGGCAGGTGCATTGCTTTCCTTCGGTGCGGTAGTGACGCTCGCGGCTGCAATCATTCCACATCCGCTTGACCGGATACTAGCGGTACCGATGGGATTAGCTTTAATTTGGTTAGGATATGTAGTTTGGTCGGACACAAGAGAAGGGTCGAAAAGAACCTAAATTAGCCATTAGTGGGTTAGGCCTGAGTCTAATGCTATGAAGTACGAACAAAATGTTGGCGCATTTCTTTAACAAGAAATGTGTCTGTTTTCATTTTTCTTGAGGAATGCCACTATGTAAAAAAGCTCAAAACAAGTTAACCCATATTAGGCTAACTTGTTACGTATAGAAGTGTGTTAAGAGTTAATCATTCTTTTTTTGAAAAGTACTAGGCATAACGACTAGATCAACTGTACCTCGAGCACAAAGAATATCCTCGGCATAAACTTCGGTCTCAACCTTCCATCTTTTTGGATGAATTTCTTCCACAGTTCCCACAGCTTTTAAGGTAACTTCTTGTGGAGTTGGTTTCAGGAATTCTACATTGAGGCTTGCGGTTACGAAGCGTGGTGGTACTGACCCAGCACCAATTTCGTTCCCATTTTTGCGATGCAAAGCAAGTGAGGCAGATCCGGTTCCATGGCAATCCATTAAAGAGGCAATGGCGCCGCCATACAAAAATCCTGGAATCCCCATGTATTTTGATTGGGGTTTAAAGAAGGTTACAGTCTTGTCGCCTTGCCAACCAGTTCGAAGGTGATGACCATCTTTATTCAATCGTCCACATCCAAAACACCAAGCAAAATCATCCGGATAAACATCTTGAATTGCCTTTTCCACTACAAACTCTTCCATTTTCTTTCCTCCTCAATATTCTACTTAATAGATGTATATTATATTTTCTATGCTAGCATTCTCACATTTAATTGATTTAAGTATAATTTACTATTTTCTTCCTATCAAATAGATACTGAATCTACTTTCAATGGAAGAATCCTTATTGGCTTGTGGTTGGTTATTAAGAAAATAATAGATCAGTAGTGACAACTTGAACAATTAATAGTAAAAAGATAATCGGAAGTAAAACCTGAAGCCATTTTCCTTTTAAATAAGGGACGAGTTTTAGTCCAATATGAGAACCAATGATTGAGCCAACTGTTACTGGAATGGCAATGCCCCAATCCACAATTCCATATAAGAAGTAAAATAAAAACGCACTCATACAACTTCCAAACATCATAAATCGAGTCATTTCGGCAGCATTTACATAACTGAATTGTTTTTTCAAAAAGTAAGTAAAATTCAAAAGTGCGGATCCTGGCCCAAAGCCACCATCATAAATTTCGATAAAAAATGGGGCTAAAAAAGTAGATCGTTGTTCTTTGTCACGTTGTTCCGTGTCATGCTGTTCACTAACTAATCCAGTCTTCTTGCTTATTAACATAACAATAAACATGGCGATTAGCACAATACATGCAACGATATTCATCGTCAGTTCCGACAATCTTGTTGCGAGAAATGCACCACTTATTCCACCGAGGCTAGCAAGGAGCATGAGTGGGAGCATTTGTTTAAGTTGCATTTTCTTTTTTAATACAAGTACAAGGACTGTGGATAATAAAGATACGCCCGTTCCATGTATTATTTGTACTAGCATTTTGATACTAGTAATGGTGGCTCCAACGATTTTACTAGAGATGAGTTGGACGTTTATTAGAGTATGGGTATCAGCTTCAATTTCGGTTTTTTATTTTAGTGGATTAACCACAATCATTATTTATTTCCTTTCTGTATTATGGTTAATTATTACAAAAAGGGTGATTCCTTTGAATAGTGTAAAGAAGAGATAATAGCTTTTATCTAGTTGATTTCTATCGATGCAGTATAGTTGAATAACCCTCCGAATTACTAGTATTTGCGGTTAAATGTATAACCTTCATGCAAATACAGATACTATTTTGAGTGAAAAGCACACGGAATATAGGAGGGTATAATCTTATGATTGAAAAACCTAAAATGAGTTCCTCTGAACTTGGAGCACTATGGACGACATATCAAAAAAAATCAATGATTTTGCGGATAGTGGAATATTTTATTGAAAAATCGGATGATCAAAGAGCGAAGGATCTCATGTCTGAGCTATGGAACCAACTTCACCCACTAATTATTGAAATGAAAATCACCCTTGAAAATGAGGGGGCGGCAGTTCCAGATGGTTTTACTGAAAAGGATGTTAATTTAGAAGCACCAAAGTTATGGGAGAATGGTTTTGACATTATGTTTTGTCGAGTACTAAAGGAAATAAGTATGGGGATGTACGTACTCCACTTGACGATGTCTTACCGTCAAGACATTATAAAACTTTACAGGGATATGACTGAAGTAACAGAAACCTTTTATGGTCATTTCACACAGTACTTGCTTGAAAAAAATCTTTATACACGCCCGACTTATGTATCCATGCCAACATCAACCAATTATATATCGGATAATGATTATTCAAAAGGATCCAATATTTTTGGAAACAAGCGTACATTAAATACTGTTGAGTTTGGCTATTTATATCGTACAATTGAAACGAATATTACTGGTATGCAACTGTTAAATGGTTTCATTCAAACGACTAAGGACGAAGATGTAAAAAAGTATTTTATACAAGGGAAAGAGCTTTCCAAGGAAATTATAAGGGAGACTTCTAACATTCTTCTTGAGAATAATATCCAACCACCTGCAACACCCGGGGGAACCGTTACAAATTCAACAATAGCTCCGTTTTCAGAAAAGTTAATGATGTACTGTAATTACCTTTTAAGTGCATTTTCCCTCGGGGGAGGTGGCTTCAGTGCAGGCTTTAGTTTACGTAAAGATCTGCAGACCAAAAATGTGATATTTGCTAAAGATATATATCAATATCAACTGAATGGGGTTAACCTCATGATGTCTAAAGGATGGCTTGAAGAACCACCAAAAATGGAAGTATAAATTTTTATCGTGGGTTTTACCTATCGAAGAAAATGTATTTAAGCAATAAAAAAGGGATGTTAGAAAATCACTGCAATCTACTTAGCATTTTCCGTTAAGAGGTTGTCCAAATTCTTAGCAAGCAAAAAGGCAGTAATCACTGACTTGTTATTCCAAATTCCATAATCGGGTGCTATTCAAAAAAAAGAATTGCGCTCTTTTTTTATGTACGACGAATAAACTCTATAATGTCTAGTAAAATAATGAACGAACCCAGCTATGTGAAGGTAACTGGGTTAGTTTGTTTACAAATTCCCATCAATGATGATGGTGGTGATGTCCAGGTGAATCAGCTTTCGCTTTACATAAAATCGTATTGTCATGCTGGTGGGCAGACGTTTCTAATTGAATCGTCATATGGTGAATATTTTGGTGTGCAAGATCATGTTCTATTTTGTGGAGCATCTGTTCACTTTCCGCAATAGACATTCCATCACTAACAACTGCATGACAGGAGAGTGCATTTAAACCGCTAGTAATCGACCAAACGTGCAAGTCGTGAACGCTTTGTATGCCTTTTGTATTTTTGAGTGTTTGAATCACTTCATCTACATTTACATTTTGTGGAGTTCCTTCCATCAGTATATGGAGTCCGGATTTTGAAACAAAGTAGCCGCTGCGTAATACGAGTGCGGCTACAATGACACTCGCAAGGGGATCTGCCCAGCCCCAGCCAAAGAATATGATAAGAAGTGAAGCAATAATGGCACCGATTGAACCAAGCATATCGCTAATTACATGTAAATATGCACCTCGCATATTTAAATTCTCTTCTAAGTCCCCGCCACGCATCATAATCCAAGCAACAATAATATTGACTATTAAACCAATCGAAGCAATGATTAACATCCCAGTCGAAGCAACTTCAGGCGGATTTTGAAAACGCTGAATAGCTTCATAAAAAATATAAATCGCAATTAAGACGAGTGTTACTCCGTTTAGCACAGCTGCCAATATCTCAAATCGTTTATATCCATAGGTTTTACTATAGTTAGCCGCTTTTTCCCCAAGTGTCAAAGCCAATAGTGCAATCCCAAGCGATATGGCGTCACTTAACATATGTCCCGCATCCGATAATAACGCAAGACTGTTGGTCATGAAACCGCCGATTGCTTCAATAATCATATAGGCTGTAATAATCATAAAGCTTATCTTCAACGTTTTTTTATTGGCGCCATGGGTATGGTTATGTCCGTGATCGTGTCCCATCTTTACATCCCCCTAAATTAATGATGTGTCGCATGTTCAATAGCCTGTTTCAATAAATTCATGATGTGATCGTCATCTTCCGAATAAAATAAAGTTGTTCCGGCTCTTCTATATTTGACTAATCTTAAGTTTTTCAAAAAACGTAATTGGTGGGAGACACTTGATTGGCTTAAATTTAGCGTCTCGGCAATATCATTCACGGAATGCTCACCTGTACATAATAAATTCAAGATTCGAATTCTAGTCGGGTCGCTGAGCGCCTTGAACGTTTGCGAAACGACAAACAACGTTTCTTCATCCAAATGCTGTGTCTTATCATTAAAAGTCACTTCCATTTTTTGTTCGTCACTCATTAATATTACCCCCTATATTATATTATGTTAATACATGAGCATATGTTCATATATAGACTATTATAATTCTCTGACAATTGTCAATCAGATAAGCGGCTTTATTTCAATTTTGACGTTCACTACTCAGACCATACATATGGCCACACTTGGATGATGAGTTATTCATCATCTAAAAAAGGGTTCAAAAATAAATGCGCAAAGAGTATGCCCACCAATGATAAGGAAATAGTTGCCGCAATTGAAGAGCTTCCAATTATATGAATAGTGGCAACAGGAGCATTTCAATCACCCAGAATTCCATCCTTTTCAAGGAACATTTCTGAAGATGTTTTTCAGATTCACTCCACACAATATAAAAATCCTAGTCAGTTAAAAGAAGGAAATGTACTGGTAGTAGGGGGTGGGAACAGTGGCGCTCAAATTGCCGTTGAACTATCGAGGGAAAAAGAAACACATTTAGCCATCAGTAAAAAGATAACGTATTTGCCTTTAGTCATATAGAAGAAAAGCATCTTTTAGTGGTTCGATATACTTGGAAAACTTAAAGTAAGTACACATTCTTTTTTAGGAAAAGCAATTCGAAAAAAGGGCGATTCCATCTTTGGTTATGAATTGAAACATGCACTTAAGAGAAAAGAGTTCACATTAAAACCTAAGGTAACAAAAGCAATCCATAAAGAAGTCACCTTTGATGATCAAACTACTATAAAGGTCCAGCAATATTATATGGGCAACAGGTTTCCATTCAATAGATCCTTGGATAAAAATTGACAAGTTGCTTAATGGAGATGGAAAAATCATTCATCATGGGGGAGTTACGAATGTTAAAGGATTATATTTTATCGGGTTACCTTGGCAGCATCGCCGCGGTTCAGCCCTCCTGCAAGGGGTAGGGTTTGATGTTAAATATATAATCGACTATCTAAATAACCTAATTATCCAAGATAAGTGAATTGAAAGATTAGACAAAAGAGCAACAGCAATTTCATTAATCGGAATAAATACAGCCAAAAAACAGCATCCTAAGAAAAAAATGCCGATAAGGATGACGAATTTATAATGGATATACTCGATATATTAATATTGGTTTTTTTTGTTGTTATCATTATTTGGACTTTTAAAACTGATAAAACAAAGAAAACAGCTGAAGATGATACAAGTGAAGCAAGTGTTCCAACCGGAGTAGCTGTAGAAGAGAAACAAAATAAAAAATCCACACAAGCCGCTGCAACATCAAGCGAGGATAGCGAAGAAAACATCGACTATATTCGTTTAAGTAGTGATGACTATAAGCGGTGTAATCAATGCAAGAAAGTAATTTCTATCAAAGATAACTTTTGTAGTTATTGTGGACAACCCAACCCCAATCAGAACTCTTAGCAGTTTTACTAATTATTTTCTTTGTCCCCAAACGGGTGGATTTCTTTCATAAGCAATGCGTCTCTTTTCCATTAAGGATTCAAATTCCTAATGAAAAGCAGGTATATTCATCGAGTCGTTGAAATATATAACTAGGGAGATAATATAAAAGATACTAGAAGACTCGTTCCACACTTTAAAAATATGTTTTCTTTTCTCTATTGCTCAATTATATTTGAATGAGAACTGAAAATTGTAAAGGAACTATTTTAATATAGAGGTAATCTACAGATGTTAACAATGAAAAAATTAAAGAGTATTGTATTTTTCATACTAGGTATACTATCCCTTGCTATTGGAATAATTGGGACGGTGCTACCTATCTTGCCTGGAGGTCCGTTTTATTTATTTGCTGCTTTTTGCTTTGCCAAAAGTTCTAAACGAATTGAAACGTGGTTTAAAAGTACAGTGATATATGAAAAATATGTGGAAGCATTTCTTCTAAAAAAAGGAATGACCAGAAAAGAGAAAATTAGAATAAACTTAATTGCTGACTTCTTTATTCTTTTTTCCGTTTTTTATGTGGATTTTCTTTTAGTTAAAGTTCTATTAATATTATTGGCACTCTACAAGCATTATTATTTCATCAAAAAGATCAAGACCATACAACCAAAAGCTCTAACCAAGACTGTATAGAACGTTGTGCTTGTGAACATTGGGACAGACTTTCATTAATAAATAGTTTACTAGGGAAGAATCCATTTTTATCAAAATGAATTCTTTTTTTATTAAATTAAGAGGGAGTATATTTTAAAATAAACTTTATCTTCCTGTATGTTATCTCTAGATTAAACCGACCTTCAGTCCACACGCACGAAAAGACACCATCTATTTTTCTTAGACCTTCAAAATCCCCTCCATTTACTTCAGACTCTTCCTTAAAAGAATTTGAATTGGCTCATTCGCCTCGCTGACAAATAAATACTATTAACAACCAATAACAATATCCTCCAAAAGAACTGCCGAGGGACACCCCTTCAACTCATATTCTCTCTTCTATACCGCATTCTTCTTGATATTGTAAAATATTTGCTCTAAAACCATTGACATACAATATTCTGAAAATATACACTATTTATATAAGGTAATGATTACCGCAAATGCGTAAAGGGGTGGCTAGATTGAATTTACCTACTGTTCAATTTACAAAGGAGCAAGAATTATTCAGGGAAAAGGTACGAACTTTCCTGCAGGGAGAGGTTCAAAAGGGTACGTTCCTCACAAAATGTGATTCCTGGTTAAGTGGCAGTGACCCTGGATTTTCTAAGATAATTGCTGAACAAGGCTGGATTGGTATGACTTGGCCGAAGGAATACGGAGGAGCTGAGCGAAGTTCCATTGACCGATATATTCTAACCGAGGAATTTTTGGCCATTGGAGCACCGGTTGCAGCACATTGGTTTGCCGATCGACAAACAGGACCGTTGCTACTGAGATTCGGGACTGAATTTCAAAAGAATTTCTTCTTACCCAAAATCGCAAAAGGGGAATGCTTCTTTGCCATTGGACTAAGTGAACCTAATAGTGGTTCCGATCTTGCTTCAGTTCGGACGAAAGCTGAAAAAGTTGAGGGTGGCTGGATTGTAAATGGTGCAAAGACGTGGACGAGTAACGCGCAAGATGCTCATTATATGGTCACACTCGTTCGGACAGAACCCGTATCGGAAAAGAAACACCAAGGCTTGAGCCAATTAATTATCAATTTGGAGTCAGAAGGTGTAACCATTACGCCGATTCGCTATTTGACTGGGGAACATCATTTTAACGATGTGTTTTTTGATAATGTTTTCGTGCCAGACGAAATGGTCGTTGGCACATTAGGAAATGGGTGGACTCAAGGGTTAGCTGAATTGGCCTTTGAACGCAGTGGTCCGGAGCGTATTCTAAGCACCTTCCCGTTATTAAATGAAGCGATGGAAGAATTAAAACGCCAACAGGATATCGAAGGTTTGGCGGAAGTCTCAAAGCTGGTAGCAGAGCTATGGAGTTTACGAAATCTATCAATTGGTGTTGCCAAAGTGCTAGAAGAAGGTGGAGAAGTAAGTGTACCAGCAGCCTTGGTTAAAAGTGTGGGTACCCAATTTGAACAGAAAGTTCCTGAAATCGTTCGATTATTGCTGGATGTGTTTCCGCAGCTAAAAGCAGAACGTGCTTTGGACCGCTACTTGGCGGAATCTACACTTCATGCACCTGGTTTTACGATCCGCGGAGGAACATCGGAAGTATTATACGGCATTATCGCGAAGGGAGTGCTTGCAGGATGAGTGAAATGAAAGACATGATTGTCGATGTCGTAGAAAGAATTTTCAAGGAAAAGGTTGAAAAAGAAACGGTTGATTTGCTGGAATCAGGTGCATGGTCGGAAGATGTTTGGCAATTAATACTAGAAAATGAGATTGAGAAAGTCGCGGTAAAAGAAGAGCATGGCGGTGCCGGTGGAGATTATGAGGATTTGCTCCATCTTTATCGATTAGTCGGAAAATACGCTGTGCCGATTCCATTTGTCGAACATACATTAGCCAACCTTGTTATAGACTTCGCCAACCTACATCCTTTAACAGAGTTATCAACAGTGCATCTTGCCACAAAGCCGTTGGAACTGGCAGAAGGAAAGGTTTTCGGTAAACTTCAGCAAGTTCCATGGGCGAGATACGCAGAAAAACTTGTGACACTGGCAACGGAACAAGGGAAACAATACTTAATTTTAATGGATTTGAAGGATGCAACGATTGAAAAACAAACGAACCTAGCAGCAGAGCCAAGAGATACCCTCCAATTTACAGATGTAAAAATTCTGGCAAGTCACCCCCTCCCAGACGAACAGCATGAGTTCCTTACAAAATTACAGACGGCAGCCACAGTTAGTAAGATGGTTGGAGCAATAGACCGTGCTTTTGAGCTGGCGGTTCAATTCAGTAAAGAGCGCGAACAATTTGGTCGTCCAATTCACCGTTTCCAATTAGTACAACAGCATCTTGCTATTTTAGCAGGGGAGCAAGCTCTTTCCATAGCTGCATTAGACAATATCATTGCATTGCTTCAAGAAGGAGAAGTGACTGATGAGGTTGCCTTTGCAAGATTAAAACTGGATGATGCCAGTCGCATAGTGGCAACGAGCTCACACCAAGTCCATGCAGCCATTGGTGTAACCCATGAGCACCGACTACACCACTATACACGTAGATTGTGGGCATGGAGAGATGAAGACTTCCACGCGAAGTACTGGAAAAAGGAACTAGCTCAAAAAATGCTCCATTCTTCAAACACGCTTTGGGAAGCAATAACTAAGAAAAAACAAGTTGAACATATTTAAGGGGGATGAATCAATGGCGGATTTATTATTCGAAGTGAACAATGGGAAAGCAACGATTACATTAAATCGACCGGAAAGCTTTAATGCCTTCAGCGAGGAAATGATTCTACTTTGGATTCAGGCATTAGAAGAAGTGCGAGATGATGATTCCATCAGGGTCCTTCTTGTAAAAGGCAACGGCAAATCATTTTGTGCAGGTGGCGATGTCAAGGCGATGGTAGCTGGAAAAGGCTTCTTTGAAAGTCAGGAAGATATCACGTCAACAGCACTTGCCAGAAAAAATTCCCTATGGAAGAAAGTTCAGCGGATTCCGCTGCTATTGGAGGAAATTGATAAACCTGTCGTATGTCAAATGCAGGGCTTTGCGATGGGCGCAGGATTAGATATGGCCCTAATGTGCGATATTCGAATTGCGGCAGCTTCAGCTAAAGTCTCCGAGAGCTATATTAATGTAGGCATTGTACCTGGAGATGGAGGCGCATACTTTTTACCGAAACTAGCAGGGATTGATCAGGCACTGGATATGTTGTGGACAGCCAGAGTTCTAACAGCGGAGGAAGCGAAAGAAAAGGGGCTGGTTACCTTTGTTGTACCGGATGAAGAGCTGGATGCTTTTGTTGAAGCTTATATTGAGAAGTTAAGTAATGGTCCACAAGAGGCTATGAGAATTATAAAGCGGGCAGTTTATCAAAGCCAGACAATGAGTCTGCGTTCTTCGCTAGACTATATTTCTTCCAAAATGGGGATTGTTACAGAATTACAAGATTATAAAGAAGGTGTATCGGCGGTGTTGGAAAAGAGGAAAGCGAAATTTAACTAACAGTTGCTAGGGGGAGGAGTCTTTGCTTAGCGCTATCATAAGAGGAAAAGAGGATATCGAAAAGGCAACGACATAAGTAAAAGACTAAGGAGGGTGTACGATGCGGCCATTAGATGGGATTCGAGTATTGGATTTATCAAGAGTATATGCGGCACCAGCTGGCTCGATGATGATGGCTGATTTAGGAGCCGAGGTTATTCGGATCGAGCATCCGAATGGGTCAGATAGTATGCGTGATTGGGGTCCATTTGTGAATGAGCAAAGTACCTATTATCTATGTGCCAACCGAAACAAAAAATCCATTTTACTGGATTTGAAAAAGGATGAGGATAAAAAGAAATTCCTTTCCTTGCTTGAGGATGCAGATGTGGTGCTGGAAAATTTTAAAACGGGTGATATGGCAAAAATGGGATTAGGTTATGAGGTCCTAAAAAAAGTAAACCCACGAATTATTTATTGTGCTGTCACTGGCTTTGGGCAAACCGGACCACTTGCACATGAACCGGGGTTTGACCCTGTGATTCAAGCAATGAGTGGGTTAATGGATGTTACGGGAGATGCAGACGGTGAAGCAACTAAAGTGGGGGTACCTATTGCAGATATTCTAACTTCCAATTATGTGGTCATAGGAATTCTAGCTGCGTTACGCCAACGTGATCAGACGAATGAAGGGCAATTCATCGACCTTGCTCTTCTTGATGTACAGCTAGGCTCACTGGCAAATGTATCAAGCGCTTATTTAAATGCCAATTTCGCCTCAAAACGTTTAGGCAATAAACATAATAATGTCGCTCCTTATCAAGTGTTTCCTTGTGCAGATGGGCCATTAATGTTCTGTGTCGGTACGGATGCTCAATTTGAAAAGTTTTGCAAAATGATAAACAGAGAACAATGGGCTACAGATGAGCGTTTTAAAAAAAATACAGCAAGAAAGCAAAACGAACAGGTACTAACAGAACTTCTTCAGGAAATTACCGTAACGAAAACTCGGGATGAATGGCTGGCTCTTTTGCAACAATATAAAATTCCAGGTGGTCGGGTAAATACCATCGAGGAAGCTCTGGAACAGCCACAGGTGAAGGCGAGAGATTTAATTGGTGAAATCGAACATCCGAGTTACGGTAAAGTAAAGTTTGTCAAAAATCCATTACAGCATTCCGGGTTGAATATTTCGTATGAGCAGGCACCACCCTTATTAGGTGAACACACAGCCGACTATTTAAATCCTTTAAAGATTTAATCTTTAATTGTACTTAACGAAAAATAGTAGGGTTTGCTATTATGGTTGTAAGGGGGATGCTTCATGGATCAAACGACATTTGAAAAAAATTATCTCATGAATACGGTTCAAAAAACGATTTTAATATTAAGGGCGTTTACAAGGGAAGAACCTAAATTAACGCTAACCGATCTTCATAAAATAACAGGCATCGGTATCTCTAGTTTGCAACGATTTGTAGCAACCCTGGTATATGAAGGATTTCTGATCAAAGATGAAAAATCCAAACAGTATCAATTAGGTTTATCCTTATTTTATCTAGGAAAATTGGTGGAGCAAGAGTCGACGATATTAGCCGTAGCCGAGCCGGTTTTAAAATCTTTGAGCGAAAAAATCGGAGAAAGTGTGTCGATGAGCATATTTGACGGCGACCAGCGAAGATGTATCCTGAATTACGAAAGTGTACATTCACTAACGGCCAGAAATCAAGTCGGAGACACGTCTCCTTTATATGCCGGGGCATCTGCGAAGGCGTTGCTTGCTTATCTTCCTCAAGGAGAAATAAATGATTATTTAGATCGGGTAAAACGGGTGCCCATTACAAAATCAACAGTCGTCGATCGAGATAAGCTTTTAGCTGAATTAGAAACGATTCGTCATCAGGGGTATGTGGCAACAAAGAGTGAACGAATCATCGGCGCTTGTTCGATAAGCACACCAATCCTTTCATTAGGAAGACCAATTGCCTCCATCGCAATCATTATTCCGGATGTCCGTTATCTGGATGAGCAAACAGAAATGTACGCGGAGTATATTCTGGAGGCAAAAGGAGAAATTGAAAAACAACTCTCGAAGAGATGAAAAACTGCTTGTCTTCCCAAGCAGTTTTTTTATTTGAACAATTTCTTTCCCAGATTCACATTTAGGTTTATTTAATATCTGGAGGGGTACAAATTATACTAATTTAGAATAGGAGGAGTCGATATGTACCCATCAGGTAATGAACACCTAGGAAGATCTAATATAGTAGTAGCTAACGATAAACAAGAGGCACTCGCAATTATCGAAAGATTAAAAGCAGATGGTATGCAAACGGGCGATATTCATGTAGTTGGTAAAGATTTAATTGAATTTGCCAATTTGAAATGGGATGCCGAAATCAATCTCCACCGAATTGGGAATACCGGAGACAAAATCAAATCTTTCTTGACAGGAGAAGATTCGGAAATAGAAGGTTTAAAGCATGCAAAGCTACCAGCAGACAATCTCCATCTCTATAAGAAAATAATAGATGGTGGTGGGGTGCTGATCTATACGGACGAATATTTGGACACGACAAAAATTGCAAATCAGATGGAAAGAGACCCTAATATTATTGACGATACGTCGACGTATGATGATGGTACACGATACTAAGATAGATGAAATTTAAAGTTAATAGTTTAAGTGAAAAGCATTCATCCTATCAATATAGATGAATGCTTCTTTTGATATTTTTGAGTAGGAGTTAGAAAAACCACCTGGCATTCGATTTTTGCAAAAGATGGTCTTCATTAGGGTTATGAAAACCCCTTCGCATTAGATTCTCACAATTTATCTCCTTCATTCCATTAGCAGCCCAGTCCCTTCTCTTTCTCATATCTCAGTTTGAATCAGCGGAAAGCTAATTTGTCAAGTGGAAAATTTAAAATAATGTTTGCAACTTCCCCTCCAGGGTAAAAAACTAATAACCTATTAAAAGGAGGAATTCAAGAATGTATTCAAACAATATGAACGGAAGTAGTTACAACATTGAGGTAGCACACACTACACAAGAGGCTTGGGCGATTATTGACAGATTGAAGAATGATGGAATTCCAAAAGGTCAGATTAATATTGTAGGGAAAGATTTAGTCGAATTTACGAATTTAAAATGGGATGCTGATGTAGATGTACACAATGCCGGTAATTTTGCGGATAAATTTAAAGCGTTCTTTTCAGGTGAAGATGCCGTGATGGAAGGTTTGAGAGACGCAGATTTACCAGAAAGCCAGTTGCTCCACTATAAACAAGTAGTGGAAAATGGCGGAGTCCTCATCTATACAGATGAGTATATAGACACGACGGTGGTAGAACGCGATTTAAATACAGGGCTAGATTCGTATTCAATTGATCGCAATCCATTAATTTAAATTGAGACAACAAGAGCAGGACATGGCTCGACTGATATTCATACAGTTAATGAAGGCTGAAGCTTTTATTAACAAAAGAGGCGTTAATCCTAGATGGGATTAATGCCTCTTTTTCAATCTAATGTTTTAATAAATTACGTACTGGGTAGTAGTATAATAGACTATTAAAAGGAGGAATTCAGACTTGTATTCATCATCAAACTTTAATAATCCAGGCGATCTTCATATTGAGGTGGCACACACAAGAAATGAGGCAATGGAAATTATTGATCGATTGAAAACTAGTGGAACTCCAATGGGTCAAATTCATCTGGTAGGAAAAAATCTAGATGCGTTTGCGGACCTGAAATGGGATGCTGATGTTGATATGCACCACACAGGGAACGCTGTCGATAAATTTAAGTCGTTATTTACTGGTGAAAATGCCGTTATAGAAGGTCTAAAGGGAACAGACGTACCTGAGTCACAGCTCGAGCATTATAAACAAGTTGTAGAAAACGGTGGCGTCCTCATCTATTTGAACGATGAGATGGATGAATATATAGACAGAACCCCCGTAGAACGAGATCTTCATATAGACCACACGTATTTAGATCGTCGTAACTACTTCTAAATTTACTAAAGAAATATACAGCTCTAAACGAGTGGCATGAATCCAAGGTGGGTTGATGCTGCTTTTTTGTTGATTGGAAATGATGGGATTTTGTTGTACTGAAATGTAAAATATATACATTTTAATTACTTTGAGATTTATTATAGGTTCATCTCGTTTTACTCAGTGAAATGGCAAGGAGGGGTGACATGGAAGAAGACAATCCAGAAGAAATGACATTACATGTTATTGCTGACATAGAAGTAGTCAAGTTAGAAAATGAATGGCGTGTGCCTTTATTTGAGGAATAAATGAAACTTATCCAGTTACCATTCGTATATAAATAAGAATCACAAAATGGTGAATTTTCACCGAGTTTATGTGCAAGAAGGGGAGAAAAGATTTACTTTGAATCATTGACTGAAAAAGCTATTATTTTTAGTCTATTTTGTTACTATTGCGGATGCATATTATTCATCTATATATAGAGAGACCAAGTTGCCTCCGCGTATGCAAACTCCAAATGTGGTAGTTGTTGAACCAGATATATCAATGGTTTATATGCGGTAGCAAAGATTAAGAAAAGGCCTCCAGTTTTGGAGGCTTTCAGACTGTTGACAAACGCTCGCATACTGCGTTGGTTGCCTCGTTCGTCCCCTCATGAACCTTTTGTTCTATTCGGGTCTTCACTTGGCTTCCCGCCTTGTCTGGCAAGCGTTTTCAAGTCAGTCTGAGGTATCTTTAATTTTCAAGTATTTCTATAAAAATGAGTGTAGACAAAGTCGATCATCGACTTTGTCTACACTCAGAGGCCTCCAGTTTTGGAGGCTTTTATGTTTGAATATGTTCGTCGACACAGGGCTAAGCAGGGCGCTTGCGCTTTGCTTAATTTGTAATTCCTAAACGTCTCGCTGCTCTTAGCCATTGCGGGAATTCATTAAATAAACGATTGTATAGCTCATCATCACTAATTTTATCTAAGTCGTCGAGAGCAAAGAAGTTCGCATTGTCTACTACACGCCCTGATAAGGTGTCGAGCCTTTCTAGGACGCCATAATTCGCATTGCCGATTCCGACAAACTGCCAAAAAATATTCTCCTTCGAGCTTTCGACCAATAGCTCGGAAATTTTCTTCTCTGCATAAACCCCGCCATCACTGAAGAAGATGATATACGTAGGAAGGTCCTTAGTCGGCTCTTCCACAGTGAATTTTTGAATGACATCTGCCATGACACGCGGTTCATTATTGCCAGCGCCAACTCCTCCAAAGATACGCGGTTTTGGATAGATCCGTTTCACATAATCCTCGTAGTCACTTTCTCTTACACTTGGTGCCCGCATGAATTTATCTCCGAAAAACCAAACATCTAATACACCATCATCATCCATGCACGCAGCGATTGCGAGTACTTTTTCAAAAGCACGCTGGACCGTTCCTTTACTATACAGCATCGACATAGACCCTGAAGCATCAATCACTGCGGCAACTCGAGCCTTCTCTGTAGTTAATTTGTGTTTTTCAAGGGAGACGGCTACTTTTTTCTTTAATAGATCGATTTTCGTCAAATTTACTTTTGAGGAAGAGGGAGGAGGAGTTTCGATTACTACAGAAGGCACCTCTACAGAATCCTCAGCTTCATCCTCTACGACAACCCCATGTGCTTCAGCTAAGGGTTTGAGTCCTCCGTTAAACCCTTGGCCAATTCCTCTAAACTTAAACCAATCCTTGTAACGATAGATTTCAGCTAGAACAAGAGAAGTTTCTTCACTTAGTTGCTGGATATTAAATAAGATTTCGCCATTCAACGATTTAACTGTAATTTTTAAGTTTTGCACATCTTTTAAAGTCCCTGACCCATCTAGCGTTACCGCGAAGACACACTTTTGAATATTAGATGGTTGGAGTGAAGGTAATGATAATGAAAATGTTTTAGCTGTTGGTGCTGTATCTTGGAGTTTTATCATGCTAGTAGGATCAGTTGGTTGGTTATAAAAAATCATATAATCATCGGATGGAACCTTTCCATCAGCTTGGACCAAAAAGCAGCTTACATCTATGTCGGCAGGGGAGTAGCTCCACTCAATGACGATCTCAAGAGCAGAATCCTTAGCAATGGGTGTATTGGCCCCTTGTACTAGGGTAACTGTATTATTTGTCATCAAAACCCTCCAAGTCAATTATGATAATACTAGTCTACTGAACCATTAGATAATTATCAAACAGGAAGATTTTACCTAAATAGATTCGTATTATTATATAATTGAGGTACTTATTTTATTAAACCAATACCATGCATCCTATTAGTGTTAGCTACTTTTAGTCTGAATGTTTACATTAATATAACCCGTTATGTTTTAGTTAGGTGGAGGGAGCATGGTTTAAAAAGTACTAATCTGAAAGGAAGGATCAACATGAATATTGAATGTACACGATTTCGCGTAAAGCAAGGAAAAACGGAGAAAGTTAATGAGTGGTTAGCATTCTTAAATGAGCACATGGAAGATGTATTGGTCACTCTAGAAGGTGAGAAAATGTTCGTCGAGACCATCTTTCGGGAAGTGTTAAATGGAGAAGAATATTTATATTGGTATTCCGTTCAAGGTACAGTTGGCGTTGCCGTAGAAGAATCTGAATATTGGATCGATAAAAGGCACCTAGAGTATTGGGATGAATGTATTGATGAAACCTATCGCCCGGTTGACTTACAAACTGAAGTGGTAATGATACCGAAAAATGTCAAAGATGCAATGAGATAGGAATACATAACGTGTAGTTTTATTAAGATGGCGGTGGCTCTGCTAGTGGATTATGTCATGAAATGTATAGGAGTGGAAGAAATGAAAAGGCTGGTTGTAATAACAGTAGGGAAAACCCATAGTGGAAAAACCACATTTGCAAGGGCATTAGAAAAAGAGTTAAGCCATTCCCTTGTGATAGACCAGGATAACCACGCCGAATTTATCAATACATACTATAAGAACCTCCTCCCTATACAAGGCTCAAACACTCTTAAACATGAGATTTCAAGGCTGATTATTCAGTATGGAAAAAACCATACGAACCTTCAGTTTATTATCTGCAATGCCAATCGAAGTCGAAAAGATCGACGATATTTGTTGGAAGAGTTATTTAATCAAAATCAATTCATCCGTATACTTGTCCATTTCGATATCCCAGATAAAGTACTACAAAATCGCGTAACTCAAAGCAGGAGAAGTACCAATATCTTTAGAGGAGCAACTAGTTTTGAGGAAGTTCTTATCCGGCAACAAGCGGAATCTTTAAAAGAAGATGTATCTAATCCAATTGAAGGGGAAGCGAATCGTTTATTTGTCATTAAAGACAATAAAGAAGTAGAAGCGGTTATAAACCATAGAGAATTCACTATTAAAGTAAAGATGGGTACTCCCGTTGTAATTGTATTTAGGGAACAATTATAGAATAAAGTAAAACATGTAACTAATATAATACTAAGTGAATCCAAAAGAATGGAAGTGTTGTATTTGAGAATCTTGGTAACTGGTTCAACAGGACAGCTTGGTTCAGCTTTGCTAAGTCAATTAAAAGATTGTAATTACCAAGTTAAAATAACTTCAAGAAGTAAGCCTGAAGGAATAGGAGATTTTAAGTGGGTTTATAGCGATTTACTGTCAGGGGAAGGTTTGGATGAAGCAGTTAAGGATGTAGATGTAATTATTTACGCTGCAACAAGTCCAACAAAAAAATCTAAAACAATTGAGGTTACAGGTTTCGAGAATTTTCTAAGTAAAGTAGAACACATACAACATTTTATTTATCCATCAATCGTAGGTATCGAGGAAATCCCGTTCAAATATTATAGACTTAAGTGCGAAGCTGAAAGATTGCTAAAGAATAGTAACATTCCCTATACCATCGCACGTGCTACTCAATTTCATAGCTTTGTTGAAAACTTGCTTTTATCAAAACCATTTTTTAATAGATATGTTATCCCTGGAAAAATCAACTTTCAAAGCGTGGATGTTAGCGAATTTGCCGGATATTTAATCGATTTAGTCAATAAAGGTCCTCAAGGAAAAGTAGAAGATTTTTGCGGCCCGGAAAAACTGACATTAAAAGAAATGGCAGAGCTGAAAATTAAGATTAACAATGAAACGAATCATGTATTAAGTATCCCATTGGCAGGTAAGCTATACAAATCTTTAATCGAAGGGAAAAATACAAACTCAATGAATAAAATAGGAGAAATTACATTTGAAGAATATCTGAGAAATAAGTTGGTTTAAAGTCGAGAGTGTGTCTTGAATGTGCAGAAGCTTGCGGAAGTATGGCATAATTACTTTGGGAATCTTCATCATTGAGAGATTTAAGACATTTCTAGGAGTGACCATAGATGCCGTTGACTTTTGCACATCCAGCAGCTGTTTTACCCTTTTCAAGGAATAGTAAATATGTTAATTTTTTAGCGATGGTTTTAGGTAGTATGTCACCAGATTTTGAGTACTTTCTTCGTGGAATGCCTTCTGGCGAGATTGGTCATACATTTACTGGTTTTGTAGCTTTTAATCTACCTCTTATAGTCATCATATATTTAATTTATAAGAGATATATACATAGAACATTATTTCAACATCTTCCTTCATTTTTGCAAGAGCCTTATTCCCCAAAGCCAAACTCAACGGTGCTGTTGAAGGTTTTGGTCTTCTTATACTCGGCTATATTTGGAATGCTAACCCATGTAGTTTGGGATTCATTTACTCATTTAGATGGATATATGGTGAGGAATCTAGCAATTCTAACTTTTCCTGTTCATATTCTTGATTATCAAATTCTAGTCTTTAAGTTTCTTCAACATGGGAGTACGTTGGTTGGGATTACCGTGATTTTAGGGTATATGTACATTCGAGCAAAAAGAAATCGAAGTAACCGTGACGAGACCACAAGCCCAAAACAAAAATTCATGTATTGGGGTCACATTGCATTTTCTACTATCCTAGTATTTTGCTTATGGTATTTCATCGATGAAGTACCAGTTCAAGCGTATGGCGTTATTGTTGTTCGAATAATCGACTCGGCTTTAATAAGCTTATTATTGATTTCAATCTATTTTAATTACATCAATAGAGTCAAGGTAGGAAACTATTCATAAAAGGAACGAGGGCATTAATCCGACGTGGGTTAGTGTCCTTTTTCTTAGAGGATCCAACAAAAGAATACTACAGATTTTCATGATGGAGGTAAAGCACTGTTGTAAGCAGATTCCATTAGATGAAACGTAAAATATTCCAAATAAGTGGGTTAGCCTTATAACGAACAAACAAAATGGGTGTGTAATATTTACAGAAAAAGATGATTGAAAGAAATATGACCGGGTAAACAAAAAATATAACAGAACTAGGAGGTAATGGAATGGCAACCAAGGAACTTGCACTGCACGAAAAATTGGAGTTGCATGAAGTGCTGATCTTTAAAACAGCATGTGTAACGAAAAGTAAGTTATTTGTAGATCTTGTTCAAGATGAGAAGCTAAAAGAAATTATCCAGGAAGACCTAGAACTATCCACAAAGGCAATCAAAGATTTAAGAAAAGTACTGGCGGATGCAAGTGAATAACAAGAATGGAGGAAAATCGATAATGGCTACAAAAAAGACAGATGAAACAAATAATGAACAGCTTGAAATGCCAATGATTGATGATCTTGCAATTGCTACCGATTTACTTGTCTCGGCGAAAGCGGGTGTGAGAAATCTTGCAACAGCCATTACAGAAACGGCTACTCCTTCTGTGAAAAAGCTGTTGCGCCGTGAATTGGATACTGCGATTGACACGCATGATAAGATTGCTCAATATATGATTAAAAATGAAATGTATCATGCTTATGATTTAGAAGAACAGATGAAGTCTGATTTAGAAAAAGCCGATTTTGTTTTAGATTCGGTTAAAAAATAAAGGTGAAAAAGTCTTGGATTCAGTTTCCGAGCTCTCAGACTGTTGCAAACTCAAATCACGAATTTGCAACAGTCTTTTTCAATTTAAGTTAATTAATCGTATCCTGTAACCTTGAATTCAACCATCAACTCTTTTCGTAAGGACAGTTACTTTTTGTAAATATGGGGAAGTAATTACTTTTTAGGGTATTATATTATTGAGAGTTGTTGGTTAACGGGTAGCTTACTTTTCATACTGACGGGGGTGGCGTTGGTATTGTCAAAATTAAATGCTGGACAAAGTGTGTTTAATACACAAAGGACTTGTGGCATGTGGTTAATCTACATAGGTCTTGTCATTATAATTTCAGCTCTTGCAGGCTTAAGTGTAAGTGTACATATAAGCTATTTTTGTTCGACTTGTATCATGATTTTGGTCACATAATGTTCCGCCTGATTCTTTACGACGGAATCATACACATACTCTTCAAAAACATAATCTCCTAAGGTTAAATTTAAGCGTTCCATTTCTGAAAAAAGACGCGAATAGGTAGTGCCGATTGTTTTTTCATCCCCGAGATGATAACCGATGAGAAAATCGCCCTTTACAGCTTTAAAATAGGGGTGACCTTCCTTTGGAGTTGGTTGCTCGATATATAAATAACTATAATTCGAGAATTCGCCCTTCAGTACTTGCTCCCGTTCGGTTATGCTCCCAATCGGATATCCGGAATCCAGATGCGATACGCTCAATTCCTCGATGAAATCCGATATGACTTCCACAAATTCTTCATCCGTGATATTTTCAATTTTCCTGCTCAAATACAGTGTGGCTTCTGGTAATTGTTCAAGGGTAATCCCATTAAAAGCAAGGTCTGAAGCCTCTTCCATTAACGCAATTTTAGCCTCGATCATTTTTTCTTTCGCTTCAATCTCCTGGCGCTTTTTCACAATTTCTTCTTTCTTTTGATACATTAACGACAGAAATCTTTCGGGTGATTTATTTTGCATGTACTGTTGGATATCGCTGAGCGACATGCCAAGATCCTTTAATAAATCAATAACAAAAAATAATTCTAATTGGTGAACAGAATAGTAACGGTACCCATTTTTATTTTTCATAACCGGTGTTAGAAGCCCAATCTGATCATAATAAAAAAGAGTCTGTTTGTTTACTTTGCAAAGCTTCGCAAATTCACCAGTTGTTAAATATTTGCCATCTTTTTTACTCAATTTTTACAACACCACCCTTGACTATATAGTTACTATATACACTAGGATAGGAGTTGTAAATATTTAATAAACGGAGCAAATTAGTTTGTAGTACTTAGGTTTTTAAGGAGAATGAAAAAGATGAAAACGCATAAGGTCACCCTGGGATTGCTATTGATGAATTTATTTATAGCCTTTTTGGGGATTGGTTTAGTAATTCCGGTTTTGCCGACACTGATGAATGATTTAGGGATAAACGGAACGACAGTTGGTTATTTAACAGCAGCTTTTGCTGTTGCGCAACTAATTGTTTCACCGTTTGCAGGTAAAGCGGTTGATAAATTTGGCAGAAAAATTATGATTGTTATTGGTTTATTTATTTTCGGTGTTTCAGAATTATTATTTGGACTCGGTAAAGAAATCGAAGTGTTATTTATTTCTCGTATTTTAGGGGGAATTAGTGCAGGTTTCATTATGCCTGCTGTTACTGCTTTTATTGCGGATATTACCAATCTAGGTAACCGCGCCAAAGCACTCGGATATATGTCAGCCGCAATTAGTACAGGATTTATTATTGGTCCAGGTATTGGAGGGTTTCTAGCCGAATTTGGAACACGTATACCATTCTTCTTTGCAGGTGGTCTAGGTATAACTGCGGGTATACTTTCCATTCTTTTATTAAGAGAGCCAGAACGTAAAGAAGAAACTTATGAACAAGATGAAGATGGCGAGGTTGGCATCAAGCGTATTACTGCGCCAAAATATCTGATTGCATTTATATTAATCTTTATTGCTTCGTTTGGTTTAGCCGCTTTTGAGTCGTTCTTTAGTCTATTTACCGATCATAAATTTGGATTTAAACCATCTGATATAGCGATAGTCATCACGGGTGGGGCTATATTTGGTGCAGTTGCTCAAGTACTCCTTTTTGATAGACTAACTCGTATTTGGGGAGAAATCAAACTCATCCGATACAGCTTGATATTATCAGCCATACTGGTCTTTTTAATGACAGTAGTTCATTCCTATTTTTCTATTTTACTTGTAACATTTATCGTCTTTGTTGGATTTGATTTATTCCGACCAGCTGTGACATCCTATCTTTCAACTATTGCCGGGAATGAACAAGGTTTTGTTGGTGGTATGAACTCTATGTTTACAAGCCTGGCGAACATTAGTGGACCAATTCTCGGGGGAATGTTATTTGATGTAGATATCAACTACCCTTACTATTTCTCGGCGGTTCTACTAGTATTGGGTATTATTTTAACAATGTTCTGGAAGAAGCCAGTGAATAATATCTCTGCTACTAAAGTGGAAGCGAGAACAGCAGAACTGTAATAACAAATAGGGCGTTAATCCAAAGAAATGGGATTAGCGCCTTTTTATGTGTAAACGCAAGAGGAATTGATCTTTTAACTTTTAAGGTTTTTTTAAGGTTCATCATTGATAATTGAAAGTAAGTTAAGGTTGTTTAGTCAATATTTCCGTAAGAAGATCTAATTGTTGAAAGTGAAAATAAACTAAAAATTGTTATGGGTGGCCAGAATCAAATGAAAAAAATATCTACAAAAATTATTCTCTTATCATTGCTAAACTCAGTACTGGTAGCAGTTATTAACGTAGCTGCATCATTAGTTATGCGAAATGGTGGCAGTGATACGTCAGCCACTACTTCTAATCAAGAAACCGTGCAACAGATGCAAACAGGATTTATAATTCCGACACCAGTATTATGCGGATTGATTATTTCTTTAGTCATTGGAGTGGTCTTATCATACTTTTTAGGAAAATCAATAGAAAAGCCCATTGTCAAAGTAACCGAGTTTGCGGAAAAAACAGCGGATTTAAATCTGGCTGATACTGATGAGGAATTAGAACAATTGATTCATATAAAGGATCAAACAGGGGATATGGCAAGAGCATTATACGAAACAAGAAAAAAATTAAAGATCATCGCTTCTGAATTACAAACGGTGTCTTTAACTGTTACGGATCAATCGGAAAACCTCACTGAAAATACAGGGGAGAATGTGAGCTCCATTACACAAGTAGTAACGACAATTGATCAAATGGCAGCGGTTAACTCTGAGCAAGCCAAGACAATGAGTGGAATTAGTGGGACGTTATCAGATGTGGTTTTGCTAATAGACGAGATCGCCACAAAAACTTCTGAAAGTGCTGAACAGGCTTATCAATCGTTAGCATCTATTAATGAAGGACAAACAAGTGTTGATAAGCAGACGAGGAAAATGGATCAGACGCTGCAAGTATCCAGTGAAGTCAATCGTTCCATTAACGAACTAAAAGGGATGATTGATCAAGTAACTGGATTCGTAGGAATGATTACATCTATTGCTGGCCAAACGAATCTCCTTGCTTTGAATGCCTCTATTGAAGCGGCTAGAGCAGGTGAGGCCGGTAAAGGATTTGCCGTGGTGGCAGATGAAATTAGGAAGCTGGCGGAAGAGACTTCCAGTTCGGCAAGTAAAATTACATCTATTATTGAAAAGACTTCAGCCAAAACAGATTTAGCCGTCGCAAATATTGAACATTCCAATCAATTAATAGATGAACAACGAGATGGATTGAAGATTACAGAACAGGCGTTTAATAAAATAAAGAGTATGTATGAAGGAATTGTAGACGGATTAAAAAATACGGCAGCAGCTATGGGATCGGTAAATGAGAATTCTAAAACGGTATCGGGTCAAATTCAAGAATTGACATCACAGGCAGCAGACTTTGCTGCAAGCACAGAAGAAATTTCGGCAACAGGTCAAGAACAGTTAGCTTCTACTGAAATCATTGCAAGTTCTGCGAAAGAGTTGGATAAGTTGGCAATCAAGTTGAACGAACAGATTAAGAAATTCAAAATAAAATAGGCAATTCGGTAAAATCCTGCAATCATTGTCGTACATTAATCTAGGAGTCGGTTCAATTATGTTGAATCGACTCCTTTCTTGTTTTTGTGTTAGCTAACTTAAAAATCACATTCCATTTCAGTTCTTCTGTAGGCAAAATCGTACGTAGCTTCTAACAAGGAATCGCTAATGTCTACCAGCTGGTTTGGATCAACACCAAAGTATCTTACTAAAAACTGCATCATGTTTTGTCGCTCTTTTTCCGTAATCATTTTACCACTCCTTATATATGATATATAACAGTATATTTATATTTATCCTGATATATAACAGATATAAGCCTAATTTTTAAAATAATTTTATCATTATTGTATAAAAATGTCATAGCTGAAACTTTTAGGAAGTTATTGCGTAAATAAATTATAAACCAAATCAAGAGGGGAGATTTAGCATGAAGAAAGTTCTGTTAGCGGTAGCAGGAATTTTGGTTATGGCAGGTGCAATTATTTTCTATTCCGAATTTAGAACAGTAAATTTTGTAGATGCATTTCTCGCAAATCCTGAAGAATTAGCAGATAAAGTACATGGTGTTACGATTTGGGGTGAGGGGGATGATGATGTATCTTTTGAGGCTTTAGCAACTTTCAACCCAACTAATGAGAATTATGATGAAATACTTGCTGCTTTAAGTGAATGGGAAGTGAAAAGGACTCTATTCCAAGAAATAGATTACACAAACTTGTACAAATTGGATATTGCGAATAATGCCCAACCAATGAACCCATTTGACATAAAGGTTACATCTGATGGGATGATGAATATTCATGGTAAGGAATACAAGCTTGTAAGTGGCAGTTCAATAGAAGAATTAATTGACATGGCGAAATGAAGTTATAGCGATCATTATGCTATTGTGGTGGCTAAGGGGGAAATTAGAATGAAAAAACTGATTTTACCATTACTGGGGTTTTGGATTTTGGCAGCTATCTTTATTTTTTATCCCGAAGTTAAAACAAGGAATTTTATAGATGCCTTTATAACAAGCTCGGATAACTTAGAAGAAGTCGTGCAAGGGATTGAGATTAGGAAGGATGGGGCAATTGTAGCCATTCTAGAGCCAACTGATGAGCAGTATGAAGAAGTACTTGCAGCTTTAAAAGAGTGGGAAGTTAAAAGAGCCTTGTTTAAAGATATGGACCCTAATCAAGAAAAGTACCAATTGAATATGAATGATGCCACAACAATGGCTTCTTTTCACATGGTAATCACCAATGATGGAATGATCGACATCCGCGGCAAAGAATATGAACTAGTAAATGGCAGTTCAATAGATGAAATAATTGAAGCAGCGAAATAAATGCATCTCGATATAGGGGGCTATGCAGCATTCTTAGTTAAAAAGGGGTTAAAGCAAGGGGAGAGATCTTAGTGATTGTATGAAAACAAGCCTTTAACAAAACGTGGGGAAAGATTTATGGAAAATTAAAAACGCTGTTGATTTAAGGATCAACAGCGTAAATTATCTTACTGATTTTTCATCAATATTTTGTGAGGAACTGGAATAGGCTAGTGATTTGTCTATGAATTTTTTAGTAAGAGGCATAAAGTAATGAAGGAGTACTCCTCCGAAACAAACAGTTAATACGGTTCCGATGCCAATGGGTCCTCCAAACAACATTGCCATAATCAAGAATACGATGTATATAATTGTTCTCGACCAGAAGATACTAGTTCTCGTTAATTCTTGTAGGATTAATGTTAACCGGTCAACTGGGATCGGGGCAAAATTAGTCTGCAAATAGATTGCAGTTCCGAGTCCTATAACAACCAAGCCGATTACGAAACAAACGATTCTACTGTACCATAGTTCAGGAACTATCAAGTTGTGCAATAAAAAAAGCCACACATCAATACCAACCCCCGTTATTACAGCTGTGACCAACCCTGAAACTTCAGGTCTTTGTCTCTTTAAAATTGCATTGCAGACGATCAATAATGCAGCGATTATTACTTCCCAACTTCCCACAGTAAGCCCCACATTATTGGACAGACCTACTAAAAGAGCATCAAAAGGGGAAGTACCAAGGTTTGATTGTATAGTGAAGCTGATGCCAAGAGTTAATATCAAAATTCCAAATATATAAAAACCATATTTCACTCTTCTCGCCTCTAATTGCTAGACAGTTCTTTGCCCATTAGAACATGCGGGATACCATCTTCCATAAAGACATCGGATTTAGTCTGATAACCAAGATTTTTATAAAAACCTTCTGCATGTGTTTGTCCATGTAATTTCACCTGAGAGGCCCCACGTTCTACAGCGATTTCTTCCAACGCCTTAATAATGATTTTGCCAAGTCCAAATTTGCGGTAAGGAATGAGGATGCAGATTCTTTCCAATTTTCCTATGCCCTCAACAAACCTGATTCTTCCAGTGCCGACTGGTTGTTCATTGTAATGGACTAATATGTGTTCGCAAAGACCATCTAGATTATCAAATTGGTCAAACTCATCTTCTAATGGAACGCCTTGTTCCTTAACAAATACTTCTTTCCTTATAGCAAATGCCATATTTAATTCTTCATCATTCGTTATTCTTTTTACATTCATGCTTATCAGTCCTTTTTTAATTAACATCGTTTTTGTTGCATTTGCATCAAAATTGATTTAAGTTTACTATATACTACTTATTGTTGCATTTGCAACAATAATAAAAAACTAAGGAGTACATGATGAAGGAAATTCTTCGTGAAATTGGCATGATTGCAAGGGCCCTCGATTCGATAAGTAATATAGAATTCAAAGAATTGGACCTTACAAAAGGGCAGTATTTGTACCTTGTACGAATATGCGAACATCCTGGAATCATTCAGGAAAAGCTAGCTGAAATGATTAAAGTAGATCGAACAACGGCAGCTCGGGCTATAAAAAAATTGGAGAGTAATGGCTTTATTGAAAAGAAAGATGATGAAAATAACAAAAAAATAAAAAAGCTGTTTCCAACAGAAAAAGGGGAAAGTGTATACCCGTTTATTAAAAGAGAAAATGATTATTCCAATCTTGTTGCACTAAAAGGGTTTTCAGAAGAAGAAGCAGAGTCCATTTTCAACCTTCTTCAAAGAGTAAGAAACAATGTAGAAAAAGATTGGGAATTTGTAAAAAAGGGGAACAAGCGAGAGTACTGATTAGAGGGGGACTATGTGATATGACGATAAAAATAAAAAAGTGTACACTTGAAGACTTACAAACGCTTCAAAAAATAAGTACCGAAACATTCAACGATACATTTAAAGATCAAAATTCACCTGAAAATATGCAAGCTTATTTGGAAAGAGCATTCAACTTAAAACAATTAGAAGAAGAGTTATCAAATCAATTTTCACAATTCTTATTTGTGTATTTTAATAATGAGGTTGCAGGATATTTGAAGGTCAATACTAGTGATGCCCAAACTGAAAAAATGGGAGACCAATCACTTGAAATCGAAAGGATTTACATTAAGAGCGAATTTCAAAAACATGGGCTAGGTAAATATCTGCTAAATCAAGCAATTGAAGTGGCAACAACACTTCATAAAGAGAAAATCTGGCTCGGTGTATGGGAGAAAAATGAAAATGCCATCGCTTTTTATAGGAGAATGGGATTTGAACAAACGGGAGTTCACTCATTTTATATGGGTGATGAAGAACAAATAGATTATTTAATGACAAAAACACTCCTATAACTTCTGCGAATTGCTAACAGTGCACTTCTAAAATGTGGTAAAATATGGTTAAATATATTTCTGGCATTGGAAAAGCTTGTATAGAAATAATTATTTATATGGAGCAATACGTTTTGTACAAAAATGTATTGCTTTCTTTTGTAATTGCTGTCACACCGAAGGCATGGCAAGGAGGAAACTATAGTGCTGATGATTACTGAAAATGTGAAAGGAAAACAGTATAAACAGCTTATTGAATTACTTGCAAGAAGCTGTAATCGGGTTGCTTTTGTTGAGAACAGACAACTAATGGAGAATGAAGAATCCAGGCTAGCCTATGTTGATCAATTGATAACAGATATTAATGACCAGCTCATCGAAAGGAAAATTCAACGAAAGTGGGAAACAACAGCTCTTGGCCATGGTACAGCGTATGTTTATTATTTTCGATTAAATAACGCAACAACCCAATTTCTAAAAGAATGCTCTGACTCGCTTTTTGGCTGGATGCCCCCTGAATTGCCGGAGGATTTGATGTTTTATCAAGACGATCAATGCTTGCTCGCTGCTTGCTCACACGAAGGTTTCTTTCTGGTGGATGAATCAATATGGAATACATTACACCAAATAAGAAATTAAAAACAGAATAGAATGGGTTTCGGATTATGAAGCTTATCTATACTAAACGGTTAAAAGGAGATACATCATGGGGTTTAAAGAAGAATTTAAACGAGAGATGCGTAATGTGAAGAATGATGCAGCAAAAGAGGTCGACAAATATTGGGCGATTGATTTTGAAGGGCATAAAATAGAGATACATAATAAGATGCTAGAAGAAAGTTTACTAGTGGATGGTCGTATGATTGCTAACAACAAACGGAAATCCATTTGGTCGCACATATTCCCGTATTCAACTTTGTCGGGTACATTTCAAACAAAAGATGGTAAGCAACATAAAGTGCATGTAAAAATAGGTGGATTTGTCCGTTTGAATATTTCGGTGAAAGTCGATGGACAGGTTCTATTAAAGGAAGCAATGACACTTGAGTTTTTACCATGGGCAAACAAAGAAATGATTGTCCCGTATCTTGAACAGCAAATAAAAGAACATAAGAAAATTGTTACTACAGATTTACCTGATGATGCCTACTTAGTGGATGAAAACCATCCAAAGCTAGCTCCTGGCTTATCCGATCAACTAGTTTCCGAAGGAGTGACACCATTCTATACGAAAAAGCTCCTCAAAGTATTTATGGAGCAAGTAGAAAATCCAACGAATGAAACACGAAAAGCAACTTATGAGAAAATTAAAGAGGAGAAAGTAATTAGCTATTTCCAAGAGCTGATCGAGCTATTCTCGCAGGAGGAAAAGGACGAGCAGCGGGTACAGCAAGAAGCAATTTGGTTGCTTGAAAACGCAGCTCATCGAGAAGTCGTGAAATTCGCCATCATTATTCTAGGATGCACTAATTGTGAAAGCATCAAAGAACGTTTACAAATACTTGCTTTACACGAAGAATTTACAGGTGTTGCTCTGTTTGCACTGAAAAATGGGACAAGTAATGCGAATGAGACAATCTGGCAAATTGCCAAGTCCGTGAATGGTTGGGGGAAAATTGAAGCGATTAACTTTTTAGAAGCGAATACGGAAGAGATTCAATTTTGGCTTTTAACAGAAGGCACAAGAAATAATATAATGAACAGTTATTCTTCTCTTATTTGTGCTGAAAAAGGAAAGCTCGATATATTGTTGCATGAATCGGATACCTCTAAGGAGTTATTTATCGGTGCTGGAGAAATTATCCTAGGTTTACTAGGTGATGAGACATATCAACCACTTGATGATTATGAATATGCGGGCCAGGTACTTATGCGTTATACCTATCATGCGAAAACACATTGTAGTGAAATAACGCAATTTTATATACTGACACGCATAACTGAATATATGAACGAAAGTGAGGAGACATGGGAGGAACGCTATGCTGCCAATTGGAAAACTCACGAACGGCAAGCGGTACATGACACGATTGAAGAAATCGCGAAAAAACCAAATTGGGTACAACAAACTTTGACGATACTCCAATCAGAAAATGCATACCATACAGAGGCAATAGCTGTTGCGCAGTATCTTGAAATGGACATTACCGGGATTTCGATGAAAAGTTAAAAAGCGTGGCAAAGGTATTTTGACTGTCCTTGTGGTTTGATAGGTAGGCTGGTACATTAGCAAAGTTAAATTACATAATTATTACGAGGGACAATTCTTGAAGAAGCAGGAATTGTCTCTTTTTTAATACATACTAGATGAAGAGAGTACCAAAGAACACTAAGATATACATTTTGCTCAAGTTAAGATGCACATAAGAGTATCGATTTAAAGCAATACACCTGAGACATTTAATGTGAAAATCATCTGCGAAGTGTTCTTAAACAAACCGGGAGACCGCATCAAAAAAATGGCCTTCATGAGAGGTATGAAAGCCAAAATCTATAGATTCCAACAAAAAAGTAATCTTCATTTTAATATAATGTAGGGGTAGGAGGGCAGGCAACAGCATCTATGAATCTTGGATCAATCCCATAGAATTGCCAGAAGGCACCATTCCATCGATATCCAGATACTTCACCATATTCAACACGAGTGGGGTAAAACCAGAATTGGTCCCCATTTCTAAGCCATACATAAGTGTTTTGATACACACAGTCAATCATATACGATACAGAAGGTTTTGACGGTACGTAAGGTGGAGGAGGAAATTGTGGAGCCATAGTTCCCTCAGGTTGGAAAAATCCCAAATATTTTCACTCCTTTGATATTGATTTTAAACATTATATGTAAAATAAAAGTAAATGGATTCTTGAACGAGACTGTACACAATTGATGTACCTAAACTTTAGAGGGATATAAGTACTCTCTTTAACTATTAAGCAGAATCATGATTAAAGCTATGTTAGATATGTTGTTAGGAGGTTAAATATGAGGAAAGCAAAAGTATACCTATATGATAAAAATTGGATAATCGCTTTTAGCCAGGAATCTGAACTCATTAAAGGAATATTTGGTGGAGAGTTATTGAATATTTACCACATCGGGAGCACGTCCATTCCTGGTATGGCTGCCAAACCAATTATAGATATTTTGATTGAGGTACAAGAAATTAATACTGTGGATTCTTTTAATAGGGAAATGAAAAAGTTGGGGTACATCCCCAGAGGAGAAAATGGAATTAAAAATAGACGCTATTTTGTAAAAGAGAAGGATGACAAAAGAACTCATCATATACATATCTATCAAACCGGGGCAAAAGAAATCATAAAACATTTAGCATTTAGAGATTATTTAATTGAAAATCAAACCGAAGCCGAACAATATAAGGTTATCAAACAAGAAATCTCTCAAATCTACCCACATAACGTCAAATTATATCAGGAACAGAAATCTTTAGTTGTTAATAATTTAACGGAAAAAGCATTGCTTTGGGCTGGCAGGAACAAAAAAACATCTGTTACGGGCTTTATTTTGCGTGAAAAAGAAACAAACAACTTTGAGCTTTTATCGCTGTCCTTTCAATCGATCCCAAACGCATCATGGCGTGTACCGGGAGGGGGCGTAGAGAAAAACGAAAACTTAGTTGATGCACTGTATAGAGAAATTAAGGAAGAAACAGGATTAATTGACCTAACCCTAATTCGAGAGATGGGTGTGCTTCATTACTACAAACCTTATATTAAACGAATTGTAGAAAGACACGACTTTCTTCTCCTAGCACCCCCGAACACAGCAGACTCCTGGAACCACATCGTTACGGGAAAGGATAAAGATCAAGGAATGGTATTTGAATATAAATGGTTAAGAGAAAATGACTTCCTGAATATAGATGGGGAATTAAGAAGCTTCCTTATACCTAAATATATTCCTGAGTTATTCGATTAAAAAGACTAATAGTTACAAAGATAAATTTTGGTATTGTGTTTTCTATTCGGTAAACTCACCATTAAAAAAATTCTCTCTTCATTGTGTTTCGTTTCCACAATAAAAAAATGAACCTTTCCCAAAAGTCATTTGTTTATAGAGTATAACGGAAAGAAAGGAGTGGCCTGGATTGACGGAAAGAGAGCTATTTGATTCGTATAACAAGGATGTATACCGAACGTGTTATTACATGCTGCGTAACGCACAAGATGCGGAAGATCTCTGTCATGATGTATTTGTCACCGTTTTTCGCCAAGATTGGCGAAGGGTAGAACATATACGCGCCTGGATTCTGCGCATCACAATGAATCACTGCTTAAATCTTCTAAAAAAGAATCAGACAAAGCAGAAAAAGCAAAATCAAGTCCAATTATTCCATGAGCAGACTACTGGATCGGTTAAATCCGTAGATACCATCGTCATGGAAAAAGCAGTTACGGAAGAATGGGAAGAATTGCTAAATCAGCTTCCAGATAAGCTGATGGCCGTCATTACGCTACGTTATATAGGAGAGCTATCTATTAAGGAAATTGCCGAAATTCTAAAGATTCCTGTGGGCACCGTGAAGTCAAGAAGTAACAAAGCCTTGAAAATCCTACGCAAAAAACTTGAACACAATCACAACTATTGGTTGAAGGGAGAGAGCCGATATGGAACGCATTGAGAAAGAGCTTAAAAATGCGCTAAAATCTTCAAATAATGTACCATATCCAGACTTTGATGGAATGTGGAGCAGTATCCAGCGGGACGAATTAAGGGATGCAAGCGTAGAACCAATTGCGTTACGCTCGCGGAAAAGAAAGCGATTTGTTATGGTGGCAGGACTGTCGATAGCGTTGTTGGCTACACCGGTTTATGCAGCTCTTACTTATGATTGGTCTAACATTCTTACCTATAGACAGGGTATTGAGTCTGCCCTAGAACAAGGCCTTGGACAAACCATAGAACAGTCCGTTACAAAGGATGGTATAACGTTAACCGTACATACCGCATTTAGCGATGATAACAGAACTTTCCTGCTTTACACTTTGAAACCTGACTCATCATGGGATGGAAAGAATATAAGCTTTGATCGAATCGGATTGAAGGATGAGAAAGGGAACTTCATTGAGGGTTATTATTCTGTACAGGACTGGGATGAGGAGCGTGGTCTATTTCAAGGTTACTTCGAGACCGATTGGATTGTGGACGGACAGTCGGCCAATGTTGCATTTTCCGTGGAGAATATGCAATTCATGGATGAGGGGAAACAGTCCATCAACTATGACCCCAACAATTCTAATACGCAAGAGTTCCCAATTCAAAAGGATGGGATTGGCAGCGTGACCTTGAAATCTTTTGAACAAGCCGAAGATCGTGTATTACTTCAATCATCCATTACGTTTACAAATCCTGAAATGAAGAACAAAAGCTGGGTGCGCATTCAAGCAAACAATGAACGAAATGAGCCGATTCGGGAAGCTGAAACTTCAAGGTTCGGATTTCCGGGAGCATCCGGAGAATACCTAAGAAGCCAGCAAATTTTTAAAACTGATACTTTACGTGCTGAAGGAACCAAATTCCAGCTTGCTTATAATCATATACTAGAAACCGTTGAGGGAACTTGGAGCTTGGATCTAGCTCTATCTAAAAGTAAATTGGAAAATGGATCGTTTAGAGAGGTGTTGAATATCCCTCTGGATGATATGTCTGCTGGAACGGTAGTGCAGGAAATGACAGTTACCCCAACCCAAATCCGCCTGATTCTTGCTCATAAACAAAAATACACTCGTGTTCCTTACATGGATTATCAACTAGATGTAGGTGGGACTCTATTAAGTGGAAGTATGTGGAATCTAAATGTACCTGGACAACCCGACAAAACGGAAATACGCTTTGAAATGGACGGACTTGATTGGGCTTCTCTGGCTGAACAACCTGTGAGCCTAATAGCTAAACACCGTGTTGATGAATTTAAAGGCGATGAAAAACCAATCAGGTTGACAGACATATCAAGTGAACAACAAAGCATAACTACCCATATAGCAGGATACCCGGTGACATGGACTTATTATTTGAAAGACAAAAATCTATATATAGAATCATTTAGTTCAGACAAAAAGTTTGGTGGAGTCAATCAAACCTATTATCTGCATGGTAAAGATAAAAACTATGGAATGCCCGAGATACTGGGGTTAATGGGCGATGGAAGTAATAAAAATATGGATGTTTATGAAAACTTCGACAGGACAGAGCTCGATATTTACATTTCGAATTATACTACCAATAAACCAAATGATGAGATGCGCGTTCAGCTTAAGGCAGGAAAATAACCTTTTAAAAGTGATATGAGGAAAGTTTGTTATTGGCTAGAGATATTAATTAAAATTCAGAATAGATCCAAAAACATTTCATACCCATCTAATTTCATTAAGCTTTACTCAAATTAGATGGGTTTCTCTTTTAAGAGATTCAGCTTTTATATTATGCTTTCAAATAAACAAGCAGCAAATTAAAAAATTCGAAGGGAGGGTCCAATAATGGAATTATTCCTCCAGGTGAAGTGACTCAATCATTTTAGTAACGGGTAAATAATGCACTTTGCATTGATAAGTTCCCTCAGACAAATAGCTGTAGGTATCACCATTTTCCTTGGCATTCATTACTATAAATTATCATAACGGTATACCCATTTTTAATTAACAAACATATTAGTTTGGATTATTACAATATTTCTCGGCTTAAATACAATAACAAACCTAATATCTCAAAGTAAGAAAGAAAGGTGTGTTATGACACCATTATCATGTATCGCGTTTTTCTTATGTTTGTTTATAGCTCTATCATACTAATGTTATCATCCTTGCATTTCTTAGTTAACTAACTGGGCGTGTCTTAAAGAAGAAACTCGACTTTTCTGTTGAACTTATTAAAAGTGACAGATTCTTTAATAATGTTAATGGATATTAATTGAGGAATCTGTTTATCAACAATCGGCAGTCATTTGAGGAGATGGCTGCTTTTTATTTTGCTTTGAAAAGTTGCAACTAACAGTTAAAAAGGAATTAGTCGGCAGCGACATAAAAAGTGAATGAGAAGGAATTTTTAAGGCGAATTTGAGGGTTTAATTATAAGTGATTATGGTAAAAATATGCAGTAGATGGATTATTTGTTAATAATGTAAAAGTGTAGTTGCGTACTTGGGTTGTGAAAGTAGAGCGATGATTGACTGACTTGTTTGGAGCAGTGGGCATTATCGAGTTTCTCCTGATCCCTTATGTTAGTGCTTGCTGCTGCAAATAAATTAAAGTCAAATGATTGGAAAAAATTATGTGATGGGAGAAAAAATATGAATAAAAATTTCAAGTTATTGTACGATATTAAACAAATTAAAAAGTTCTTTAAAGAAGCGTTGTATCTTGATATTTACGACGAACATACCATGGGTTACTATGTGAAAAATAACACGAATGAATTAAGTGTATCGGAACTGGAAATTATGAAGAAGACAATTCAAGAAGTAATTGAAGGCGGAAAAACAATTCAATCCTTCTTTATAAGTATATTTAACAGCATAATTGCACTTCTTTCTGTGCTTATAGCTTCTTATATATCAGGATATGTACTAATTACTAATATACTGATAGAAGGGGAAGCAGCAGAAGCAATTGCTTATTTAAAAGAGTTTCTGATGTTTATCAGCATTTTTGGCATTGTATATATACTCCTCTTGGCCTTCTATTTATATTGGAAAAACAGAGTAGGAAGAATGAGAATTAAATTATACGATACAGTTAAAATAACAATCAATATGAAGAACAATATTTTCTAGTGTAAATCTATTGAGTATGGAATACTAAAAGCACGAACGTTGCCATATCAACGTTCGATGCTTCTTGAATGGAATTATCAACTTCGAAGTGCCAGAGAAATACATAATATTGAAAGTAACGTTTATTTTATTGATTATCTATAATCTTTGGTGTTAATATCTGGAGATTAACCAAGCGTAACCAACCATCTGAAAACAGTGACAGTTTTTAAAAATTGCTAATTGATTCTAATGCGGATTATAGCCTATAAAGGGTTCGCTTCTCCCCGCTTCTTTATACAGATGCGTATATGTGACTTATATAAACCCGGCTAAAGTTGGAATGCTGAATTTAGCGCATTTACTCATCATCAACCTAAAATCATACCCATTGACAACCCGAAATTCAATAAATGATAATGTTAACAATTGTGGGTGAAGAAATGAACAATTCCATTAAAATTTTAGTAATTGAAGATGATGAGGATATTAATATACTATTATGCAACATTGCCAGTCAAAATGGATACAGTGCGAAGGCTGCTTATTCCGGTAGGGATTCTACAACGCATTTTGGAATTAATTGTATAAAAAGAGCATTTCCAACAAGGATTTGCTCTTTTTTTGTGGAATAAATTATATTAACGAAGCTTATTTTAATTTCTGATACTAGGAGGAATGAGATGAATATAAGGCTTGCTGAAGCAAAAGACGTTGATCAATTAATGAGAATGCGATGGGATTTTACACTTGAGCATGATGAAAGTAAAATGAACTGTTCTTTTACGAAGTATGAGACGGAATTTCAGTCATTTTTCAAAAAGGCTTTAACTAGTGGTCAATGGTTTGTTTGGGTAGTAGAAGAAGCCGGAAAGATTGTTTCCCATATATACATTGAATTAATACATAAAGTGCCTCGGCCAGGCAGAGTTACACATCCCTTTGTATATATGACAAATGTTTATACTGTGCCGGAATACCGAAATATGGGCGTTGGAAGTAAACTGCTTAGCTTCATTAATAATTGGATCCAAGAAAACGAATATGAGTTTGTTATCGTATGGCCAAGTGATGAAGCGATGCCCTTTTATAAGAAAAATGGCTATGTTCATTGTAAGGAGCCCATGGAATATCTTCCGAGCTGAAGGGGATAGGATAATGTGTAACATATGCAGACAAAATAAAAACCCGGAAATAATTCCGGGTCTGATTACACTACATTTTTAAATCCATGACACGTCTGCCTCGCTTTCGCATTTTTAATCTTAAGATTGGCCTAAGATAATATTGCTTCAGCTTATTCAGTTAGATGGTCCTTCAGAGAAAACGATCATTCGCACTCATCGGGTTAACCCTCCCAAGTCACTGGATTAGAAGTGAAATCTCTATTAGTATGAACGGAAACTTATAATACATACGTAAAAAAATAAAAAACCCGGAACTAATTCCGGGTGTGATTACACTACATTTTTGTATCCATGACACGTCTGCCTCGCTTTCGCATTTTAACCTTAAGATTAACCTAAGATAATATTGCTTCAGCTATTCAGTTAGATGGTTCTTCCTTAGAGAAAACGATCATTCGCACTCATCGGGTTAACCCTCCCAGGTCACTGGATTAGAAGTGAAATCTCTAATAGTATAAGCCGAATATCATTTTTCATACGAACTTTTAATAGGAAATTTGGTTATTTGAAACGAGCGGTGATATTACAAACCGATAACTTTAAAATGGGTATTACGTTTACAATTAATTACAGGCTAAAATAAAAAAACCCGGAATAGATTCCGGGTCTGATTACACATGTATCCACGATTTTAGTCAGATTTCCTTAGAGATAACGCTCATTCGCACTCATCGGGTTAACCCTCCCAATTCATTGGACTTAAAGTGAAATCTCTAATAGTATAATCGGATTAATATATTTCATACGCAAAAAATAAAAACCCGGAATAAATTCCGGGCTGATTACACAAGATCCACGATTTTAGTTAGATTTCCTTAGAGAAAACGATCAATCGCACTCATCGGGTTAACCCTCCCAATTCATTGGACTAGAAGTGAAATCTCTGATAGTATGGACCGATTATTATTTCCCATACATTCTTTAAGGGAAATCTAAATGGAATTTAAAAAACTGTCCATCATATTGAGATTTATTATGGACCAGCTCAATATTGTCGAGATTTTGAAGGAGCTTATAAATCGGACCGGAAATGGGAGTGCTTAACTATGATAAAACGTATGGTTACAAAGGAAATGTTGGTTGATAACCCATATGAAAAATGGAACCAATTCATTGATTTGCTTGCAATGGAAGAATGCGGTGATTTAACAGAACTACAAAAGGTTGCACACCTTTGCTTTTGGTATGATATTGAAGTCCAAAATGGAGGACATTTACAATATTTTTTAAATCGAGGCACGAAATTAGTGAAAGAAAGCGTAAATGCGCTTAAAACAATTGGTGCAAATTCACAAGCTGCTATTTTAACGAAGGCACTCAACATTTTCACTACAATGGAGCTAACGAAAGCTGATAGTGTGGATGAATATATTGAGATGGCAGAAGAGGGGAAATTCCTGGAACTGGATTTAGAGTATTATGCAATCGAGCCAGCAATCGATGACTATTTAGAACAATATTTAGAAAAATATGAAACGGAATTTGTTTTAATAAAGGAATGATTCTCCATACATAGAACAAATTTAGGATAAAATGATTCACCAGGGAAAACATAATTTTGGTGATGAAAATGAAGAAACTAATAGCAATACTAATGGGGCTAACCTTTACCTTAACACTATTTCAGCCTGTAAATGCTGCAACTGTTATTGTTAGAAATGGAAGCGAATTTGTTATCGCATATTTTGTGAAGAATGATGAAAACCGGGCAAGGACATATCTTGCTTCAAATGTATCCATCCCTGAACTCCGAACTCCCAACTAACTTTTCAGTATAATAACATGCTTTATTCTATTCGCATGGAGAGTGAAGAGGATGTGACTTTTCAGGCAGAGGATTATCTCAAAATTGCTAATTCTATGGACTATAGATGATGGCGGTAATCCAAGAAGGATTACCGCCAATTTTTATTAGCTGTTCGAAAGTGCTTGTTCAGCCGAATTTTTATCTTTATTTAAAGCTAAATAAACAATCATTATTAGGATACATAGTGCACCGATCCATTGGAAGACCCCAAAAGGCACTTTTAGCCAAAATACGGTAGTTAAAACAGCTGCCAATGGTTCTATACTTCCTAAAAGACTTGATTCTTTAGGAGCTAGACTTTGTAGACTTTCAATATAAAACCAAAACGCAATCATGGTACCAAAAATAATAACAAACACTAAATAAAAATAACCTTCAATAGTAAAGCTGTTTAAGTTAATTTGCCATGGGGGATGGATAAAGCTTAATGCAAAACCTCCGATAATCATCGCCCAGCCAACAATGACGAGCGAATCGAAATGCTTTAGTAAGGGAATCGCATATAACGTATAGAACGCCAAGGCCACACCCGATAAGACACCCCAAATAATCGCAAGTGAGGGCACTGAAAATTGTGAAATGGAGCCATTGGTTAATAATAAAAAGCACCCAATTAAAGCGAGTGATACAGTGTATAAATCTTTTCGTGCAAGAACACTTTGTTTACGAAAGATCAAGTAAATGATAATCATGACAGGTGCTAAATATTGTAATAGTGTTGCGACTGCAGCATTCCCATGTTTGATCGAAGCCATATAGGTATACTGGACGCCCAGCATACCCACTAATCCAAAAATGATTAAATGTATGGCAGTTCTTCTATTTTTCCAAACGCCTAATATTTGCGAACGTTCTTTACCGACAAATTGAACAGCTAAAAGTAATACACCCGCGATAAGTAGCCGGGTCGTTACAAGCCAATTAACATCGACTCCATAATGTTGAAATAATTTTTGTGCGACGGTACCACCAATCCCCCAAAATACGGCTCCTATAATCACCAGAACCATCCCTTTATTTCTATTCATCTTTAAATTCTCCATCCTTTAAATATAAAAATAGTATTATAATATCTTTAGGATAAATGAAAAATCATTTGATTGATACGTCAATCGAATTAAAAAGTATAAGGATATTGAGGTGGATCGTGCAAATAACAGATTTTAGCGTTGACCAAAATTTAAAAGAATTGACGGAGCATCGTACTGTTGTGTTGCCAGTTGCCTGTTATGTAACGACCATAAGCGAGAATATTAATGGCTATATACCACTTCACTGGCATGATGAACTTCAATTTATTCACGTTGTGAAAGGGACAGCCAATTTTCAAATAAATGAAGAACCAGTTGCCATTCGAGAAGGAGAGGGCCTATTTATCAATAGTGGCTGTTTGCATATGGCAAAGGATGAGAATAGTACGGGTTGTGTTTATATTTGTTTAAATGTATCTCCTAATTTCGTTGTATCGCATGAACTCTTTACGACATTTGTGTCTCCGTATATTCAAGCGACTAATCTTCAATATTTACACTTAGTACCAAAAGATGCTTGGGCAAGTAATATCTTGGAATCCATAAGGACGATTGAACAGTACATCCACCAAAGCCAGCCATTCTATGAAATTGAGGTAAGTATAGAATTAACATCCATTTGGAAGAATCTTGTAAAAAATGGGATTCAACTGGAGTTTAAAGAGAGGGAAACGCTAAAGAACCAAAGGATGAAGAGAATGCTAAATTGGATTCACCAACACTATGCTGAAAAAATTCTTCTAGAGGATATTGCACTAGCAGGGCAATTAAGTCGTTCCGAATGCTGCCGATATTTCAAACGATATTTAAACAAGTCACCATTGAACTACGTGACCGATTATCGAATCCAAAAAAGCCAAATATTATTACAACAACCTCAGTACAGTGTAACAGATGTCGCCTATCAAGTAGGGTTTAACAGCACCAGTTACTTCATCGAGAAGTTTCGAAAAGCAATGAACATGACCCCATTTGAATATAAAAAATATAGAAATTGATTCACACATTTAACTAATGAGTGCTTTATCCAAGAAGGATTAAAGCTCTTTTTATTGAAGTTATTTAATAGTGTAGTAGCTTGTGAGTTAATCGTTATCCACCAAAAAATATAAAAGGGGGGATAGCGAATTGTGTAATCAATTTACTCTATTGGTATATGAAGAAAAAACCTGCCTCGCCATGATTCACCTGGAATAGAGAGACTAAAAAAGCCTCCAGTCGAAGAAGTACCAGAGGATATTAGGAGTTATTTAATTAAACTATCTGCATCCATTCTTTCTAGAATCTCTTTATTTCAAGTTTATGCTATAAATAACTTATTTTACTTTAATGCTACAATAAAATATACGACCACAGATATTTCTGCGGCCGCATATTTTTATCAAGAAATAAATGTTATTTATGAATTAATAAACTCCATATTTTCTACAATTGTCGATATTCCTAAACCACCAGCGATACAAAGTGTTACTAAACCATATCGTTTATTTGTCCGCTTTAATTCATGAACTAATTTGGTCATTAGAATCGCGCCTGTCGCACCAATGGGATGACCTAGGGCAATGGCGCCGCCGTTAGGGTTTACTTTTTCAATATCTAAGCCGAGCTCCTGAATACAAGCTAAGCTTTGGGCAGCGAAAGCCTCATTTAACTCAATAATATCTAAATCCTCAACTGTTAAGTTTGCTTGGGCAAGTGCTTTTCGTGTAGCTAACACTGGACCTAGCCCCATAAGAACGGGATCGCACCCTGAAGCTGATTGTGCAATAACACGCACGAGCGGAGTCAGTCCATGAGCCAAGGCTTTTTCCTCACTCATCACTAACACTGCTGCAGCGCCATCATTACGTCCGCTAGCATTTCCTGCAGTAACTGTTCCACCTTCTTTAAAGACCGCCTTAAGCTTAGCCAAAGCAACTATTTCAGAAAGACGGGGATGTTCATCTTGTTCAAATACAGTTTGGGATTTTCTCATCTTCACAGTATAAGGAATGATCTGCTCTTTAAAATAGCCGTTTTCAATCGCATTAGCTGCTTTTTGTTGGGAGGTAAATGCAAATATATCCTGTTGTTCTCTTGAAATAGAGTATTTTTCGGCCAAGTTTTCAGCCGTCCATCCCATAGTGATATCGCCATATTGATCGTAGGGTTGTGAGCCAGCTTGACTCGCTACGTTGGGGTCTTTGAATTGTACATTGCCGGCACCTACACCAAAACGCATACCGTTCACATAGTAAGGAGCAGTACTCATAGACTCGGTACCCCCTGCGATAAGGATATCGCCATAACCCGCTTGAATCTGCTGAACGGCATTATTAAACGCTTGCAATCCAGATCCACATTGCCGATGAACCGTATATGAGGGTATATGATGCGGGAAATTTGCCCGTAATGAAGCAACGCGTGCAACATTCGATAAATCTGCACTTTGTTTTGCCTGCCCTAAAATTATCTCATCAACCGAGTCTTTACTGATTCCTGTCCGTTCGATTAATGCTTCTAAAACCGCAGCAGCAAGATAATCTGCTTGTTCATTGATGAGTGTACCACCAAGTTTTCCAATGGCCAGCCGAACCGCATCTACAATTACAACATTCTTCATTAACCCTTCCTCCTTTACAACTGCACGATAAAGTCAGCTTCTGTTTGGCGCTCCACTTCTTGTAAAGCTGCACCATTCATTAACTCTATTAGATTCAATCTTCCATCGATAACTTTAAATACTGCTAGTTCGGTCACGATCATGTCTACTTGACGTGTAGAGGTAATTGGATACGTGCATTTTTTTAATAGTTTGCTGGAACCATCTTTTGATGTATGGCTCATTGTCACGATTACTTTTCGGGCACCTACTAACAAATCCATTGCGCCGCCGACACCGATGATATTTTTACCGGGAACCGACCAATTGGCAATTATTCCTGTTTCATCGACTTGTAAAGCGCCTAAAATGGCGATATCAATATGCGACCCGCGTATCATAGCAAAAGATTCAGCACTGTCAAAGAATGATGCACCCAGACCCTGACCGACTGGTAATTTACCTGCGTTTACCAGGTTCGGATCAATATAACCTTCATGTACATCTGTGACACCCAATAAACCATTTTCTGTATGGAAGGAGATGGAAGGGTCGAGAGCGTATTGTGAGACTAAGGTTGGAATGCCAATCCCAAGATTTACAACACTTGACGCTTGAATTTCCTGTGCTACACGGGCTGCGATTGAATGTTGAATTTGTTCTTTAGACAATACGGTACTCATCGGCTGATCACTCCTTCTCTTGTTAAAACCCTTTTCGTTTCAATGATGGCATCAACAAACAGATGAGGTGTGACGATTTCTTCCGGATTAAGCTCACCTGGTTCAACAATTTCATCGACTTCCGCAACGACATAATCTGCAGCTGTCGCCATTAAAGGATTAAAATTACGGGCAGTTTTGTAATATACTAAATTGCCAAGAGTATCTGCTTTATGTGCACGTATGAGGGCCACCTGGCCGCGAATCGGCTTTTCTAGAACATAGAGTTCGCCATCAATTTCACGCTGTTCTTTTCCTTCTGCCAATGCTGTACCAACAGCTGTTTTCGTATAAAAACCGCCTATGCCGGCGCCTCCTGCCCGCAACGCTTCTGATAAAGTGCCTTGGGGGAGGAGAGTTAATTGAAGATCACCTTTTTGATAGAAAGTGCCAACATCACGATTACTAGTAAAATATGACCCAATCGCATGTGTAATTTTATGTTGATTAAGCAGTAAGCCAAGACCTTTACCAGACTCACCCAGATTGTTGGAAACAATAGTTAGGTCTTTTACTTCTTTTTCTGTTAAACCTTCAATAAGCGTTAGGGGGGCACCAACTAGTCCAAACCCTCCCACGAGGATTCTATCACCATTTTGAATAGGCAGAAGTGCTTCCTCTACAGTCTCTTTAATCTTTGACAAACAAAATCCCACCTTAATATTTCTCTATTTTCTATAAATAAATTGCATTATTAACCTTATAGTTGTACACTATGTGTACATATATACACAATGTGTACAACTACATCTTACGTGGGGGCTTAAATGATGTCAAATAAAAATTCTGAAAATTTTAAACAAAGTAAAGATTACGTTCAATCAATCGATCGAATGTTCCAAATCTTAAATACGTTCACTCCGGATAAGCCATCCCTTTCTACTAGTGAAATTGCACAAATTACCGGTTTAAGCAGACCTACTGTGAGAAGGATTCTTTTAACATTAGAATATTTAGGGTATGTAAAATCAGACCATGCAACATTTTCACTTACAATGAAAATTATCGAGCTAAGTTCCGTTTACCTGACTTCCCAGGCATCCGTTTGGCAAATGACCCAGCCACTTATGGAAGCATTCACTCAAGAAACAGGAGAATCAAGCTCCATCTCGATTCTGGAGGACGATAAGATTCTTTATGTTGCTCGCGTATCTAAAAAGAGAATTATGTCACTTAACTTGGAAGTTGGCTCTACTTTGCCTGCAGTCTCAACGTCCATGGGCCAAGTTTTGCTGGCTTACTTGTCACAAGAAGAATTAGATAAACGTTTAAACAAAATAAAATTTGAGAAATTCACAGAAAACTCAATTGTTGATAAAGAAGAACTTTATAAAGTCTTAAGGGGCATACGAGAGAAGGGGTGGGGAGGAGTTGATCAGCAATTGGAGGAAGGTGTTCGTTCAATTGCAGTACCTATTCGAAAACTAAATGGTGAAGTGGTTGCCGCTATTAATTGTTCTGTTCATGCAGGGCGTGTTTCCAAACAACGTTTACTGGAAGAGTTTTTACCCAAGCTACAGGAGCTGGCACATCAGGTTGAGAAAATTGTAAGTATTCGATGATTGCAGAGTTGTAAAGCAATAATTTAAACCTTCAGTAGCGTTTTATTCATACTAAAGGGTAGAGTAGTCACATTTATGAAGTAATTTTTAATAAAAAAAATTTTCAGAAAAGTATTGTCTCGAAGAAGCATACTTGTTATCCTTAAATTACGTTTAATCGTATAGCGTACTTTAGTACGAAATGCGTACATTGGGGAGGGGTTAAATGGAAACGCATACAAGTGAAAGAGTAGCGGCAACTACAGTAGAAGCAGCACCAGATTATTTATTGACGCCGCCAGAAACAATGGGACAGAGACTTAAGAAGGTAGGCCCAGGGATTGTAGTAGCAGCAACTGGGGTTGGGACTGCTGACTTAATCACATCAATAGTAATCGGAACACAATTTGGCATGACCTTTATATGGGCAATATTAGTCGGGTCCATACTGAAATACTTCTTAAATGAAGGGGTAGGCAGATGGCATTTAGCTTCTGAACGCACGATGGTACAAGGGTGGCAGCAGCTTGGTAAATGGGCAACTGGATATTTTGGTGTCTATTCAATTCTTTGGGGATTTGTTTACGGAGCAACGGCCGCATCAACATGTGCAATGGCCTTGTATGCAGTGTTCCCAGTTATACCATTATGGGCATGGGCAGCAATTCATGCAGTGGCCGGATTTTTACTTGTTTGGTTTGGTAAGTACCATGTAGTTGAAAAAGTAATGACAGTGTTAATTGGAATAATGTTTCTTACCATTATTGGAACAGCATTATTGTTCTTACCAAGCTTTGGAGAATTCATGAGTGGCTTTGTTCCGCGTGTGCCAGACGGTTCATTCATGCTGATGATGGGCTTGATCGGCGGAGTAGGAGGAACAATTACAATGGCTTCGTACGGTTATTGGTTAGCTGAGAAGAAATGGTCAGGTCCAAAATGGGTGTCGACTATGCGTCTGGATTCAAAAGTCGCTTATACTTTAACAGCTATCTTTACAATTGCTGGTTTAGTTATTGGTGCTCAATTCCTATTCGGGACAGACGTTAATCTTCGAGGCGATCAAGGACTTATTGATTTAGCTGGACTTCTTGGTCAAGAGTTTGGCGAGCCGATGAAATGGGTATTTTTAGTTGCCTTTTGGTCAGCTGCCTTTTCATCATTATTAGGTGTGTGGAATGGGGTTCCGTATTTATTTGCAGACTTTGTACAAACGATTCGCCAAAAAAAGGATGCACCACGTAAGCAAGTTCAAGAGACAGATAAAGCATATCGTTTCTTTTTATTCTGGTTAACATTCCCGCCAATGATCCTATATTTCTTCGGGAAACCAGTAGAACTAGTTATTCTTTATGGGGCACTTGGATCTTTATTTATGCCATTCTTAGCAATCTCACTTTTAGTACTATTGAACTCTAAGAAAATTGATCAGCCGTTACGTAATAAAACATTACCTAATGTTGTCTTAGTGGCATGTGTTGCAATGTTTGTGTACCTAGGTGGTTCGGAACTGATTAATATTTTATTTAAGTAAAAATTTTTTGCTCGTAAATCTATTAAATTAACAGTAAGCGTCAATCCATCCAGGGTTGATGCTTACTTTTTGTTAATTCTTTTTTTTGACTAATTGTTTATAATGATGAAAACCAAAAGGGGGAGCACGCTTTCAATTGGGCTGCTAATGCTCCTATTCTTGGAACGCTTACGAATAACGTACAGCTTACTCCTTTAAAGGTCTTAAAGCATTCGTTTGATTGATGAAAATAAAGGCATCATATCTGCTGCCGACTCTGGAAGGAACATAATTTCCGTAAGCTTCAAATTCCGGATTATACACAACACCTATCGCGCGATGGCCGATCCAGTCATTGAATAGTTCACGATTTTCTTTATTAAAAAGCAGGATTTTATCGTCAGCATCAGCAGCATGGAGCTGTCCTTCCCAAGTACTGAGTTTCGAAGGCGGTACGTCAATAACTTCCAAGGGATCTCCCCAGCTATCTGCGGCAATCACAGTACCTTCATAAGTACCGAACCCAATGGCAAATGTATTGTCCATGCCATATTGCTCTCGCATTAATTGGCCAACGTTGATTAAATCATCGTCCTTCATATCTGTTTGGGAAGCATCTCCAATATGTGTGTTATGTTCCCAAATGATGATTTTTGTATCTTCTCCATGATACTTCATTAATTCATTAATCGCTTCGACCATGTGCGAGTCGCGGGTATTCCAGGATTTTGCATCCTGCATCATTGCTCGGTAATAGGCTTCTGCATTTTTGGCAACAAGAGCATTCATGATGACATTTAAGTCCTCTTCATGTACGTCTGAGTATTGTTCTTCATGATTTCGCAAGGATTTCAGCAAGGTTGAAACTTCACTTATACATTCACCTGTAAAGTGAGCTGTGGAAAGAGCATAATGTTCCGGCATCCTGTTGTATGGTTCAAAGCAGGAAAAAGCCTTTTTTGCATGTTCCAAGTCTACCTTGTACTGAGGATTTTCTGACAAAAATTTCAGCACCTCATCAATGGATTCGTAAAGACTGTAAAGGTCGATTCCATAAAAACCAACCTTTTCATCCAATGATTTATTTTTCTCCTTTAGCCACTCTGTAACCGCTTCGACTTCTTCATTTGCCCACATCCAGCTCGGCCAACGATTAAAAGATTTCACGAGCATCTCTTTTGCAGTTTTATCTTCATCTTCGTAGCCTTTTACATATCGATTGATAGCCTGAACTGAAGGCCAATCTCCTTCAACCGCTATAACATTAAAGCCTTTTTGTTCAATCAGCCTTTTGGAGAACTCTGCACGGATTGTGTAAAACTCTGATGTTCCATGGGATGCTTCGCCAATCATAACAATTCGGGCATTGCCAATTGCCTCGAGCATCTTGTCCAAACTTTCGTCATTCAATGGAAGGGCCTGATCTTTAATGGCATTGATTAATTTTCTTGTCATCTTATGTCGCTCCTTTCTAGCTTTAGCTTACCCAAGCCAGGCTTTGGGAAACACGATAAAGAGCATTTCTGCAAGTGAATTTACACTGGAGGATATAATGTTTAAGAAAGTTATTTGAGCAAGTTAATGCTATAATTTGGACAAGGGGTAGGGAGGTTTTTCCTTGAAACAAACCATTGTTTTAGCTTCTTATTTTCTAATCGCAAGCGTACTTACTTATTTTGTTGAGATAATCTTATCTCTTTTTATTGGTAGCATTTTATTTACTGCTGCTGATGCACCGCCTGGAGATATTTCAGAGTCAAGCAAATTATTTTACAGTGTAGGACTACCTGTTGTTTATGGCTTTTTCCTGTTTGGGCTGTCTTATTTTATTAGCCATATAGTTGAAAGCTTCAGCATTCGTACGATGAGTATAGGAGTATTATTCCATATAATCATTGTTATTTATCTGATTTGGAATGTTGTACCAGATGCTTTTTAGTGAAGACTTAGAAGGGTTATTGTCTTTTTTGAAGTTGAATTAAAGGAGAAATACTATTGAAGCAGCATACCTATAACTGAAAGAGAGATGATTTTTCATGAATTCACAAATAACAACGAAACTTCAAATACGTAAGTCAGCCAATGAGGTATTTGAAGCGATAGTGGACCCGGAAAAAATCGGACATTACTGGTTCACATCGAGTTCTGACAGATGGGAAGAAGGAAAGACGGTTACATTACGATATGATGAATACAATGCAGAAGGACTCATTAATGTGATGGAAGTCGAACTGAACAAAAAAATCATCTTTTCATGGGGTACAGAATTCGGTGAGGAAACAGTTGTAACCATTATTCTAAACGAGTTGGACTCGACGAATACGATGATAGAGGTAAAGGAAGCGGGTTTTAATGAAAAAGACCCAGAGATAGTAAACAAAATGCTTGGACAAAAAGAAGGCTGGGTCTATACCTTAACTTGTTTGAAGGCTTACTTGGAAAATGGCATAAATAATTTAAGAGCTTCTTTGATTCATTAAGTAAGGTAGCTAAATAACAACGAACAGCTTAGCGGGTTTGCTAGGCTGTTTTCTATTATTTCATTCTGATTTATGAGCACAACTTCATATGAAATGGTTACTAACATCATTTTTCCTCCATACTATGTTTGAGGTGGAAAGATGACAATTATACGACTGGGGTATGTTGCAATGAGCATGGAACTTAAGAATGCATCGCCATCCCAAACAATGACCTTTGCTCAATTTCAGAAGATTGATGATCGTGAAGCGGCAATCCGCAAATTGGAGCAAATTACACTGAAGAATTTAGAAAATACACATAGGCTACTGAAAAATAACTTTTTTAATGAAATTCATTTTTATCGCTTAACTTCTCGACTCATTCCATTAGCCAACCATGAAGCACTTCTTGATTGGGATTACATGCGTCCGATTAGGAATAAACTGCTAGAAGTGGGAGAATATGCAACAAAAAATAACATGAGAATCGATTTCCATCCAGATCATTTTGTTGTTCTCAATTCTGACAAAAAAGACGTATTTATTAGCTCCATAAAAAACTTAAAACTGCACTACTTGCTGCTCAAAGGAATGAAAATTGATCCTACACATCGTTGTGTGCTCCATGTGGGTGGAAAATACATGGAAACGGAAAAATCCTTAGAGAGCTTTATTGATAATTGGGGAGATGTTCCAACAGGCATTCAGAAGATGATTATGCTTGAAAATGATGATAAATCCTTCACGCTGAACGATACGCTGTATTTATGCGAGAAATTAGGAATTCCGCTTGTGTTTGACTATCATCACCATCTTGCCCACCATCAAAATGAACGCTGGGAAGAGAATTGGGACCGTGTTTTGGCAACGTGGAGTGATTCACCCCTTCCTATTAAAATGCATATTTCAAGTCCAAAAAGTGAATCTGAATTCCGTCATCACTCAGATTATATAGATGTGGACATGTTTTTTAGGTTTTTAAAAGAAGTGAAAGGGACAGTCCCGCAAATCGATTGCATGATTGAAGCCAAAAAGAAGGACGAAGCACTTTTTACTTTAATGAATGAAATTAAAAAAAGAGATGACATTGAAGTGATTGATGGATCCTCATTCTATTTAAAATAGTATTAATACAAAAAGAGTCGTCTAACCATTGAGACAACTCTTTTTTGTTAAGCTAATATCCCAAAAGTAATACCTCTATGTGATTGATGTTTCAGACATTCTCACTTGAAACTGCTTTGTTAAAAGTAATGACAGGATTAGTAGAAACTCCAGTATATTCGTAATTGGGAAGTTCTTAATCCATATACCTAACAAACTGCCGAAAATCATGACAAGTGTTCCAGTCAATAGCCAAGGAAAACGAAATTTTTTAAGTAAAATGATTCCCACAATGACAAGTACTACTGTAACCAAAATCACCATGACTGGACCAGCAGATTCAACACTTTCATAGCTTAAGAGTCCATTTTCTTCCTTAGCCCTTAACTCTAGACCAATGACCGAAGTAAAGAGTTCATAAACAACTAACCCCAACGTTATGAAACTGAAAATGACTTTCCAATATGTCTTTTTGGCCCAAATTAAACCTAGATTAGAACAAATACCAAAAGCAAACAGAACGAGTGTAGGTGTGAAAAGGGCATGTAAACAGAAACGCGCATAACTTAATCCTTCGAGTAGTTCTCCTTCACCAATAAAACTTCCAGCTGCAATGATTAGATTATCATAAATAAGCCCGACGATAACGAGCAAAAGCACATTGGTCAGATTCCAGATATCCTTTTTTGACAGAATCAGTCCCCATACTAAAAGACCAAGATATCCAAAAGCAAGAAGGAAGTAAATAAATGTATTCATAGAATCACTCCTTCTTCTATTGTTACCCATTTTGATTGAAATACAACTAATGGGATGGCAATTAACTTTTTTTAGCTCAATTTAGGTTGTCATACTTGTCCTTAGAGAACGATTGAAGAATTATTGAATATTAAATTAATAGTTAGTTTTGTTTATCAATAATTAGTAATTAATGGTAAAATAATGAAATGTTACATAGGGGGAATGGGATATGAAGTCGATAACAGTTTATCATTATGATGCTTTTAGTAATGAACCTAATAAGGGAAATCCTGCAGGTGTAGTTTTGCACGGCGAGGAAATGACGGATGCAGAAATGCAGGAGATAGCTTTCAGAATTGGCTTTAATGAGACGGCTTTTGCAATTAAATCGGATGTTGCTGATCTTAGAATACGATATTTTACACCGGGTCATGAGATGAATTTATGTGGTCACGGAACCATTGCAACTGTCTATGCTCTGAAAAGTAAAGGGTTATTGGGAGAAAAAACTGATATAACAATTGAAACAAAAGCCGGTATTCTTCCTGTTAAAATTAACACATCTGTTGATGGCGAAATTTTTATAACAATGAAACAGGCTTCCCCCGAGTTCAAGGAATTTACAGGTTCAAGAGAGGACTTAGCGACCTCAATAGGATTAAAAGAATCCGATCTTCATGCTAATTATCCGATCCTTTATGGAAGTACAGGTACTTGGACCCTGTTAATACCCATCAAAGAACTTGATTCTTTTCAAAAAATGGAGCCCGATAATAAGATGTTTCCAGAAATTTTAAAGGAAATGCCTAAATCATCACTTCATCCTTTTTGTTTGGAAACGTATGACCCTAATGCTGATATGCATGCCCGACACTTCTCTTCACCCTATTCAGGAACTATCGAGGATGCTGTAACAGGGACTGCTTCAGGCGTAATGGGGGCATTTTATGCAACATATATAAATAACAATTTTAAGAATTCTCTAAAACTTATAGTTGAGCAAGGTCATGAAATGAAAAAAGATGGCCGCGTTGAAGTACATGTACAAAAAAGCGAAGAATCATTTGACATCCAAATTACAGGGAACGCTGTTTATGTTAAAGATATGAAGGTTTTATTAGAAGATTGAAAATCTATATTCGTGTTGGAGTGAGCTTATGGGTTACATAATGGATCTAAGAAATGTAGTCGGAAGTAGACCTCTTATTATGGCTGGAGCATGTGTCCTTTTAATAGATGAAGAGAATAGGCTATTATTGCAGCTTCGTCAGGACAATAATTGCTGGGGCTTAGCCGGTGGTTCATTGGAGTTAGGGGAGTCTTTGGAACAAGTGGCTAAAAGAGAACTGTTTGAAGAAACCGGTTTGATTGCGAACAACTTAACATTATTTAATATCTATTCTGGAGAGGAATTCTATTATAAATATCCTCATGGAGATGAGGTTTATAATGTCGTAGCAGCTTACATATGCAAGGATTATCATGGTGAAGTAAAACGAGAACATAGTGAAGTTCAAGAATTGAAATTCTTCCATCTAAATGAACTTCCATCCGATATAAGTCCACCTGATTTACCTATTATAAATGCTTATATTCAGTATGTTGGCAAAGAGCATTAATTCAAGAAGGATTTAGACCCCAGGAACATTGGGGAAAACTGATAAACTGGGCAATTAGAATTGGACTTTCTCCACCTTAAGAATCCTTTATAGATATATCTTTAGATAACCCGGATGTAGTTGAACCAAATCGTTGTCGGCATGATGCATGTGTCACAGTCCCTAAAGATTTATTTGTGCCTATTCTAAGAAGAATAACTTGATTCAATAGTTTCTTTAACAAGGAGGAAGAAGTATTGAAAATCATAGATACATTCCCAGCATTCACGAAAGAGGCAACTTTAGAACGACTAAGACAATATCACGAAAATTATCCTGAGATATTTAATGAGTATTTTTCATATCACTGCAAAAATACAGATGAAAGGCTCCACAAAGCAATTGAAAAATACCCGAATGATTGGGATTCCATCAATAAAGTACATCAGTCTATCGAACATTTATTAGAAGAAATTGTACAAAATTATCAAACCAAGTATCAATTAGACTTCCCAATTACGGTAAATCTAATAATCGGGGCTTATGGTACCAATGCTTATACGCACCGTGAAATCATACCGGATATAACTTTTGCGATGGAAAAACTATCTTTTGAAGCGGATCCTTTGCGAATAATTATAGCGCACGAATTTGGTCATGTTGCACATAATATCCTATCAGATGGGCATGGGATGGATTGGAAAACCGTACATTGGAATCATCCCTATATCTGGTTACTGCAAGAAGGAGCAGCAACGCATTTCTCAAAGCAGATTATACCGAACCTAAACGAATCCATCTATTTTTCTTATAATAATGCTGGAGATGAATGGCTACAATTTGCGAAGGACAATAAAAGGGGAATTATAAGTAGGTTTGTAAAAGATATAAATAGTGGAAAATCGAGTATGGAAGTTTTCAAAGAATGGTTTTCCATAAATGGTGGGTCGACATTTGGCTATTCGAGACTTGCATATTTTATAGCTGATTGTTTTTTTCAGGATAGAGTCAATGAAATAGGAGAATTGAATACTTTACTATTGTGGAAAAATGAAGATTACTTCTCGGTGGCGGATGCATGGTTAGGGAGTTGTGTACCTGCAAAAAATTAAAGTTGCTTATTTAAAGTTTTCCGTACATCCAGGGGGTAGCTATTATTGAAAAAAATAGTAATTTTATTAAGTATTTTCTGTTCATTAGGTTTGGCTGCCTGCAACAATAATCAAGAGGCAATCGAAGAAATTGAAATTCACGAAATGATAAATTTTGAGGAAGAAAAACCGAATACACAACAAATTATATCTGATGCAAAGGATGTTAGAATCCTAGAGAAAGTATTTAATAAAGCTAGAGAGCTAGGCGACTTTGAAGACAATAGGATTCCCCCGCAATATAAGGTGAAGTTAGGCAATAAACAATATTACCTGTGGGTTGATGCAACAGAAACAGGAACCATAGCCACTATTGAAGATAGAAGTTTTTTTTATAACATTGGGACTAGTGAAGAATTTAAAGAGATTATAAACTTTCAAGGACAAAAATAACTGAGAGTACATGTGAAAGTAGGGGAAACCAATGGAATTATATCAAGCTACAATGGAAGATTTAGAAGGAACGTCACATCTATTTAACTTATATCGGATATTTTATAAAAAAGACTCAAATTTAGAAGGTGCTGGAGATTACATTAAAGAACGTATTGATAGAAAGGATTCAGTCATATTTGTTGTAAAAGATAATGATAAATATATCGGTTTTACTCAACTATATCCAACCTTCTCCTCTATATCCATGAAAAGAGCCTGGATACTAAACGATCTATATGTAGTTGAGGAGGCCAGGAAAGCAGGAGTGGGGGAAATGCTCTTAAATAAAGCAAGGGACTTCGCCAAGGAAACAGGTGCTAAAAGTCTAAGCCTTAGTACAGCAATAAATAATAATTCTGCACAAAAGCTATATGAAAAAAATGGTTATAAAAGGGATATTGAATTCTATCATTATGAATTAGATTTGATAGAGTAAAAATTGAAGTTCGAAAAAAGTTTAATTAACTTAGCCATTTGGGACATTGATTCGGTAAGGATTGATGTTCTTTTTGTTTGCACTTCTCGAAATGGATAAAATATGAAACGACTTTGCGAAATTTTTCGTCCTAAAAAGGAACATTACAATAGGGGGTAATTATAAGGTATTCAAGACAACATCTTAAACAAGGTGGGGATGAGTTGAAAGGAATCTGGATCAAGTTAAGTTCCATCGTTATTGGCATACTATTTCTTTTTATTACTTACTCAGCAGTTAGTATTCTGTCTTTTAGTAAGAAAGTTGAATTAGTAAAGACGGATGTAGCGGTGGTGCTTGGGGCTGCGGCCTGGAATGATGAGCCGTCGCCTGTTTTGCGGGAGAGAGTGAATCATTCTATTTGGCTATACGAGAATGGGTATGTAGATAAAATCCTCTTTACAGGTGGTAAGGGGGATGAGAATAAGTTTGCCGAGTCGGAGGTAGCAAGGGATTATGCGATTGAAAATAATGTGAATCCAGAGGATATTTTCATTGAAACCAAATCAAAAATCACAGAAGAAAACCTCGCAAATGCCTATGACATTGCAATAAAGAATGACCTAGACACTTTTACAATTGTAAGCGATCCATTACATATGAAAAGAGCAATTTTAATGGCTAAAAATACGGGGATGGATGAAGTGTATTCTTCTCCAACTCAAAGTTCAGTATACAAGACATTCAATAGTAAAATTCCGTTCTTCCTTAGAGAGTTGTTTTATTATATCGGCTATATTGTTAGTCAACCATTTCAGAAGTTAATCTCAGTATCTATAGTTCTCAAAATATCGCGTGAAGAATTGTTTAACGAGATAAATGATATATCAGCTGAAGACTTGAATAAAAAACCTTCTGATGATCAGTGGTCGATCAAGCAAATAGTAGAACACGTATATTTAATGGAAGATGCTATTGCGAAAACAATCCATGATCAATTGGAAAATGGCGAAGTGGTGAATGCTGGAATTAAGCCAATTGAAGCCACGATAAACCGAGAGGTAAAGATTAATGCTCCGGAATATACAAAACCAAGTAATGATTTTGCCACATTAGAAGATTTGAAAACGAAGTTGAAAATGACACATAAAAGGCTGCTAAAAATAGAAGAAACAGCAGATGAAAAAGAACTGGAAGTGAAGGGGTTCCCACATCCAGTATTTGGACAAATGAGTTTGAAACAATGGATTCCGTTTGTTGGATATCACGAAATGCGACATGTTTTGCAAATTAAAGAGGTTAAAGAAAAGCTGGGATAATCATAATTCTAATATTATTAAAGTAAAAAAAGTCGATTTGTTACATCTGTTGTAATAAATCGACTTTTCCTATTTCAAATAACGCGATGATCCACTTGCAAGAAGGATAGCCACTTATTTCTGTTGAATCACTAATAAGAGAAAAAAGGAGGTATGTTGGTGTTAAATCGTGTCTTTGAAAAATTCGGATTGCAGGTAGACTCTATGAGTGAGGTGGAAGATTCTCATAGTTCAACAGTTTATAAATGTACCTTGCATAATGGCCAAAATATATTTTTAAAAATACCTTATACAAAACTGAAGTATGAGCGAGAGTTGGAAGCTTATGAAGTTTTAAAGGGGCGTGTAGCCATTCCTCAGATGCTGGATTGTTGGTCTGGTGATGAAGAATGTCCTGGTGCTTTTTTATTATCCGAGCTAAAAGGGAAACCCTTAACAACGGATGCTTCCCCCAAAGCAGCGTTTCAAGTAGGAGTTCTTCAGGCCACGATGCATACCATACAGCCGCCGGAGAGTAGAGTGTTAACAGGTATTCAGAATGAATTCCCCAACTGGTCCTCATTTGTAGAAAAGCAATTTTATGGTTTTGCCGAGGATGTAAATGAAGTAGTAGATGGCCGTTTATATAATCAAGCTATAGCAAAATATGAAGCAATGAAACAACAAATCCCTTCCCCGGATGGCCCAAGCTTTGTGCATATGGATTTTCGACCTGCAAATATCATTGTGGACGGGGATAAGGTCTCAGGAATGATTGATTTTGAGAGCGTCCGATTTGGTTCAACCGACATTGATTTCACCAAACTATACCGGGATTTTTTACGCTTTAACCCAACTCTGTATAATGCCTTTAAAGATGGATACCAATCTATCCGACCATTGATCGACTTAGAAGCTGTCCTGCCTTTTTATCTCTTTACAGATGCCTTCAACAGTGTCGGCTGGTGTCAACGTCGAGGAATTGAGAAGAATGCAATATTTTTGGAAGAAAATCTGACTAGGTTAAAAAGCTTCCTGTAGTCAAGCATTGGGGAAATCCTATAGTAAGTAGATAACTTAAACTATAAAAACAAAATTCGTATAAAACAAAGCGTTTCTACAATTATGTGGGGACGCTATATTTATTATTATTCTATAATTCTGAGGGGGTCTTTTGTCTCAAAAATATTATCAATTATTATTATAATCTATTGAATTTTTAGTCTGGTAGGAATATAATCGAAAAAAAGAATGAGAGAGAATATTTTGAAATAAAAGGTTGATTATAAAGAATAATTATATTGAAATAGTGAGGATGTTTATTTATGAAAGGGTTATTTGCTCAATCAATTAAAGTAAAATTATTAACGGTTTCTATATTACTACTAACAATCCCATTAATTGTATTAGGTCTTTTTAGCTATCAGAAGAGTAGTAGTAGTTTAAATGAACTTGGCGAGACGAATTTGAGGAATAGTGTTGAACACACGATAGAGTTAATGACTGTACTAAACGAACAAGTTGAAGATGGAGATCTTTCATTGGATGAGGCAAAAGAAAAAGTAAAAATAGCCATCCTGGGAGAACTGCAAGGAGATAGAAGGCCTATTAACGATAGTTTTGACCTAGGTGAAAATGGATATATGTTCATTTCTGATTATGAAGGGAATATGGTTGCCCACCCCAATAGCGAAGGAATCAATCTTTGGGAGAAACAAGATATAAACGGTAAATTTTATGCACAGGAGTTTATAGAAGAAGGACAAAATGGCGGAGGATTTACATATTATTATTTTCAACTTCCAAATAACCAAGAACAACTAGAAGAAAAAGTAACATACTCAAAAGATTTCACGGAGTGGGGCTGGGTAGTTGTTGCTGGAACGTATATGCTCGATTTTAACCAACCTGCAAATGAAATTCTTCAATTAAACTTAATAATAATTGGAATTACACTAGTTCTAGGTATTTTGATCATTTGGTTGTTTGCAAATCACGTTTCTGCACCTATAAAGAAAGTGACGGAACAAATGGCACATATCGCAGAAGGTGACTTAACTCGAAACCAACTGGAAATTACTTCAAAGGATGAAACAGGGCAATTGGCTACCGGCTTGAATAATTTGCAAAATATGCTGAGTAGTATGATTCAAAATATTTCTCAAGCATCCCATATGATGACAGGCCATAGTGAAGAACTGACGCAATCGGCAAATGAGGTAAAAATAGGGGCAGAGCAAGTGGCTAGGACAATGGAGGAAATTGCTTTTGGCACAGAGTCACAGGCGAGTCACGCATCCGACCTTTCCTCTGGCATGGGGACTTATGTAGAGAAGGTAGAAGAAGCCCATGAAAATGGCGAAAGAATTCATCAATCTTCCCATCAAGTCTTACAACTGACAGAAGGCGGTTCTCAGCTAATGCTGCAATCGATTGAGCAAATGGCGAATATAGACCGAATTGTCCATGTCTCTGTACAAAAGGTCCAACAATTAGATATTCAATCCAATCAAATTTCAAAACTAGTAACGGTAATAAGAGAAGTAGCAGAACAAACTAATTTGCTTGCTCTGAATGCAGCGATAGAAGCAGCACGCGCTGGAGAACATGGACGAGGATTTGCAGTTGTTGCAGAAGAAGTGAAAAAACTCGCGGAACAGGTAGCAATTTCCGTTTCGGATATTACGCAAATCGTGGGAAAAATTCAAAACGATTCTTCGGAAGTTGCGAACGCCTTACAAACGGGCTATACAGAAGTAGAAAAGGGAACCCATCAACTTAAATCTACAGGCGAGACATTCGAAAAAATTAGCGATTCCGTTAAAGTGATGGTTGAAAACATCCAAACGGTTAGTGATAGTTTAACGATGATTAAATCAACTAGCCAAGATATGAACTCATCTATAGAGGAGATTGCATCCATCTCAGAAGAATCGGCTGCAGGTGTGGAACAAACATCGGCTTCTACTCAGCAAACAAGCAGCTCAATGGAAGAAGTAGCGGCAAGTTCAGAGGAGCTGGCAAAACTAGCGAAGGAATTAAATGATTTAATTCAATACTTCAAACTGTCTTAGTGACAATCAAAGATCTCGAATTACTATTAAAGGATACTATGGCTTAGCTATGGTATCCTTTTTAATTTTAATAAGTGTCCTTTGAATTGAGTTATAGAATGAATGCCAATAGTATAGGTTAGCAAGTAAAGCAGATTTGAGGTGATTAAATGAAATTTCATCTTTTGGGTGATGAGAACGAAAAAGTTGAAATTGGGGTGGTGACAAGAAGTCATCCGAATACAACCGATTATTGGGATATCAATTGGATTGATTCAATTGTAAATGTTGAAATCCCTGGATATGTGGTTCAGTTCTATGCTTCTTTAAGAACAGACGAGTTAAGTGATTTTCTACATGAACTAAAATTAATGAATCGCAACCTAAAGGGAAAAGCAATTCTTAGTAATTTAGATAGTTATATTCATTTTGAGTGTGAAATGGATCGCTTAGGGAAAATGAAATGGTCTGGAAAGACTTGTTTTCCAGCTGGCAATGGAGCAGAATTGACATTTGAATTTAAGTCGGATCAGTCCTACCTAGAAAGATTAATTAAAGAATTAGAGTCAATATTAAGTGTTTTTCCGGTAATCGGAAATTCATAGGAATAAAGTGGGAGGGCAATACTGACTCAAGTTTTTTGGAAAGCATCAACATAAACAAAAAGTCGATTTGCTGTGACAAATCGACTTTTGTGGACCAACTTATTATCTATTAAAAAATTAAATCTGTTATTAGAAACAAAACCGTTGGAGCTAACAAGCATCCTAAGCCCGTATAGAATGTTGCAGTAACAGCACCATAAGGTACTAATTTAGAATCGGTTGCTGCAAGACCTCCAGCTACACCAGATGTAGTCCCCATTAGACCGCCATAAACCATTGCAGTCATCGGATTGTTTAAGCCAATATACTTTGCAATAAACGGTGTTCCAACCATTACCAATACGGACTTAACTAAACCTGCTGCGATACTTATTGCAATTACTTCAGAACTTGCACCTAATGCAGCACCAGTTACTGGACCTACAATATATGTTGCAGTTCCAGCCCCAATTGTGGCAATATCTACTGCGTCTTTATATCCAAACATGACGGCGAATATAGCACCGACTATAAATGATAGTATTACACCGAGGAAAAGAGAAATAACTCCTCTGAAGCCAGCCTTTTTAATTTCATCAAAATTGGCACCGAATGAAGTTGCTACTATAGCAAAATCTCGCAGCATACTTCCGCCCAGAAAACCCATCCCGGCTAGAAAACTAACATCGGAAATCCCCTTAGTTCCCTCTGTTACCACGCCACCAATATATGCTAAGACCAGACCCAGTACAATCGCAATAGCAGATCCATGAATCCTTCCTTTTGTTAATTTACCCGAAATAAAATAGGCGAGCCACATCGTAAGTCCAACAACTAAGAATGCTGTGATCATTCCATTATCAACAAATACGTTTTTAATCATATCAAGCATCAGCTTCACCCCTTATAGCTGTAGTAGAGTACGAAGATTCTTCTTCTTTTTGCTTTCCGCTTAGAAGTGGAACACATGCCCAGCTAATGGCTACAACTGCGACTCCTGCGATTATTGCCAAAGGACCGCCTGTTAAAGCACCCAGGACATTTTGGCTCGCTGCCATTGCAATCACGACCGGAATATACATTTGATTCCAGAAACTTAAACCGTCTAGTGAGGGTTTTTCAATTTTCCCTGATTTTACAAGCTTATCAACCACAATGATTAAAAGAAGCATGGCGACCCCTACGCCACCAACATTTGAATCTACTCCCATTAATGCTCCTATAAATTCCCCGACAACTGTGCCCACTAAAAAACACCCTGCTAATATAGCAACCCCATAAATCACCATAATCCCCGACACCCCTTTATCAAGTATTAGTAAATTAGTGAACTGAAAGAATTTTCAGTCGACTGTATTCTGTGAACATCATAAAATATAAAAAAATATAAATCAACTAAAAATTTTCCGTAAAGCAGAAAAAATGGTAAAAACCGATTGAAATTTAGAATTATCTGTTTTATTATTTATGTATACAGTCGACCGTTTGTATGGTTGAATCAGTACTTAAGGATGTGTTTTGAATGGAGTTTTTCTTAAACTATCCGTTAGATAATGCACTATCAAGAATTGTGGCAGAAAAAATTCTGGAGCAAATCTTAAATGGAGAGTTAAAGCCTGGAGACAAAATAGTTGAAGGCGCTTATGCGGAAATGTTCAGCACTAGTCGTTCTCCTATTAGAGAAGCGATTTATATGCTGGCTACAGAAGGATTGTTAGAAAGAATACCTAGAAAAGGCGCTTTTGTAAAAGGATATACATTATCGGAAATTCAAGATTTGCTTGATATCAGGAATAATATCGAACTGCTATCAGCAAAAAGAATCCATGAGCCGCATAAGAAGAAAGATTTATTAGATGAATTGAAAAGTCTGCTAAAAGAAATGGATAAATGTACAAATCAAGTCCAATATGTTCAGCTGAACTACGCTTTTCACTATACAATTATAAAATTTAGCGAAAGTTCTGTTTTAGAAGGGGTTTATAGCAAAATTAGTTTTCCGTTATTGAGAATTCAAGGTATTCACTTCTCACAAGCAGAAACGATAGAAAAATCGAAAGAGGAACATCGAAAAATCTATGAATATCTAAAACGAAACCAAATGGACGAATTCATTGAACTTCTGCGTCACCATACAGAAAACGTAATTTTCAATGTGAGCAAAACACTATTTTAGAGAGGATGGATACATTGAAAAGTGCTTTTCTCTTTCCAGGTCAAGGTTCTCAGTACGAAGGAATGTTAAATAATCTACCCGCTGATCCAGTTGTTAAAGAAATCCTAGAAGAAAGTAGTGAAATTTTAAACACACATATCGACTTGCTGCATAGTAAAAAAGCGCTTTCAACAACAAAGGCGGTACAGCAATGTTTATTAATTGCATCGGTTGCTACGTTTAAAATATTTGAAAAAAATGGACTTATACCGAATTATGTAGCTGGTCATTCTGTAGGTGCATTTGGTGCTGCCACCGCTTCCGGTGTGATTTCATTTGAAGACGCTCTAAAATTAGTAACTTTGCGTGGTGAACTGATGGAGAATACTTGTGGTGAAGGTTATGGAATGGCTGTTGTATTAGGATTAGATGAATATCAATTATCTGATATAGTAAACAAGCTATTTCTTGAAAGTGAACCGGTATATGTTTCAAACCGAAATGCGCCAACACAAGTTACATTATCGGGTTCTCTAGCGGGTCTACAAAAAGTAATAGACTATGTGAAGATTCATGGGGCAACATCTGCACAATTATTAAATGTATCAACACCTTCTCACAGTCCTTTATTCGACCGTGTAAGCCAAGAGCTGTTGATCGAGTTGAATAAACTTGAACTGAAAAGACCGAAAATTCCGATATCCAGCAATATAACTTCAAGGTTATTAATGCAAGCGGATGCAGTAAAGGAAGATTTGGCAAAAAGCATTTGTTATCCGGTGCGTTGGCATGATGCAGTAAATCTACTTTATGAATCCGGGACGCAAATTTTTATTGAAATGCCGCCTGGTGATGTATTGAGTAAGTTAGCGCAGCAAGCATTCTCGGAAGTTCGAACGATGTCTATATCTAAAAACAGTATTGAGGATTGTTTCTATGTAATGTCAAATTCATAAATAGGGGTGTGTAAAATGGTTTTGAAAAATGTGGGAGAAGCAAATAAATCATGGACAACTAGAGTTGAAGCAAAGAAAGAAAGGCTGGAAAGTGTAAAGGGATTGGTTGATGGAGTAATTATTCCGACGGACCGAATTGTAGAGGTATTAGAGCGATTGATTAAAACAGGAGATCGTGTAGTACTGGAAGGAAATAACCAAAAGCAAGCCTCCTTCTTATCGCAATCATTAGTGCAAATTGACCCGAAAAAGGTACATGATTTGCATATGATAATGTCCAGTATTTCAAGACCGGAACATTTAGACGTTTTTGAATATGGGATTGCAAGGAAAATCGATTTTTCTTATGCTGGTCCACAAAGTCTTCGAATTTCTCACATGATTGAAGATGGAAAAATTGAACTAGGAGACTTGCATACTTATATAGAGCTTTATGGCCGATTATTTATAGATTTAATACCTAATATAGCATTAGTCGCTGCAGATAAGGCAGATGTCAATGGGAACCTATATACAGGCCCGAATACTGAAGAAACACCGACTTTAGTGGAAGCAGCAGCTTTCCGTGATGGCATCGTCATTGCTCAGGTAAATGAAATAGTCGATGAATTACCTCGCGTTGACATTCCAAGTTCATGGGTTGATTTTATTGTTGTAGCAGATAAGCCATATGAGCTTGAACCGTTATTTACAAGAGATCCACGACATATTACAGATATTCAAATACTGCAGGCAATGATGATCATCCGAGGCATCTATGAAAAACACGGTGTGAAATCATTGAACCACGGTATCGGGTTTAATACCGCCGCTGTTGAATTATTATTGCCAACTTATGCTGAATCGTTAGGACTTAAAGGGAAAATTTGCACCAACTGGGTGTTAAATCCCCATCCTACACTCATACCGGCAATCGAATCAGGATGGGTAGAAAGTGTCTATGCATTCGGTGGAGAGCTTGGAATGGAAAAGTATGTGGAAGCAAGAAGAGATATTTTCTTTACAGGGAAGGATGGCAGCCTTCGTTCGAATCGTACCTTGGCACAATTAGCTGGTCAGTATGCGGTTGATTTATTCATTGGCTCCACTCTGCAAATGGATGAATTAGGAAACTCTTCGACAGTAACAAGAGGGCGTGTCGCGGGATATGGCGGAGCACCGAATATGGGCCATAACCCTGGCGGACGAAGACATTCAACAGATGCTTGGTTCGATTTGAAGACTTCTGACGATCCGTTGGCACGTGGTCAAAAGTTAGTCGTACAAGTGGCTGAAACATTCCAAGAAGCGAATAAGCCAGTTTTTGTTGAATCACTTGACGCCATCAGTGTAAAAGACCAGGCAAAATTAGCCGTCGCACCGGTGATGATTTACGGAGAAGATGTAACACACATCGTAACAGAAGAGGGAATTGCTTATTTATATAAATCCGATAGTATTGCACAAAGACGCGAAATGATTGCCTCAATAGCCGGAATCACACCAATCGGCATGGAGCATAATCCAAAAACGACAGAACGTTTACGTGAACAAGGACTGATTGCTTTACCGGAAGATTTAGGCATACGTCGTTCAGATGCGAAACGCTCTCTGCTTGCTGCCAAAAATATCGATGAACTTGTTCAATGGTCAGGTGGTTTGTATACACCGCCAGCAAAATTCCGCAGTTGGTAATGAGAAGGAGGAGAGGAGATTGCAAGATGCGCATATTCTTTCATCTAACCTAGCAGATTTAGCAGTAGCCTCACTAATAGAAGAAGTATCTCTTACGCCTAAACCGGGACTAGTTGACCAAAAGGATCAAGGTTCCCATGACGATTTGGACTTTTCCATGATGGTGAAGTCAGCGAATTGCCTTCACGACACCTTTTACGAAATGGCAATGGTCGCGTATGGAGTAAAGCCATCCCAAAAATTACGCGAAAAATTCGGAGAGATTGGTCGTAAAGGCGAAGAGGCAATGTACCAAGCAACAAATGGTGTCAATACACATAAAGGCGCTATTTGGTCGCTTGGTTTATTAACGGCAGCTGCAGCAATTCACAAAGGCGAATGTGATGAACTTGTACTTTGCTTTACTGCAGGAGAGATTGCAAGATTTGAAGATCGATTTATCCCGCCTCAGCTAACAAATGGGATAAAGGCCATTAACAAATACGGTGTACACGGTGCCAAAGTAGAAGCACAATTGGCATTTCCGCACATTCGTAAATTCAGCATGCCAATCTTCAGATCCTCACTAAATCAATATAGTTATGATGTTGCGAAATTTCATTCGTTTTTAGCGCTAATGGCTAATTTAGATGACACCTGTTTACTGCATCGTGGTGGAATAAAAGGCTTGAATTACGCGAAACAGTTTGCACGCAGAGTTTTAGAAAGCGGCAATTTAAATGAACTTCAAACAATGAATGAAGACTTTAAAGAACGACACTTATCTCCTGGAGGAAGTGCGGATTTATTAGCCGCAACCATCTATATATATAAAATATGTCAGATGAAATTATCAAAAAAATACGATTTTGCAACGATTCATTAATCAATCAAAGGGGAGCGATATTGTGGAAAAATTAACATATTCATTTCCAGCATCAAAAACAGTTGAACAACCAGCACATGTTGGGGTTGTTGGGTCTGGAGATTTAGAAATATTGGTTGAACCTACAGATGAGAAGAAAACAGTGGTTGAAATTCGAACAGGTATTACAGGGTTCCAAGACACATGGGAAAAAGTAATCGAACGGTTTGTTAGTCAAAATGATATTTCGGCACGTATTAGAATTAATGATTTTGGAGCAACACCAGGAGTTGTATCAATTCGCTTGGCACAAGCAGTGGAGGTGAGTACTAATGGCGCAAATCATAACTGAGAGTTTAGTAGAAAGCCTAGCACGTGAACGAGCATTTCAATTATTGGATAACGGCAGTGCTTATGAAATTCTAGGGCCTTTTGACGGATTGGAGTCTCCTCATTTAGTTGCTCAAAACATAGTGCCGCAATTTGATGATGGCATGATTATTGTGAAAGGTACCCTAAATGGACAACAGACAGTCGTCATCTCGATTGAAGGTAACTTCCAAGGTGGTGGTATCGGGGAAGTGTCGGGTGCAAAACTGGCAGGTACATTAGAAAAGATCATCAAAGAATGTGAAAAGGGCAATAAAATCTATCCAGTGATCATTTATGATACAGGCGGTGTACGCCTCCAGGAAGCAAATTACGGCTTATTGTCAATTGCTGAGATTAGTGCAGCGATTGTTGCGTTACGCGAATTCGTTCCGGTGATTGGGATTATTCCTGGTAAAGTCGGATCATTTGGTGGAATGTCTCTAACTGCAGGACTATGCAGTGCATTAATTATGACACGTGAAGGTCGTCTAGGAATGAATGGACCAGAAGTAATTGAACAAGAAGCCGGCATACGTGAACTTGATTCTCGAAATAAACAATTAATCTGGAAAATGATCGGTGGGGCGGTTCGCAATGAATCAGCACTTGCTGACCTACTAGTTGAAGATGATATTCCAAATTATATAAATGCAATCCAAAGTATTTGGAACGAAGAAGTAGAATTACAACAACGTACAAAACAAGTGGATCATTACTTATCACTATTTAAGTCTTTAGATATTGAAGAAAAAGTCACGCCAGAACAAGCTAAAGAGTTATTAAAAAATAAAGCAATAACTAATCATTCAGATTTACCTGCTCCTGTAGGAGTTGTAAAAAGCACTGGACGAAAATGGTTTGATTTGTTGAGTGGTGGCGCACCTACAATTAGTGAAGTTCCATCTGTATTGGTTGCAGATACATCAATTTCCGGGGTGAATGCTAGAGTAATAGCAGTAGTACCAAACCCTGAAAGTAAATATTACCGGGCACGCAAGGGTGAGATAGGATTATTGGAAGGTTGGACAATTGCAAAATACGTACGTCAGGCAATTGAAGAAGATAGCGACCTATTTGAAAAACGTCTAATTATCCCGATTGTTGATGTACCTAGCCAAGCATTTGGCTATCATGAAGAATTATTTGGCATCTTTTTATCTTGTTCAGCGGCTGTTGATGCCTATGCAACTGCAAGATTAGCTGGCCATCCAGTAATTGCTGCACTAGTAGGAAATGCTATATCCGGTGCTTTCCTATCTCATGGAATGCAGGCAAATCGTCTAATAGCTCTGAATGATGACGGAGTAAATGTCCATGTAATGTCAAAGAAATCAGCTGCAATTATTACTCAAAGAACAATTGAAGAACTGGATGAGGCTGCAAAGGAAGTACCTTCCATGGCCTATGATATTCAATCATTTAAAAAACTAGGGGCGCTTTTCAGATTGCTGGACGGGGTAAATGCTAAGGAACCTGCTTCTGAAGATAAGGATATTTTGGTTAATGCCATTAACGAAGCATATTCCGACATTCAAACTAGAAAGGACCGTGATTTATCGAGTCGTTTAAAATCAGAAATCGCGCAATCCTCAGGTAGAAAAGCATCCATTCAAGTTCGCGAAATGATTGAGCTGCAATGGAGATAAAAGTTCATGATATTGTTCGATTTGCAACAATCCATCATATTGAAACTTCTATGAACCTACCTGATTGGGTGAATGATGCACCTGCAGCTAAAAACTTTGGCGTGGTTAGAAGATTGCCAATTACCAACAAAATCGTCCCAATTGGGCTGCGGGGGGATTCGAGAGAGAAACGTTTTGGGGCATTTATCCATGAGAATAATATTACGCAGGTGATATCCCCAATCTCGTTAGTCAATCGAATGGATATGTTCAATGGTCGAATTTATACCCCTGCATTAATCAGAATCAAGGATGAATTTGAAAAGTACAAACTAGCATGGGGACCAACTGGAAGTGTAGGGTTTGAGATTGCCACTTCAATTTTGGTAACAACCCCTACTAGTGACATTGATATTTGCCTCTATTTGGTTCAGATAGACACTGAATTATTAGAGAAAGTAGGCAATTTCATAGAAGGTTTGGATCGACGCATTGATGTACAAGTAGAAATTCCGACTTTGGGTGCCTTTTTACTTAATGATTTTATAAAATACGCAAAAACTGGATTTATTGTAAGAACCAAGTTTGGTCCACATCTATGTACTATAGTAGATAATCAAATTAAGCTGGGCGTAAGTAGTTAAATAGGTTAAACAAAGAGATGCATTATAGAAGCCGCATCTCTTTTCTTTTTGGACTGAAGAGGCAGGAAATGTGCATAAGGAGAAAGGAAATATGAGTAGAGCTGTGAAGGTTTTAAGTTTATAGAACTAGAAGGAAAAGGTCTACTTGCAACCAAGGAAAATTTGTCTAAGGTTTCCGGTATAGTAAATAATGTGTTGGAGACGAATGTGGTAATTCAGCTCGCCGATTGTAAGTTGAATGTGATCAATCGCCACGCCTGTCAATTTACTTTCCAATGCCTCATTTACTGTTGCGACACGAATAGTTTTTCCGATATTCATCAGTAAGTGGTCAAAGAAAACGGGTTCTGGCTATTGTATAAGTTGGGGATAGTTGCTGCAGTATGAATGGAAAATAAGTAGGATACATGTATTGCCGGGGTGGTAACGCAAAATTATACATCTGATTCTGAGTATTCCGCATATAGGTTGCACTCTTATTGCTTATTAGTTTATGAAAGAAGTTGAAACCAGATGCCTCTTAATAGGTTAGGATAAATGCTTAAACATAAAAATATATTTATATAGGTATTGGAGAAGAATGAATGGAAAATAAAACAACTCACAACAATCAACTACTAAACGGAAGTGTAGTGTATCTTGTCAATCAACAATATGTAGAAGAACTCATAAAAATCTATTCCCAACACATTGATCTGGATTACGCCAGTTGGTCGAAAAATTATATGAGGAATCAGTTTGAATTTATAGGGATTCGAACACCTATACGCAGAAAACTAACAAAACAGTTTTTTAAGGAATTTGGTGTCCCGGCAAAAGAAAACCTGCCAGATGTGATTTTAAGATTATGGGAGCTTCCAGAAAGAGAATATCAAAAAGCAGCTCTCGACATACTTGAACGAGAAAAAAAGACTTTTACTCCAGAGGATATGCCGTGGTTAAGCTCATTGTTAACTAATAAGTCTTGGTGGGATACAGTAGATGTGCTTGCTCCACATATAATGGGCCACCTGTTTAAAACGTATCCAGAACTACTTTCTCAATATGCAGACAAGTGGATTATCGATGAAAATTTTTGGCTACAAAGAACAGCGTTACTATATCAACTAGGGTTTAAAAATACAACTGATGAAGAACGCTTGTTTCAATATATTCTGTTGAGAGCTGATAGTGAAGAATTTTTTGTTCAAAAAGCAATTGGGTGGGTGTTGCGACAATATGCAAAAATAAATCCTACAAAAGTAAAAGAGTTTGTAACTTCAAGCCAGTTAAAACCACTAAGTAAAAGAGAGGCGTTAAAAAACTTATAAATTATTAATAGTACTCACGTAATTGTTCAGGAATGTTTTGACTAAGTGACTTTGTAGTTTATTGTGTAAAACTTATTTGGGCGATTTTAAATGGACCTATCCAAAAAATGTGATGAGCGAATTATGGATAGTGTTCAATTTTATTATACAATGAGATTAGAATAAAATCTGAAAGTTTAAAAGGAAGGCTTTATACATGACTAAATTACCAATTATTATAGATACAGATCCAGGAATTGATGATGCAATGATGCTCACTTTAGCATTTGCTAATGATGATGTACTGGATGTGCGATTAGTTACAACCTGTTCGGGCAATATTTCACAAGACAAGACAAACTACAACGCACGTACATTCTTAAGTTATATAGGTGCGAATGTAGAAATTGCGCGTGGATTAGAACAGCCAATTTTCCGTGAATTGGAAGTGGCCGAAGATATTCACGGGGAAAGCGGTTTTGGGAATGTACAGTTTCCTGTGCCAAAGTTGCCAGTAAGTAAACGACCAGCAGTTACAGCAATGCTGGAAACGATTATGACGAGCGAGAATAAAATAACAATTGTAGCAACAGGTCCATTAACAAATGTGGCGGCTTTGTTGCTTGCGCATCCTGAAGTAAAGCCAAAAATCGAGCGAATCTCATGGATGGGCGGTGCAGCAGTAGGGGGCAATATGTCTCCTATGGCGGAATTCAATGCGTATGTGGATCCACACGCAGTAGAAATCGTGTTCCGTTCGGGTATTCCGATTGTCATGAGCGGTTTAGATGTAACACATAAGGCCTTTGTAACAATTGATGAAGCGAAAAAGATTTTGGATATTGGCGGCGAATTTGCGGACAAAGCTTATCAGCTCGTGACCTATTATTTAGATGTCATGAAGAAAACACCATTCCATGAAGAAAATTATGATCAAGTGCTGCATTTTCATGATGTCTGTGCCGTGATGTATTTATTGAAACCAGAATTATTTAAAGGCCAAAACTGCCATGTTGAAGCAGTACTTGAAGGCACCGCATCTGGTGCAACAGTTGTTGACTACACGAATCGTACAAATAAAGCACCAAACGTGCATGTTCTTCACACAGTGAATCGCGAAGAATTTGTTGCAGAGTTTATGAAGGCTGTTGAGATTATTTCAATAAGGCTTAAGGGAGTTTAGTTTACCATTTCGAAGAATCACTAAGAGCTTCTGCCTTTACAGTTCGACTATCAACATTAATTTGTTAAATATTCACATAATCAAAGTGATTCTATATGCGAATTGCATCATTGTCCAAGTTTTATTAACAGTTACTTGTCCTGGATAAGTTTTAGCTTCAACATCCAGCATCGGGCACGATTTCAGAACGAAAAATTTGCGCTATCTACCATATAGGGGCCAATTAATTTAGTAATTGAGGAAAGCGACCTAGGAGGTGGGGTAAAGATTTTGATGAAATTACAAATAACAACGTTTGTTTTAGTTGGGGGACTTATTGGACTTTTTACTGATGGTGTACTGATGGGTGTTGGAGTAGCAGCGCTCGTTTTTATAGCATATAGGATGGAGAAATTTTTAGATGAGAAATCTAATGGTTAATAAATAGAATTTGAAACAAGTGGGCGCATTTCTTGAGAATATAAATGTCGAACTTTTAAATGCCATTGCGCTAACAAGAAATCTATGTTCGAATAGAGTCGTTCAAAGAACTGGCTTCAAGTTAGAAGGTGAAGTGGAAAATGAAAATGAAGTACATTATCACTACACCCTTCATAGGAATGATTGGCAATCTTAATTAGGCAAGATAAAATCCATTTTGATGATCTTTTTCAAAATGGATTTTTATCATTTTCGATAAAAAGGTGCATTTGTAGAGTCAAATTTTGCTTAAAACCAAATTGCCCCTAAAAAGAAGGTGGCGTAACCGAAAAGAGTATACTAACAAGTTCGTCGGTGGAATTGCGCCACATATGTAAGGCTTGTGCAGGGATTTTTACGCTATCACCAGTTTTTAAAATATACTCGTCCCCTAAAAGTGATAATTGAATCGGCCCACTTAGTACAAAAGCGACTTCTTCTCCTTTATGAGACATGGGGGTTTCAGAAGAGGATGTACCCGGCTTTAAATGCATGATGGCAGTTGCTAATTGGCTCGTAAAGTCTGGGGAAATTAGTTCATATTCTAAACCATCAATCATAATCTGCTTACGTTGCTCACTTCTCACTACAAGATCTCTTGTATCCACTTCGTCTATTAAAAATGTAAATACAGGAACATCTAATACTTTCGCGAGCGATTTTAAGGTCTGTATCGAAGGATTGGCATGTCCTTTTTCAATTTGACTTAGCATGGAAGGGGTGATGTCTGCTTTCATTGCTAATTCTCTGAGCGAACACCCCGAGTTTTTACGGTATTGTTCAATTTTTACTCCAACAAAGGATTGACTCATAATTAGCCTCCAACGGATTTGAAATTTCAAAATTTAATTGTATAAATTTCTATTTAGTGTTAATTTTAATTTAACATATTAAATTTTATTAAACAAATGATTGAGGTGGAAAGATGATCTCGTTTATTCTAATGACCTTATTTGTTGTAATGAGTCCTGGGGTAGACACTGCATTGATTACAAAGCGAACAATTTCTGGGGGCAAGAAAGATGGTTTACAAATGGCTATAGGGATAACAGCAGGATCGCTTGGTCATACTCTTGCTGCAACGTTAGGATTATCAGCATTGGTTCTGCAATCGGCAGTAGCCTTTTCTATATTGAAGTGGGTTGGGGCTATCTATTTGATTTATTTAGGTGTTCAATCACTAATATCTAGTAAAAGCTCTGACAATTTAAATGAAACGAATCGTAATACGAAAGGTTCTCCCATTAAAGAGGGTTTTCTGTCAAACCTCCTCAATCCAAAGGTAGCGGTGTTTTTTATCACCTTTCTGCCGCAATTTGTTAGCTCGCAAGATAATGCGTTCATTGAACTTCTAGTTATGGGAAGCATTTATTCGTTATTATCCATCCTATGGTTTGTCTTCTACGTTTTCTGTTTAACTTATATTCGCGAATGGCTAATGTCAGCAACTGTTCAAAATTATATGGAAAAAATAACAGGTATTGTACTGATTGGATTTGGGGTTAAATTACTCTTTATGCAAAATGATACAAAATAAATTGGCTTTAATTATTCTCCTGTAAAAGACAGTTCACTCATTGTCTTTTACAGGGCTTTTTTTCAATAATCCTGTAGGTTAATATGCTGTTTTTACGTTTCTAATATAATGTTCCAAGTCCTCAGAGGATTTTATATCTTCCAGCTTCTGTTTATCTTCTTCATATCTAGAATCATATGAAAAGTTAAAAACATAGTCTCTGCTTTTGAGATGTTTATTTGAAAAGTCTGCGTAATCAAGACTTTTGTCCTTTTCTGAGATTTCTCTTTCGAGTTTTTCATTAAAGTAATCAATATTAATGCCCGCCATTTCATGTCTAGGTAGTTATCGGAAATCGGACGCATTTCTTCATCAATTGATATACGAACTGTCAGTTTTGGGTTTTTCGTAGGGTGAGAATCAATCTTGTAAGTACCCATATCATTACCAAGTGGTTTTGAGAAGCTTGATGTATCAATAACAAATTCTTCTTCATATTTTTCTTCTAGATACCTTTCAGCAGCTGCTTCTGCTTTAGAGCCAAGTAACGGGAAATAGATATAGTCAAACAAGATTAGACCTATAATAAGTAAAAAGAAAATAGGAATAACTAGTAAAAAAAGAGTAATTTTCGCATTTATTCTTCTCCTTAACGATACGATTTGTATCATAATACAAAGATAATCAACACTTACCAAGTCTGCAATAGAAAGCGGTAATTAGTTGATGTTTTTGAAGAATGAGGTCCTCTCGCGTTTTTTCTTTTTATAGGCAAGATTATTAAATATAGCGTTTCCAGAAGGGACAGTTACTATTAAAATGTGGGAGAACGAAGATGAAAATTGAAAAGAGAAAAAAGAGAGGTAGAATGTTTCTTAAAGGATTTTTAAAAGAGATTAGGGATTCAATATTAATAGAAGTGGCTTGGAATATTTTAATGTTTATACCCAGATTGTTGATTCGACTGATTAAGTATATATGGTAGAGGAAATAGTTTTATCAAAACTAACGATGGCATTTACTATAAGAAGAGGGTGAGGCATAAGTAGAAAATTCAAGAAAACTGGAGTCAGTCTACAAAAAATCAATATTCTATACACTTGAAAAATACCATTTCCCTAATCGGAAAATGGTATTTTTGGTTTTTGTCCTAGCCACTCTAGATTACAACTATTATTAATGAGATTAATATTTGTATTTGGAAATTAGGACTTGTAACTCTTCCGCCATTTCAGTTAAGGCCTGTGCTGAAGCTGAAATTTCCTCCATAGCCGCAAGTTGCTGTTCTGCAGATGCTGCTACCTCTTCCGAAGCTGCGGCATTTCCTTGTGCTAGTAAAGCATTGTCATTTACACGCTCTGTTGTTTCCTGTATAGAAGCTGACACTTGTTGTACAGTTGCTGAAACCTCTTCCATTTGTGGTGTTACTTTATTCATCGTGTCAATAATTGTATAGAATCTCGTTACAGCCTCATTCGAAATATTCACGCCATTGTTTACTTCTTGTGTTACATGTGACATGATTTTAACCGTATTTTCCGTATCATCTTGTATAGCTGAAATAATATCTTGAATATCTTTTGCTGATTCCCTCGATTGTTCCGCCAACTTTTTCACTTCATTGGCTACAACCGCAAATCCTTTTCCATGCTCTCCAGCTCTTGCCGCTTCAATCGAAGCATTTAAAGATAGTAGGTTGGTTTGCTCGGCAATACCAGTAATGATTTTTAAAATCGAATCTACTTGTTTAGAACGCTCAGTCAATGAATGGATTATTTTATTGGATTCTGAGACAGATTCATGGATGGACTCCATTTGGTTAACGATTTTCCCAACGGATTCGCCACCTTCTAGTGCCTGTTTTGATGCCTCTTGTGTAAGTTCCGTTACTTCTGAAGAGAAGTTAGCGATATGAGTAGCACCATCGGATATCTCATTTAAAGCAAGAACACTTGCCTCCACACTTACTTTTTGCTTTTCTACACTAGATGATACCTGTTGGATCGAGGTTGAAACCTGCTCCGTCACTGCGCTTGTCTCTTCTGAACTTGCAGATAATTCTTCTGCAGAAGCGGCTACTTGTTCTGCATTCTGTTCAATATTGCGTAATAGCGCTTTTAAATTATCTTGCATACTGATGAAAGCTTTTCCTAAATCCCCGATTTCATCCGTTGTTCTAACTTTAATTGACTGTGTAAGATCTCCGTTGCTAATTGTTATTGCTTTTTCTTTCAAATCCTTTATTGGTGCGACAATCGAACGGATAATGAAATAAACAATTCCTGTACCAATAACAAGAGCAATAACAATCACTAGTAATGTTGCGTTTAAGATAGGAGACGCCGAGTTGCTAATTTCAGAAGTGTATAGATTTCCGGCAACTTTCCATCCAGTCAGTTCATTTGTTGTATAACCCATTACTTTTGGTTGGCCATTTAATTCGTATTCAAAATTTCCTGATTGATCCTCATACATATTTTGGTAGAAGGATTCTTTTGCCTTAGTTCCTGATTCATTTTCAGGGTGGACAATGTAATTTCCGTTCTTATCTAATATAAGAGCATAGCCTTCTTGACCGATGTTGATTAGTTGTACTAGCTCTTGAAGATAACTCATCTTCAAATCTATACCGATTACATTATTCCCGTCACTTGTAGTTTGTGAGACAGCAACAACGACATCATTTGTTGTGACAGATACATATGGATCGGAAATAATTGCTTGTCCTTTTTGAGCCATAGCTTCTTTAAACCATGCTCTTTCCCTAGCGTCAAAATCTGATCCCACCTCTGCATTTGGGATAATAAGAGATCCATCAGAAAGCCCGATATAAATGGATTCTACTTCTGGATGCAATTCAATATACTGTTCTAAATAATCTTCAATTTGCTGTGTGTTTTCTTTCTGTAAACTCATTGCATTCAATTGATCGGATATTTTTCCGATGTCATGAATTTTTGGTTCAATCGCATTATCAATAGACAGGTTTAATATATTCAGATTATCTTCAATCCCGTGTAGAAGGTCATTGTAGATGGCATCTTTTGCTGCTATATATGATCGTGTACCAATTATTATTGAAGGTAGAATTAGTATAAAAGCAAATGCAATAATCAATTTTGGCTTAAGATTTCCTAGTTTAGGTAGTTTTAGTTTCCCCATTTTATAATTCCCTTCTATTTATTTACATTGTCTCGAGTCAGTTTATGGAGTCTAACTCAATACCTTATCCGTTATTAATATATCGGTACAAAAATTGTTTTTCTTAGTATTGATTTTTTAAAAAATATATAATTTTCATTCTATACGAATGAGTCCAAATGGAACGCAATGCTATGACATGTATTTAATTGGGAGAATAAGTATGATAGAGAGTGTTAAGTTGGCATGTTCACAAACGGATTAGACTACCTCAAGAAGGACAGGAGAACCAATAGTCAGGATAGAGTAAAAATAGAAGATTTATATTAAGGAGTGTTGGTTATGGTTCATGCAAAAGATGTATTATCGGAACAGTTGCTGGCAAATGCAAATGACCCTAGTTGGTACCTGCCATTTTCAAATGCCATAAAAAATCTGTCTGAGGAACAATCATTTTGGAAACCTAACGAGGAAAGCAATAGCATTGCTGAAATTGTGCAGCATTTACTTTATGGGAATCAAACATGGCAAATCAGGTAACAAAAATCTCACGTTGATGCTGTACCTTCCATTGAAAATAATAATAACAGCTTTATAATTCCTGAGAATTATAGATTTACGGACTTAAAAAACCAGCTATTGGAGGTGCTTTTACTTTGGCAAGTGTTATTATCTGAAGAAAAAATTGAGGGTGAAGTGAATGGTTTATCTGAACATGTGAAATGGTGGGGAATTCTCGGAAATGTGTCAACTCATAACGCATATCACATCGGTCAAATCATTTATATACGCAAGTTGCAAAATAGCTGGAAAAATGATGTAAGAGAAGATTAATTAAAAAAATGTGAACTAATGCCTTCTTCAATTTAAGGGAGCGTTTACTTTTAAAGTTTAAGTACTTTTTGTTGAGTAAAAGACAAGATACTATATTTAGATAGGAAGTATCTGCTCTATAATTAAACAAAGAAAGATTAATAATCTTTTAGGATAGGGATGAGCATGAACAAAAAATTAAGCAAATTAGATTTTAATTATTTTATTGGCCAAAAGGTTACAGAGGTAAACACCCAAAAAAAACATCCATTTTTAATGTCTTTTGAATGGGGAGGTTTAACCGTAGAATGCCCTTGGAGATTGCGAGTTTCCAATGAAGTAGCAATTGGATATTCCGATTGTCTACAAGCACCAGGAGAATACTCCCATAAAAATGTTAGAAACATTCTCATGGGAAAAAGGATTACGAATATATTCCATTATGAAGAGATATCAGATTTAGTGGTTGAATTTGAAGAGAGTATATATCTAGAGTTATTCCATGACAGCAATTATTTTGAGGGATGGCAGTTGCGAGGAGATAATGGGTTCTATGTATTTTCTTTACCGGGTGGCTCATATTCAGATTAGGGAGAACCGTCTTTGTTAGAAATTACGGAACAATTTTAAATTATGAAACCTTACGAAAAAAAGTAGTTTTCATAATTCTACATGAGCGTTAATTCTAAAAGGATTAAGGCTCTTTTTTGTTGAATTCATTTAATTATCCGAGGAGGTAAACTAATGATTCCAAGAGTAACGGCGTTAGGAATAATTATTAGAGGTAATGATATTTTGTTGTAAGAGCAAGAAGGTAAACACTCCAATGGGGAAGGTATTTACTGCCGGCCAATTGGAGGCGCGATTGAATTTGGAGAGAGGTCAGCCGAAACATTACTAAGGGAATTTAATGAGAAATTAGGTGTTGAGATAAATATTAACAGCTATTTTTCCTATATTGAAAATATTTTTAGGATTGATGACATGATTGGCCATGAAATTACGCAGGACTACTTAAAAGTTGGCAAGTTACAAAAGTTTTATCGAAAAGAACATGAATCGCTTGGAATTGCAGAAGTAGATGAATGAAAGGGAGTGATTTAATATGCAAGAATGGCATGGTTCATCAGGTGTTTGTATCAACGAAAATGGTCAACTTTTAATGGTGTTACAAGGTAAGCCGGAAGAAAAGAAAACATGGTCAATTCCTTCCGGTGGAAGGGAAATCAATGAAACTTTTGAGGAGTGCTGTATCAGGGAAATTGAGGAGGAAACCGGGTATAAGGTCGAAATTCAAAAAGAACTTCAAGTGAAAATGGGGAGCTATGATGAAGTGAATATCTCCTTTGAAGTTCATTATTTTCTAGTCAAACTAGTTGGTGGAACTAAAACCATTCAGGATCCTGACAACTTAATCCATGATATTGCATGGAAATCTATAAATGAAATACAAGATTTAGAGCTTACTTTCCCTGAAGACCGGGACATTCTAGAGCAATACCTTTTGAATATTGTGTGAAGGGAGAGCAATCAACATAAAGTTTTGTTTATCCTTATTGGAGTAACCTTCTTTGCTGTTCTTTATTAAAATAGCATAAGGAGGTATTTTCACATTGACTAAAAGCTCGAGATTACTTTACTGCTTAATCGGAAGTGCGGTACTGGCATTATTAAATAGTTCGATTCTAGGTTCTGCTTTAATGGGCGTATTCAGCGGAGGCGGAGCCAATACACTAGAACAATTTATCGTGCTAATGGCAGATATTCTGTCATTTGTGGGGTTTTTATTATTAATCATCTTCTCGCTTCTGTTGATATACCATAATAGGAAATAGAAATTTAAAGGATAATAAATACAGTTAATCGAATATTTACGATACAAAGGGCATTAGTGACAAAGACTAATGTCCTTGTTTTATTTGGGTTAGGTAAGCGGAGAAAGTGAATGGATGAGTTTGAATGGAGGTACATAATGGAGTTTTATAAATTTAATAAAGAAAGTGGTAAGACAATTACACAATTTAATTCGAATTTTATTATGTCACGTATTTTGCAAACGGAAATGGCAGCGCACATAGGTTGTATGTATTTGGAGAAAAACGGTATTGTCGGTCTTCATCAAGCAGTTATTCCTCAACTTTTATTAGTGTTGAATGGAGAAGGCTATGTCCGGAGTGAAAAAGAAGAGTACTATAAAATTCAGCAGGGCGATGCAGTATTTTGGGAAAAAGATGAATGGCATGAGACAAAGACTGAGACGGGCTTGATCGCCATTGTTATTGAGAGTGAAGCATTAACCCCATCATCTTTCATGCCTTTAAGGGGAGAAAAGCTGTATTGATAAGCCTTATGCAAAAGAACCATACTAGGCGGATTTTTTTACACAAATTTGTATTTTTTTATATTTACAAGTGACTTATTGAGGCGTAGAATGAATCCAAAATCAATAATAAATGGCCAAATCTCATAATGAGAACGGAGGACCCAATCTTTTGGGGTTAATTCTGCAGTTGCAGAAGGGATGATTTCAGCTTCTTCGCCATCCTATCCGTCAGCTAACTTCGTCGGCTAAAGCGAAGGAGGTCTTATATGACCGCCTAATTCAAGGTGCCTTTTTGTGTATATCCACAAATTTGCTACTTGTTTTAACTGCGGTCTTTTATTGTGCAAAAAATCAAGTGATATAGAGAAAGAAGCTTATTTTAAAGTAGTTTTACTTTGAATTAGAGGAGAAGAAACATGAAAAATTTACTTTTAGAAGGGCTTAATCCTTCTAAGATTTTAGTGCTGGGATTCGCCTTGGTCATCTTTGTAGGGGCATTTTTACTAACACTCCCTATTGCGACAGAGGATGGGATAAGTATATCATTTTTAGATGCTCTTTTTACTGCTACATCAGCTACATGTGTTACGGGGCTGGTTGTTGTTGATACTGGTGATACCTTTTCGATGTTTGGTGAAATTATCATTCTAGTACTCATTCAGATTGGCGGTCTAGGATTTATGACCTTTGCGACATTTCTATTTACATTGTTAGGTAAAAAAATCTCACTAAAAGAGAGGCTCCTCTTAAAGGAATCATATAATGCAACTTCTACTGCTGGTATGGTGAAGTTAGTGAAAAGGGTGTTGCTCTTTACGGTGATTGCAGAAAGTATAGGTGCTACTTTACTAGCCATTCGTTTTACATTTGATATGCCCATTAGTGAAGCAATTTACTTTGGGATTTTCCATAGTATTTCAATCTTTAATAATGCAGGATTTGATATATTCGGAGATTTCAATAGTTTAACTGGGTATGTTGATGATCCATTTGTTGTTTTAACAATATGCTCCCTCATTATCATAGGTGGTCTTGGATTTGTCGTGATTAATGAGCTATACGAATATCCTGAAACACACAAACTTTCACTTCATACAAAAGTGGTCCTAAGTACAACGTTACTTCTGCTTGTGGGAGCATCCTTCTTAATTTTCTTATTTGAGTATGGAAACGATAAGACGTTAGGTCCATTAAATCTTGGAGGGAAAGTATTGGGTGCCATTTTTCATGGTGTAAGTCCTAGAACAGCAGGTGCAAATACTTTATCCATGGGCGATCTGACATACGCAACCTTGTTCTTAACAATCTTTCTCATGTTTATTGGTGGCGGTTCAGGTTCTACAGCAGGTGGTATTAAAGTTACGACTTTTGCAGTTTTAATGGCAACGGTTCTGTCTCAATTGAAAGGTAGAGAAGATGTCGTGATCTTTAAACGCCGAATTATTGAAAAGACAATTTTAAAAGCTTTCACAGTTGCTGTAAGTGGGGTGTTGATTGTTATCCTTGTGACTTTCTTACTTAGCATTACAGAGCATGGGCATGATTTTATAATGTATTTATTTGAAGCAACCTCAGCGTTCGGAACAGTGGGGCTATCAATGGGCTTAACTCCGGAACTAACGCCACTCGGGCGAATCTTTATCATAATTACGATGTTTATAGGAAGATTAGGGCCGTTAACTCTTGGATTTGCGATTACTAAAAGACAAGTCAAAGAAACTTATAAACGTCCAAATGGAAATATGATGATTGGCTAAGCAATCATAAGGAGAGTTGAACAATGTCTAAAAATCAATATGCAGTAATAGGGTTAGGTAGATTTGGAACAAGTATTGCGAGAAGGTTGCATGAAGCAGGGCAGGAGGTATTAGGGATTGATATTAATGAAGAAAGTGTTGAAAACGCAGAGCCTTATGTAACGGATTGTGCAATAGCGGATGCTAGCGATGAGAAGGCACTTACTTCGTTGGGTATAACGAACTTCGATTGTGTTATTGTAGCAATTGGGGATGATATACAATCAAGTATACTAACGGCAATGCTTCTTAAAAATTTAGGAATCAAAAAAATTATCGCGAAAGCAACAAGTAAGCGTCATGGTCAGGTACTCGAAACAATAGGTGTGCATTGGGTTATTTATCCTGAAAGAGATATGGGGGAACGAGTTGCCAATCAGCTACTATCACCAAACATGCTGAATTACATCGAACTATCCAAAGACTATAATGTTGAGGAAGTTCTTTTACCTAAGAAAATGACCGGTAAAAGCTTGAAAGAACTTGATATTCGTGCCCGGTTTAAAGTAAGTGTTATTGCGATTTTAAGAAATGGCGATATCGTTATTTCACCTTCTCCAGACGAGTTGCTTCAGGATGGTGATATTCTAGTTACAATAGGAAATCGAAATGATTTAGCTAAATTTGCAATTTTAGGATAGTGGACTTTATGGTAGAAAGAGGAAACATCAATTTGGGATGAATGCCTCTTTTCTATTTTAGAAAAAAGGTTAATGCAGCATGCGTATAGAAACAATACTCTTAAGTCAAAATGACGGAGGACGAAATGAGCAAATTTAGTTTGTTTGGAAAGTTTACGGTGCAAGCTGGAGAACAAAACACAATGGTAGAAATCTTGCTGGAAGCTGCGGAATCGATGGCTGACCTGGAAGAATGTGAGATCTATCTTGTCAGTATTTCTGAAAATGAGCCGGATACAGTTTATGTCTATGAAGTATGGAGCAATAAAGAGGCGCACCAAGCATCACTAACTTTAGAAGCCACTCAAAAATTAATCCAATGTGCAAAACCCATCATAACAGGGATGGAAAGAATCGGTACATTAAAAACAATGGGCGGGAAGGGCGTTTCATAGCTCAAATGAAAAATGCGTTAGCTCTCATAGAAAGAACGTAACAGTTTAGTTGTTATGTTCTTTTTAATTTTTATTAGTGCATCCTGTTGTTGAGAAAAATACAAACGGTGTAAAATTACACTATAAGGAAGTGTTGCTACTTGGAAAGAGAAAAATTTATTCAACTAATCTCAGATAAAATGCAGCTTAACCGAACAGGGCTTCTCACATGATAAAATGGCTGAAATGCTGGGTATCTCCAAAAAGACTCTTGTTCAAATCGAAAAAGGCAGAACACCTGCCAATTGGACGACTGTTATAGCATTTTGTGCTCTGTTTAATGATAGTGAATTGTTGTTATCAGTCATTGGCGATAAACCAATCTATCTTATTCGGTTAATTGCGAATAAAGAAGACACACCGAAAGAAAAAACGATGGGTTGTTTTGGTGGAAGGAAATTATTGAAAAAGGTAATTTACGTTTGCAGCAAAATGTAGTAAGTAATGACTATCGTATTTTGGATGAAAATAGTTTTCAAGTGATTATAGGTGTGTTAATAGTGATTTTTGTGGCATTTGTATATGTTAACAAATTATATTACCCGTCACTACCAATAGATGGGTTATCAGCAAAGGAAGCAATTGATAGCTTGAATGCATCTGACAGCAAAATTGTTCAAATTGCAGAGGAAGGAAATAGTCTTTTGTATATAACAAGAATTGAAAACAAAGGATAGTGAATGCTGATGAAAATGTAAAACAGTTAGTGGCGGCTAAGGGTTGGGAGTTTAAAGAGAAAGATGGTAGTGGATTATTCTTTGAGAAAAACGGTGAAAGATTAATTGCTACTACTCAAATGTGGACTAAAGAGTATGTACTAGTAAAAATTCCGCATTATTAATGTCCTTATAGAAAAGCGATTATTTGAAGGAGTGAAGATATAAGGTGACTAATTTCAAAAAACAAATAGAAAGCATAAATAAAGCTTTGTCTACTTCGTGGTCCATTGAATCAAGTTCTAAATGGAGTATTGAAAACCCTGCAAAAGGCCACTGTGGGGTGACATCATTAGTAGTAAATGATCTGCTAGGTGGAGAAATCTTGAAAACTAAATTACCTGATGGATGGCACTTCTATAATTTTATTGATGGAATCCGATATGATTTTACATCTTCCCAATTTAAGGAATCGATCTCCTACATAGATATTCCCTCCAATAGAGAAGAAGCATATTCGGATACCAATGAAAAGCAATATAACTATCTAAAACAAAGTGTTTTAAAGAATCTAGGCGATTGTAAATCCTACAATCATCTATAACTGCCCCTATTTCTCTTTTATCTGTGCACGAATTTTCTGAAGCTCTTCAAATGATAAGTCCCCAAGAGATTTTTTGATTTCATCCTCAATCAGCTTTCTGTTTTTTTCCTGATACTGCTTTCGCCATTCTCGCAGACCTTCCGTTTTATCAAAAAGATATTCAATGTCGATTTCTTCATTTTCCTCATCAGCCAAATAGTCCAGTACCGCAGCTAACATCCGTGAAAGATTATCGACTTCACTTTGCAGATTATTTGGCACTTCATCCATTTTTTCATTTTCTGGCTCATCGTTAGTTTGAGCTGGCTTACGCGGCATAGTATCACTCCTATTTATCAAATCAATTATGTATAGTGTTCCCAATAAAATAAGGTTCATAAGCCTAAAAGTTTCATGATAGAATGAAACTAATATGGAAACATTTGGTGGTGTAAAATGTGTATATATCAAAAAATATTAATATAAAGAAACTTTTATTGAGTATAAGTTTTTTATCTGCTCTTTTTCTAGTTGCCGGTTGCAGCGAACAAAAGAAAACGATTGATGGTGAATTTCATTTAGGAAACTTTGGTGCAGATTGGAAAGAAGGAAGTTTCCATTTGGTTGTCCCAATCGAGTGGATAGGTGACTCATCCATAACCATAAAGTCGATAGAATTTATCAAAAGGGATGGGGCTCCGATTACATTCGAAGAAGATGGTATAGATTATGAAGTCTTTGGTGCGGATCCAATGAAGTCATCAGGAATCTATACTGAGCCGAATCTAGGAATTGTATCAAATATCAATAGCTTGGAAATTAAAGATGAAGGGAAGATTGTATTCCTCTTTTCACTTAATGATGTAGAGAAAGATAGTGAAAGAAGGGTGAAAATCAAATTCGACAGTAATGGAGAGGAGTTTGAGAAAGTTGTAGTTTGGAACACGCTTGAAGAATTAACTACTTATCATAATTAGTTTACTATCTTTACAATCCTGATTTATAAAAGAAGAATTTATCCAGGAGAAGTGAAACATGTGAAGTTTGTGCGATCAGGTTGGCCAAAAAGGGCGCAATTGTTAAAGTCAAAAAAGGGTTCAACATACGCAATATAAACTTTGAACCTACAAATGTATGTGCAAATTTAAATGATTTTACTGATAAACATTTAATCTCCGTATTAAAAACATATCATTACATTCTATTGGAGAAATCATCTCGCCAACAATCCTTAAAGGGAAAAGAGGGAGTCTAATGTTTTTTGTCCAGATGTCTGGATTTCCAGGTTCGGGAAAATCGACACTTGCGCTTGAAATTGCCGGAAGAACCGGTGCGATCATTGTGGATCATGATATTTCAAAAACGGCATTGTTGGAATCTACACGAGAAGTAGAGATAGCGGAAAAGCTATTAGGCAAGATTTCATATAGTATGGATTGGGCGTCGATTGAGTTTTACTTATCACAGGGAAAAAGTGTGATATTTGATAGTCCGTGTTTATATGAAGAAATGATAATTAAAGGAACAAGTTTAGCAAAAGAATATAAAGTTCCATACAAATATGTTGAGTGCTACCTGGATGATTTTGATGAAGTGAATTCACGTTTGAAATATCGAATAAGCAGGATGAGCCAAATAAAAGAAGTGAAGTCTGTTGAGAACTTCCAATATACGATTAAAAATAGTAAAAAGCCTGGCAATCATCCGTACTTAGTGGTGGACAGCAGTAAACCTATAGATACATATATTGATGGGGTTATGGATTATTTATTGGATAATTGAATACATCAATAGAGATAAATGGTTAGGAGAGAGCAATGGTTATTTATAAAAAATTAGTTCGTGATAAAATTCCTGGAATAATTGAAGATAGTGGGGGAAAATATGATTTTACTATATTAGATCAGGAGACATTTATTTTAGAACTAAAAAAAAAGCTGCAAGAAGAAGTTTCAGAGTATCTAACTTCATCGACTGATGATAATGCATTGGAAGAACTTGCTGATATATTAGAACTCCTTCATTCGTTAGCTAAAACTCATCATGGAAATATAGAAGAAGTAGAAAAAATACGACAAAACAAGTTTGAAGAGCGTGGCGGTTTTAAGAGGAAATGTTTTTTGGTTAGTGTAAATGAATAAAAGTGTAGCATAATTTTAAGTAGGTTTTTATGGTTGTTTACACTAATATTAGGGGACACACAAAAAATAAACCCAAGCACTCAAATAAGTATCTGAATAACTTGGGCCATCGTCATTTATTTTAGCCTATTCTGGTTGAACAGGTTCTTTCATTTGTCCACCCATTGGAAGCTCAACTCCAAGTTCAGCGAGTTGTGCTTGTGCTTCTTCTTGTGTAATCGTGCCGTTTCGTTGTTGTTCCATGATGCTTTGGACTTTTTCTCTTGTTGCATCATCTAAATCTGCAAACATATCGCCACGACCTCCTCCTGGATTTCCACCAGTACCACCAGGACCACCCATTCCGCCAAAACCATTGGAACCCGCTTCTGTAATTCCTGACTCATTTAGCCATGTCACTGTGTCGGAGATTGTAAACTCGACTTCATTCGTTCCGCCTTCATAGTTTGCTTCTGTAAATAAGCCGTCACTTTCAGTTCCAGTTGCCGTTCCTCCAGAAGAAAGTGTATAAAACCCATCTTTCGTCAATTCTGGCGAACTGATAACTATCGATTGATAATCCTTTTCTGGAGCAAATGTCAAAATTGGACTTCCATTGCTATCCTCTAGCTGAAGCGCCGTTCCTGCTACTTGTGTTTCAGTAAACGTCATCATAATAGAGCTTTGAGCAGAATCTTCTGAAGTGGCCATTGCCATACCTGCACTTCCTGTAGCAATAAGTATGCCGCCATCAATCTCAAAACTCTGATCATAGTCCAGAGAGGCATTGTTATTATTGGTTGGGCCGCTAACGATTACCGTACCATCTGTCATAGCAATCGAACCATTGGAATCAAGGCCGTCTCCCATCGCATTCACATAAACATAACCACCATTAATAGAAAGAACGTTCTCTTCCGTATTTTCTGTTGCTGCAAAGTCACGGCCGGAAGCGTCATTGCCACCACCAATGTTAATACCGTCATCTGTAGCATTAACATGAATTTCTCCATCAGCAATTGTAATGCTTTTACTTTCTACACCTTCATAACTCTTCGTGACATTAATATTTCCACCCTTTGCTAAAATAGAAGTATCTGCATGGATCCCATCATCTCCGGTAGCTACTTCCAAATCTCCGCCAGTGATGGTAATCGAATTATTACTGTGTACAGCATCATCCAAGGAATCAATCGTAAAGCTTCCTCCACCTATTGCTACCTCAACAGCGGCTTTTAGACCTTTCGTACTTTCGTTTTCTGTACTTGTGCTAGTTATAGCTGTAGTATCATTCGTTTCGCCAGGCATGCCGGGCATCATATTATTTTCATTTGTTTCAATCGTTTCTGGACTACCGCCACCGGAAGTAATCTTGAATTCTCCATCGGCAATTAGGAGGGAAGTCTCAGCTTGAATACCGTCATTGGCCGACTTTATGTCAAAGGTACCGTCTTCAATGGCAATGATTGCTTTTGAAGCATCCTTATCATTTGTTGATTTGATTCCGTCTCCACCAGCTGTGATCGTAATTTTCCCATCTTTTACAGCAACGAGGTCACGGCCCATCAACCCATCATCTTTTGCTTCAATTTGGATTGTCCCATCAGTGATTCTTAACTCATCTTTAGAGGCAATCCCGTTATTGTAATTGCCATTCACGACTAGAGTTCCATCACCATTAATCGTCAAGTCGTCTTTACTGAAAAGGGCAGCATTTGGCTCATCATCTTCTGAGTTTTCATAAACGTAATTTTCGCCATCGCTTAAACTGTTCGTTGTTCCTTCTTCCAATGAAACAACCGTTTTTTCCGCCTTTTCTACAAAAATGGGTGCACTCGTTGATGAATTGATTTCCACTCCATCAAGGATCAGTCGAACCGTTCCTTCATCCTCTGCATTTACGATAATTTGTCCATCATTTAACTTCCCGCTAATTTCATAAATACCGGAAGTTCGAATTGTGATGGTACTGCCATCAATGACCACGCCGCCGTTCCCATCAAAGCTTGCACTGTCTCCTTCAAGTTTGATTGAAGTGGCATTATCCCAGTCTGTATAGAAATCCTCATCTGAATATGAAACTTTCTCATTAATAACACTTAGTATTTCCTGATTGCCGATCGTACTTAAGCTCTCTGCTTCGGCAACTGCTGCATTGCTTGTAGAAGCGCCTTCCTCTGAATTGTCGCTGCAAGCAAATAATAAAGCACTACTGATCATAAGAGGTGTCGCGACTTTTATAAACTTAGAATTTCGTATTTTCATTAGTATTACTCCTTTTTCATTTCTCGTTTTTGTTGCTGTTGTTGCGTATGAGGCTATTATCTAAGGTCAACCTTAAATCAACCTTAAAAAAATTAAAATTTGCAATTCTAGAAATTGCACCTATAATCAAACGTAGAAATTGAACAGAGAAAGGGGGAGCAGGTAGATGAAACTATTAGTTATTGAAGATGACAAATATCTCTCTGATTCTATATGTGAAACAGTCAAGGACATGTTTCAGCCGGAGCAGGCATTCGACGGAGAAGAGGGGTTATTCCTGGCAGAACAAAATATATTTGACGTAATTATTCTGGATATAATGCTGCCCTCTATGAACGGTTATGAAGTGCTGCAAAACCTGAGAAAGCAAAACATCACAACGCCCGTCATTATGTTGACGGCGAAGGATGGCATAGATGACAAGATTCAGGGGTTTAAGGTAGGTGCTGACGATTATCTCGTTAAGCCCTTCCATAGGGAAGAACTGTTGCTTCGACTTGAGGCTATGGTTAGAAGAGCGGGTGGATTATTAAAAGAGAATATGATTACCTTTAAGGAACTTAAATTAAATATAAAAAATAAAACCGCCGAGATTCATGGGGAAACCCTTAAATTAAATGGGAAGCAATTCGATTTGCTAGAGTACCTGATTAATAATAAAAATGCAATATTAACAAAAGAACAGATCTTTGATCGAATTTGGGGATTTGAATCCGATACCTCCACGACCGTAGTTGAAGTGTATGCAAGTAATTTAAGGAAAAACTTAAAAAAATATGGCTATGACCAATACATTAAAACGTTCCGTGGCCTAGGTTATATGCTTACGGATAATGGTGAAGGACATGTTTAATAAAACCATTTTCAGAAAGCAACAGCTTAAATTCATGCTTCTTAACCTGCTTGCTTTTACAGTCATCTTTACGATTTTCAGCTTCATCATTTTTGGTCAGGTCCAAAGAACATTGTACTCTCACGCAGATGAGGAGCTGCAATTATTTAAAGAGAGACTTACCGACAATGTGAATGGTATTGAGGGAGATGAAATTAGGCCGATGCCTGGAAAAGGCAATCAGGACCCCTCTCCAATCGATAAGAAAAGAGAGAATCCGAACCCGAGGATTGTTGTCATTCAATGGGACAGTACCGGCAGTATTTTGAATGAGGGAGAAATCGGATCTTTATTTTATGAAAATTATCTTACGAATTACCAGCTCGATAAGACTAAGCTAGATGAAATCACGATGACATCAATCGATGATTTATACCATTTCAGATACCTACTTTTCGAGGATACGAATGATCAAAATGAAATTGCTTATATTCAGCTTTTGATCAATGTAGATGCTGAACAAACCATTATCTCCAATTTTATTAAACTGGTAACGATTTGTTCAGTGATTTTCATTATTCTCTCAATATCAGCGAGTTTCATATTATCTAAAAAGATGATGAAACCGATTATTCAGTCATGGAACAAGCAGGCGGAGTTTGTGGAAAATGCTTCCCATGAATTGAGAACGCCGTTAACCATCATCCAAAATAAATTAGAGTTACTGCTTAGAGCACCTCAAGAAAGAATAGCCGACAAATTTGAAAACATCGCCTTGAGCCTTTCAGAAACACGCCGTTTATCGAAGCTAACTTCGGACTTATTAACTTTAGCTAGAGCAGATTCCGCGGAAACGGAGCTTAACATGAAATCCATAGAATTTGATGCTTTTGTTCAAGAGGTTTGTGCTCCGTATCAGGAAATTGCCGAGTCTCAGGACAAGCATTTCTGGCTTAATTTAAAATGTCCGATTACGATTAATGCCGATGAAACCCGCTTACATCAGCTATTCGTCATCTTGCTGGATAATGCATTAAAATACACTGGTGAAAATGACGGTATCGGTGTGAAAACATATCTTGAAGATCAGCGCATAGTACTGGAAATGAGTGATACGGGAATTGGAATAAAAGAAGAAAATATGCAGTATATTTTTGAGCGTTTCTATCGTGAAGACAGAGCAAGGTCCAGAGAGACGGGTGGAGTGGGTTTAGGATTATCCATTGCAAGTTGGATAGTTGAAAAGCACGGAGGTACTATTAAAGTAAGGAAAAATCAAAACAAGGGAACAACCTTTATCATCAAGCTACCAAAGTAGGAGATTGCAGAAATGCAATCTCTTTTTTTGTGGGCTATAAGTTTTAAGTAAAAACTTTTGGTTATCGAGAAGGGAATGAAGGCATCTTGAAGCAAATTCAGTTCGAAACGTGTTTCATTAAGGGAATGGAACGCATCGTAACTTACCAAGGAATCATTAAACAAATAGACGAACTTCTAATTTATTTTTCTTCCCGAATCGCTTTTAAGGTTCGTTTAAGGTTCGTCCATAATAATGGGATTCATAAGAGAACACACAGCAAAGGAGAAAGGCAGATGGAAGGAAGACGCTTAAACGGTGTTATGGGGCGAACGGAGCTCAAGCATGAAATTACCAAGATGGATTGCTATCTTCTAAGAAATAGATTAAAGCATTACATGAAAGTAGATCCCTACGCCAGGAAGGATGGCAGGTATTTAATCCGTAGCGTGTATTTTGATAACTTCGATAATAAGGTGCTAACCGAGAAAAAAGAAGGATTTTATCAACGGGATAAGTTTCGTGTAAGGCTCTACGACTATAATATGAATTTCTTGAACCTGGAGAAAAAGAGTAAACGGAATAATCTTACGTATAAACAAAAATGTCCGTTGACTGCAGAGGAATACGAAAAAATAAAGATTGGGGACATCGCTTGGATGGAAAATGATTCGAGATCACTTATTCAGGATCTGTACGTCCAAATGAACCTCTTTCAAATAAAGCCGGTAACGGTTGTGGACTATGAAAGGGAAGTCTTTATTTATGATCAAGGCAATGTCCGTGTAACGTTTGACAGTGATATTAAGACAAGCTTTCGGAACAACGATTTGCTAAACCCTGACTTAGCCATGGTGGAAACGAATCCAGAAGTTGTCATCCTTGAAGTGAAGTATGACGAGTTTATCCCGGATGTCATAAAGTATTTGCTGCAGCTTGGAAACCGGAAAAAAGGAACCTATTCGAAATATCAAATCAGCCGAATGTTCGGATAATGTAGAAAAAATTAATGGAGGCATTTAAAATGGAAACAGTAAATTTTGATGAAATTTTTAAATCAAATATTTTAGAAAAAACAAGTAGCTTTTCAATTACGGATTCAGTTATTGGATTATTAGCATCTTTTTTAATAGGGCTATTCATTTATTATGTATATAAGAAAACTTTCTCGGGTGTTATTTACTCCCATACGTTCAATATTTCTTTAATCATCATGTCGATGACAACAGCTTTAATCATCATTGGGATCTCGTCTAATGTTATGTTGTCTTTAGGGATGGTTGGGGCGTTATCGATTGTGCGTTTCCGAACACCGATTAAAGACCCAATGGATATCGTCTATCTTTTCTGGGCAATTGTTTCAGGTATTTTATGTGGAGCTGGTTTTATCCCATTAGTGATTATTGGTTCAATTTTAATTGGTCTTGTTTTAATTCTTTTCGGTAACCGAATCAAAGTAGAAAATCCATATCTATTAGTCGTTCGTTATGATGAAACTTCTATTGAAAAATCAATGGAACATGTCATTTCAGAACATGTGAAAAAACATTCTATCAAATCAAAATCTGTAATGCCTGGAAATGACTTTGAAGTAACGTACGAAATTCGCGTCAAAGAAAATGATATAAGTTTCATCAACAATATTTCAAGCCTTGAAGGTGTAAAATCAGCCATTATGTTAAGCTATGACGGCAACTTTACGGCGTAAATAATATTGAATCATCCTCATTTTTTAAATAGGTGGGGATGATTTTTTTATCTAATTTGTTTTATTAATAAAACTTTTATAAAAATTTATGTATTAATTTCAAGGAAGAATTGTTCCAATTTAATAGCAATAAAGCGAGCTATTACGTTATAAAGTAACTGCTCGCTTTATTTGTTTAAAATTCTGCTTTTTAAAATCCTATATGATAAACTTATCCATCAAGAGGTGAATATTGTTATGCAACAATTACAATTCGAGGCATCCTGGGACAAGGCTTTGAGTGCCAAGGACAGACTTAAAATAGAAGGAATCTTTACCGAAACAAAAAATATAAATCATTCCGATATTCTTTTCTCACCCATAAGAGAAGCGATTAACCATGAAGAGTCATTACTTGTGACTGTATTAATCCATAATTTTACAGATTATCCTTTTGGCATTCATCATATAAGTTTACTTTATAGTGTACAAGGCGAAGCTTTTGCAGAAGGGGTATTCACTCAACCTGCCCTTACAGTTCCATCGAAAGTCAGTATGCCTTGGACGTTTATTTTTCCAAAGGGCAGCTATCGAACACAAACCGCTTATGAAAATGGTCAGCTGGGATTAATTTAATTTATTTTTGGGTTCGTTGTTTTTTGATTGGGAAAAATTAATGAAAGAAATTGAATATTCATAAGAACTGATATATTCTTTTAATACTATTAATTCATGAAGTGAGGCAGTACAGATGCATACCATCTATGATGATTCATACACATTATTTGCAATATACAAATCCCTTTTTGAATCGAATCCCGATCCATGTTATGCATTGGATAAAAACGGAAAATTTGTCATCATAAATAAAATGGCAATGGACCTAGCTGGATATACAGGAGAAGAGTTTTCAAAATTTCACTTTTCAGAAATCGTGGCGGAAGAACATAGAGATATCATGCTTGAAACGTTCAAAGATGTATTAAACAATGGAACAAGAAAAAGCTTTGATGTTTCGGTTAAGCATAAAACAGGCATAATAATCGAATTATACGGAACTTCGGTACCTATCATTGTGGATAATAAAATTTTAGGTATTGCGGGTATCGTGAAAGATATGACTCAAAAAAACCAAATGCAAAGAGAGTTAGAAAGAACAAAAAACGAATTGGAAAATGTATTCAATAACATCGATGTTTGTGTGTGGTCAAGTAACTTTGAACAAGAGGAGGTATTCCAAATCTCTTCTGCCTGCAAGAAAATATATGGATACACCCAGGAAGAATTTAAAAGAAATCCTAACCTTTGGACGGAAGTAATACATCCGGATGATTGTGATTATGTTAATGCGATGCAGCCTAAATTAGCTGAAGGACTGACACTTAATCTGGAATACCGCATTATTGATGCTAATCAAAATACTAAATGGATTTCTAATTATACTACGCCTATTTTTAATGAATCAGGCGATATTATCAGGTTAAATGGAGTTGTTGCAGATATCCAGCAACGTCGTATTGCTGAAGAACAACTCGAATTTATGGCGTTCAATGATGAACTAACTCAATTACCGAATCGCAGACGATTTGAACAGCTTTTAAACCAATCCATTTTAAATGCTATAGAAACAAATACGAAAATGGCGGTTCTGTACTTTGATGTGGATCAATTTAAATGGATTAATGATACACTTGGACATACGATCGGAGACAAAGTATTAAAGGTTATAGCTGAACGATTGCGGACAATTATTGGAGAAGAGGGAATTGTTTCAAGAGTGGGAGGAGACGAATTTATCATCCTATTAAAGGAGATAGAAGAGTCCCAAGCAGTGGAAGAAAAAGCTCAGAACTTAATTGATGAGATGGTGCAACCCATTATTTTAGGGGAAAGAAGTTATGTACTGACAGCAAGTATTGGAATAAGTATGTTCCCGGATGATACAGGTGAGGCAGAGAAACTGATTATATACGCAGATCAGGCGCTGAATGAAGCAAAACGGGACGGCAAAAACACCTATAAGCTATATCGATGTGACTTTTCAGAGGGGATAGTCAGAAAATTAGATATTCTACAGGCACTACGACAAGCGATAAAAAGCAATGATTCTTTAACTTTAAACTACCAGCCAATTGTAGATGCGTGTGATAAAAGAATTGTGGGATTCGAGGCTCTTTTACGATGGAACGATCCGACACTGGGAGTTCTTTCCCCTGCGGAATTCATTCCCATAGCAGAGGAGTCAGGTCTAATTATTCCGCTTGGTGAGTGGGTTATCAGAACGGCATGTACAAAATTTAACGAATTATATAAAAATAGTAAATACTTACCATACTTATCTGTCAATGTTTCTACAAAACAATTTGATAATGAGCAGTTCGTTCCAAAGCTTATGAAGATTTTGGAGGAAACGAATTTTAATCCTGAATATCTTAAAATAGAATTAACGGAAAGCATCATGATGAGGGATGTAGACAAAATTATTGAAAAACTAAATAAAATAAGTGAATTAGGGATTGGTGTATTTCTAGATGATTTTGGAACAGGCTATTCCTCACTTAGCTATCTGGGGGTACTACCCATTAACACCCTGAAAATCGATCGATCTTTTATACAAAATATCAATAATTTAAGTCAAGAAGCGATTGTACGCACAATTATCTCGATGGCGAACAGTTTGGAAAAAGGAATTATTGCAGAAGGTGTTGAAGAAGAGCACCAATTGTTATATTTGCAAGAGTTTGGATGCCACCATATACAAGGTTATATCTTTGGTAAGCCGGTACCGTTTGATGGAGTTCTTGAAATGCTAAAAAAGGCTAATTAGTGGTTCGTTCGCAATTTAACATATAATACTTTTAACTAAAGAGGCGGTTGCACAAGAGATGCAGTCGCCTCTTTTTTTGTTTAAGAAGGTGTTATAAAGGTCCGAAGAGAAGTTATAAATATTGATAAGTCCAAAGCTATATTTGAGGAGGGATATGGTGGAATATAAAACTATTAACAAGAATTTTAAAGTAGTGGGTTTTAAGGGTCGAGGAGCCTTTGATAATTTTGCTGAGGAAGTACCAGCACTTTCAAAGCAAGTATTAAGTCGAACAAACGAAATAGAAAATCATTTAGGTATTGAGATAGCACTATTTGAACCAATAAGGGATAGTAGTCATCGGGTAGGAGATTTTTTTGTAGGATTACTTGTGAATGATTCCTTAAACACGGTACCTGCAGGAATGGAATTTATAGAAATAAATCAACAATATGTCACAGCTAGAGATAAAATATCGAATATCAGCAGCCTTCATTCATACTTATTACAATGGGCCAACGAACAAGGGCATGCAAGAAACCTAGAGTCGTATATTGTAGAGACATACCACCCGGTTCAAGAAGGTGAGGAAGAAGTGCGGATATATTTACCGATTTATTAGAACCTACTGTTATAAAATAATATTCTGAAGCCAGGACAGAAGTAGAAATTTCTCAGAATGATGGAAAAATCTATATTAAGAAATTGATACTTTATAAATTGATTTTCGTTCCGGTGCGAGTGTAGCTGACGGCTATGCCTTTCGCTACAGAGCGAAGCTTCCTGGGGAACAGCACGAGGGAGAGACGCGCGTGTCGAGCCGTGCCATGGATGCGCTTCCGGCGCAACGGAAATCAATTTTAGCTACATCAAAAAAAACACCATTTTCCTACTTGAGGAAAATGGTATTTTCGGGTTTTGTCACCCTCGTTTAGAATTTTTGGTGTTGCATTTTGGATTAACCAGAAACTGAATTGAAAATGGGTTTCTGGTTTTTGTGTTCATGTAAGAAGGGAACTATTCTTCTTCTATTGTATCTCCAAGACCTTTATAAGGTAAGTGGTCAATTCCTAACTCAGCTAATGCTGCCTGTGCTTCATCTATTAGAGTTTGAGCCTTTTCTTTAGTTGCCTCGTCAAGGTCAGCTAAGAAATCCATACGTTCACCTTTTATCCCTTTAGAAGGCAGGTCCACACCAAGTTCCGTTAGTTGAGTTTGAGCCTCGTCCTTCGTGATAGTACCAGCACGCTCTTGATCTAGAATGGATTGAGCCTTTTCTTTAGTTGCTTCATCAAGGTCAGCTAAGAAATCGCCGCGGCCACCCTTATTTCCTTTAGATGGAAAGTCACACCAAGTTCAGCAAGTTGAGATTGAGCCTCATCCTGTGTGATGGTACGTGCTTTTTGTTGTTCTAGAATAGCTTGAGCTTTTTCTTTAGGTGGCTCATCAAGATTAGCTAAGAAATCTTCGCGGCCAGCTTTATTTCCTTTTGTAGGCAAGTCCACACCAAGTTCAGCAAGTTGAGATTGAGCCTCATCCTGTGTTATCGTACCTACTTTTTGTTGTTCTAGAATAGCTTGATCTAGTATCTAATTAAACTTTGTGGTGTTCTATTGAACAATTCATACTTTACTCTTCAATGGTGAAAAAACGGTGAAAAGAAAAATAACTAATCAACTTAAGTAAATTAATTATTACCTGAGGGGAAAAGTTTTACTTTCAAGCCGTGGACAATAAGGGTTCGAAACAGTAGTTAGTAGTTCGCGAGAAGAGGTCTCGTGGACAGTAAGGGTCCGTAATAGTAGTTAGTAGTCGCGAGAAGAGGTCTCGTGGACAGTAAGGGTTCGAAACAGTAGTTAGTAGTCCGTGAGAAGAGGTCTCGTGGACAGTAAGGGTTCGAAACAGTAGTTAGTAGTCCGCGAGAAGAAGTCTCGTGGACAGTAAGGGTTCGAAACAGTAGTTAGTAGTCCGCGAGAAGAGGTCTCGTGGACAGTAAGGGTTCGAAACAGTAGTTAGTAGTCCGCGAGAAGAAGTCTCGTGGACAGTAAGGGTTCGAAATAGTAGTTAGTAGTCCGCGAGGAGAGGCCTCGTGGACAGTAAGGGTTCGAAATAGTAGTTAGTAGTCCGCGAGAAGAAGTCTCGTGGACAGTAAGGGTTCGAAACAGTAGTTAGTAGTCCGCGAGAAGAGGTCTCGTGGACAATAAAAGCTCGAAAGAAGTGTAACTAGTCCGTGACAAGTGCTCCCGCGAACAATCTAACCCTAAAAAAAGGGGGCCACTACTCCAATGAGAAGGACTTATAATCACCCTTTGCTATCAAAGAAGTAAAACCCCATCCACGAAGGTAATATGTCGTATTCAATATTTATCAGAAAGCTAATACTCATGGATTTACTTTTATCTTACTTGCTCCATTAATTTTCTATATTTATAAAGTGGTATCTATAAGTTTCAGTCTAGTATGATAATCATTTTTAAAGATGAACTCTAATTTTTCACCAAGTTTTCACCAACAACAAATAAATTATAGTCATTCGAAAAGAAAGGAGAAAATGTATGAAAACGAATTTGAGGCAAACATTCCTTAAGGGTGCAATCATCACTTCTTTGATTTTGGGAGTTTCCTTAATGCTGGGGGGATACGGTATTTCAGCAGCGGGCATACATGGTCATGGTCCGTGAGAAATGATGCAGACTAAAGGCTTTGGTGGTCATCATGTATTATATGGCCCACAGCATGGAGGATTTTCATGGATAGGTTTAGTTGTGTTTTTAATTGTTGGAATAGTTATTGTCATTTTCATAATGAAATGGCTTAAAAAGAAATCAAAATCTACATCAATGGAGCTGTTCATTCAAACAACTTTGGCGACCAGCCCATAGGTTAGGTACTTCTTTTCATTTATAGGAAAGTAAGATTCACAATTGGTATATATCCTTTTAGACAATGCAATTAAATATACGAGGGCAGGGGGAGACGTAAAAATTTCACTTCTGCAGGAACGTTCTTACCTTTGTATTGCTGTACAGGATACAGAAGTGGGAATTAAAAATGAAGATATCAATCGTATTTTTGAAAGGTTTTACAGAGCCGACAAATCCCGTTCACGCCAAATGGGAGGGCATGGCTTGGGTCTTTCCAGTGCGAAATAGATTGTGGAAACAGATAAAGGAACGATAGAAGTATCGAGTGAACCGGGAAAGGGTAGTACCTTTCTTGTCAAGGTACCCAGAATCGTGTGATAGGTTAGATAGCGTTGATCCAATAAAAGGGATTAGCGCTTTTTTGCTGAAGTTATTGAACAGATGGTATCGTTGACGCATAAGTTAAAATCATATTTTTGGGAAATTTAGTGAACCGAATCATATATTAAACTAAATATAGATATGAGGGAGCTAATAGATATGCTGACGATAAAAATTATGTTCAAACAATTTTTAGGTGAACCATTGTGGTTTAAAATACTTATCTCTACAGCTTTACTTAGTTCTATTGTTTTTAGCAGCTCATTTTTCTCGAACCATCCTTATATTCAAAGCTTTGCCAAGATAGCAGCAGCTGTTTTCTTTTGTGCATACGGATATAAAATGAGAAGGAGTCGGAAAAACTTTATCATTTTTATTTCCTTGGCATCTTTCTGTATTCTTCTAGCTATCCTGGAATTTTATTGGTGACATAGTTTAATTTGAGATACTATCGTGTTTTGAAAAGTAGGAAAAGAGATGGTAAAATGGCATTTGCAATAGCAATTTTCCTATTAGGAATAGCATTGGTTGCAGCTGTTTATTTTACGTTCGGCAAGTCGAAGAAAAGGAAATTGATTGTATGGGGCATAATCACGATGATCGCCATAGCCCCTTTTTTCACATGGTTAGTCAGTATTAGCTTTGCCATTATTGTCGGAGATGGGTTTGCTGGAATCGGTTTAATGATGATTATGTTTCCATTTATATTTTTGGTCGGTATCATTCTGCTTTTAGTAGGGATTTTTGTAAAAACCAAACAGGTGCAATTAAATGAGAATTAATTAATTTAGAATCGTCATTACCTGTATCATGTAGTATCCTCCATAACCAAGTAATTTTTAACGGTAGAGAAAAACAACAATTTCATATATTATTTAAATATACTTTTAAAAGAAACTATAAAATATTTTAAACAAGTGTCTAGCTTTAGCGGCTAGCCCCTCGTGTTACTTCGTTTCCTCTCTAGAAGACAAAAAGCGTCTTCTTGTCGGAAACTCCAGCGCGTGCCGGGGCAGAACAAGCCGCTTCCGCTTTTGTGGTCTAGCTGCAGCGGTTAGCTCTTCGAGGTCCCTCCAGTGTATGTCGGGCTAAACAGCCGCTTCCGCTTTTGTGGTCTAGCTGCAGGGGCTAGCCCCTCGCGTCACTTCGTTTCCTCTCAAGAAGACAAAAAGCGTCTTCTTGAGAGGAAACTCCAGCGCGTGCCAGGGCCAACCAGCCGCTTCCGCTTTTCTTGGTATCCTGCAAATATGAATGATAGGTGGACAAATATGAATTATCGAATTTTATTATATTATCATTACACAACTATTGAAGATCCTGCTAGCTTTGCGGCTGAGCATTTGCAAGCATGTCAGGACTTAAATCTGAAGGGTCGTATTATTGTTGCGACCGAGGGCATAAATGGAACGGTATCAGGTACAGTTGAAGAAACGAATGCCTATATGAATATGATGAAGACGAATCCATTATTTGAAGGGATTGTGTTCAAAATTGATGAGGCAGAAGGACATGCATTCAAGAAAATGCGTGTTCGTCCACGTCCTGAGCTTGTGAATTTAAGCTTGGACAAGGATATTAATCCACATGAAATAACTGGACGTTACTTGTCTCCTGTTGAATTTATGGAAGAAATGCAACGGGAAGACACTGTTGTTCTTGACGTACGAAATACTTACGAATACGAAGTTGGCCACTTCCGAGGAGCAATTCGTCCAGAGGTAGAAACATTCCGTGATACACCGGCATGGATACGTGCTAACAAAGAGTTATTCGAAGGGAAACGAGTACTAACTTACTGCACAGGTGGAATCCGTTGTGAAAAGTTCTCAGGTTGGTTAAAGACTGAAGGAATTGGTGAGGATGTTGGCCAATTACACGGCGGGATTGCAACTTATAGTAAAGATCCGGTGGCAAAAGGGCAGCTTTGGGACGGGCAGATGTATGTTTTTGATGAGCGAATTACAGTGCCGATAAACCAAGTAGAGCATGTTGTTGTAGGAAAGGATCATTATGACGGCACACCTTGTGAGCGGTACGTGAAATGTGCCAATCCTGAATGCAACAAGCATATTTTAGCCTCTGAAGAAAATGAAGCAAAGCACCTTGGTGGTTGTACATTAGAGTGTACCAAACATCCTCGTAATCGTTACATCGCCAAACACGATTTGTCGGAAGAACAGGTACAAGCGATCATTTCCGAATTGGAAAAAAATGAACAGCATATTTAACGAAAAAGGAGTGTGAATCACGAATTCATACTCCTTTTTATATGTATAATAGGGTAAAAGCAGGGCTTAATTATATTTCTGGTTGCCTAAAGAAAAGAAATGTGTAAACAAAACGGGATAATGGCTTTGGCCTCACACTGTAAATGATAATATTATTTTGGAATCATGTCTATTTTGTGAATAATCGCAATTGTTGTCGAAATGTAAGGTTTTAGTATTGTTTATACTGGTCTTTTCGTGCTACGCTGTTAAAAAATCGCTCGAAATTTAGGGGAGTACAGCTACGTTTTTACCAGAAATATTTTTTGGAGATATATGCGAAATGAAGGAGATAGAAAATGAGTTGGTTAAAAGATAAAGTAAATTTAAAGTGGATCATTATGATTTTCATTATCGGTCTCCTATTCTTTTTTGCAAATGCATTAAATTTTTTATTGTTAACATTTATTGTTACATATCTGGCCTATACGATATTTGTAAAGGTGCTGCATATTTTACCCCAGTCTTTAAAACGTCCAAAGCTATTATTGGTGCTTATGTATACACTTATTTTAGTGGTCGTGGGGACTACCGGTTATCGTTATCTTCCATCTGCAATCAATCAATTGTCAGCAATCATTGTTCAAAGTTCCTCTTTCAATCTTGAACTGTATCGTGATATGATTCCCGAGAAAATTTACGGATTTATCTTAAACCTTGATATGGAAGGGATTTTAAGAGATATTGGTGGAACGATATTAGATAAAATAGGAGATGTCAGTACATTTCTATTAGAGGCGTTTATGGCACTGCTATTAAGCTTTTTCTTCATTTTGGAAATTGATAAAATTAAAGTGTTTTGTAAGTCCTTTAAAACAAATCAAACAGAAAAAATCTATAACCAAGTCGTTCTATTTGGGAATAGTTTTTTGAATACTTTCGGTCTAGCCATTAAAGTACAAATAATGATTTCAACAATAAACACGATTTTAACAGTCATTGGGTTATTAATTTTAGGGTTTCCAAATATTTTAGGATTAGCGATCATGATTTTCTTCCTAGGCTTAATGCCGGTCATCGGGGTCGTCATCTCTCTAATACCTCTTACGATTATTGCATTCCAAATTGGCGGAGCAATGTATGTGATTTATATTTTCGCTATTATTATGATTATCCATGCCATTGAATCCTATATTTTAAATCCTAAACTCTACTCCATTACGATGAAATTACCAATCTTCTTTACATTTATGGTTCTGATGGTAGGGGAGCTCTTATTCGGTGCATGGGGATTAGTCATCGGTATTCCATTGTTTGTATTTATAGTCGAAATGATTAAAGGTACAACGGATTTGAAACAAATATTAACAAAGTAAATAGTGAGGAACGTTAATCCAAATAGGATTGACGTTCCTTTTTTAAATTCACTCATTGCCCATTCATTTTTAAGCAGAAAAATCCGTCATCCTCAACCCATTCCGCATACAATGCGTCTTCAAATCGGGTGATATCCCTTTTTTTAAGCTGTTTAAGAAGCCATTCTTCATCATATCCTGCTTCTCTTAAATTATCTGGAACCACTTTGCCGTCACTAATTAATGTAATTGGTAAATAGGCAGGTTTTTGTTTGACACTTAAATCTTCTACTGTAGGTGATGCATATTTCGCTTTTCGCATAACACTGATTTGTCCGTTTGGCTCTAAAATCATATACTCAACCTCCCGAATAGAGAAAATATCTCTTTGCTGTCTAAGCATTTGCTGTAATTGATCGATATCAAGATGGTTTGAACTTAACTGCTCCCGATCAATTTTTCCTTTCCTGATGATAATCGATGGATTGCCTTCAAATGTTTTTCGTAATCTCCGAAATTTTTGTGTTAGCTTTTCAACTGTAAAGATTAAGACGGTCCATAAAAATAATGCGTACAATATCGACCAGATTTTGATGTTATCATCATAAACACTGTTTCCAACAAGTTCTCCGAGTACCATGGCAGATATAAAGTCAAAGGGCGTCAGCTGTGATATCTGTGTTTTTCCCAATATTTTAGCAGCAAATAACAAGGCTATAAATCCAAAAATAAGTTCGATTGTTGTTTGTCCTAAATTCTCCACATTATTTCACCTCTTTAAAAACCATTTCTCCCTGAGTATAGCCAACAAAGTCATTACAAAAACTCCAACAATAGAATAACAAACGGTAGTTTCACAATAAAAGGTTAGTACTGATAGTTTATTCAGTACTAAAACGAGAAACATTGAACAAACTTAAAAGGATATCCCTTTCCACGAAACATGGGTAATAAGTAAAATGGGCCGGGATAGGAAGGAAAGATTTGAACCTTCTATTTGAGAATGAACGAAATTGGTTTCTTCAAAATATTTAACAGTAGAGTACCTTTTTGTTGAAGGGTTTGACGGAAAGGAATAAGTTAAAAGGGAAAGACAAGTGGGCTTACATGCTTTATGGAGTAAGGAATTGTAGACTTTAAAAATTATGAACGGGGTGGATATGATGAAATTATCCGGTAACACAATTTTGATAACAGGCGGGGCATCTGGAATTGGACTTGCTTTTGCTGAACAATATTTGAAAGAAGGAAACGACGTTATAGTTGTGGGTCGTCGGGAAGAAAAACTGGCTGAAGCAAAAGAAAAATATCCGCAGCTACATACCCGTGTTTGTGATTTGTCCGAAGAGCGGGAGCGCATTCAATTGTATGAATGGGCTATAAAGGAATTCCCGCAGCTGAATGTTTTAATTAATAATGCTGGAATACAGCAAAGGGTAAATTTATTAAATGCAGCAAATGACTGGAGATATTACCAAAACGAGCTGGCGATCAATGTAGAAGCACCAATTCATTTATCTATGCTATTTATTCCTCATCTGATAAAGCAAGAGGAAGCAACGATTGTAAACATTACCTCAGGATTGGCGATTCAGCCTGGTATATGGGTGCCGATCTACAGTGCTGCAAAAGCTGCAATGCATTCATTTACACTAACATTGCGTCAGCAACTAGAAAACACGAGTGTTGAAGTAGTAGAGATATTGCCTCCTGCCGTCAATACAGATTTAGGAGGCGTTGGCCTTCATACTTTTGGAGCACCGTTACCTGATTTTATTGCTGGGATTTTTAATGGTTTAAAAAATGGTAAATCAGAAATTGGCTATGGGGGTACTGAACAGCGACTTACTGCCTCAAAAGAAGAAATTGAACAAGGAATGAAAAATGCCTGGCAGGGCTTTTTGAAAAATAATCCAGACTTCTTGTAGTGATCTTCTGTTTTGCAATCTTCCAAGGGTTAATGTAAACATAACTGGCAGATGAAGAACAAAGCATCGTAAATTAAAATGCTTTGTTCTTTTATGCTTGCTGAAGATACCAACACAAAATTAACTCTAGGTTTGCCGAAAACTAACGGAGATATTGCAGCAGTATCTCTAACGCCACCGTAATGAAATGGATAGCTTGCAACAATCTAAATTTTTTACTTTTGATTTGAATTCTAATTCTAAACCATCTGGATTGTATTTTATCTCTACATCTGACGTAATCCCAACGGAATGTATTAACCTTTCTACCTCTTGGCTATTCGATTGTTGTGCAACGTCCATTAATCTAGCACCAAATTCCTTTGAAGAAGCTAATTTGTCCAGAACCATGCTCGCTTCTTTCATAAGCTTATTCGATTGAATTGCAGATTCGTACAATAGTTCGGGATCAACTGGCGGATACGGGGACCGACTTAAAGGCTGTGGATTTTGACTTCCAGGAACACCAGGATGTTGTACTACATATTGCAATTGGTTTGCATGCATAGGAATTGAGGGCTGATACATAGGATTGACTACTTGATTTCTGGCAACCGGGTGATAAGCAGCATAGTTATAAGGCGACTGGTAGTAATGGGGCTGGTAAAAGTAATGCATAAAAAACTCCTCCTAGTAGATTCATACAAGTAACTATCTCTAGAATATGGGTAGTAGTTCATTTAGTTTAGGTTTGTGACTAAGTGATGTAATTTAGCTCCCCTATTTAAGAAATACTGTAAAAATTATCAAGCTTTATTAAAGGGTATATTTATTTACAAGTGCCGAAGCTTCATGTAATACCTGAACGGAACTCAAGAGTGAAAGATGAAGGTATCCACATTCTTAGAGACAATAGAGTGAAAGTATAACAAGAAGGATAAGCAACCCCATGAAAAGCAGCCGATAAAGCGATGTATTACGCAAAAAATAATGGGAAGAATAACTACCAAATATACACCAATGACTTAAATGATATTGAAGTTAATGGTAAAGGAATCTTTAAAAATTGGATGGAAGTATTCAAAGTCCTTTGAATTAAGATAAAAAAGCAATAAAGCAAGCGCCGATACTGTAATTCATGGTACAGTTAGAGAGAAAATTATAAAGAAGAGTAGGAGTACAATATGATTGAGGTAAAAACCTCTCCAATAAGTGATGGAGAATTTAATAGAGGCGTATTTGCAACACAGGATATCAAAAAAGGGGAGCTTTTTCATGAAGCACCTGTCATTTCTTATCCAAACGAGCAGCATCAACACATTGAGAAAACCTTGCTAGCTGATTACGCTTTTGAGTATGGGATCAATCATACGGCGATTCTTCTCGGCTATGGCATGTTGTTTAACCATTCCTATGAACCGAATGCCATTTATGAGATTAATTTTGACAATCATACATTTGACTTTTATGCATACAAGGATATAAAAGCTGGTGAAGAGATTCTCATCAATTATAATGGGGAAGTCGATGACAAGGAGCCACTTTGGTTCAATAAAGACTGAAGTAGAGAATGCCTTAAACAGGGATACTAGAGGAAATAGTAAATTTAATAGAGATTTTATATAAAAATGCGTTAATCCAAATATGGATTAACGCATTTTTGGCGTAAGAAATTTTGCAAAGAATATAAATTTGAAGTTTACTATGCTACTATACGGGTACTATGGCAATAATAGGAAATATTTTGGGTGTTTTAGGAAGAGTTTCCTATTTATTGATTATAAAAAGATATAAAAATAAGAATGTATGGTGATATTGATTTTAAAGAATTAGATAGATAATTAACTAAAAATAGATTAAAACCAAAACAATTATGAATCTATTAAAATACTAAGAAAGTTGGAGGGAATATGTTGTGGCAAAAATAGCTATTACTTTATTAGATTTGGAAGATGCAATTGCAACTCTACAGAACCGAATGATTGATATCGGCCTATCAAAAGGTTTAACTCATCCAGATACCGTCAAATGCAGTCAAGAACTAGATATAGTCCTAAATCACTTCCAACAAATCAACGCACGGCAGGACTGTTATGTTCCGATAAACTAATTCCATACACCATGGGTTGTTAGATAAATCCTTTATCCAGTAATCCCTGCTTCTCAATAGGCTTATATAAAAAAGAATGTCTCAAAAGCATAATTTTCTATTGAGACATTCTCAGGTAATTAAATCCCATAAAACTTCTTAGTATTTTCATATAAAATTTTTGCGGTTTCCTCAATAGTGCGAGCTTGGAGTTCTGCTATTTTTTCTATGGACTGAACCATCATTTTTGGTTCGGTCCGTTGATTTGTATATGGTCCTTCAAACGGCCATGGCCCATCCGTTTCGATCATCATTTGTTCAATAGGGTACTTGCGAATGAGCTGCTGAATTTCATCCTCATATAAACAATCCGGTGTAATGGATATAAAGTATCCATTTTTTACCATCCTTTTAACAACGATATCATCGCCCTTAAACCAGTGAAAATGAGCTTTTGTCACGCCATGCTTTTCTAGTAATTCACATGCAATTTGTGCATCATCGTAGACTGCATGAAGAACAATGGGTTTCTGTGAAGAAGCAGCAAATGCGACAAATCGGTCTAGCAACTGAATGTAAGGTTCGTAGTCCAAGGGTACCAGACTTTCTAATTTCTTATAGTAAGGTAACCCGACTTCACCAACTGCCACCATTTCGTCTATATGCTCTTTCATCCATGAAAATAGCTGATCCATTTCTTCAATTGAAGGTATATCCTGTTCAGGGTGAAAACCATAAGCTGCATGTATACGGTTATCCTCAAGAGAAGAGCTGCGATTCTTGATACAAGAAGGCAAGTCAAAGGATACAGCCACCAATGCTTCAACACCATGCTCTGCAAGCTTGGCTAAAATTTCTTTTCGATCGTCCTCATCATAATGGTCGAGATGGATATGGGCATCAATCATCATTCTGCTATTTCCTCCTTCATGTATTGGAAGATTTGTTGCTTTAGTTGGAAAAATTCATTCGTTTCAAATAAAAGCTCGTCTCTTGGTCGTGAAAAGGGGACGGTGATTTCTGCTTTTATATATGCTGGTCTTTTCGATAAGATATAGATTCGGTCTGCTAAAAATAATGCTTCTTCTATGCTATGGGTAATAAACAATATAGATTTGCGGTCTTCTTCCCAAATGGAAAGAAGCCATTTTTGCATCTTGATTCGCGTAAATTCATCCAAAGCTGAAAAGGGCTCATCTAAACAGAGAAGGCTTTCATTGCTAAGTAACGCACGAATAAATGCGACTCGCTGCTTCATCCCTCCTGATAATTCATTGGGATACGATTCTTCGAATTCTGTTAAACCGGCTTTTTCAAGCAAACGTCTTGCTTGTTCATAATCGGGTTTTCTTTTTAGTTCTGCTGCAAGAACAACGTTTTCTAACACAGTACGCCATGGAAGTAAGGACGGGTTTTGAGGCATGTAGCTAATCAAGCCTTTCTTTCCATTAATCGTTTCTCCGTTTAACTGAATACTTCCGTTGTCTGGTGCAAGAAGGCCGCCGACAAGTTGAAGAAGGGTACTTTTCCCGCTGCCAGAGGGTCCAAGGATTGCAACGAACTCATGTCTATTCACTTTTAGATTCAATTTATCCAGTACTGGAAGCTGTCCAAAAGCTTTATTTAATTCAGTAATTGTTAAACTCATCTCATTCCCTCATTTCGACCTTTAATCAATAGTTTTTCCACAAGCCGGATTAACCCGAACAAACAAACGCTTAATAACATGATAAAGCCAATCGCTACGAATACGCGATCAATGCGAAAAGAAGATTGTGCTAGCGTCATATAGACACCAATGCCTTTTTTGGCACCAAGCCACTCGGAAATGACAGCGCCCATCACACTGTAGGTAGCTGAGATTTTTAAACCGGAAAAAATGGAGGGAAGGGCATGGGGCAGCTCTAGCTTCCAAAAGATTTGTTTATTGGTAGCACCAATCATTTTCATATAATGTTTTAACTCAGGAGCTGTTTGCCTAAACCCATCCATGCTGGCTACAACAATCGGGAAAAAGCAAACTAGGCTAATGATAATGAGCTTGGGCAGCAGCCCGAAACCAAACCATATAATTAATAAAGGCGCTAACACAATCGTTGGGATATTTTGCGATAAGATTAAAAGTGGATAAAGGACTTCATTTACTTTTGGCAATCGGTGAAGAATGATGGAAATCAGAAGTCCGACACTACTGCCTATAATAAGTCCAACAATCGATAAACTAATGGTAGAAATTAGATGACCATAGAAGTCGCCAAAGCCAATTGACGCCTCTTTCAAAACGTCGCTTGGAGCGGGCAATAGCCATTTTGGTGTATCCGTCAGTCGAATGAGTAGCTCCCATAGGATAAATAAAAAGAGAAGGAAGAAAAGAGACCTTCCTCCACGCATCCGCATTTTTTTCATTAATGATATTTCTCCGTGAGGGCTTCCATGGATGTTCCGCTTGGTTGATATAGAATTTTCACCTGCGTAATCACATTAATGCTACCTAGTTCAATCATCTTTTTATTCATTTTTTCGATGATGGATAAAAGTGTGGAAAGTTCGCCCTCCATCGTAGTTTCCAATGGCTGAACCTTGTATTTCACACCGGACTCCTCAATGACAGCAATTGCTGCATCTACCAAAGGGATTACATCTGCAAATTCTTTTGTTTTTGGGATAATTTGTACACTAATCAATGAATTGGCCATTTTTATTCTCCTTCTTTCGGTAAAAATTCATTTGTAAATGCTGCTTCTGGGTCAAAGTCGCCTTCTAATACACCGTTTTCTTTCATCCACTCGGCATAGTTTTGCCAAACCTCTAATTTCTGTTCTCCAAAGCGCGGAGCATCGTCCTGATATTTATCTGCCAGCCATTTTTGGCTTTCCAGCACAAGCTCGGTATCCAGTTCGGGAGCTGCTTTAGAAAGGATAGCCGCTGCTTCCTCTGGTTTTTCAATTGCAAATTGATAGCCTTGAGACGCTGCTGCTACAAAGGCTTTCACTGTTTCTGGCTTTTCTTCAATCATTTTTTCATTTGTTGCAAGAACCGGAGTATAGTAATCTAGTTTTTCACTATAGTCCGTTAAGTAGACCATATTGATGTCTTCGCCACGAAGTTCAGCTTCAATTCCTGTCCATGCGTAATAAATCCACGCAAAGTCTATTCCTTGATTGGTCATTGTGAAAAAGTCGGCATCACCGGCATTTACGATATCAAGCTTATTGATATCAGCATTTTCTGTGTTCATTAAAGTTTCTAACACAGCCTGTTCAATAGGGGAGCCCCAACCTCCATATACTTGTCCCTCGAAATCTTTTGGAGAAGCAATCTTTTTGGCTGCTGGTGAGGCAAACCCTGATGTGTTGTGCTGAATCACCGCTGCAATCGAAACAATCGGTACATCCTGTGTACGTGCTAGAGTAATTGATTCTTGGTAGCTTACACCAAACTCTGCATTACCTGAAGCCACAAGCTGATCGGCACCCGCATCACCTGGTTGTATAATTTCAACGTCCAAGCCTTGCTCTTCGAAATAGCCATTTTCTTTTGCAACATATAACCCTGTGTGATTCGTGTTAGGTGTCCAATCCAACACCACGCTTACTTTCTCTAATTCATTTGTTTCGTTAGTTTGCTCGTTTGATGTTGAGTTTGTTTGTGCTACGTTCGATTGGCAGCCAACAAGCGCGAATACTGCAATCATCACAAAGATGTAAAATCTTTTCATGGGAATCCTCCAATACATTTGAATTAATCCATAAAAAGAAGAAATAAAAAACGTCTGGGATAGAAATAATCCCAGACGTAAATAACATTCATTTCAATATGAAAGAAACTCAGATTGAAGCCAATGTTCCCTACGCTGGTATTAACCAAATCAGGTTCAAAGGGTCAGTATCTAACGGATACAGTCTCAGCTGGCTAAACCAGCACCCCTACATTCTTCTTGATATGAACTTATATTTCCTATTTTAGACAGAACTATGAGAAAAGTTCAATATTATTTTGAAATACATTTTAGATAAATAGAGTCGTGGATATCCATCTTCGTACAAATGATAGAATTTCAAGTGTTCACTTGGTTACAGGAAGATGTGAGTTTTGTTATAATCGGAATTAGAGAATCTACAACCAAAATAGTATTAGAATTAGGGGAGAAAAACATTTGCCAATTGCTATCACTATCTTAGTACTTGCCTTCGGTTTGGCATTTTTTACTAGCCGTAACAAGGCAAGGAAAAAGAAGCTTGTAACTTGGGGAGTGGCGACAATTGTTGCTATTGCCCCTTTAGTAGCTTGGATTGCCGGGATTTTATTTGGAATGGATGAAGAAGACGGGTTTGTAGGATTTACTGTTATGATATATAGCTTTATCTTGCTTGAAGTCATCGGTTTTGCCCTTGTATATCTTGGCATTTTTAAAAGAATGGTAAAATAAGTGTTTCTACAAATGTAGGGGCGCTTTTTATTTTTGCGTATCTTCCCAAAGATTTTATTGTATTTCGGTGTAAATAGAATTAACATGGATTTAAAATTATAATAATTATGAGGTGTTTTTATGGCACTAGAGATTACATTTCGCGATGCGACACTAGAAGATTTACCGAAAATTGTAGAGATTTATAATTCAACGATCGCAGGCAGAATGGTTACGGCAGACACTGAACCGGTTACGGTAGAAGATCGATTAAAATGGTTCCATGAGCATAACCCTTCCAAAAGACCTCTTTGGGTAGTGGAAACAAGTGGTGAAATCTGCGGATGGGTAAGCCTTCAAGACTTTTATGGAAGACCTGCCTATCAAGCAACGGCAGAAGTCAGCATTTACTTGGATGAAAATTTCAGAGGAAATGGTCTTGGAAAGACAGTGTTATCGAAAGTCATTGAAACGGCACCAAGCTGTGATGTGGATACTTTATTAGGATTTATCTTTGGTCACAACGAGCCAAGTCTTCGTTTATTTGAAAAGTTCGGTTTTGAAAAATGGGCTCACTTCCCGGAAGTGGCAACTTTGGACGGAGTAAAAAGAGATCTAGTTATTTTAGGGAAAAAGCTTTCGAATTAAAGAAAGTTTAATAGTTCAACAAAAAAGGCGTTGTCTCAAACTATATATGAGGCAACTCCTTTTTTTGTCGAACAAATAGCAAAAGAAGAGTCTTTTGAAAAATTAATGTAACATGTAGTTAACTTTTTGTGTAGTTCAACATACATTATGTATAACAAACTTTACTTTATGTAAAAAATAATAAACAGGGGGTGAAGATATGACCTATCAAGAAAAGAAGAGCATCGTATCGTTGATCAGTGCCATATTTATTTTTGTAACCTATTGCTTGTATATGTACCCGCGTTATCCTGGAGAAGGTGTGGAGTCGATGGAGAGCTTTCGTTACTGGGGTTCTTTCGTGCTAATTCTAGCTGTGTTTTCAATAGTGGCACATATCATTATCAGTATTATTTTTAATATTGTCTTTAGAATGACAACAAAAGAAAGGGAACCAAAATTTGCAGATGAACTGGATAAGTTAATTGACTTGAAAGCGTTCCGGAATTCATTTTTTGTATTTATCATCGGCTTTATTCTTGCCATGAGTTCACTTATTATCTACCAGCCTTTGCAGGTGATGTTTATTATCCTAATCTTCTCAGGTTTCATATCGGATGTGACCGGATCTGCTACAAGGCTATATCACTATAGGAGAGGAGTGTAAGATGGGAAAAAGTCTTGTTGGCAATCACATACGAAAACTACGATTCAACCATGACGAAATGACTCAACAGCAATTGGCTGACAAGGTGGGTGTAACAAGACAAACAATCGTGTCTCTCGAAAAGGGAAATTACTCTCCATCTTTGGAACTGGCATTTCGTATTGCTAAAGCCTTTAATTTACCGTTGGAAGAAGTATTTTTCTACGAAGAAGACACAAAGCAGAAGAACTTTGATTGATATTGCTATATCGTTTTTGAAATTATTAAACAAAGGGGATAAAAAATGAGTTCAAATAAGAAATCGGCAAAGATTGTAGGAGTTCTGTTTTTACTTGCAGCCATTACGGCAGTTATTGGTCTTAATTTATATGATCCTATCCTTAATGGATCGGATTACCTAAAAAGTGGTGCCGAACATGCAAACCAAGTGATACTAGGTGCAATTATGGAGCTGATTCTTGTAGTTTCAGTAGTTGGAACTGCAACAACAATGTTTCCTATTTTAAGAAAGTATAATGAGACGGTGGCTCTTTGGCATGTATGTTTTAGATTCCTTGAAGCTGTTATTATTACTGTTGGAATAATTAGCGTGCTTTCTCTATTGACGTTAAGTCGGGAATTTGTTGCAGCAGGATCTCAGGATTCGGCGTACTTTCTGGCTTCTGGAACTCTTTTAAAAGCAATACACGACTGGACATTTTTACTGGGTCCTCTTTTCATGCTTGGTATAAACACGATTATGTATAGTTATATCTTTTATAAAACGAAGCTAGTACCTAGATTCATATCGACATTAGGAATGACGGGGGCGATGCTTGTTTTCATTTGTGCCTTCCTGGTAATGTTCGGTGTATTTCCGCAAATTTCATTATGGGGTGGAATATTTGCGCTACCAGTAGCCGCGAATGAAATGATTTTAGCGATATGGCTGATCTTTAAAGGATTTAACGAATCTGCACTTGCTTCCATTTCTGATAAAAATTATGCGATCAGGTAGTGGCATGAATCTAATCCTGGAATAACGAAGTTTGCATTAAAGTAGAGATATAAAAAGGAAGATTTCTAGAAATGAACTGCATTCCATTGTTAGAAACATCTAACATGGAGGTGCAGTTTTTTATGTTTGGGATGGTATCCTTCTGAAGAAAAAAAGGAGTGAATTCTAGTAATTGGTGTAGTCCTAACAGATTTTTTATATCTATATAATAGTCGGAAAATTTGGTATACTGAAAAATATTCCCTTTCTTTGGAAAAATTCAGAGTTTTTACAGAGTATAAATTTAATATGGAGGGTGTCTATGTGGAAGCTTTTAAAGAATGATTTTCTTATAGAAAGAACAAATAAGAAGAATATTATTGCCTGTATTGTCGTTGCACTATTTGTTTTTGGGCTTTTTTCTTATATAAAAATCGAAAACTCACAAAAACTTATAGACGAAAAGGCAAGTGAATATCAATCTGTCGCATCAGCTTTGACGAAGTTTCAAACCGCAGATGCCATGGATTATGGGAATGGAAGCGACTTATACTATAATTTGCTCCAGCAGCAGCGGTACGTAGTGAATCAAAGTATGGCTCTTAAAATAGAACGCCCGCAATTATATCTAGATACGGGGATAAAGCTGGCTGAGTTAAGGGAGAGTGCTTTTGATTTAGAAGGATATGAAAAGGTAGCGGCAAATCTTCCTGGCAAAACAGAGAATCAATTGGATTCGATACTCTATCAATTCATGGACAAAACGGGATTGTTGGTCTCTCAGGATACACTATCATTCTTTCCATTTCTCTTAAATTTATTTATGATGCTGGGGTCTTTTTGGTTTATTTTCATCAGTATTTTTTCATGTGGCATTTTAATTGAGGAGTTCCGTCATACCTCTTTAATAAAAGGGTATCCTGTTTCCTTTGATAAATATGTCTTGGCAAAATCTGCTTCAGCAATGCTCATAGTCTGTTTTTTTATAGTAGAACTATTTATTTGCAGTTTGCCCTTCATATACTTTTACGGGGCAGGGGACCCAAAGTATCCGATTGCTATATTTGATGGCAGTTTTAAAGTAATCGGGACTTTCGAATACATAGGGATTGCCGTGGTTTATATGATTTTTATAGCGATTTTTACAATTCTTCTGTCTCTTATTCTAAATGTGTTATTAAAGAATACGTATTTAACGTTATTTGTTCAATTACTATTGTTTATTGCTCCTTCTTTATTTCCTGCGCTAGTTAGCCTTGTCCCATTTAATCCATTTAACTATATGAATTTTACTAATCTTTTAAGTGGACAAAGTCTCGAGCTTGCAAAGCCAATCGGATTGGAACTGATCCATGGATTAATCTGCATCGGTATAGGTATTGTTCTGATGCTGATTGCTGTTAAGCTATTCTTTACTGCTGGAAAACTAAAAAAAGTATAGGGGGAGACAAATGCGAGCCTATTTTAAGTTTGAATTTATTCAATTCATGTTCAATAAGAAAAATCTAGCCGTCTATGTCATTCTGCTGTTTTTTGCATGCTTCTACGCATTAAAAATTGCTCCTTTCTATGATCCGATTGAAAAGGTCGATAGAGATGAAATTGAAGCGAGATACCTGACAAGAGAGGACTTTTTAAACAACGTTGTTCTTGATGAGAATACATATCCTTTAACAAGATTTGCAGCTGCCATTTATCCGGAGTGGAACGAATACGATAAACAACGATTAGACGCAATAGATAACAATGATCTGAAAAAGTATGCAGAGGCGACTTATAATTGGTACGAATACTCGGATAGCTTGATTTTTAGAAGTGGTAAGGGTCTTCTTTATTATAATCCTCGTTATTACACGGCAGGGAATCTTTATGCAACAGAGGATGGGCACTACGCCTATATGTATTCTGCCAGTCGTTTTAAAGGCTATGCAGAAGGAACTTCTAATTTATCGATGGATGTATTTGAGGAAAGGACAGCCTTGCAAACGTTACAGCGATTGCTGCATGGCTATCTACCTTTGATTCTCCTTGTCAGTTGCATTCTCTTCACTGTAGATATTGTATTAAAAGATAAACGAAATCCAACGTTAATAAAGGGTTTCCCGATTTCGATATGGAGAAGGCTGCTTGTAAAAGGAGGGGTTGCCCTAATAGGGAGCATCCTGGCTATTATTCCGTTGTCTGTGGGTTTCTTCCTCATTGCGATTCAAAATGGGCTGGGTGATTTGGATCTGCCGGTGCCGATTTTTAGCTACGAAGCCAGAGCCTTTACTGTAATTACAATGGGAGAATACCTATTCCAAAACGCACTGTTGATTCTTTTCTGGTTTTTATTGCTGATTTCATTGCTATTGCTAATAAGTATTACCATAAGAAATGAATTTGCCAATTTAGCATTAGGCTGTGTCGTTGTTTTTGCCGAGTTTTATTATTATGTGAGAGGGCTTGGATTTGTAAAGGATATTCAATGGTATCCATCGAGCTATGTTCATGTAGGGCAAATAATTGCAGGTTACCGCGAGTACCTCAATAATTCAGTAACGCTGACATTGACAAATGGTCTTCTTGTCATGATTGCATGTACAGCTATTTGTCTTTTCATTACTTTCATAATTAGTAATCAAAAAAGGTTTAAGATACTTTGATGAACAGGAGGAAACTATATGATGGAGCTAAAAAATATAGGGGTGAATTTTTCAGGTAGAGATATATTAAAAGAGGTCTCAATCAATTTCCATCCTGGGGAAATCATTGGTTTGGTTGCACCTAATGGAACTGGGAAATCTACGTTGATGAATGTAATCATGAATTATCTTCGCCCAAACAGTGGGAAAATAATATTTAATAAGGAACTGGAATATACAACGAAAAAAAATGAAGTAAAAATTCACAAGCTCGTTTCCATGATGCCTGACCAAAGTGACTTATACAATCACCTTTCCGGAAAGCAGCATCTCAAAATGTATTCATCCATGTGGGATAGTAATCCAGAATTAATCGAAAGCACAATTAATTCACTTGGAATGGAGTCCTATGTAAATAAGAAAACGGGGACCTATTCATTAGGGATGCGTCAAAGACTTTGCTTTGCTATGCAAATTGTTTCAGATACGCAAATCATGTTAATGGATGAAGTAATGAACGGTCTAGATCCTACGCAGGTTGAAATAATTTCACAAATCCTGGTGGAGAAAAAAGCGGAAGGAAAAACGATTATCATCGCTTCTCACTTACTTGAAAATCTGGAGAAATACGCAAATCGCATTTTCTTTGTGAAAAGTGGAAAGCTGGATTTCATTGAAGATATCTATAAGGATTTAGGAGTCAAAGGAAATGTCGTCATTCGAGTACCCGAGGGAACGCCGGAGTTGCAGGAAAAGCTATCGCAAGCCTTCCCGGAACTGAACATCCAATTATTAGCCAACAATGTTGCATTAATCGACTTCCTTAAAAATGAATCGGGAAAGTTAGAAAGTATATCAGCTTTTCTAAGTGAAAATCACAAACAAGCATTCAGTGTAGGGAAGATGACATTGAGTGATCTTTATTCTAAGTATTATCACTAGAAGGAAAATGGACACGAGCTTGAAACCTAAAAGGGGAGTCTTGGAGAAATCAAATTGAGGAAGTTTCAAGGACACCATTTAAACTAATCCGATAAGACTTGTCCATGAGAAGCAGTCTCGGGGACACCATTTAAACAAATTCGCTAAAGCTTGTCCTTGAGAAGCAATCTCGAGGACACCATTTAAACAAATGCGATAAAACTTGTCCATGAGAGGCAGTCTCGGGGACACCATTTAAACAAATGCGCTAAGACTTGTCCATGAGAAGCAGTCTCGAGGACACCATTTGAACAAATGCGGTAAAACTTGTCCATGAGAAGCAATCTCGGGGACACCATTTAAACAAATGCGCTAAAGCTTGTCCTTGAGAAATATACTCTCCGCCACAACATCAGATTTAAAGGTGCTACCCTAAAGTCTCGATGACCTTAGGGTAGCACTTTTATAATGATTAATGGAATAGCTTGTCTACACGTTCGCAAACCTCATCAGCAGAAAGACCAGTAGCATCTATAACAGATCCTTTAATGGCAGTATCGCTGATTCCCATCACATTATCATCTTGACCAGTAATCACACAAGCATCACAGTTTTGTGCATCTGCTTCACTACGAAGCTGAACTACTTCATAGCCTTTTGCTTTTAAAGCTGCTTCCACGTTAGATAATGATTGTTCAACACCAATAGTATTCGGCATAAATCTTCCACCTCCCATAATGTAATGTGTCAAATAGGCAGATGAATTATTCATTTCAAACAAAAAATAATTTAAATAAAAAAAATGCCACACTTTTGTTAAAGTGTAGCATCAAAAGAGGAGCATACTAAAAGCTACTTAATTTTCTTGCGTGCTTTTTCTTTAACCCACGTCTCTGCATTTCTATTTTAATAAGGGATAAAGCTTTTTTGCACTCGAAAAAATGATTTAAATCATATAAGGACTGCCTTTTTTTCTGTTTAAACAATTTCTTTTCTTTCCTGTATTTCATATATAAATCGGATAGTTCTTTATCAGTTAACTTCATTATTTTCACCTACAAATAGTAATGACATTTCTGTATCCGTGTTTTATATTCGGTTAAAATCGCGAATACTTATTTTATACCACCAAGAACACAGGGTAAACCAAGTATACCCAAGTGACCAGCCAGCTAATACATCAGATGCAAAATGACGGCCTTCTGTAATTCTGGAAAGGCCAATAAACACAAATATTATAATAGCTAAAACCCAAGCAATCTGTGAAGCTTTTTTTGATTTAACAAGTTTGCTAAATACAAAGGCAAGGGTCAGTAAAAATAAAATGCCATGGGTTGAATGCCCTGATGGAAAGCTAAATGTGGAAAGTTGATCGACAATTTCGGGACGGGGCCGTTCAACTACGCGTTTTAAAAATTGATATAGTCCAAATCCCACGCCGATTGTTAGAAACACGAAGAACATTAATTGATAATCACGAAGGCGAACCCAAATAATTGCGAGAACAATCAGTGAAACACCAAAAATGACCTTCGTTTCACCCAAATAATGAAAGGGTGTAATTAAATCAAATCCGAACAATATGTCCGAAACTTTTTGGTCAAAAGCTTTGATAGCAGGTGTCTCATAGGTAATCCATAAAATACAGAATACAACAAAAGCAAAAATAGCGAAACCATATCGAAATTTCTTCATTCGTTTCATTCCTTTTAATTAACATTTCCCATCTGGAATTAAAACGTACCACATATTGAAAATAGAAGGCAAATACAAATATATATAAATCCAATATAATTTCTCTCTATTTTGTGAGACATACCCATTGAGACGGAATAGCCTTGAGATGATTTTATTTATTAATAAATTTAAACTATTATATAATTAGTCTAGGGAAAATATGGATGATCCTTTGGAATCATACTAAATATCTTAAATACTTTGCAGATTTAAACTATAACTAAATTATCCAATCTTAAAATGGAGGTGCTAAAACTTGAGAACGGAAAGAAATGTGACATTGGAAGGAGATACAATAACCCTTGTTCCGCTTGAAATGAGGTATAAGGAAGAATTATATGAAGCTATTAAGAGTCTCGATGTATGGAAATATACATGGAGGGAAGTTAAAACAATAGAAGACCTAGAACAAATTTTATCCGTAGCTATGAAACATAAAAATGACGGTACCCAAATCCCCTTTATTATAAAAGATAAATTATCAGGTGAAGTACTAGGGACTACCCGTATTGGTGACATTGATTTAGCAAATCGAAATGTTGAGATAGGATGGACATGGCTTTCTCCTGCTGTTTGGAGAACTAAGGTAAATACAGAATGTAAATACGTATTACTGTGTTATTGTTTTGAACAACTAGAAGTTTTACGTGTGCAATTTTCAATTAGTGGACAAAACAAGCGCTCTCAAAAAGCGGTAGAACGAATAGGCGCCGTAAAAGAAGGTACATTTCGAAAACATCGAATTAAGGCTGATGGAACAATACACGACAACATCTTCTACAGTATTGTTGATACAGAATGGAATGAAGTAAAAGAAAGGTTGATTGGTTTACTGGAGAAGGAGTACTGAGGTTAATAAATGACAAGAGGAACAATAGAAAATTTAAGAATCGTCTCCAATCGAAGAGACCGCATTTGGGGTAATTCGCTATTGCTCAAATTCCGATAGGCGACAAACAGCTGGGGAAATTGCTTCCATGTTTTTTAAAATTATGTCAAAAGGACCGCTTGATGCGATTGGCATAAAGAAATATATACTTGAAAAAACCATAAAAAGAGGACTATTTCATATAGTCCTCACAGAGTGTAGACAAAGTCGGAAATCGACTTTGTCTACACTCATTTTTAGAGAAATACTTAAAAAATAAATATCCTCAGACTGACTTGAAAACGCTTGTCAGACAAGGCGGGAAGTCGAGCGAAGACCCGAATAGAACATAACGTTCATGAGGGGGCGAGTGAGGCGACCAACGCAGTATGCGAGCGTTTGTCAACAGTCTGAGAGGACTATTTCATATAGTCCTCAACTAATTCAAAGCATCTTTCTTCTGTAAGATAATTCAGGACCACAACATATTCTAAATGTTCCATCGTCCCGCCCTTATATTTTAGAGATGCCTCAAGTGCAGTTTGATCTCGGTAATCTATCCATTTGCGTTGTGCTTCTCTTAGTTGGTCCATGTCTTCAGAAGGAAGCTGCTGCTTTAAGACGCCGTATATTTCATTTAGCAAACCGTCCCAAATATCGTATATTTCGCTTTCCGCGTCTTTAAGAGCGGTTGTGCTTTCATCTGTTGGATTATTACGCATCTCGTCGGTTTCTTTTTTCGTGTCATTTAACTTCTGGAGATATTCTTCCTTCAGACTAGTTGCAGTATTATTGGAAGATGGGTCTTCAACTTGTGCAGGGTCATTCTTTGATGTATCCACTATTTCAGAAGAGACGGCGTTAGTAGAATCATCGCTTGAGTCTTCAGTTGAGATAGTGTGATCCAACGAAGAATTTGAGTCATCACCTGAATTTCCACAAGCCGCTAAGAGAACAGATAATAAGGTTAGCATTTCCAATAGAAACTTACGGCTATTTTTCATAAAAACTACCTTTCTTCTTTTAGTTTGCTATTAAGTGTTTAAAATGCTCTCTTCTAAAACCTCTGATTTATCACCGTAAACTTTCATAATGTGATTGTCTCCCCAATTACATAGGGCATTTAAGATTCCTTCTAAGCTCTTACCATATTCACTTAGTTCGTACTCTACTTTTGGAGGAACTTGATTATAAACAATGCGATTAATGACGCCATCCTCTTCAAGTTCGCGGAGTTGTTGAGTAAGCATTTTTTGCGTAATGCTCGGCATAAGTCGTTTTAGTTCACTAGTCCGCTTTTTTCCATGAGTAAGGTGACAAAGGATGACACATTTCCACTTACCTCCAATAACCTCCAAAGTTGCTTCGACTGATATGTTATATTTCTTTTTCTGCATATGTGAATCCTCCAATTTAATAGGCACTAAAAAGTACCTATATCACTTTTTGGTACCTATATTACTTTTAAGTGCGTACTTTTATTTTCAATCCGTATATCTCATAATAACATTTGCCGGCCGATTCTTACTACACTTTCTTTTAATAGTTAATCTGTAAGAAGGTTTAGAAGAATTACTTACTGGAGGGGAGACAATATGGATTTAAGTAAAAAACAAAGCACATGGGCATTACTCGCATTAGCGGTAAGTGCATTTGCAATAGGTACGACTGAATTTATCAGTGTCGGATTACTGCCGCTGATAGCGGATGATTTAAGTATACCGGTAACAACTGCAGGGTTAACGGTTTCTTTATATGCATTAGGAGTTACTTTTGGGGCTCCTGTGCTGACTTCTTTGACATCGAATGTACCGCGCAAGACGTTATTGCTGTGGATTATGATTATTTTCATTGTTGGAAACAGTCTAGCTGCATTTTCTGAGTCTATCAGTGTGTTGCTTATCGCACGCGTTATCTCGGCTTTCGCACATGGTATTTTCATGTCAATTGGAACGACAATTGCGGCTGATTTAGTACCTGAAAATCGTAGAGCAAGCGCCATTTCCATTATGTTTACTGGTCTTACAGTGGCTACTGTAACGGGTGTACCATTTGGAACATACATTGGACAGCAACTAGGCTGGAGAGCGGCGTTTTTTGTTATAGTAGTAATTGGTATACTTGCGTTTATTGCAAATAGCATCCTAATTCCATCTACTTTACGTAAAGGGACAAAATCAACATTTCGCGATCAGTTTAAGCTCATCGCAAATGGTCGCTTATTGCTGGTCTTCATTATTACTGCATTAGGCTATGGTGGGACGTTTGTTGTGTTTACTTACTTATCACCGTTACTTCAAGAGATAACCGGGTTTAAAGAAGAAACGGTAGCGGTTCTATTATTAATTTACGGAATTGCCATTGCAATAGGGAATACGATTGGAGGAAAACTTTCCAACCGAAATCCGATCAATGCATTGTTCTATATGTTTATTGTACAGGCAATCATTTTATTTGTTTTACTGTTTACGGCACCGTATAAAATCGTTGGATTAATTACAATACTTTTCATGGGACTCTTTGCCTTTATGAACGTGCCAGGTTTACAAGTATATGTTGTAATGCTGGCGGAACGATTTGTACCTAGTGCAGTGGATGTAGCATCAGCTATCAATATTGCTGCGTTTAATGCAGGGATTGCAATAGGTTCATTTGTTGGAGGGCTAGTCACGGATTCTATCGGACTTATCCACACATCCTGGATTGGTGCACTTATGGTTTTAATTGCGGCAATTCTAACAGGATTTAGTAGAGCATTGGAACGCAGGGATCGAGCAAAAAATGCTTAAGTATTAAGGGTGTCATACCTAAGGAAATAAAAATACGAAAATTTGGAGGAAGTAACAATGAATTTACAAGATACAACAACTTTGCATAACGGCGTTAAAATGCCTTGGTTTGGGTTAGGAGTTTTTAAAGTAGAGGAAGGCCCTGAGCTCGTAAATGCTGTAAAATCAGCTATTAAAAATGGATATAGAAGTATTGATACTGCAGCGATTTATGGAAATGAAGAAGGAGTAGGCAAAGGAATTCAAGAGGGCTTAAAAGAAGCTGGAATTTCGAGAGAAGAGTTATTTGTCACTTCGAAAGTATGGAATTCTGACTTAGGTTATGAATCAACTCTTGCAGCATTTGAGACAAGCTTAGCGAAGCTGGAATTAGAGTATTTAGATTTATATCTTATACACTGGCCAGTGGAAGGGAAATACAAAGATGCTTGGCGAGCACTAGAAACGCTTTATAAACAAGGACGAGTAAAAGCGATTGGTGTTAGCAATTTCCAAATTCACCATCTCGAAGATCTTATGAAGGATGCTGAAATCAAGCCGATGATCAACCAAGTAGAATACCATCCAAGACTCACGCAAAAAGAGTTGCAAGCATTCTGCAGGGAAAACGGAATTCAGCTTGAAGCATGGTCACCTTTAATGCAAGGACAATTACTGGATAACGAAACGTTACAAGAGATTGCTGCTAAATATAATAAATCCGTTGCCCAAATCATCCTGCGTTGGGACTTGCAAAACGGAGTGGTGACAATTCCGAAATCAACAAAAGAACATCGTATTATTGAAAATGCGAATGTCTTTAATTTCGAATTAACGAAAGAGGATATGGAGATTATCGATGGATTAAATAAAAATCATCGAGTAGGTCCAGACCCAGATAATTTTGATTTTTAATAGTTACTAAAGTAAAAGCCGTATCGATTTGATACGGCTTTCCTTTTTCCCTTTTATGAAAGAATAGGATAGAACTAATTTGTTCTCATATAGTTACCGAGTTCGCGTTAAAATAACGTTATATATAAATGTTGACAAGCACATGATATAATGTAGAACTTAAGAAGTGGATTAGGAGCAAAAATAGCCTCCGCTTAATCTAAATTGGAGGTGTAGGAGAATGAATAAACGATGGACAATCGGAAAAATTAAAGAATTTGTTGAAAGTAATTCGGAAAGTAAGTTGCTAACGACAGAATATCACGGTTTTTCTCAAAAATTATTATTTAAATGTTCTTGCGGAACAAATTTTGAAAAAACATTTACGAAGTTTAAAAATAATAACCAACGTAAATGTGACGTATGCCAGCCACCAAAAGAGTCACGCTAAGTGTATAAGTGTCGATTTTCTATTATATAGAAGTCGGCACTATTTTTTTGCTAAAAATGAAAATTAATATCAACAGAGAATTGTAACTTTACCTATGAAGCGAAGTCTAATAGGTTGACTGGTTTATGCAAAGGAACAAACTAGGTTGTGAAATATTTAATCAATTTTATATAACAACTCCGGTATAGACAGAGCTATCCCACAAAATGGTGCACGGATTGTCGGATGAATACGATTGGCTCCTGCTATTCTGTTGATGAAGGGAGGTCATATAATGGATTCGCTTAAACATATGAACGATGCCATGAACTATATTGAAGAAAACCTTACGAACGAAATAGACTTCAAGATGGTGGCAAGTTTGGCACATTGTTCTGAGTACCATTTTAAAAGAATGTTTTCGTTCCTTGCAGGTATTCCGCTCTCAGAATATATTCGTCGAAGAAGACTAAGTTTGGCAGCTTTTGAGTTGAATAGTAGTAACCTCAAAATAATAGATATTGCCATTAAATATGGATACAATTCACCCGACTCTTTTACTAGAGCATTTCAGAATTTACACGGTGTAACTCCATCAGAAGCAAGAAATAATGGCCAGCCATTAAAATCCTATCCGCTAATGACCTTTCAATTATCCATTAGAGGAGGAAATGAAATGAATTATCGAATTGAACAGAAAGAGGCCTTTAACATAGTTGGCATCATGAAAAGAGTTCCGATTATTTTTGAAGGGGAAAACCCGGAAATTACAGAAATGTGGAAATCATTGAACACGGAAAAAATAACTCAACTAAAAAATCTATCTAATATTGAACCTGTCGGGCTGATTCAAGCATCTACAAACTTTTCGGATGGGCGCATGGAAGAAAAAGGGGAGCTTGATCAGTATATAGGAGTGGCAACAACGAATAGGTGTCCTGAAGACTATACAAAGCTTGGAGTGCCTGCCCTAACATGGGCGATATTCGAATCGACAGGGCCATTTCCTGGGTCCCTGCAGGAAACGTGGGCAAGGATTTATTCTGAGTGGTTTCCATCCTCCAGCTATCAAGTAACAGAAGGTCCAGAAATGCTGTCGATTAAAAGTAAAGATTTAACATCACCAACTGTAAAAAGTGAAATTTGGATACCAGTTTTAATAAAATAAAAGATGTAGTTATTAAAGATTGATTAAAATCATCTCCCCTCTAAGAATAGCAAGAGGAGAGATGATTTTTTAATTGGATATATATGTTAATATTAATCTGAATGCTGAGAAATGAAATTACTTTTTGGAGGTGGTTTTGTTGAATAAAGAACAACTAAAGGAACGAGCAAGAACATTCGTCCAGATTCCTAGTCATTTTCAACATGTTATAGAAGAATATTATGAGTGGGGAGATGGCGAAGGAGAAGCCGTGTTTTCATGGGCAGATGAACAACAAGATGAAGGAATCTAGATTACACTTGACTTTACTGGTAATTTGACTAGTTTATCCATTGAACGGGATAACACGGAGACTGATAGAATCGCTTTAAATGAAAGTGAATTAAGGGAAATAGCGGAGCGCTATTTGTGTAGTCATTATCCTCAAGACATACAATTCTTAACTCTTTATGAAACAAAAAAATCAACAAATGATGCCTGCAGATTTTCCTATTAGCAAATCGTGATGGATAGCTTTTTACAAAGGCATAATAAAGATACCGTAAAAGCCTTCATTTCGAAAAAAACGGGGAGAATTAGAAGGTTTGTGTGGTTTAAGGAGCGAAGTGGCGACCTTTGTTTAAACCGTGAACAATGTTATCAAAAAGCCATTGATTTTCTGCAAATGAGTATTCCAAATTATGATCAATACCTGCAATTACTTGTCCAGAACCATGACAACGGTGAACTGGATGAGCCTGGAATGACAGAAGCATTTACCTTTCAAGTTCACAATTGGCAAGGTATACGGGTTCCGTTGGAATTGGTAATAGTTACGGTTAATCGGCAAACAGGTCTGATAGATTATTATAGTGGTCCTAGTTTTGATTTTGAACAACTTAAGGCTATTCCATCTGAACCAGTTATTTCTCAAAAAGAAGCACATAACATTTTTCTAAAGTCTCTGGATTTTGAATTAGCACGGAATATAATCTATGAAGAAAATGAAGAAGTCTATGTGCTTGCTTATGAAACTTGCGATCGTGAGAAAAGAAAAGCAATCCGCTACATTGATGCAATGACAGGAGCGGTTATTACAGAAAAAGAATGATAGCATCCTGGAAATGAGAGGGAAGAAAAATTGATACTTGAAACAGATAGATTACAAATCATACCTTGTACAAAAGAAACCGTTCAAATAGCCATAAACCAGAACTATAATAATGGTCCGCAAATTGCTAATTATTTAGAGGATTTAACTAAAGATTCCTCCTTATTATATTGGGGTTGTTGGATAGTTGTTCGAAAATCAGATGATCGGGTGATTGGAGATATAGGTTTTAAGGGGAAGCCGGACGAGAATCTAGCAGTTGAAGTGGGCTATGGTTTCCTTGAAGAATATTGGGGCAAAGGCTATGCAACGGAAGCAGTCGAGGCTTTAATAATGTGGGCTTTTAATACATCGAAAGTAGAGAAAGTAAAAGCTGAAACGCTAAAAGATAATTATGGCTCTATCCGAGTACTAGAAAAGCTGGGAATGCAAAGAATTGATCAGACTGAATCTATGGTTAATTGGAAAATAGATAAAAAATCTTATCTAAAATAAGTATTTTAATATTAAGAGTGTGGGGAGAGGGGAATCACAATGAAAGAAAGACATAAAATTCTTTTCAATCAGCTCGAAACCTATAGAGAAAATGTTCTTCACGTTCTAAATGATGTAGCAGCAGAAGCAGCGGAAATCGTGCCAAACCTTTTTCGGAATAACATTCGATGGAATATGGGCCATATTTATCTAGATCAATACTTATGGATACAGGCTTTGACGAGGGAAAAAACAGTGGCACCTGAAGAATTTAAGAACCAGTTTGGATACGGAACAACACCGGATGCTTTCACAGAGGAAACTCCTTCTTTTGAAGAACTGAAAGAAATGCTGAACCGGCAAGATTGTTGGAAGCCTATGGTCATCGTCTAGATGAAGAGTATTCACCAACAGAAATGGGTATGCACACAATTGAGCAAGTGTTGATACGAACGATTTTCCATGAAGTAATGCATTTGCAAACAATAATTGATATTAAGAAATGTTTATAATGATTCGAGAAGTTACATATGAAGAATATTTTTATACTGCCTCTAAAAATACCATTTTCCTACTCGAGGAAAATGGTATTGGTTGGTAATGTCCCAGCTCATCTAGTCTACTAATTCTTCGCTTAGATTAGATTCTGCTTTTATTACCTCAATATATTGAAGTTGTTGACCTTCTTTTTGCTGAATAGAAAAGTTATATCCCTGATGATGGAGAACTTTTGATAAGTCCAAATCTGGATCCTGCGTATAATACCAGCCACCAATTGTATCAATGCCATCTATTTCGAAATCGACAAATAATAGCTTTTCCACGTCAGCAAGTAATACTTTTGAATCGATAAAATAATGGTTCTCACTGATTTTGCGAATATCAGGAATCTCTTCACCATCGTATTCGTCACGTATTTCTCCAACAAGCTCTTCCAAAATATCTTCAACGGTTACCATACCACTTGTTCCACCATATTCATCCAATAAAATGGCGATATGAATTCGCTCTTTTTGCATTTTTTGCAATAAATTATGGATTGGAATCATTTCAATTACTTGAATGACAGGGTTAATATAATTCGTTAAATTAAATGTTTCAGGCTGAATTCGGTTATTCATGCCAAGAGTTAAAAAATCCTTGATGTTTAAAAATCCTATAATATTATCCCGGTCGCCTTCAAATATAGGGTATCTTGTATATTTTTCTTCTGTTACTTTTGTTAATACCTCTTCAAAAGTAGCATTTAACTCGAAACCAATAATATCGGTACGTGGCATCATAATTTCACGTGCAATTCTGTCATCGAACTCAAATACATTATTCACATATTGCAACTCATTCATATTAATTTCACCGGATTTATAGCTTTCAGAAAGTAAAATTCTTAGCTCTTCCTCAGTATGTGACAGCTCATGTTCTGATGCAGGTTTCATACCAAATAGCTTCAATAGTAAACGAGCCGAACCGTTTAATATCCAAATGAAGGGATATAGAATTTTATAAAAAATTTGAATTGGTTTTGAAAATGCTAACGTTACAGCTTCTGCTTTTTGAATTGCAATTGTCTTCGGTGCAAGTTCTCCTACAACCACATGCAAAAACGTTGCTATGACAAATGCTGCTCCAATTGTAAACCAATGAATATAGTCAGTAGGGATTCCTAAGTTTTCAAACAATGGATGTAAAATAAATTCAAACGTCGGCTCCCCAACCATACCAATTCCTAAAGCTGTCACTGTAATTCCAAGTTGACAGGCTGATAGGTATTCATCTAAATGCGTTGTAACTTGTTTAGCAGCAATAGAACCTGCTTTTCCTTGTGCAACAAGCTGGTCAATGCGTGAATGACGCACCTTAACAATTGCAAATTCTGTAGCTACGAAGAACGCTGTTAAAGCAATTAATATGGCAAAGATAATTAAATATATGACAGTTGACAATAGGTTGTTCTACTAAAAAGGTAGAACATTCACCTCCTAAGTTATTGTATTAAAAGAATTAAGGATTGCATTAAAGCAACACTTTCTGGCGTTACTTTTCGTTTTAGATTTTGTTTTTCTTGCTCGCTTAAAGATTCCATAATTTTCGTGACATCGTTCTCTAGTTTTTTCATTTGAAGGCGAAGCTCATGGATATTCACTTCTTCATAGGGTTTATCTTCTGTTGTATGGTTGCCTATTATTTTGGCTATTTCCGATAAACATTTTCCGGATTTTTTTTGTTGTTCAATCCATTGTATACGCTCAATCATCTCTACAGGATAGAGTCGATAATTTGATGGAGAACGCTCCATTTCAAGTAATCCCAAATTTGTATAGTAATCGATCGTACGTTTTGTAACACCGGCACAAGTTGCAAGATCACTAATTTTTATTTTCTCGTTCCCAATTTGTCACCCCTCCAAACTATTACGTGATACTTAAAGTATAACGTGATAGTTTCTGTTAAGCTATTAAAATGCATTAAGTTATGATGATTTTAAAATTTAAGAGGGATGGTGAATGAAGATAAGAAGTGTTTGGTACTGTGAAAATTTTCTTTTTAAAGTGAAGCGGGTGTCACTATAAGGAAGCGCTGCACACTCTGGAAAATACAGGTAACTACAATTTGAAGGATTTTCACCACTTTAATAGAACTAAGTAAAGAATAAAGAGGGGGAGATCCAATGTTTCCGGTGCTAAAGACTGAAAGACTGAATTTGCGGGAAGTAACAAAAGAGGATACAGCAGCAATTTTTGCTTGTTTCTCAAACGAAAATGTTACTCGTTATTATGGGGAGGAAACGTTGATTCATATAGAACAAGCAGAAAAGTTTGTTGATTTCTTTTCAAAAAACTACGAAGCAAAAAGAGGTATCAGATGGGGAATCGAGATTAAAGGGAGCGAGGGGATCATTGGCACAATTGGATTCAATGCTTGGTCGCCTAAACATAAAAGGGCAGAAATCGGTTACGAAATCCATCCAGACTATTGGAGAAATGGGTATACCTCTGAAGCACTATCAGAAATTCTTGCATATGGATTTGAAATGTTGGGTTTAAGACGAATTGGGGCAGTTGTATTTATGGAAAATGACGCATCTAATAAGTTACTAACAAAAATAGGTTTTAAAAAAGAGGGAGTTTTACGGGATTATATAGTACAAAATGGTACTTCTCATGATACATACGTCTATTCATTACTGAAAAATGAGAACTAGAGTTTCTAGAAAAATTCAGATTTGGAGTGTAAAACTATGACATTAGTTTTAAATAATGAGTTAGCAGAAAAATTGAATCAATCAGAAATGGATGCTTTACGTTCTAGATTAACAGCCATTCAACAAATTCAAGGAAATCCGATGGGCGTGGAGATTCAAAAGTTTGGACAGGCAACTGCATTCTCGGTTCAAAATATACCAGGCCCAGCTTTCAATACAGTAAAAGGGTTAAAAGCAGGTGACGAACCGTACATCGAACAGATTCTAGCCTTTTACAAGCAAAAAGAGATTCCTGCTCGTTTTGAACTCACCCCAGCTGCTGCATCTTCAGAATTGCTCACATGTCTTAGTGAAGCTGGCTATTATCAGCATGATTTTTATACAACACTGTACACGTCTCTTTCCAAAGTAAATATTGAAACATCAAACCCACCCAAATTAAGTATTCGCAAGCTTGAAGGGCGCGAATTTGATATATTTGCTCATATTTATGTAAAAGGGTTTGGCATGCCGGAGTTCCTGAAAAGTGGGGTAGCTCAAAATAATGAAGTTCTTTATGACAATGGGCATTGGACATTTTATCTTGCAGCGTATAAGGGCGAAGCTGCCGGAATTGGGGTATTGTTTATGAAGGATTCAATAGCTACTCTTGCGGCTGCTGCGACAGTTCCGAGTATAAGAAATAAAGGAATACAGAGTGAGTTGATCAAACATCGTATAGGTGAAGCAATTGAAAAGGAATGCAACTTAATTGTTGGACAAGCAAAATTCGGCACTGTCAGCCATAATAATATGGAAAGAGCGGGATTGCAAGTCGCTTATACAAAAGCAATATGGATTGCTAAATAATTAGTTCTTCATATAGAAAAGGCGTTGATCTAAGGAGATTAACGCCGTAAATACATCCAGGGGTAATGGAGCTTATAACTTGTTTAGAACTTCATCAACGTTATCCCATTCATAAATGAGTTCATCCAAAAGCTTTCCACCTATTTTGATTTGAGTTGTTGTATATAACTTTGCACCATAATATTCGTAAAAATGACGAGTTTTATTATCTGCCAATACATCGACGAAGATCTTTTCATGACCTAAGCTTTTAAAGTGTATAAAGAGATGTTTGAGCAGTTTTTTACCAATCCCTTGTCCATGGTATTCTTCTAGCAAGTATATAGTGGTTAAGTCACACGAATTGGGAACCATATTCGTTTCACGTTTTGAGCCAGTCGCAAAGCCGATAATTTTACCTTCTGAATTTTCAGCAACTACTACATAATTATCCTCTTGTACAATATTTTGAATCCACAATTTTGTTCTTTGTTCATAGGATAGCTTATTTAAAAAGTCATCTGGAATGATTCCTTGATAGGTTGTCCTCCAACTATCCACATGAACTTTTGCGATCCCAGCTGCATCATCCATGGTTGCGATTCTTATTTGCATATCAAACACCTCCATAAAAGATATTTCTTTAAATCATGCAAAAATTCCTTTTTAAAGGGAGAGGAGCATGCCTTAATACAAAAAAACACCTCTTCGGAAATCAACAATAATGCAACTTCCAAAGAAGCATTTTATTCTATTTCTTTAAATCAATCACAATCGGTTCCAGTTCAATTTCAATATGTCCTTGTCCAGATAGTTGACTTGCGATATCGACTGGTTGGATGATCAGTTGACTAGCATCGCTTTTTATAGTACCGAATGCCGTTGTTCCAATAAAGGTTTTCCCATTATCCTCTGAACTGCCACCACCACTTGTTTCATCTACGTATACATTCCCAAGATTATCTGTAATTCGGAAAACAGGTGTTACACTTTGCCACTTTGAAAGAAGCTCGTCCGAGACAACTTGCTCATAGGAAATAACCGTCGAAACATCCGTATATTCAATCGTTTGGAGTGTAAAGTCCACACCATCTTTTTGAACATTTCTATTTACGAGTTGTAAATCTCCTTCCAAACGCTCTAAGGAAAAATCAAAGGACCAATCACCCTCGATTTTTAGATTATTGGAAATACTAGTAAAGGCTTGTGGGCTCCAAGTCACTTTCACCGTTTCTGGATATGCATCATTTTTGAAGTTTGGGGTAATTGTTGCTAACCCTACATAACGTGTATCACTAATCTTTGTGATTTGTTCTTCTCCACCATGACCGGTAGCACCAGCCACATCAAACCAATGAGGAATCATCAATTCTTCTCCAAAATCATGTTCTGTTTCAATTGCATACGAAACTGTAATATTCGTACCGTCATACACTGCATCATCAATCATGACAGTAACCCCGTTACTTGCCTGCGAAAGATTAATATCTGAGGATAAGTCATCAAAGTTCGTATAACGATGTTCGTTGTCATTAAAAAATTGAATGACATTATCCATAAAAGGAAGCTGAGATGCAAGAGAAGGGAAAGCAAACCCGGTTGCAGTAGTAGTACCGATAAGAATAATTGAAGCCGCAGCAATCCTGCGCCAAATAGCTGTTTTGCTGCGTTTTTTTAGTACATGCTGTTTGACGCGAGCTTTCTCGATTTCTGTTACGTCAAGTAACTCAAGTTGATCAATATCTAAGTCGAGCCATTCTTTTTTTGTCATACAAATCGCTCCTTTATTTTTGAGTTTGTGGCTAGAATTTTCTTCCCACGATACAGACGGTTATCAACGGCGGCCTTCGATAAACCGAGATTTATGGCAATATCCGAATTTGATAGCTCTAAATAATATTTCATCATAAAAATATCGCGGTCGATTTCTTCTAACTGACTAATCGCAAACAATAATTCCGTCTTTTCTTCTCTTTGAAGGACGGTGAGATCTGTTTGTAAAGAGCTTGCTTTCTGTTCAAGTGGTGCATCGGTTTGTTCGTGGAAAATTTGCTTTTCAGCCTGTCTGTATCGATCGATAGCTTTATACTTTGTAATCATGCCAATCCATTTCTTAAAGTCCTGTGCTTCCCCGTCAAATTGATGGGCATTTTGCCAAACGCTTAGAAACACATCATTTACACACTCATCAATATCTTGTCGTTTCATCGTGTGCAAAATTTTAGTAGCAATCGTTTTTACCAGTGGCAAATAAGCCTCGATTATATAATCCAGTGCATCTTCTTTTTGTTTCTTTAATCGGGGGATAAAGTTTGTCGATGAACATTTCATTTATTTCGCTCCTTATGGTATTGAAAAAGCTTTTTCATAAAGTACAACGAACGGTTTAAGTATTTATTCTCAAAATATCTTTTACTTAGTAAAATTGTACAGGTTGTTTATGCTAAAACATGAGATTTATGGTATTGAAATTATTTTACTTTAAACAGAACGGTGCTTGCGAAAAAGATAGGACATTTTAAATGCGGAATATATTCTGGTGTAACGTAATAAAATTCATTTGGTGACAAATAATGAAGGAATGAGAAGTCTTTGTGAAACTAAATAGAAAGTAACTGCGTATATGTAAAATAATGGAGGGGATTAGATGGTAAATAGATATTCTATTGAAGAATTTGTTAAAAATACAGAGCAAGTCGATAAAGGAGAAGGGTTTTTCGAACTCGAGACACCCCGTATTTTAGAGGTAAACCTGGATGGTCTTGTATGGGCTAAATCAGGGGCAATGATTTCCTATAACGGGAAGATCAAGTTTGAACGTGAAGGAATATTGGAAAATGGCATTGGCCATATGTTCAAAAAGGCATTTACAGGTGAAGGCACGACCCTGATGAAGGCGAATGGAAAAGGGAAATTATATTTAGCTGATAGCGGAAAGAAAATCATCATTCTGAATTTGCAAAACGAGGCCATTCATGTAAATGGCAATGACTTATTGGCGTTCGAGCCTTCCATCAAGCACAATATCAAGCTGATGAAAAAGGTTGCCGGGATGATGGCAGGTGGCTTATTTAATGTGAGATGCGAAGGAAAGGGAATGATTGCTATCACATCGCATTATGAACCACTGACATTACGTGTTACACCAGGAAACCCAATTGTTACAGATCCCAACGCAACAGTGGCATGGTCAGGAAATCTTCAGCCGGAGTTCCAAACTGACATTTCACTAAAAACCTTTGTAGGTAGAGGCAGTGGAGAATCCATTCAGATGAGATTTGAAGGAGATGGATTTGTTATTGTTCAGCCATTTGAAGAAGTGAATATGCAGTCAACTAGTAGTTAAAATTCAAACTGTTTTTGTATAGCTGTTTTTTTCCTTGCGTTCTTTCTTTCTTTGTTTCTTGGATGTATGGCGGCCTAAGTTCGGGAAAGTCTATACCTTAAGAAATAAGAAAGGAGGAATTGTAAATGCAGTATACGAAAGCTTTTCTCATTAAACTTGCCATGACAATCGTAATCTTGTGGATTGTATTGGGATTATTTTATGGAGTTTCATTTGGAAACATACTTCTTATAAGTACGCTCTTAACTATTGTTGCTTTTGTTGGAGATGTGTTTATACTACCTAAAGTGGGAAATTTTATAGCGTCAGTTAGTGACTTATTCCTCGCCTTTTTTGTAATCTGGGGGTTAGGGACATGGGTAAACGGTGAAAATACCTCAATGTTTGCTGCTGCCTTTTTATCAGCTCTTTTTATTGGAGTAGGGGAAATGTTTTACCACCGATATTTCCGGGATCATGTGATAGAAACGGTCCAGGAGCCAGAAAAGAATCATGGCTATACTTATACTCCTAGAGTAACGCAAACTGAGTTCTCAGAGGATTTTGATGAGGGCATGGAAAGAAGACAGAACAATGATATTACTAAAAGTGAAACCGAAGATCCAATGAAATAAAAGAGGAGCTGCCCCATCATTTTAGGGCAGTCCTTTTTTGGCTGAATTAAAAAAGTCTATATTTTTTGAACAGTGTCCAGCGCAAGCGGCCCAGCCCCTCGAGTCGCGGTCTGCCTTTTCCTCGAAGGCAAAAAGCGTGATCTTGTCGGATGCTCCAGCAGCTTGGGGCTCACACGATGTGAGTCATGTCGACTTTGCCACAGGATGTGGCGTTTTCGTCGACACGGGGCCAAACAGGGCGCTTGCGCTTTTCTAATGCACCTTATTTATCATTAAACATATCCGAACTATGCGGGACATGGCTTCTTGTAGATGGGTCGATATAATGTTTAGCAGCATTGATTGCAATTGTTGCTTCACCAAAGCCTGTTGCGATTAACTTCACTTTTCCTTCGTAGTCACAAACGTCCCCGACAGCATAAATGCCTTCAAGATTCGTTTCCATTTTGGAGTTCACATTAATGGAAATCTTACTCATATCTAATCCCCAGTTATTTAAAGCGCCTAAAGAGGAAGTGAAACCATAGTTAACTACCAGTTCATCTGCTTCTAGGGCTTCAAATTCTCCGGATTCCCCATTTTTAAAGGTGACTTTTTGTAGTTTGCCATTGTCACCCTCAAGTTCTGTAGGAACAAGAGGTGTTTTAATATGCACAGATGATTTTTTCAATTGCTCTACACTATGTTCATGAGCGGTAAATTTATCTCGTCGGTGAACAATGGTTACACTCTGTGCAATCTGCTCTAACATTAAAGCCCAATCGACAGCCGAATCACCGCCGCCCAAGACAATGACTTTCTTCCCTTTGAACAGACTCATATCATCGATAAAATAATGAAGAGTCTTTCCCTCGAAGCTTGCAGCATTTTCAATCGTTAATTTTCTTGGCTGGAACGCACCTAAACCTGCTGCTATGATAATGGTTTTTGTCAGATGGTGTTCTTTATCCGTTGTGATTTTGAACACGCCGTTATCTAATTTTTCGTAGCTTTGAATCGTCTGCTCTAATACGAATGTTTGCTCAAAAATTCCTAATTGTTCTTCAAGGTTGGCGATTAATTCTTTGGCCCTTACCTTTGGAAAACCTGCTACATCATAGATGAATTTTTCAGGATAAATAACTGAAAGCCGTCCACCTAGCTGGGGGAGACTTTCTATGATTTTGACAGACAAACTTCGCATTCCAGCATAAAAAGCAGTAAACAGCCCTACTGGACCGCCACCAATAATCGTTACATCATAAACTTTTTCATCGGTTTTCATAATATCCACTCATTTTCTTTTTAATGTTTTGTTGATATTAACTATTTATGAGGAGTATTACCCTAAAAGTAGCGATTTATATTGAAATTGGCAATTTTTATCCTCTGAATATGGAAGTGTTGAAATTAAAAAGTTTGGTTGTTATTTCAATGGACTTGAATTTTTTGCCAATGATTGTGTGAACCTTTAAGATAGGCATATATAGTAAATGAAACGAGGGACTCTTTATTATGAAATATATCATTTTTGACTTTGATGGAACTTTAGCAGATTCAAGTACTGTTTTTATGAAAGCATGGAACAACTATGCAGATACATTTAAGTATGATCGCGTTAAGAGTGAAGACATTACTGCTACAAGAAATTTAGATTTACACCAAAGAGCAAGACTGTTTCATTTCCCGATGCACAAACTCCCGATTATTTTGCCAAAGATTTATGGATATTTTAAAGCTCATATTCAAGAAGTGAAGGTATTTGAGGGCATTAAAGAAATGCTTGATACACTCTCTCAAAGTGGTTATAAAATTATCATACTCTCATCGAATGCAAAGGAAAATATAGAATTGCTCTTAAGGCAGGAGCAGATTGACACAGTATCTCAGGTACTTACATCTAGCAAATTATTTGGCAAGGATGCAGTCTTAAAAAAGTTTTTGAAAAGACAGCAGTCAACACCTGAAGAAGTCCTTTATGTAGGAGATGAAATTCGAGATATTATCTCCTGCAATACGGTAGGGATTCCGTTTATGTGGGTAAGTTGGGGATTGGATGGTTATGAACTCATAGAAAAGGAAAAGCCAAAGTATGTTGTCCATACTCCTCGGGAGATAATTGATACTTTAATTTCACCAATCAGCCTCGTCGTAACTCCATAATTTTTCAAGAAAATGCTATAAACATATGATTTAGATGCTATTTCTCCAAGAAGATTAGCACCTTCCCATAAAAAAATCCCCAATCATAAATGACTGGGGCAAAAATTCTCATATTTATCACCTGAATTTAGGTGAAAAGGCTAAGTTAACAACCGTTCAAAGTATTAACTTACATTTATCATATAGACTTTAGTGTTTTTGCTCAATGCAATATTATTGGCAGTAAGTGATATAAGTGTTTCAAATGGCGTTATTTAGTATTATTGAGGGGATTCTAGAAATAGTGGTTCATTTGTACAGAAAGAAGGTTAATAAAAAAGATACTTTTGAACAGATATCAAAAGTATCTTGTCATAGTTCGATTCAAGGTTTTAAAACCACTTTAATGCAATCCTCTTGTTTTGTATCGAATATTTCATAACCGTGTTTTGCCTTTTCTAGTGGGAGGACGTGTGTAATGATATCACCGGCATTCACTTTACCTTCAGCAATTAGATTATAGACGTGAGGCATGATGTGGACAACTGGGGCTTGTCCAGTACGAAGCGCTACATTGCGTTGAAAGATGTCACCGAGTGGGAAGGCGTTGTATCGACCGCCATAAACACCGGTAATTTGGATGGTTCCACCTTTTCGTACAGCTTGACTAGCTGTGACAATGGCACCCATAGCTCCACTTTGCAGTTTTACGCCACTTGCAAGAAATTCTAGAGGCGTCATTTTACCGCTCATCCCAACACAATCAATGACAACGTCTGCACCGCCCTTTGTGATTTCTTTTAGATACTCACCACAATTTTCATGATCTTCAAAATTGACGATTTCCACGTTATTAGTCTTCTTTGCATGTTTCAGACGATATCCTACATAATCCACGGCAATAATTCTTTCTGCACCTTTGAGCCAAGCGAATTTTTGTGCTAATAATCCTACAGGTCCACATCCGAGAATAATCACTGTATCACCCTTTTTTACACCTGCATTATCGACACTCCAAAAGGCGGTTGTAGCAGCATCGGCAAGGAGAACTAGACTTTCATCTGAAACCTCGGATTTCTCTGGGATTTTAAAAGGGAGAAAATTGCCATACGGAACACGCATATATTCTGCTTGTCCACCAGGGAATCCTCCCGTTGTGTCTGAGTATCCGAAGTAGGCGCCCATTTCACCATTATCATTTGCATTATCACACTGACTTTCTAAATCGTGATTGCAATACCAGCATTCTCCACATGCAACATTAAAAGGAATGACAACACGGTCACCTTTTTTTACCTTCGTCACCCCTTTACCGACTTCTTCTACAATGCCCATCGGTTCATGTCCAATGACATAATCTTGTCCAAGGTTCGGAATCATTCCATGAAGTAAATGCAAGTCCGATCCGCAAATGGCAGTAGTTGTTAAACGAATAATAATATCATCGGCTTTTTTTATTGTAGGGTCTTTTACTTCTTTAACCTCAACATTTTTTATACCTTGAAAAGTGACCGCTTTCATTAAAAAAATCCCTCATTTTCTTTTATTTTTTCGGTGGGGTAGGGAACATTCCTTTTCGATTCATGCTTTTAGGGAATAAATCCAACTGAGCAATACTAATTGCATTTTCTGCAGATTTAATATCGAGTTCCTTTTGGCTTTCAAGATCATATGGCTTAAGCCATTCTTTTTTCAACATCAGCTCGGAAATCTCAAAATATAAGTCAATCATGACATTCAGCTGAGTTCTCATGATTTTTTGAAGAGCAGGGGAAGCCGTTTCAGTTAAGGCAATTGAAAGGTTTCGAATACCTGTTTTTGTAGTAAGTAAAAACTCTAGCGCCACTCCGGAATCAGTTAGCTCTGGCATCCCAATTGAGTTAATAGGATCTAAATAGTCTTCCATATAAGTGTCCTCCTAGTATTCTAATTCCGATTTAGAATAGAGCTTGATCATAGCTGTTAAAGCGGGGGTAGATAATTTCACATTTTTGTCTAATAGCGCTCTTAAGTCATCGTCAAAGACAACACCTTGGCTAAGCTTTGATTTAAGTAAACTCGTCGTCATAAAGTTAATGACTTCATGAAATTCCATTGTTTCATGAAGTGCTAATTTTTTTTCGAACATGAGAAACTGCACCTCCTGATTTTCCTTTAAAAAGGCTACCCTGTAGTGAAGTTATTTATACAATTAAACCTTTCATTTAGGTTGCAGGTGAAAGTCAAAAAACTTTTTAACTATCACAAAAAAGAGATGGCTACTTTGTTGTAGAAACCTATAGGTATAGTAGATAATGTATAAAACAACAAAAAGGAGTAATTTCATGAGTAACGAAGATAGAACAATAGTAGAGGTCGACCAATTTATTGAAAATCTGCCGGAAGAGATTCGAGAAATTACTGTAGTGTTGCGAAAAATTATTCTCGAAGCCTCCCAGGAAATCGTGGAAGAATATAAATGGTCAATGCCAAATTACTCGTATAAAGGATTGGTTTGTTACCTGCAAACAGCAAAAAAACATGTGAAGCTAGGCTTTCATAAAGGGAACCAACTTCAAGATGGCGTTGGAAAGGATATACTAGAGGGTACTGGAAAAACAATGAGATATATCACTTTGAAAAAGAAGGAAGATCTAAATCCGGCGGTTTTTACCACTCTTATTCTAGCGGCGATGGAAATGAATGAGGTTTAGCTAGTCAGGGCGACTTATTTTTGTAACATGTTTCTCTGAAACACGACTATTCTACACTTAGCTAGATTGGAGTGAAACATGAAACTGATGGCTACCTTGCTTATTGCTTTTACTGTACATTTATCAGGGTGTGAATCAAATAGAACAACAGAGGGAAACAGCATAAAGTTGATGCCGGATGAGATGCCAATTGATTTTGATTTTAAGCTGCAGTAGTAGAATGGGGAAGGAACTAATGAACTTCCTTTAATCCCTTCCCTTGATGAATTTCTTGAATTCCTTCTTCGCATACTCCAAGTGAACGCCAAGTACAGGTTTTGCAAACGACTTGAATATCTGAAGGGGTAATATATTCCCGTATTCGGGATTCAATGTCTTCCCATTTAAGAATCTGACCTATTTCGAGATTCATTTTATTTAATATGTCTTGATCTCTATCATAAATAGTCAAGTTTTCGCAATGGTACTCGCCTGTTGCAGGAAATTTATCGCATAAATGATCTGGTCCCTTTACAATCTGAATCCAAGTGCCTGGGTTGTTTCTCAACGATTGGTGGATCCGGGTCATATTTTCTACATATGCAGGCGAATAGCCCATACCACGATAGCCTAAAAGGCAAAACAGATGGTGTCCGCGTAGTTCAATCAAAATACCTCACTCCAATTAACTTAGTTTCATCGTTAATGTGTTAACTTATAATCTAATAGGGTTAACTTAATATTATTCTATCAAATATTATCTTCTAGTGAAATGTCTAATTATTTGATTGTTAATCGTCCTAATTTGCAGATAGATAAGCTTTCATCTCAGAAAGGATACTATCAATCCACATATGGGAGGGCTTTATTTCTGCCATTATTTTTAACAAAAAATGTGGCAGATTATTGGTAGATTTTAATATGGACCTTAGATATATTAAAGAAAATGAAGGGAATGACGGTATGATTGGTATGAATATTCGTATATTACGCAAAAAAAATAAAATGAGTCAGGAACTTTTGGCTGAACGACTGAATGTATCGAGGCAAACTGTAGCTAAGTGGGAAAGTGATGAAGCCTTACCAGATATTCAAAAATGCCAACTGCTAAGCAATATCTTTCAAATTACGTTAGACCAATTAACAGGTGACATGAGTGAGGAAGAGGTTGAACATTTGGCTCCTATAGGAAAACGTTTTTTTGGAGTAGTGAAAGTTGGCGAACGTGGCCAAGTTGTGATTCCAAAAGAAGCTCGAGATATCTATCAAATTCAAGCGGGTGACAGACTCGTTGTCTTGGGGGACGATAGTCTAAAAGGATTTGCTCTGCTAAAAAGTAATGGATTTCTTGAATTTGCAGATATGATTCGTAAGTTTGAAGAAGTTGGGGAGGAATCCCAATGAGTAAAATTGTATTTTTTTCTATCCCAGCACATGGACATACTAATCCAACAATTCCAGTAGTGGCTGAATTAGTAAGTTGGGGCCATGAGGTATGGTATTATTCATTTAATGAATTTAAAGAGAAAATCGAAAGCGCTGGCGCAAAATTTATCTCATGTGATAAATTTCTGCCGCAGATAACAGAAGGAGAAATAGATAGAATTGCAGGTAAAGATTTTGCAGCATTAATAGAAATGGTTGCAGAAACAACAATTGCGCTTCAAGATAGAGTTTTAACAGATTTAGAGCTTTTTTTACCAGATTGCATTGTATCTGATTCTGTATGTGTTTGGGGGAAGCTATTTGCCAGGAAATTAAACATCCCCTATATCTGTTCCACAACTACTTTTGCTTTTAATCAACATACGGCAAAGCTGATGAAGCAAAGTTTTATGGAAGTATTTAAATTGATTATTGGACTTCCACGAATTAATAAAAAAATAAAACTTCTTAAGGATCACGGATATGAAGTGAAAAATTTTTTATCACTAATTCAAAATGATAATGAAACAGATACCATTGTTTATACATCAAAAGAATTTCAACCGATGCATGAAACCTTTTCTGATAGATATACTTTTGTAGGTCCTTCTATCAATAGAAATGTTGAAGCACGGAAATTAAGTAAAAGCCGAAAATTAATTTATATATCATTAGGTACAGTCCTAAATCAGAATAAGGATTTTTTTTACAAGAATTGTATTCAAGCTTTTGAACATAAAGAGGTAGATGTTGTGATATCGGTTGGTGAAAAAACAGAAATTGCTGCTCTTGGTAACATTCCAATTCATTTTACGCTTAAAAAGCGTGTAAACCAGTTACAAGTTTTACAACAAGCAGATGCATTTATCACCCATTGTGGTATGAATAGTGTGAATGAAAGTCTTTATTTTGGAGTCCCTATGGTTTTATATCCATTGCATAGTGAGCAAAAGATGGTTGCAAACCGTGTAGAAGAACTTGGAGCTGGAGTGAAACTCGTCGGAATCAAACCAACTAATTTGGAACAAGCATTAGAGAAAATATTCGATAACAGCTCTTATCAAAAAAATGCACTGAGGTTATCCGACAACTTTCAAAATACAGGCGGAGCAGAAGAAGCTGCAAATGTTATTTTAGCTAAGATTAATAGATAATTTTAATAACTTGTCATAACGATAGCGCTTAATCAATGAGTTTACTATACTCTTGGTATAGCCCAACATTTAAGTGAAGGACAAAAAGGGTAGGTATAGAGTAAAAGGATTTCCACATTTTTTGTGGAAGTGTTAAATTAAGAGAAAAGTTTAGAGTCATAATTGAAGGGGAGTATCTTAATGCAATCATTTGATGCCTTAGTTGTAAATAAACAAGAAGAGCAATTTTCTGTCGATATTCAGAAGTTAACAGTAGAGGATTTACCAGCAGGAGAAGTATTAATTCGTGTTCAGTATTCTGGTGTGAACTATAAGGATAGCCTGGCTGCAATTCCTAATGGCAATATCGTGAAAAATTATCCATTTGTACCTGGAATTGATCTAGCTGGAGTAGTTGTGTCGTCAGATGATCAACGCTTTAAGGAAGGCGATGAAGTCATTGCAACGAGCTATGAAATCGGTGTAGCGCATTTCGGAGGGTATAGTGAATATGCTCGAATTCCTGCTCAATGGATTGTTCCGTTACCGAAAGGTCTTTCCTTAAAAGAGGCAATGACTATCGGAACAGCTGGATTTACAGCTGCATTATCTGTTTTGCGTTTAGAGGAAAATGGTGTAAAATCTGAAAAAGGAAAAGTGCTAGTAGCAGGGGCAACTGGCGGGGTTGGAAGCTTTGCTGTTTCTATTCTTTCAAAATTAGGGTTTGAGGTAGAAGCAAGTACAGGAAAAGAATCCGAAGCAGCCTATTTAAAGAAAATCGGTGCCTCGTCAATCGTTTCACGCGAAGAAGTTTATGATGGGAAAGTTCGAGCTTTAGGCAAACAAAAATGGGCTGCAGCAGTTGACCCGGTTGGTGGAGAACCTTTAGCAGCTTTACTTAGCCAAATTCAATATGGTGGCTCCGTAGCAGTAAGTGGTTTAACGGCAGGTACAAGTGTGCCGACAACTGTTTTTCCATTTATCCTTAGAGGTGTGAATTTACTCGGGATTGATTCAGTATACTGTGATATGGAAACACGCCTAAAGGTATGGGAACGACTGGCAACAGACTTTAAACCAGCCAACTTAGAAGATGTCATTCAACAGGAAGTTACATTAAGTGAACTTCCAGAAGTTCTGCCTACACTGTTGAAGGGGCAGGCAAGAGGGAGAATACTAGTTAAATTATAGGGGGCTATGGAGATGGTTGTTTCGCAAGAGGTGTTAAATCGATTTGGTGCGAAAGATGAGACTGCTTTTATTGAACAAATGCAATCAAAGGCCGGTAATACATTGATTGAGGCGCTGGAGATTAAATATGTAGAATTATCATTGGATCGTGTAGTGATGACAATGCCTGTAGGAGCAAAAACGAGACAACCCGCTGGTATTCTGCATGGAGGAGCATCTGTTGCTTTAGCGGAGACTGCAGCTAGTGTTGCAACAGCAATCAACGTTGATCTAACAAAATACAACCCTGTTGGACTTGAAATCAATGCAAACCATATCCGAAGTAAACAAGACGGCATCGTTACAGCAATTGCAACGCCTTTACATAAAGGCCGTAAGACAATGGTTTGGGATATTAAAATTGTAGATGAAGACGAAAAGTTAATCTGTATCTCACGCTGTACAATGGCAGTTATAGCTAAAAATTAATAAAAAGAGAAAGACTGTTTTAAAGAAATTTTTTAAAACGGTCTTTTTTTGTGCATGTAGCCACTGTCTATGCTGCATAAGTGATGGAAGAAACGATACCAAAACAGAGAGTGATAATAGATTAGCCTCTTTTTTAAAAATGATTAATAAAAGGTAGGTTGAAATAAGCACCTTTCTCTAGTAGCATAAGAGAGCTACTAGATTTACATCAGAAAGAAGGAAACGACATGGAGTTTTATTATGTGGTGCTCCTTTTCATGTTAGGCTTCATTGGATCATTTTTATCGGGGATGCTTGGCATTGGCGGTGCAATTATAAAATATCCAATGCTGCTAATGATTCCACCATTATTCGGTTATCAGGCTTTTACTGCTCATGCGGTATCAGGCATCAGTGCATTAGATGTTTTATTTGTTTCAATCGCAGGCGTACTTGGATATCGTAATGCCGGTTATTTACATAAATCATTAATACTGCTCATGGGGAGTTTTGTGCTATTAGGTTCTTTATTAGGCAGCTTTGGGTCAGAATATTTGACCGAGACCCAAGTAAATGTTGTTTATGGTTACTTAGCTTTACTTGCGGCCATTATGATGTTCATCCCCAAGAAGCGAATCGATGAGTCTCATATAGAGCAAGTACCATTTAATAAACCCCTAGCTGCAATTCTTGCATTCTTCGTAGGAATTGGATCGGGAATCGTAGGGGCAGGTGGGGGATTCTTGCTGATTCCCATTATGCTACTAATTCTTCGTATCCCCACAAGAATGGCCATAGCTTCTAGTTTAGCTATTACTCTTATTTCTTCTTTTGCGGGTTCAATAGGGAAAATAGCAACCGGACAAGTGGAGTATCTGCCTGCACTGATCATTATACTAGCAGGTTTAGTCGCAGCACCGATCGGGGCAAAAGTAAGTACGAAGCTAAACACGGAAGTATTGGAAAATATACTAGCATTCTTGATACTTGGAACAGCAGTGAAAATTTGGATTGATATATTATAGTTCTAGGTTAGGCAGACACGTATGAATTATATGTGTCTGTTTTTTTATAAAGTTTTTTCCAAGTTTAGTGATTCTAAAGTTTCGTTATCAATTATATAACTTTGGAATCGGAGTCTACTGATTTCTCAAGGTCTTTTGATATTGAATAGGGGTCATGCTCGTGAATTTCTTGAAGGTTTTATAAAAATGAGATGTATCATAATACAGGTATTCGTTCAGGTGATGATCAATACGGAAATTACCTTTTACAATGTCGTTCACAATATATTGGAAGTTGATGAGCTGAAGAAATGTCTTTGGTGCAATGCCTAGATCATTTTGGAACAACATACGCAAGTAACGCTCCGAATAACCGGTAAAACCCTCCAAATCCTTCACATGTAAATTGCCATGGTTCAAAAAAATCTCGTTGATACAGCTTGTAACAATTGTGGAATGTTTTGCAATCTTTTCCGAAGAAGTCGAAAGGAAAGTCTCAAGTTGAAGAATATGCTCTTTTAAAGTAAAAGTATGAAGTATCTTTTCATAGAAGGAGAGTAAGTATGGCGCTATCGTAAACAAAGGTAGGAAAATTTCATTATTAATCTCTTTTAAAGAAGCTTGGAAAGTAAACAATGTTTGCAGCGGAAAAAGACGAATTCCTAGATAGTTAGAATCAGCTTTAAAAGTTAGTAATTTACGCTTTTTTGGACTTGGTATAAGTAGACAATCAGAATAATCGCCATCCAAATTAAATAATAAGTCAATACATCCATCAGGTATTCCTGGAAGAATTACCTTATTGCCTACATTTGCGAGGGTTTTTAACTTGTAAACATAAGCGATTGAGTGTTGGAACCGAGGAGAAGTTAGTGACATTTGCAAAAATTGTACATTCATCTCATTCCATTCAGGTTGAAGTGGATTAAATAATTTTAAGAACTCCATATTTACACCTCATTCTTAAATATATAGTGATAATTATCACGCAATTTTTTAATTGTAAGAAAATATAACATGAATTTCCGGTTTTTACAATGTTTTTAATTTTCTGTCATCTTATAATACAGATAGATGAAAGGAGATGTAACATATGGTAAAAATCGAAGAAAGTATTACAAAGGTGGCACATCCATTAGCACCATTAACTGAAGAGGAAATACAAAAAGCGGTTGCAATTTTAAAGGCCGAAAAAAATTTAAATGATCTTGTTCGTTTCCCTACAGTAGCATTGAATGAACCTAAAAAAGAGATTGTTCTTAACTATAAAGAAGGGGATGCATTTGATCGTGAAGTCTTCTTTATCCTTTTAGATAACTCTATATCAACTACGTATGAAACAGTTGTGTCTTTAACAACATCTTCAGTTGTTCGATTTGAAGAAATTCCAGATGTACAGCCTGGTATTATGTTTGAGGAATTTTTAGAATGTGAAAATCTTGTAAAAAACCATCCAGACTTTAAAGAGGCTCTTAAAAAGCGAGGGATTGAAAATTCAGACCTTATCATGGTCGATCCGTGGTCTACAGGCTATTTTAATATTCCAGAAAATGAAGGAAAACGTTTAGCCCGTGCAATTTGTTGGCAAAAGAAATTTGAAGATGATAACGGATATGCATACCCGTTAACAGGGATTGTGGCATATGTAGACTTGAATAAAATGGAAGTTGATAGAGTAGAAGACTATGGGGTACGGGAAATACCTACTCATGATGGCAACTACTATCCAGAAACAAGCGATTCAATCGAGTTTCGACAAGATCTGAAACCATTAGAAATTATCCAGCCAGATGGACCAAGCTTTACTGTTGAGGGGAACTTGATTAAATGGCAAAAATGGAGCTTCCGTTACGGCTTTACTCCACGTGAGGGGCTTGTAATTTATACGATAAATTATAATGACAAGGGTGTTGAGCGTCCAATTTTATATCGTGGTGCACTTTCTGAGATGGTTGTTCCATACGGTGATGCTTCATTTGCTCATAATTCACAAAATGCTTTCGATGCTGGAGAATACGGAATGGGCCAATTAGCAAACTCACTGGAATTAGGCTGTGATTGTTTAGGACATATCCATTATTTTGATGCAGTATTATCTGATAGCGCCGGAAACCCTCGAACGATTAAAAATGCGGTTTGTTTACATGAAGAAGATTATGGTATTGGATGGAAACATACGGATTGGCGTACAGACCATATGGAAGTGCGACGTTCTCGTAAACTAGTAATCTCATTCTTCTGTACAGTTGGAAACTATGATTATGGTTTCTATTGGAGCTTTTACCAAGATGGCACAATTGAAGTGGAAGTAAAGCTGACAGGAATGTTAAATACGGGTACTTTCGATGAGACAGGTAAATCAAAGTACGGCACAGAAATTGCGCCGGGCTTAAATGCAGTGCATCATCAACATTTCTTCAACTTCCGTCTTGATACGATGTTAGATGGCGTGAAAAATTCGGTAGTTGAAACAGAAACTTATGCTGAACCAGAGGGGCCAGAGAATCCTTATTCAAATGCCTTCTATCCAGTATCAAGAACGTTTAAAACCGAGAAAGAAGCGACTCGAATCTTAGATTTGCAGACACAACGTACTTGGAAAATAGTTAATAAAAATTCATTAAACTTTGTCGGTCAACCAGTTGGCTACAAAATTATGCCAGGTGAAAACTGCTTACCATTTGCTCATGATAGTTCGAGTGTGATTAAACGAGCAGGATTTATCAAAAACCATTTGCATGTAACTAAATATGATGAAAATGAAATGTATGCTACGGGTAAATACCCAAACCAACATAAGGGTGGGGAAGGTTTACCAAAGTACATCCAAAAAGATCGAGCTATCGATGATGAAGATATCGTTGTTTGGTATACAATGGGGCATCATCATCTAACTCGCCCAGAAGATTGGCCGGTTATGCCAACTGCTTATATTAATTTCCATTTAAAACCTGTAGGCTTCTTTGATCGTAATCCAGCATTAGATGTACCACGTCCGCCAAAGAAAAACGCTTGTAGTGTTTCGAATACGCAAGCAAAACCAAGCTGTCACTAAGTAGATTTGCAGAAACGCTTTTTAAAAGTGTTTCTGCTTTTCGTTAATGCAAGGGATTTGTGAATGTATGTATGAGATACTTGCCATTTTCGTTAATCGTTAGTATAAGTTTTTCTTATTAAATAACAGGAGGAGATTCAATGGTCGAATTGAAAAGAAAACTAGGTTTTTGGCAAGCTTATGCGACAGCGACAGGGCTAGTGGTTGCTGGGTCCACAATGGTATCTCTTGGAAATGGTTTTGGTTCAATTGGACCGGCATTTATTGTGGCTTCTTTCATTGCGATGATTATCAGCATCATTATTGCTTTGTCCTATGCTGAGTTATCTTCCATTATGCCTGGTCCCGGAATGATAGGGGATTATACACTTGTTTCAATGGGGCGCTTTATGTCAATTGTTACACTGCTAGCGGGATATTTGGTTTTGGCTGCAACTGTTGGACCGTTAGAAACGATGACTGCCAGTATGGCTATTGAATATCTGATTCCAGGTGTTGATACATTGTTTATTGCCGTTGCCATTTTAGTCTCTTTCTTAGTTATTAACATACTTGGTGTACAGATATTCGGATCTGTTCAGCTTGGAATAGTATTAACATTAATGCTGTCGACAGCAGCGATGGGCATTTTAGGTTTATTTGATGTATTCACTGTGTCGGCTTCAACTGTGCCAGCATTTAATCCATACGGTTGGTCTACAGTGATGCAGGCAATTGCTTTAGGGTTATGGCTATTCATTGGAATAGAGTTCGTTATTCCAATGGGGAATGAAGTGAAAAAGCCTGAAAAAACCATTCCAAAAGCAATGATTTTCGGACTGATTACAATTTTCATTGTGGATATGTTATTTGGTTTTGCTTTAACAAGACATCTTGATTTAGCTAGTTTAGCAGGTGCAGATACGCCTCAAATTGCAGGTGCTGCCGCAATGTTTGGAGATATTGGGGGGATTTTTATGGCCGCCATTACAGTACTGGCAGCAACAAGTTCTATTAATGCAAACTTTGCAGCTGTCCCACGTATGTTCTATGGGCTTGCTCGGAAAGGACTCTTGCCAAAACCGTTTAAGTATATCCACCCTAAATTTCGAACTCCTGTATTTGGAATTGTATTTGTCTTCCTATTATTTACACTCCCATTATTTGTACTAGAATCGAATATTAATGTCATTATGACACTTCTTTCTGCAGCAAGTGTAACTTGGTTTTTCTCTTATATCGTTGCTCAAATAGATGTATTAATATTACGTAAACGTTATCCAGAGATTGTACGACCATTTAAAGCACCGTTTAGTCCATTTCTTCAAATCGTTGGAATTGCTGCTTGTGTGTATATGATTGTGACAATTACACCAGATTGGTCTGCTAAATTGATGATTTATGGAATCTCGGGAGGGATGATGCTTTTAATTTGTTTGTATGCCTTCGTTTGGTTGAAGTATAAGAAGCTGCCGATGTTTACGCCTATTTCTTTAGAAGAATTAAAAGGGGGGCAGGAAAGCGTTGAAGAAGAGGAAACTCCAGAATTCACCCCAACAATGGAAGCTTTAGAAAAGTGGTGATGTAGATGGGTAAAGTGTTAGGCGAGGTTAAAGTAGAGCGATTTCTAGAACATTTAATTCGGCAGCTGCCATATAAAATAGATGAGAAGGAAGGGTTTATGTACAAGTTCCAACAAAACCACTCAGTATGTTCAATCGGATATGAAAGGAACAAGACATTATTCTCGAAAGCCTACCATTTGACGGTGAAAATTGAGAAAGAAGTCCAAACAGCAAAGGTTGGGAAACAGGAAATAAGCTATCTGTTTAATCGGCAAAAATGGATTTCGAAAAAGGAAAGTCAATTACTTAAAATGGCCAATAGACATTTTCGATGGAAGTGGTCAGAGATTGATTTAGTGAATTTAACCCTAGTTGAAGAAAATCAAAAGCGTATATTAAAAATGTCCTTACTGCCTGGCAGCTATAATGTTTTGCTTTTTCCTCCACTCACACAAGGTATTGAACTTTATCCAAATGAACTGAAATGTTTAGTGAATTGGATTGATGTTATTACAAAGCAACTGGATAAATAATAATAGATTTGGAGGTTTTTTATGCTGGCCATAGTAAGTATCTTCGTCGTTTTGGTGTTTACGTTACTTAGTGGATTACTATTTAGAAAGCAATCGAATGCGAATCATATATCAAACTGTTTAGCCATGCTTGTTACAATGACGAAAAGTACGCTTGTTGGTATTTTAACTGCACTTTGGATTCAAGATATGGTAATCTCTACAATCGTCTCGATTATCATAAGTTTTGGTTTAATTACATTTATGACGTATAAATTACCAACCAAAATTTTCATAGAAAGTTTAAGTATGCTTTTTATGGGGGCTATGATGGGGGCAATGCTAAGTTTAATGACTACGAGTTATGGAACGCTAAGTATTATGTTTTTTACAATAATTTATATTCTCAGTGTACTATTGGCAGTAGGTCTCTGGGATAAGAAAGAGCATACAAATATTTGGAGTGTAATCCCAAAACGTTTATCCCTTTTAGCAACAGTAGCTGTGATAGCGTTAGTAGCCTCTTCAGTAATTGGTACATTTGGAACTGAAACGAATGAAGTGGAAATGGAGCATCATCATCATTAAATATTAGAAAGCAATCTCTTAAATTAAAGGAGATTGCTTTTTTGTTGTTGAAATAAATAGGGGGGGTATTAAAAAGCTATTAATAGAAAGACAGAGGAGTATAGAAATGGTAACAGTTAATGAATTTCCAGTACTAGAAACAGAAAGATTAATTCTAAGAAAGATTAATGATACGGACGTGGGCAGTATTTTCAAGTACCTATCAGATCCTGAAGTCATGAAGTACTATGGATTAGAGCCATTTAAATCGATTGATGATGCTCAAGGTGAAATTGCGTGGTATCACTCGATTTTGAAAGAGCAAACAGGAATCAGATGGGGGATCACTTTAAAAGGAACCGACGAAATTATTGGCAGTTGCGGCTTTCTGAACACAGTTTCCAATCATTATCGAACAGATATAGGTTTTGAACTAAGTAAGGAATTTTGGGGGCAAGGGATTGCAAGTGAAGCCATAAATGCTATTATTCAATATGCATTTGAACACATGAATATCCAGCGTATTCAAGCATTAATTGAACCTCTTAATAGTGCATCACAAAGGATGGTTGAAAAAGCAGGTTTCCTTCAAGAAGGACTGTTAAGAAAATACGAGTATACTTGTGGGAAGTTTGATGACCTATATATGTATGGGTTATTAAAAGAAGACTATGATAAATAGATAAGTAAAACATTAGTCTAATAGATTAATGTTTTTTTAATATAATGAAATTATATAAGATTTTAAAAAACGGTGATGTGGAAATTCTTCAAGTAACCATCCCTTTAGGCCTATGTTCAAAGATGAGGCTATAGCAACGTTTCATGACAGAACTTATCGGGAATGAAAAAATTGGCATCTAGAATTTTATTATTCTATGTTAAAATAGTTGCTTGAAAGGAAGTCATCATGAATAGAACAGCATATTTTGATAACGCAAAAGCAATATTAATCTACTTAGTCGTATTAGGACATTTAATGTCAGGTTATTTGAAGGAAAACCATTATATAGATACCTTGTATTTAGTCATTTATTTATTTCATATGCCGGCATTTATTTTAATCTCGGGACATTTTTCCAGAACCATTAAAAGCAAGAAAGATTTGAAGAAAATAGGAAAAACATTACTGCTTCCATACATTATTTTCCAGCTCTTGTACACCTTATATTATAAAAATGTTTTTGGTGACAGCGTAGTGTTTGAGATTTTCGAGCCCCGCTATGCATTATGGTTTTTGCTAAGTATGGCGATATGGAAATTTCTTTTATGGGCTTTTAGCGGTCACAAGATCATGGTATTGGTATCGATCGCACTCTCATTGTTTATTGGATACATAAGTGAAGTAAATGAATGGTTATCTCTAGCGAGGACATTTTTCTTCTTCCCGTTCTTTTTACTGGGGTATCACTTGAACCGGGAAAACTTCATGAAACTGAAAAACAAATGGAATATGGGTGTAGCCTATATTATTGGAATAGTGCTCGTAGTATTTGTTAATCAGTTCGGAGATGTACGATGGAAAGAATGGTTCTTCGGGCGAATTCCGTATGAGGATATTAGCTATGGAATAGTAGAATCTGGTGCATTAAGCAGATTAGTCGTATATGGGATTATGTTTATTGCTACCTATATCTTCTTATCGCTAGTTCCTAAAAATACCCAATTTTATACAGACATTGGTGGTAAAACATTGGCAGTATATCTCTTGCACTTATTTATTATCAGAGCTTTTAAAGAAACAACCATTTATGAATGGATCGAAGAAACAGGCAACTATATTGCCCTGTTCGGTATCGCATTTTTCATTGTATATATCTTATCAAGCAAATGGGTATGGAAGATTACTTCGCCACTAATTACTGGTAATATAATAAATTACTCTAAAAAATTCACAACTAAAAATTTAGTTTAAAATTATTTAATCAATTTAGGAGTGTTAACCAATAAAAAAGGTTAACACTTCTTTTAATTACGCTAATCTTTAGAAGATGTTTAACAGTATTATGATATTTGAGATGATAAAATAGTAAGATAGTAGGAACCGTTTAATTTTAGAGGTATTTCGTGTAGTTGATGAATATACTGTCTAATGGAGTTGCGATTGGGATGATCACAACCTTCAAAACATATAAGTTAAAGTCATTGGATAAAAAAGGGCACACGATAAAAATGGTATTTACAAGGGGGAAAACGATGTTCTCAATTGGCGATAAAGTCTTTTATGGTGCACATGGGGTATGCGTAGTTCAAGATATCCAAGAGCTGACATTTTCAGGACAAAAGAAAACGTACTATATATTGCATTCCCATCATGATGTATCCATTAGGTTATATCATCCTGTTGAAGCAAAGGATTCAAAACTATCACAGATTACAACAAAAGAGGCAGCGGAAATTATTTTGGAGACGTTTAAAAATCCACCGGATGTTTGGTATAGCCGAATGAATGAGCGGACGCAACATTATCAAAAAGTAATAGAATCAAAGAATCATATACAGATCGCCCAAATGATTAATACCATTTTAAGAAAAAAATATGAATTAAATAAAGAGGATAAAGATCTGCCCAGCCATGATTTGAAGATTTTAGAACAAGTTACATCACTATTTTCCGAAGAATTGGCACTAAGTTTTAATTTAACGGCTAAACAAGTCATGGAGAAGGTAGAAGAGATAATCTTAGCAAATTAATAATTCGAATAAAACGGGCATTTCTTCAAAGCGAAGAAATGCCCATTTTTAAATTTTTTGGTAATGGAAGATACCATTCTTATCGATTGATAAGTGAAGCTGGTCATTCACAACAATACTAATTCGACTCACCACAGCATTCTTTGTGGAGAAATACCAATTACGCTTTGCCGGTCCCAGCAAGATATAAGCATTACTATTCCATTGCCCCATAAAATTAAGAGAGGTTTCATCTAACTTAGCGTTATTGAGTACAGGAATCTCGAGAGTTAGTAGTTTTTGTCCAACACCCAATAAATCGTCAGTAGTTAAATTGATCTCACCAATACTTAGTATTTCATCTGCCGTGAACTGATCTGCGTGAACTATAGGGTTAATAGATTGACGGGCAATCAATTCAACGACATTTCCTTCTGGATCATAAAAATAGAAGGAATGTGCATCAATACTTTCAAAATACACTTCATCTTGACCTTTGTCTTTTAACAATGAAGTATGACGCTGAATCCATTCCTTTGCTTCCTTAAAAAGGTTGCTTGGGATGTTGAATGCAAAATGATACTGCTTTTGTTCAGTTGGAAGAGCCAATTTAAATGCTAGAACGCTTTCCCCAATCTTGATTTCCAAACCTGTTGTAGATTTCACTAACCTTTGAAATCCCAGCTTGATACAGTAAAATCTCTCCATTCCATCTAAATCGTGAGCATATAAAGTAACTTTATTTATCTTCATGTGGTCACTCTCCAAAACTTATTTGTAACTAGCATATCGCAACTATTAACTTTTGCATTTTGTACAAAAGTCTTAGATTTGAATTGCTGAAAAAACAAATTGGTTCATATTACTATGGTATTATTTAGGATATATAAAAGTGTGTGTGTATATCGAAGTATGAAACTGAATCAGTTCATTATAGTAGTGAAAATATAGAGGACAGGTAATAAAATGGAGGATTTAGGAGTGTTTTAAGATGGGAGACTTATTAGGGCTATTTTGTATTTTTTGCCGTTAATATATAGTAGCAATTATGATTAGATGATTCGTCACATAAAAATAAATAGCAAAATTCAAGTAGAACAAAACAAGGAAATTATTAACCTGCTTCAACAAATAGAAAATAAGAAAGAATGAATGAATGGAGGCTAACTAGGATGAATCGGTGTGGCTGGGTAACAAAAGAGACGTTATATATGGAATATCATGATAAAGAATGGGGCGTTCCCGTTTATGATGATCGGAAGTTGTTTGAAATGCTTTGCTTGGAAGGAGCACAGGCAGGTTTAAGTTGGTGGACGATTTTGCAAAAAAGAGAAAACTATCGGGAAGCCTTCGATCAGTTCGATGCTGAAAAAATTGTTCATTATACTGAAGAAAAATTACAAACCTTGAAGGAAAATACCGGAATTGTCCGAAATAAGTTGAAAATACAAAGTGTTGTAACAAATGCACAAACCTTTTTACGAATTCAAAAGGAATACGGTTCTTTCTCCAATTACATATGGAGTTTTGTTGATCATAAACCTATTATCAATGAATGGAAGTCCATGAAAGAAGTGCCTGTGACAACTGAAATTAGTGATGTAATGAGTAAAAAGCTAAAAAAAGAAGGATTCAAATTTGTTGGGAGTACGATATGTTACTCATACATGCAAGCAGTAGGGATGGTGAACGACCACATCTTACAATGCTTCTGTCATCCATCTCATTCAAAATAAACCGTTCAGGAGTGGGAGTAGTGGGGATATCCTTATACGATTAATTCATTCTATTATGCCGATTTTACTTTTGAAGGGGAATTTGCTTTGCCTAGATTAATATTCTATTTGATAATGATTATTGCCCTTTTTAATGCCGGAATGGTCACGCAAAAGTATATTCAATCAAGGAAAGTCAAAAAGGATGGAGGGTGAAGTGTTTGGTGAAAAACATATTATCGGACATTTAGTGATCATACAAAGGCGTTGATCTAACGATTAAGCGCTTTTTTGTTCTCAAAAATTATAGTCGGTATGATAGTAAACTCTATTTCTGTTTAAACAATCGCTTGAATGATAAGAAGAGTACATTACAGTCTCAAAGCCAAGTGTAATGTACTCTTATTATTAGTTTAAATACTGGAAAGCGACATCTAGAAGCATAAGAGCAATCAAGAGCATACAACCAATATTAGCAATGGTGTCGCCGATGCCACCACCTCTAAAGTTTGCTATGCGAAAGCCTTTCTTAGTGAAAGGATAGAGAAGGGGAATTCCTCTTCTAGTCATCATATCTAGTAGCAAATGACTCCACATCCCTGCACTTAAACCAATGATAAAGGAATCAGATATCACGTGTACCCAGCCAGTCAATTGCATTGAAAAGTAGTAAAGTATGGCTGAAAAAGCAAAGATGACAAGCGGAGTATGGACGACGCTTCGATGTCCGAGTGTCTTACTAATTATAAAAGAAGCAATTTTAAGCTTTCTGCCGATATAGCTATTGCGATGATCGATGTCAGGAAGAAGTGACCCCAATAAAGCCCCACAAACTACCGCCCCAATACTAACGATTGCATCAATCAGTCCGTTTTGTGAGACAGTTGGAACTATATATTTCGATGCAGCTATACCTGCTGTTAAACCACCCATTAAATGTGCAGGTTTATTCATGATGTTGCCTCCTTTTACCCTTACTCTATAAAGGTTTCTATTTATTGTAGTAGAAAAACCGTTTGTTGAAATGAGTTTTGTCGTATTTCCAAAATTGAAAATTTGGAAAAAAGGGCTATGAAGAAAAAAAATCACGTGCGGAACCTTTTTAACAATAACTAAGTCATATTATTCAATAAGAAAATATTGTAAAACGATAAAATGTGGATTGGTAACAGGTTGATTAATTTGAAATATGGAGGCGCATTTTCATGAGAGCGATAAAACAACTCGTCCGCTTTGGATGGGAGCAGGCCCAATCCTGTTTGTTTCCCGTCGTTATTTTTGCATCTTTGGCAATTACCCAAATCCTGCCTCTGCCATTCTTGCCGCGCTATGACTGGTTACTCATTATTTGTCTGCTAATGCAATGGTGGATGGTCAGGTCAGGTCTTGAAACGAGGGATGAATTAAAGGTTATCACTTTGTTTCATCTTATTGGGCTTGCACTAGAGCTTTTCAAGGTGCATATGGGTTCTTGGTCATATCCAGAGGAAGGATATACCAAAATTTTCGGGGTGCCATTGTATAGTGGGTTTATGTATGCAAGTGTAGCTAGTTACCTTTGCCAGGCATGGCGGAGGCTTAAGGTTGAACTCGTTAAGTGGCCACCTTTTTTCATCGTTGTCCCTTTAGCGGCTGCGATTTATTTGAATTTTTTCACACATCATTACTGGATCGACATTCGTTGGTGGCTATCTGGACTTGTGATTATTGTCTTTTGTCGGTCATGGGTTATATACGAACTTAACGGAACGCAATATCGCATGCCAATCGCATTGTCTTTTGTTCTCATTGGATTCTTTATATGGATTGCCGAAAATATCGCGACCTACTTTGGAGCATGGCAATACCCCAATCAAACCGAAGCATGGAGTCTTGTTCATCTAGGGAAGGTGAGCTCATGGCTTTTACTTGTCATTGTCAGCTTCCTTATCGTTGCGACTTTAAAGCTCACTAAAAAGAGGATTCCAAACAAAAACCCACAAATTTAATAAAGATAATTAAGTGTTGACCCGAAAAGGATATATACGCTCTTTTATTGAATGTATTGAAAGTGAAGCTGATTGACTCTAAAGAATATTTGAAAAGAGGTGCTATATATGCTAGAAATACAATTTAACCCTCATGAAAATAAAATGAGTGTTTTCAATTATTCAAACGAAGATTATGGACGCGTGACTATAAGGCATTTCAAAAAAAATGACAAGGAAAAGGGTGGGTTTGGTTGTAGGTTTCTACCAGAAAAAGGGCGGATTCAGTGCAGAGGAAAGTCAATTTCGCAGGGACTTGATGAAGTCGACACGCTAGCCGTAACTTCTAAAGGGATTCTACTCCAACATTTTAGTAGTTTGGATGAGGAAGGGAAATTTACTAAAAGTAAAAATAAAATAATTTCAAAAAGAGAAATTGCCGAATTCGTATTTAAAGATTTATACAGTTTACATAGTCCCAATAGTAGTCTTCTTAAACAGGAAGAGATATTAGGAGAGTTTGTGGCTTTAATCTTTGCTTTTATCGATAAAGAATACCGTGAAAGCGAAGAAAAATGGAATTATGGTCAATATCTATTCGGAAAAAGGGGAGTAGAATTTGAACAATCAGAAGGGACGGAAATACTCCTTGCCAAATGTGTTGTTCTCATCGATTTTTTAAATCTAAGCAAGGAAGAAATGGCAGATTATTTACTGGAGTTTATTTCCTGATAATAGCATTTGGCAAATTCCTAATAATATAAACTTATATGACTTTATAATTTTCCTTATATTTTTCTTATGAGGGTTTTGTCGTAAAATATAACAAAGGGGATATGGAGAGGAGGGTGTAAAATGGGGATTAATTTTCATAGTGAGGAAAATAAAAAATCTTATACAACTAGAATCGCTGACAGCTCATGGAGAGAAGCAATAAAAGACCATGTTCCACTAGAGACGATTTTTAATGCTTTAGATATAGGGTGTGGCGGTGGAATATATAGTAAGGCGCTATCAGATTTGGGAGTGACTCATGTTGTAGGTGTAGATTTCTCGGAGGCGATACTTGAAGGCGCTAGAAAAAACTGTACAGATTACCCCAACATTTCATTTCAGCAAGGGAATGCCGTTTCAACCGGTTTAGAGAGTAACGGTTTTAATTTAGTGCTTGAAAGAGCCTTGATTCATCATTTAAAAGATGTAACTCCCTGTTTCAAAGAAGCATACAGGTTATTGAAGCCTGATGGATATTTTATTGTGCAAGATCGAACACCTGCGGATTGTTTAGTTGCAGGGGATAATAGCCATATAAGAGGTTATTTCTTTGAGCTCTTTCCAAAACTAATTGAAAAAGAAACGAACCGTAGACATAGTAGCCAAACGGTGATTGATGGACTTGCTGAAGTTGGGTTTAAGGATATAAAAGAAGTAAAGCTGTGGGAAATTCGGAATGTTTACTGCAATAAAGAACAAATATTAGAAGATTTGAGGGAAAGAACAGGAAGAAGTATCTTGCATGAATTGGACAATCAAGAATTAGAACAATTAATAAGTCATGTGGATCAGGCCATTTCAATAGAAAATAACCTTGTTGAGATGGATAGATGGACCATCTGGGTTGCTACTAAATAGTGAGTTTTCTAGAAAGATAAGGCCCTTAACGCTAGAGTAACGATAATCTTAGCATTAAGGGCATTTCTTATACTACTGGCTTCACTTCAGCAATATGTTGATTGAAGAATTCAATAATTTTTCCGTAAACAAGAATTTCGTTTTGCTTTTTGGAGAAGCCATGACCTTCATCTTCTAATACAATGTATTCCACTTCGCGCCCTTTTTCCTTCAGTGCAGCAACAATCTGGTCGGATTCCTTTTGCACAACGCGAGGGTCATTTGCTCCTTGAATCACGAGCATAGGTTTTGTCATCCCATCTAAATAAGTAATAGGGGAATCCTTTGTAAGTCTTTCTTTATCTTTTACAGGATCACCAACCCATTGTTCCATATATGGCTTCCAAAACTCTGGCACCGATGCGATAAAGGAGAAGAGATCGCTCGGACCAAAAATGTCCACTACTGCTTTAAAGTACTCTGCATGTCTACCATGGAGCAGAAGGGCCATATACCCACCATAGCTTCCGCCTAGCAGCATAATCTTTTCTCTGTCTGCATAGCCCTTTTCAATTAACCATTCTAAACCTTGGATGTTATCTAGACGAGGACCATGACCCCAGTCTCCTTCAACCAACTTGGAAAACTTGAGTCCATAGTTAGTAGAGCCACGGAAGTTTGGTGCGAATATTGAATATCCACTATAAATAAGAGATTGGAACATCGAACGGAAAGTTTTTCGTTCTAAAGCTTGTGGTCCACCGTGTGGCCAAAGCACAACATGTCCATTTGAATTTTCTTCTTTCGCTCTAAAGAATAGTGCTTCAATTTCCATTCCATCAAAAGAAGGGTAAGTCAACACTTCTGGTTCAACTAGTTCTTCATCACTTACACCTGGAACACGATAATGTGTCAACTCTTCCCAAGTTGTTCCTTTATCCTTTGATATGAAAAGGTTTCCAGGTGTTGTTGCGTTGCGGCCAAGAACGTAAAGGCTGCCACTTGAAGCAACAACTAATTTATCAATCACACTTGTCGGCGTATTTAAAGCTACTAGCTCGCCATTTTCTAGCTTGTATTCATATAAGCGGTCTTCTACACCATAAGATCCTACTAGATAGAGAGAGTTATCTTTCTTGGAATAAGTTAAGTTTGTGAAATCTTCTTTATCAAGCTGTAATTCGATTGAAATTTCCTTTGTTGAAAGGTTGAACTTTGCTAGATAAGTTAAGTCAGCGTTGTAGTCTGTTAAAAAAAAGATTTCTGAATCAGATGTATAGGCAATTCCTGTAACTGTATGCTGTTCTGTCGTTTCTGGAGTCAGCAAGAACTTCTCTTCGCCAATATGGACATAAGCGACGGAGTTAGTATTGCCATATTGCTTGATGGCAACAAAGGATTCTTCGTTTGGGCTCACTGTCTCGATAAATGTTGGTGCTTCTTCACCTTTAAGCAAGAGTTTTTCTTCTCCTGTTTCAATATTATAAACATAGTTATTAAAGTAAGTTGTATTGCCAAAGGTAGTTGCATAGTAGAGTCGTTTTCCATCCTCACTTAAATGTGAGAAGAAATGGCGTTCGCCTTCATGTGTGCGAAGAGGGTAGAATGTGCCACCTTGAGGAGATACCGCATAAATTTGCGCATTTTCATCTCCATCCTGGTCAAAGCCGGCAATAATGAATTCACCTGTTTTAGCATAAGAAAGAAATGCGGCACTTTGATTATTAAAGGTAAGAGGGTAAGGGAATTGATTTGGCAAATCCATTGCCCATAGGTTGAAATGTCCGTTGAGATTAGTACTGAATACTACCTGTTTTTCATCGGAGCTAACCGTGAAATTTGAAACAGTTAATGTTTGAAAAAATTGTTCTACACCAGGCTTAGCAAAATTAATCATAACAACTCTCCAATTCTATTAAGATATAATGATATTAACACAATATTCTGTTTTTTTAAAATAATGAAAAGGATAAATTGATTTTTATTGAGGTGCTAAACGATAGTGATATGAGGGGCATTTTTGTTAGTTATTAACCGCAAAAAAAAACTGAGGCTTTACACCTCAGTTTTTATCCACTCGATTGCAATACTTTTAAGATCTATATCTTCCTCATCATACCGAGAAAGGTGTCTCTTTAGATCGATGTTGCCAAGTTTCGATGCCAATGGGGCCTGTAAGTCACGTCGAAGCCCATCCTTAATGGACATATTCATGCAATCCTTAGCTATTGCTAAGATATCTTCTTCCGTATGACCAGTAGAAGAAGCGAATGAAAATCCAGCATCCATAAGATCAGGGATTCTTATATAAACGTGCAAATCTCCCTCATCTGTTTCATTATCCTCTACCGCAAAAATTACGGGGTATGTATAAATTTTTATCATTTTCATCACCTCAATAACTATAATAATATAGAATTGGCGCTTAGTAGGCTGGTAATTATAGGAGAGAATACCTATTAAGTTGTAGTGAGGTTGGAGCTAACAGGGGAACCTTTTTCAGGGAAGTAGCTTCTATAAATCCGAAATTAAGAATTAGCTGACAATTACCGAAATTTGCGTTAATATCTAGTTTACGTGAACTCACTAGACCTTGATAAAGTCGGAGGCATGTGAGAATAAAAATCTAAAGGCATTCAGAATGATTTCATTCTGAATGCCTTTTAATTTATTATAAAGTTATATTAATTTATAAAGGTTAACTATGCAATAATCATTTATTTAACAGATGCTAGCCATTTCTCTTCGAATTCTCTTGCAGGAAGCGGGCGACTAAAATAATACCCTTGACCGTAATCACAGCCTATTTCTTTCAAGAAGCAAGCTTCTTCCTGACCTTCGACTCCCTCAGCTATAACTCTTAAATCAAGTTGTTTTGCAATTGCAATGATTGTTTTAACAATGGCCTTATTCTCATCATCTTGATTCATGCCAATTACAAAGGATTTATCTATTTTCAAGGAATCCAATGGATACTTATTTAAATAGCTAAGGGATGAGTACCCTGTCCCAAAGTCATCCATTGAGAGGATGACACCCAGTTTTTTTATATTATTCAGCTTTTCTATCATCGAGTATTCATACATTGCAATGCTCTCGGTTATCTCTAGGATAATATTGTTCACATCACTGGCAGCGTCGGCTAAGGCATTTTTTACATCTTCAACAAACAATGGATCAAGTAATTGTCTCACTGAAACATTAATACTTATTTTTAATGGCTTGAATCCTTCACTCAGCCATTTTGCATTTTGCTGAATTGCCGTCTTTAACACCCATTGGCCAATTGGTATGATCATACCAGTTTCTTCTGCAACGGAAATAAATTCATCTGGCGGCACATGTCCTAAAAATTCGTTATTCCACCTTAAAAGAGACTCCATAGCAATAATTTCATTGGTTTTCAGATCGATTAATGGCTGATAGTAAAGTTCGAATTCATCATGCTCTAGTGCTGTTCGTAATTGTTTTTCAATCATCATTTTTCGATAGAATGTGCTTTGCATTTCTGAAGTGAATAATTGATGATTGTTTTTTCCTCTTTCTTTTACATAATACATAGCGGTATCGGCATGTTTTATCAATGTATTCGCATCATCTCCATCATCCGGGAAAATGCTGATACCAATACTTGGGGTGATAAAATACTCGCTTCCATCTATTAAAAACCCTTTTTTAAACTGTTCTAATAATTCATTTGCAAAGTCTTCACTTTCTGTCTTATCGTAATGTGGAAGGAGAATGGTAAATTCATCTCCTCCAAGGCGATAGATGTTGGCAGAATAGTGTCTTGAATTGAGTAAGTTCTCAATTCGGCTTGATACTTCAATTAATAAGCAATCACCAATATCATGCCCAAGTGTATCATTAATATATTTAAAACGGTCTAAATCGAGAAACATAATTGCACTCTGACTTATTCCTGTTTTAGCACTATCTATAAGATTTGTTAAATCCTCGTTGAACTTTCTTCTATTAGGTAACCCAGTTAAAGAATCATGGTAAGCTTGAAACTTGATTTCATCCTCATATTGTTTTCGTTCAGTAATATCCGTTGATACAGCGAGTATTGATGAGCCATCATTAAGATTGATTGGTACTTTGACGGTTTGTACCCAAATCTTCTCACCTGAAGCAGCTGTAACGGATTCTTCCCTAATCAAGACTTTTTCGGTCAACTTGAATAAATCATTCTCTTGATTAAAGGTGTGAATTTCTTCGATCTGATTCTTTCGTAAATCATTGTCGCTCTTTCCAAGCATTTCTTGAATATTCATTCCCATTAACTGTGCATAGGATTGATTCATAAGTGTATAACGACCTTTTTCGTCTTGAGCATAGATATAGTTTGGATTTAAATCAATAACTTGATATAGAAACTTCTTTTGTTCATTTAACTTCTTATTCATCTTATTCATAATTTCTAGATGCATTCTGCTAGTTAGGATCAATATAGAAAGGGCATAGACTAGCAACGCAATTGAACTTGGGTATAATTTTGTTGATGGGAACATATTTAAGGTGCCTATCACATATCCAATTGATGAAAAAATATTAAAATAAACTAGAAAAGAACGTTCACTTTTCTTCTTTACATTCAAACTGATCAATAAACAGGTAGTCACGCTAACTAGGAAGAGGATTATATTGAAATAGAAAGTCCAATAAAGTTCTCCGTAAACTGGGAAGTAGAATGTATTAGAGTCTATCTGTATAAGTTCTAAAGTACTGACTCCGTTATCACTCCAACCTACGATATATACTAGAAAAGCCAATCCATAGAATGCAAGGACAGTAGGAAGATTGACAAAATTTTGCCACTTCTTTTGTAAATGATCCGGCAAAATTTCTTGCACTATTGTATATCCTATATGAAAGATTGCCGGCGTTATCATAATGGAACCAAATCGCAGGAGCTTGAAGAAGAAGGTAATAATCTCTTCACTAAATAATTCATCTGCATATAAAAAGGCAATATCCAGTTGCCAAAATGTTACCATTATAAGAAGTAAAAACAATACTTTTGATAGTTTGTATTTTTTAAATAAAACTAATAGCGTAATCCCAACAAATAGGGGAATAAAAGACAATAAAATTAAAAAAGTAAAAAACATTCAGTGAGCCTCCTATGAATGGGTCAGTAGTAGACAAGCATTATTCCCGCTACTTCCATGAGTAGTAATGCATACGGACTCAACAGCTTGATATCTGGTTTCAAGAACAATTGGAATATCGTTAAAACCAACGCCCTTTGTTTTAATGGTAGGGGGTATAAAACCATACTCCATTGAAAGCAGCGACGAAATAATTTGAATTGCTCCCATCGAACCAAATGAATGTCCAATCATTCCCTTAATAGAAGTAATCGGTACAGTTGAACCAAATGTTTCTTTAAGAATGAAACTTTCAATCCTATCATTTACTTCTAAACCCAGTGCCTGACTGTTTACATAGCTTGGTACAGTATGTCTAATGGCTTCCTGGAAAACTTCAAGCATATGTCTACCTGATGTATCAGAGCTTAGTAGTTTTTGTCCCTCATTCCTCGAGATGACTTGTTCTATTTTCCCGTATATTCTCTGTCTACGTGCTTTTGCTGTTTGACTACGTTCCAGCACAATTACGCCAGCACCCTCCGATAAAACAAAACCACGATGCTCTGTTGAGAAGGGTACACCTGCATTCCCTATAGTTGCATCGATTGATAGTGCTCTTAATTTTTTAAAGCCATTGATTGTCCATTGGCCTATAGGAGCGTCTGAACCACCTACTATGCAAGCATCTACAGTACCACTTTCAAGTAGGAGTTTCCCCATTGAGACTGCATCTAAACTGGCAGTGCAGCCATTTGTTAAAGTAAAGGCTGGCCCGCACAAACCGACCGCTTCTGCCACAGATCCTGAAAGTGTATGTGTATCTGCATATGAAACCCCTTGAATAGGGGTTGTTTTTATATCAAAAAAATCCTTGGAGTATTGTTCGATTTCAAGAATAGCTCCAGCAGATGTTCCCATAATTACTGCAACACGGTGTGGTTCGAAATAATCCAAATTGGACATTTCCGATGCATCTATTGCAGCAGCAATCGCCATTCGAACGGAACGCGAGTGGCGTTTATAATTCTTTCCTTTTATCTCTAGAAAGTTATCCTCGATCAATCCGACAACAATATCAGCATTCGATGAATTTGTTTTGTTTAAAATACTCTGTGTACAAATGCCTTTTTCTAGTACATTTAAAAAACTCAATTTATCTAAAATGCCTGGTGCTTTAATTCCATAACCGGTAATTACGATATCGTCCAATAATACCACCTTCAAAATTCGACATCTTTCTATTATAAACAACAAAACTCGACATAGTCTATATTCAATAGGTCTTAAGTTTAAGAGGGTAATTTAAATGGGATGTCTAGTGCATTAGGCTTGTACTGCTATAAATTAACTATTTGTGAAAATATAATTAAATTTAACGGATATAGCATAAAAATGGTAAATCATCCACTTTTCTTGGCCTAAATGCTTTTCAGAAGACTAATCTACACAGCATTTTGGTTATTTGCTTCAAGGAGGGTTTATGCTTTTTTGTTGAAGTAATTTAATGGTGACTATTTGGATTATGAGATGGAGATGGAAGTGCAAACCAAACAGAACTTAGAAAATACATAAAAATTCGTCCTATAAAAATAGAGGATTATCAAACAATCTTTAAAATGGAGTATGAATGGCAATTTTTGTGAAGCAAATGGGTGGGAGAATAATAGAAGTAAAGATGAATTGTATAGCTGGTGGACTCGTTGTGTAAATAACTTATCTAACAAATTTATTCGACTGGGTATAGAGTATAATGGCAAATTAATTGGCTATGGAGATTTAGCCTGTATAAAAGAAAATACCACAGAAATAGGAATCGCTATCGGGGAGAGTTGCTTATGGGGAAAAGAGATCGGATCCAATTCAACTTTATGTTTGATGGCCCATGTTCTAAAAGAGTTAGGAAATACGGTTTTTTAATGCTGAAACGCATGAAGCCAATATCCGCTCAAGAAGAATGCTGGAAAAATTGGGATATAGGAAATTAGTAGAATTGGTTTGGGATTTTATATGGGCGTCGAGTGCCAGCTCATTCAATACAGACTTTGTATATAGTGTAAATTACTAAAGGTATAGACTTGTAAATAGCTGATAGGAAAGTGCCTTTATGATTGGCGAGCTGCGTGCCTGACCTTTCTTTACTTGGAGTATCTGTATGTTGTTAGACCCACGCCATTAAGCATACTTCCCAAGCATATCATTTACTAAAATTGGGTTTGTTTGTTTAGTATATAAATAAGGTCTATATTTTGGAAGTTAGTATGCGTTTTCTAGATAGATCTGCAGTCAGTTAAGGGGAGGAACAAAACATGAACGAAAGATATGAAAACTTATTAACAACATTTACATTACCGAATGGAGTGGAATTAAAAAATCGACTCGTTATGGCACCTATGACGCACTATTCTTCAAATGTGGATGGTACAGTGACAGATGCGGAAATTAAATACTATTCGCGTCGTTCAAGTGGTGTAAGTATGGTTATTACGGCGTGTACTCATGTTACACCGAATGGCCAAGGTTTTCATGGACAATTTGCATCCCATAGTGATGAGTTTATTCCAAGCCTAAAGCGTGTAGCAACAGCTATAAAAGAACAAGGAGCAAAAGCAGTTTTACAAATCTACCACGGAGGAAAAATGTCGCCTCCTGAGTTAGTTCCAAACGGCGTAATTGTGAGTGCAAGCGATGTGCCGGCAGTAAGTGGAGGAGAAGAAGGGAAAATACCGAAACCTTTAACGGAATCAGAGGCCGAAGAAATCATTGAAGCTTATGGTGAAGCGACTCGCCGAGCCATCCAAGCAGGTTACGATGGTGTTGAAATTCACGGAGCAAATGGCTATTTGATTCAACAATTTTTCTCGGGACATTCCAATAGACGTGACGACCGCTTTGGAGGAAGCTTAGAAAAACGGATGGCTTTTCCATTAGCCGTTGTAGATAAGGTGAAAAGTGTTGTAGAAAAGCACGGTGATGCTTCTTTTATTGTTGGATATCGTTTTTCTCCAGAAGAACCAGAAGAAAAGGGCATTACAATGGGGGATACCCTAACGTTAGTAGATGCTTTAGCTGAGAAAGGCTTGGATTACTTGCATGTTTCATTAGGTGAATTCTTCTCAACTGCTAGAAGAGGTGTTGAAGATCTATCAAAAACACGTATAGAGTATTTACTCGAGAAGATTAATGAGCGTGTCCCACTAATTGGGGTAGGTTCCATTTATAGTGCTGAAGATGCACGTAATGCATTTGCCACAGGTATACCTTTATTAGCCTTAGGTAGAGAATTAATCATCGATCCAGATTGGGTTCAAAAAGTAGCAAGTGGAAAAGAAGATGAAATCGTTACGAAGATTGATAAAGAGAAGCAAGAAGAGTTAGTTGTACCAGATCCACTATGGAACAAGATAGTGAATATACCTGGTTGGTTCCCTGGAATTTAGTTAACACTAGAAATATGACAATTAACTTAGGGTGGTGACACCAAGGAAATGAAAGAGCAAACGTTTGTTAAAGAAGGCAGCTTAACGGAGAAGCGAAAGTTAACTACCAATTTGCCATGGATGATGAAGCAGACTTGGAACGATGTCTTATTTGCACATTATCCAGTATCACGCAAGGTTTTAGAGAAATTGGTGCCAAGTGAGTTGACATTAGATACGTTTTATCAAACGGGCTGGGTTAGTGTTGTGCCGTACTTAACAAGCTCTATGCATTTAAGGGGGTTGCCGCCAGTGCCAGGAATGGCTGCTTTTCCAGGTTTTAATGTCCGAACTTACGTGACTTTAAATGGAAAGCCAGGAGTTTATTTTTTTAGTTTAACGGCCGCAAACTTTCTTGCGGCTTTCTCTGCTAGAACATTTTTCCGTTTACCATATTCCTACATGGATATGCAGCACAAGAAGGCGAAGGAATTAATCATATTCGAGAGTGAAAAAAAGTCAGGTATTCAGTTGCTGTGCAATTATAAGTCGATCTCTACACCATCAAAGGCAGACAAAGGATCATTGGAAGAATGGTTAGTGGAACGATATTGTCTCTATACCGTTAGTAAAAAAGGTGTTCCTTTCCGGGTGGATATTATGCATGAGCCGTGGTTGTTGGAGAAAGCTGATGCTGAATTCCATCGAAATACCTTGTTATCCAGCTTTAACATCGTGCCGGATCATAAAAAACCGATTTTACATTATGCCAAAAAGGCAGTAGTTAGAATCTGGCCAATAGTTCCAGCAAATGAATAAATGGAGGCTGGGACATAACCCGAAAACACCATTTTCCTAAAGTAGGAAAATTGTGTTTTCTTGATATAGCTAAAATTGATTTCCGTTGCGCCGGACGCGCATCCATGGCACGGCTCGACACGAGCGTCTCTCACACGTGCTATTCCCCCAGGAAGCTTCGCTCTGTAGCGAAAGGCATAGCCGTCAGCTACTCTCGCCCCTCCACTCCAATCAATTTATATGTATCAAATTCTTAATATAGATTTTTCCGTCATTCAAAGAATTTTGTAATTCTGTCCCGGCTCTTTTTTATGGAATTCAATAGTAGAGTATTAGGTAGTTTCCAAGAAAACACTGAAGTTTTAAAGGATTTCCAACTGACGTTAAAGAATATATTGGAGTTGAAACTTGCCATTAGGAGGAGATTACTTGAGACAAGCATTATTAGTGATTGATTCACAACAAGCATTAATCGATGGGGACCACGTAGAACCAGGAGTCGTTGAAAAAGAAAGATTAATAACAAATATTAACACAGTTATTCAAAAGGCGTTAGATGAGAATATTTCAATCATATTTGTTAGGGATGTTGATGTTGCAAATGGCGAGGGACCAGGTTTTGAAGTGCACAAGGAGATTAATGTGCCATCGCATGCAGTCACTTTTAACAAGGCTGCAACGAATTCATTTTATGGGACGCCCTTAAACGACTATCTAAAAGAGCAAAAGATTGAACATCTTGTCATGATGGGGTGTAAAACGGAATATTGCCTGGATACAGCTGTAAGAACGGCAACAGTGAATGGATTTGACGTGACACTAGTAGGGGATGGACATTCTACATCTGATTCGGATACATTAACTGGACGACAAATTATCGACCATCATAACCGGACTTTGCATGGGCATTACAATGTGGACAATTTTTCACTTGTACGAAATTCAGCTGAAGATTTGTTTACGCCTACACATAATAATTATCGATAAGCAAGTGTAATCTTTACTAATTAAGCTAAATCCCTACTGCCGATTTGGCAGTTTTTTAATGAGGATGCAAGTACATAAAGGGGCGGAAAAATTGTTGAATGAAAAAAAGATTCTTTCGATCATTCGAGAGGATCCATGGATGATGGAAATCTTGCAAACTGCTAAAACATTGGATTTGCCGGATTGGTGGATATGTGCCGGGTTTGTAAGGTCGAAAATTTGGGATACATTACATGGCTTTAGTAAACGTACACCAATTCCTGATGTGGACGTAATTTACTTTGATCCATCTAATCTTAATGAATTAAAGGAGAAGCAATATGAAGAGCTGCTCAAATCACTTTACCCTAACATTCCTTGGTCCGTAAAAAATGAAGCGAGAATGCATATAAGAAATAACAGTGCCCCTTATAAATCTGCAACTGATGCTATATCAAAATTTCCAGAAACAGCAACTGCATTAGGGATTAAGTTAGATAGCTATGACACTCTTCTTCTAACTGCACCCTGCGGAATTAGCGACGTTGTGAATATGGTGGTTAAGCCGACTCCCTATATATTAGAAGACAATGAGAGAGCAGCAATTTATGAAAAGCGTATTAGTCAAAAGAATTGGAAAGCAACTTGGGAGAAAATTGAGATTCATCATTAATAGCATTAATAATGCTATCTAACTGAATGATGAATCTGTGAAAATTGTAGTATCTATCACCGGTATTGGTGCGCACAATAAAAGTACTTGTATATAACATTTTAGGGCTGCTGTTTTGAGAAGAGGACAAGCTATTATATAATTATATTGGGAAATATAAGTGCAAACTGTACATAACCGAACGAAACTAGATTGGAAAGAGGAAACGAGATGAGCAAAGTGAAAAAGAAAAAGCCTAATCTAGTCAGGATTTTGACTAAATCGATTATGATTATTTTAGGTGGATTAATTGCGGCATATGGATTAGAGGCTGTATTAATTCCAAATGAAGTATCGGACGGTGGAGTAACGGGACTAAGTATCGTTGGCTCAAAATTGTTCGGATTACCTCTAGGGGTTTTAATTGGGATACTGAACATTCCATTTGTATGGTTAGGCTATAAGCAGATTGGGAAAAGCTTTGCCGTTTATTCAGTTGTTGGGATTGCTTCATTGGCAGTCGGGACAGTGCTGATGCATCATATTCCAACCATTATTCATGGGGATACTTTATTAGTCACAGTCGTGGGTGGGATTATCCTTGGATTTGGTATGGGGTTAGCGCTTCGTAATGGCGGTGCGTTAGATGGTATTGATATGTTAGCTGTCTTATTATCAAAAAAATTGCCTTTTGGGACTAGTGATTTAATATTATTTTTAAATTTATTTGTCTTCATTGTTGTATCCACAGTTTTCGGACTACAAGGGGCTTTTCTTTCAGGAATTGCTTACTTTATCGCTTCTAAAGTAATTCATATTGTGGAAGAAGGATTAAGTGGTTCTAAGACATTTAAAATTATTACCTTGGAACCTGAAGTGCTAGTAGAAACGATTCGTGATCGCCTAGGTCGAAGTGCTACTTATAATGAAGCATATGGCGGCTATACAAAGGAAAAGTTCATTGAAGTGACTTGTGTCATTAATCGTTTAGAAGAAAGTAAAATGAAAGAGATTATTCAAGAAATCGACCCTGGTGCTTTTGTTACCGTCTATGACGTAGCGGAAGTAAAAGGCGGTAACTTTAGAAAAAGAGATATTCATTAATTTAGGAAAGTGTTTCTGTAAAAAGAGACGCTTTTTTTATTTCAAAAGGGTTTTTTAATAAAGTAACGAATTTTTTATTAAAGGAATGGGGTGTGAATTAAATGACACGAGTAATTGAAGAGGTCGATGATTTGGATGAATTAGCAAAATTTCTGGTTGAATTAAATACTCAAAAATCATTTCATATTGGCTATTGCGGTGACAAAGCTGAAGAAGTTTATGAAACATTAAAAGAGGATTTCGTTCAAGAAAATGGTGAAGTTTCTTTTCAAGTTGCTAGAAATACTGATGGGGAAATTGATGCTGCTATTGGGTTGGACATTGATGGTGAAAGAGCGGAAGTATGGGGACCATATAATAAAACTTCATCCCTAACCTTACAACATCAATTGTGGGAACAGCTATTGAAAGAGTATCCAACAATTAGAGCTTTTAATTTCTTTTTAAATAGTGAAAACCTAAAACAGCAGGATTTTATGAATACTCTACAAGCTGTTAAGACTGGAGAGTATCTTATTTTAGAGGTGAAAAAGGAAACCTTTGAAGCTGTACAGGAATTAAAAAGTACAAAATTTACTCAAAGTGATTTTCCGGCATTTGAAACTTTGCATGAAACAGCATTTCCTAATACATATTATAATGCCAAAACAATTGTGAATCGCTTAAATGAGAAATGTATTTTAAATGTGCTGAAATCTAAAACGGGTGAAATGCTTGGGTATGCCTATTTTGAGGTGGATTTAGCAATGGAAGAGGCTACATTATATTATTTTGCTATTTCTCTCACTGCTCAAAATCAAGGATATGGAACGAAGTTAGTAAAGGAAGTTGTAACAGAAATATTTGCTTTTGCTTCTATAAGGGAAATAAAGTTGTGCGTAGATCGGAAAAATGCCCAAGCAAATCATGTTTATTTTAATGTAGGCTTTAAAGAAAAGAATGTATTGTATAGCTACAGACTTAATCTAAAAGACACGGACCCAATTAAATAGAAATGACCACTTTCCCTTGAGCGTGACCTTGTTCAAAATACTTAAATGCTTCTTTAAGTTCGCTTAATTTGTAAGTGCGATCAATTACGGGTTTAACTTTATTGGCATCAATAAGTTCTTTTATAAATAGTAAATCATTTTGATTCGCTTTCTGCAGCATGTTCTTCAGGTTCTTTTTGTTTGTTAAGGAAAGAAGAGGACCTAAGAACATGGCTTGGTACATTTGGGCTTCTGAACCACCAATCATTACGTAAGAACCATTTGGCTTTAATAAGCGATTATATACTGAAATTGGACTATTGCCGTTGACGGCAAGAATAAGATCAAAGCGAGCTTCTAATTTTGAAATATCTTCTTTAGTATAGTCAATAACATTATCTGCACCAAGTGAACGTGCAATCTCTATATTTCTTGTACTACAGACCGCAGTCACTTCGGCATTGTACGCTTTAGCAATTTGAATGGCAAAGGTACCAACACCTCCTGAAGCACCATTTATTAATACCTTCTGACCGGAAATAATTTTGCCTTTTTGCAAGGCCTGTAAAGCAGTAACGGCTGCCATCGGAACAGCGGCGGCTTCTTCAAAAGTAAGATTAGTCGGCTTATGAACTAATGCTTGTTCTGGGACAGCGACATATTCGGCAAATCCTCCCCAACCGAAAGCGGATAAGTCGCCGAACACAGTATCACCAGGTTGAAATTGTGTTACATTTTTACCAACCGTTTCAACTATACCTGCGATATCTCCACCGGGTATAGCAAATTTAGGTCTGAACAAACCAAATGCCATTCGAGCTAAAAATGGCTTTCCTGATAGAAGAACCAAGTTGCCATAATTTAATGATGCAGCTTTAACTTTTACCAAAACTTCATCATCTTTTTGGAATGGCTGATCAACTTCATCTAACTCCAGAACATCTGGTGTTCCGTATTTCTTTGTAATAATGGCTTTCATAGGAACCCTCCAAAATTTGATATTACTATAAGAAGATATTCCAAGCAGGGGATTTCAATACTAGACGGATAATAAAAAAGTAGGAAAATTTTTTTGAAAAATTTGGTTGATAAATTAGGCGGAAAAATATAAAATTAGAACAAGTGTTCTTGGTGTTGAGGTGTTTATGATGGAGCTTTGTTTTTATGATGAGAAGTATAAAGAGGCAATCGAACAGTATCAAATTACAGAGGATCAACTTAGATTTACCGGTTCACCAATGGAGTGTACTCAGCTTTCAAATGAAGATTCAGACCGATATGTCATATTGTCTATTGAAGGTGGCAACCTGGTTACGTACTTTAATCTACATCAAAATAAGGGAGTAGAACCTTATTCTAAAAACCCTAATGCAATCTTATTGAGAGCTTTTTCAACAGATTTTCGTTATTTAGGAAAAGGCTATGCAAAACAGGCATTAAAGTTATTGCCGGCTTTTATAAATCAGCATTTTAACCACATTAACGAAATTGTATTAGCTGTGAACCTTAAAAATGTACTCGCACAAAATCTATATGAAAAATGTGGTTACGTTGATGAAGGGGAGCGTAGAATGGGCAAGAAAGGTGAACTCATAATTATGAGCTATTATTTATAATAGTTTGTATAACGAAAGCCGAACGGAGGGTGATGATGTTTCTAAAAAGAATTGAGCTCCAAAGAGATCTTATTCCAACTTATAATGAATATCCTTTTTCAATTCCGACAATAAAAACGCTGGATCAATTAGAGATTCAAAATCAGGTAACGTTTTTTGTAGGAGAAAATGGTTCTGGAAAATCGACACTTTTAGAAGCAATAGCAGAAAAATGCGGGTTTAATACTGCTGGTGGAGGAAGGAACAATTTTTATGATGTTCACCGGTCCGAATCCGCATTAGGTGAGTTTATTAGACTTTCATGGTGGCCAAAAGTGACAAACGGTTTCTTTCTTCGTGCGGAGTCATTTTATAATTTTGCATCGCACTTAGATGAAGTAGCAGCTTTTAATGCTTATGGTGGGCGCTCTTTACACGAACAATCTCATGGGGAATCCTTTATGTCTTTATTTTCCAATCGATTTAACGGAAATGCCATTTATTTATTGGACGAACCAGAGGCAGCATTATCTCCTCAGAGGCAGCTTGCATTTTTAAGGATTTTATATGATTTAGTACAGGAGGGAGAGAGTCAATTTATTATTGCTACTCATTCGCCAATACTTTTAGGTTATCCTAATGCTACTATCTTTAATTTTGATGAAGATTCCATAGATGAAATTAAATATGAAGAAACAAGTCATTACCAAATCACAAGATACTTTTTAGAAAATCGTGAGAGATTTATAAATGAGATCTTTGATGATGAATAATATGCCAAAATAAATGCACCAAAAGTATCGAAAAGATACCTTAAGTGCATTTACCGTTAACTAGTTATTTCTGTTCTTTTTTTGTTTTTTATTGTTGTTGTTGTTGTTGTTGTGCTTAATTTCTTGTACATCTAACTCTTGAGCAATCTCTTGGTTGTTATTTTGGTTGTTATTTTGCTTATTCTTTTTTTGATTATTTTGGTCATTGTTATTTTTTTGTGCTTTGTTCTTTTTACTCATTATTAATTCCTCCAATGTTGTTTAGGTTAATTTATCTTTTATTTGATTGCTGGTTTTTATCATGATTCGTTGCATTGTTCTTATTTTTAACTTTTGAATCGAACTCTTCTGCAATCTCAGCAGTATTGTCTTCCGGGTTATCCCGATGACTTGTTGTATTTCGATGCAAATGTGCGTAGGTTTCGAAAGGGTTGTGGGTTCTCACATTCATTGTTTCTTTGCTGTTTTTATTCCCCATGGATTCACCTCCTAGATACTAATTTGCTCCGTAAAATTTGTTTTATTCTAAAAGATATCTTTACATGTGGTAACATTAATTTCCAATTTGTTAATGAAATTTGATAGGTTGTTCAAGGTATTTTTTACTTATTTGAGAAGTTAGATTAAGAAAAGTTCAATAAAGGAGGTAGTGAATTGGCAAAAGTAGTTGGATTTGAAATGAGTAGTCAAGATCCACAAAAAGCAGCAGCATTTTATTCAAACGTGTTTGGATGGGAAGTGGCGGAACCAAAGTGGGATTATTGGGCAGTGACGACTGGACAAGCAAAAAAACATGGAATCGATGGTGGCATTAGTAAAGGACCAAGTGATTATCCCCATGGAACAAGAATTCAATTAGAGGTAGAATCAATTGATGATGCCATTAAGAAAGGCGCTAGACAACGGAGCAATGATTGTTCGCAAGAGAATGGAATTTGAAGATTTTTATCTAGCTTATTTAGTTGACCCGGTTGGAAATGGGTTCGGACTATATCAAAAAATAAGCGATTTTTAGGAAGCTTTCAAATGGAAAAAGCAATCCCTATAAAAAATCAAATGAATGCTGTTTTTGTGCATGTGAGCAGCTTAAAAGTATCGGTAAAATGGTACAGTGAATTACTTGGATTGACTGTTGATTTAGAGAAAGTAAAATCACCTGTTTTTAATGTACCTGTAGTGGGTACTACTTCACTCACTTTGGATGACCACACCTTTGACGCAGACTTCAAGCATTTCCCAATTCCCAGTCCAATTTTCAATTTTTATACGCCGAATATTGAGGAAGCCTACCAGTACATAAAAGAAAAGGGCTATAAAGTAGTTCGAGAAATCGAATGGCATTATGAAATGGCTTGGTTTAATGTAGAAGATCCTGATGGAAATGTTGTGATGATTTGCAATGCAGGCAATAGTAAGTGAGAACATTGAAAACACCAATGTTCTCACATTCTTGCTTCTAATTAATGCTCCATTAAATTAGATAAAGGAACATCTTGTTCTTTTTGCGGATCATCGAGAGGATAGATTCTAGCAGTTCCTTTGTCCGCGTCTACATGTTGGATGTAGACCTTTTCTCCGTTGTACAATACATTTGCAATGACTGGTGATTCTGAAATTTCTTGGGCTCTTTGAGCATTCATCATTAAATCCTCCTATAATAGAATTTACTTCTTGCTGCCGACTATATTATTTACATTCCTCTAATAATTAAAACGGTTTAGACGTCAAAATAATATCTACTCTTGTGGGTCAAAAACTGAAATCCAATATTTGAGTTAAGCTTTCAATTGAAATGAAACATTCGCATCTTCTTGCCGTATATAAGATATCGGAAGTTCAAAAAAATATGCAATGTATGGTCATATTCCTTTTGAATTTTTCATAAATTATAATTGTTGCGGATTTTAATGAGGAGTGTAATGAAGTGTACCTTAATATAAAAAAACAAATCACAATTATTATTTCATCTCTCGCTATAATGATTACTATTGGATTATCGATTGATATGTATTTAACCCATAAAAAAATAATGGAAGCGTCTAATGCTTGCTATGATCGAAATGGAAACCCGATTGTACATAAAGAAGGGCTCATATCTAACTGGTCTTTTTCTTGTGATGGTCTATAAAAGATTGAAAAAATCACCTCTTTGTGTTGAGGTGATTTTACGTAAAAGTATATAAGATAAAAATTCATCTTTACATTTATTTTTTAGAAGTTTTGCTTTCCAACCACTCATGCTCTAGGATACCGTAGAAGTGAGAGTCTCTCCAGCCGTTATGGATTAGAAAGTCATCCCGAATCGTTCCTTCTCTTATCATGCCTGCCTTTTCCAGGACCTTCACAGAACCTATATTTCGGGGGTCACATGTTGCAGAAATTCGATGCAAATTTAATTGTTTAAAACCGAATTCTATTAATATCTTTGCAACTTCCGTAGCGTAACCAAATCCCCAATAATCTGGATGTACTACATATCCAATTTCACCTTTTCTATCTATAAAATCTTGTATATTGATTTCACCGGAACCGATTAGTTTATTTTCTAAGATTACTGCAAAAACAAAGCGCGATCTAGGGATCTCATTACTCTCTGAAATGACTTGCTGAACAAATTCCCACGAATCTTCTTCTGAATTTGGTCCCCAAGGTTGATACTTGCAAACATCAGGGAGAGCAGCATACGCATGCACATCTACCCAATCTGTTTCTTCCATTTCTCTTAAAGTGACTCTGTTACCTACTAAACTAGCCATCATCCGAAATCCCTCCCAAAAACATGTGTGTAAAGTTAGTGCAAGTCTATAAAAAATCTCAAAGCCCCTAAGGTTCTCCGTACAATAACTCAAAAGCACATAGCGAAATGTAAAGGATGTTTCTAACTACTTAGCGAAATAATTAGAGGGGGTGAATATACACCGTGCAACTGAATGCATTAAGCATAAATCACCAATACGCTTATCGAATACTAAACTGGAAATACGAATCGCCATATGATTTTTAAAATAGTGAATATAAAAAAGAAGCGCTGGATGAATTGCTTGATGGTACATACTATGCTTTAGTTGATATGGAAAATGAATTATTTGGATTTTTTTGCACTGGTCAATCGGCACAAGTTCCAGCTGGACATGCTGCTTTTGCTTATGAAGAAAATTTTATAGATATGGGGCTTCGAATGAATCCTCGTTTAGTAGGACAAGGAAGAGGAGTGGAGTTGTGTTCTTTCATAATTAAAGTAATAGAAAAGAAAAATCAAAATACCCATTCGTCTAACTGTTGCTACATTTAACAAAGAGCAATTCGTTTGTATATAAAATTAGGGTTTAAAAAAGAAAAAGAATTTCGAACGGACAGTGCAGAATTTATGACGATGGTAAGAAGGGTGGAATTGCCTTCTAAATAAAAAGATCGACCCAAAAGGGGCTGAAGACACTTTTGGGAGGAACTTATTTTTTATTTAATAGAGGTTATTTTATTTTAAACTTACTTATAGCGGTTGTTAGCTTTGTACTTAAGTTATTTAATTGTTCAGAGGCATTTGCCACAGATTGGATTGCTGTCAGCTGTTCATCGCTCGAAGCACTTACTTCTTCACAAGCAGCGGCAGTGGATTGAGCTGTCAGTGACATTTCTTCAATTGTTTGAACTACTTGATCTTTATAACTTACAATTCCGTCGATCTGTGAAATTACATTCTTAAATGTGCCTTCCATATTTTCTATTAGAGTAGAAAGATCTTTGAAGAGGGAACTTGTATCTTCTACAACAATGCCTTGAGTTTGGAAGGTTTTTTGCATTTCCGTCATTTGGGTTGCCACTTGTTGAGATTCGGATTGTAATTCCAGAATTGTCGTTTTCACCTGTTCAGTTGCTTTTGCTGATTGTTCGGCAAGCTTTCTAACTTCTTCTGCTACAACAGCGAAACCTTTTCCATGCTCACCAGCTCGGGCAGCTTCGATACTTGCGTTTAGTGCAAGTAAATTTGTTTGAGCCGAAATTTCAGATATCGTACTCATCACAGTGTCGATTGCACCAACTTTAATTTCTAACCCATTGATTGCTTGTGCCATATTCGTTAATTCGTATTTTGAGTGATCGAAGGAACCTAATAAATTTTTCATTTTGTCATGACCCATGACGTTTAATTGATCCGCTTCAACTGTAATCTCATGTAATGAATTAGTCTGAACCTTCATATCATTGATTTTATCGCCAAGTTGCCCTGTAGTTTCAGTTACCATATCTGCATTTTCAGATGAAGTGGTTGCTCCGATTGCGATGTCATTTACAGCATTTGACACTTCAACACTTGAAGCACTTGTTTCTTCTGCAAGTGCACTTAAATGATGTGAACGTTCTTCTACATTATTCGATGAGTCTTGCACAACTGTAATAATATTTTTCATATTCTCGATCATTGAATTGAAGTGCTGGGTTAGCTTACCGATTTCATCCTGTGACTTTACTTCAATATGAACGGATAAATCACCCTGAGATACTTCTTCCATTAAAGTACCGAGATTATTAATAGGTTTTAAAACGTTTGTAATAAACAGGAACAAAACAATAAATGTAACAACAATAATGGCAATAGCAATGAAAACAATTACTTGTTGAATACTATTAGCTAAGTCGTTTAAATTATCTGTATAATACACTGCAGCTACTGTCCAGTTTAACTCAGGTACTTTATTGTAGACGACTACAGATTGTTGACCGTTAATTGTTGTAGTTTCTAGGTTGTTTTTACTTTCTGTGTCAGCTTGTATTGCTTGAACGAACTTTTCTGATCTGAGGTTTTCGCCTATTTTTGAAGGATGAACAATCGCAGCTCCTTCGTTATCTAAAACTACTGGATATCCTTTATATCCTAATTCAGTAGATGAAAGCGTTTCTGTAAGTTGGTCTAATAAGATATCAACACCTAAAACACCAATTACTTCATTTCCATCTTTGACAGCTATAGAACCGGTTACCGCATACTCACCCGTAACACTATCAAGGTATGGGGAAGACCAAACAAATTGATCTGGATTTTGGATGGCATTTGTATACCAAGGACGAGTTGTCATATCTAATGCATCTATTCCTTCAAAATGAGGTTCAATAATGGTGTAATTACCATCAGTAAAGTAAATACCTGAGGCTGATTCATAAATGGATAAGTATTGGGCTAGATCTGCACGGTAAAGTTGATCAGCACTATCATCATATGTAAGTGAGTTGGTATAAAAGTTTTTTACATCAGGTGATGCGGCTAGTTTTAATATACTTTTCTCATAGGTAGATAAAAATGTCGTAATGTTTTCGGAAAGTCCATCCACCACTACTTCACTCTGTTCAATTACACTATCTTCCGTCTTCGTAGTAATTAAAAGTGAGCTTACTGTTCCTAAAGTACCAAGCCCTAGTACAATAATTATTAAAACAATGGCTAGTATTCGCCATCTAATAGATTTCTTCAAAGTAATCCCTCCAAGTATAGTAAAATTATAATGACAATATAATATCAAATACTTATTTGTGAGTATGTTAAAAATTTATGCAATTTAGTATTTTTTTATTATTTGCAAAATATATTTTTAATATAATTACAATATTTTTAATATATTTACTTTTTATTACAAAATACTGATATAAAAGATTCAATAATAGATTTGCTAAGCTATTATATGTAGGAGTGATGGATTAATAAGAAAGGTACTAAAAGTATTAAAATTTTTCGTGATAAGCAATATTCACAATGGGAGGTAAGCAATGAATCAAGCAATTATATTTGATATGGATGGTACTCTATTTCAAACGAATAAAATACTGGAGCCGGCATTAGAAGCAACCTTTGACGTGTTAAGGGAAAATGGTTTGTGGGATGATGTAACGCCGATCAACAAATATCGTGAAATCATGGGAGTGCCTTTATCCGTTGTTTGGGAAACGCTATGTCCCGATTTTTCCCAAGATGACAGGGAGCAGAGTAATGAGCTATTTCAAGAGAAACTTAACGAGATGATTCGCAGGAAAAAAGGGGCTCTCTATCCACATGTGGTAATGACTCTCCAATCGCTAAGCACCAAATATTTCCTTTTCGTTGCAAGTAATGGGTACGAAGAGTATTTACAAACAATTGTTGATACATATGATTTGCATCACTATTTTAAAAATATCTACAGTATTCAATTAATACCATCAGGGAATAAATCGGAATTGGTAAAGAAGGTTGTAGAAGAGAATGATCTTGCCAAAGCATGGGTAGTGGGAGATCGATTGTCTGATTTTAAAGCTGCTAAAGATAATGCTTTGACTTCTATAGGGGTAAATTTTGATTTTGCTCAATTGGATGAATTAAAGCAAGCTGACATCGTCATTAACGATATGAAAGAATTAACTACTCTCATTCCATAGAAAATGTAAGTTTCTAACTAATCGTGTTATTTATCTAACTATAGTTTGGAGATAATGACGGAGTGGTAAAATGTGAATAAAAAAAGGTTGGAGGAACTAGTTTGATAAGCGCAAATCCATACATTTTTGTAGAGAACTGTCTTGAAATCATCGAATATTATCGAAATATATTAAATGGTGAAATTCGAAATGTTCAACAAACGGAGGAAGGCAAGTGTCTATATGCAGAACTTGTTGTAGGCAATAGTATAATCCATTTTTCGGATGATTTTGGGAAAACGAAACAAGGCGATAATGTTCGAGTAAGTCTTGCTTGTGAAAGTGAAGAAGAAATTACAAGAGTTTATAACGATTTAAGTGTATCGGGGAATGTGACTGTGGAACTCCAAGATACGCAGTGGGGGGCATTACATGCCAATTTAGTGGACCAGGTTGGTGTTGGGTGGCTTTTGAGTTACCAAAAATAGGTTCCGTAATTTTGAATGGAGAAGGGCAAACCTAAATTTTATGATTGTATTCTTTAATCAAATCGCATAATCTTTGGAACTCTGTACATTCTAAGCGTGGTCAGAGCACAACTGATTCATCCTTCAACAAAAACCGGTTTCTATTGTGGAAATCGGTTTTTGTAATTGCTTAAATTTGGTAAATAGTTGATAATTTCAGTAAATAAGAAGGGGATGAGTGGGGAATGATCAAACAAGCAAATTTGGACAATGCTAGAGTAGTTTCCGAATTAGCGTTATTACTCTGGACAGAAAATACAATTGAAGAATTCATGAGTGAAATGGAAGAACTACTTGCTTCTGACCGTGCTGCAGTTTTCATTGCTTATGAAGAGGGTATAGCAATTGGATTTGCACAATGTCAACTACGAACAGATTATGTGGAAGGAACTGAATCAAGTCTAGTTGGGTATTTAGAAGGGTTATTTGTAAAACCAGCTTATCGCAGGAAGGGATATGCCAAGCAACTTGTTGCACACTGTGAACAATGGGCAAAAAACAAGGGTTGTACGGAATTTGCAAGTGACTGTGAATTACATAATGAAGAAAGTTTAGCTGTACATTTAAACTTGGGATTCAAAGAGGTAAATCGTATTATTTGCTTTACAAAGAGATTAATATAAACTCTTTGCTCAATAAATCATAATTTATGGTAATCTATTTAGGAACACGAAATAGAAATGAGGGTTCCCTATTGCATGTAAAATCAATTAGTTTAGTTGTAATTATTAGTGTTATTGGGGCAGTATTGTTCGATATGCTAGGTTTACCGGTTCCATGGATGCTCGGTCCTTTGTTTGCTGTGTTAATTAGTCAATTTTTTATTAAGATAGAACTTTTCTGGCCTGTTCAATTTCGAAATATAGGGTTAGTGGTCATCGGTGTTTCCATTGGTCAAACCTTTCAATTAAATGTTTTTTCAGGAATGGGCTGGTTAATTTTTCTTATGTTTCTTATCAATATTGCTTTGGTCGTAATTAGTATTGCTATGGCGATAGGAGTTCATAAAATCGGGAATGTTTCTTTGAAAACTGCGTTAACCTGCACGGTCCCAGGTGGTTTAGGGCAAATTGTTGTTTTTGCCGAGGAGGAAAAGGATATTAATCTCGCAGTGGTTACCTATTTTCATGTGGTGCGTGTAGTAAGTATCGTCATTTTCATTCCGTTTATTTTATCTGGGCATGTGGTTCAATCGGGAGTTGCGGATAGTTTATTAGATATAGAGCTGCTGCCGTTAGTCATTCTATTATTAGTGGCAGGCGGAACTGTATGGATCGGGAAAAAGATTAAATTACCAGTACCATACTTTTTAACACCCATATTATTTGTTATTGTACTAACTCTATTTTCTGTAGAGACACCTCATGTTCCGAGCATTTTGTTACATATAGCGCAATTATTAATGGGTGCGTATATTGGTTTACTACTAAAGCCAAATATGATTAAACTCGGAAAAAGGGTTATCCTATTGGGGATAGGGAGTTCTTTATTATTAATTGCCATCACATTTGGGCAAGGGTTCTTATTAGTACATTTCTTGGGATACTCTTTATCAACAAGCTTCTTAAGTACAGCAGCAGGTGGACTCGATCAGATGAGTTTACTAGCGACTGCTATCGGAGCAGACGTATCGGCGGTAACTGTGTTTCAGATTTTCAGGATTTTATTTGTCTTTCTATTTGTATTACCCTTATTGAAAATGGCTTGCACATATATTGATAAAAAACAAGGGAAAGAAATAAATGATAGCCAAAAGGTGCTCCAATAACGGAACATCTTTTTTGTTTTTATTCTAGGGCTTTTTTAGACTGCTGGTAAAACAATGGAGAATTCTGGTTTTTCACCTTTTTTGTCAATGAATATTCATATTAAAGTAAGCGATGTGATTGTTGAAAGGCATTATTCAGTGGTATGATAGAATATAGTGCTTCTTTGAATAGTTGCCTAATAATGAGGGGAAAGACATACTATGCAAAACTATCTTGATCTCTGGGCCAAGGCGGTTAAGACAGGAATTATTAAATCCAATTTAATTCCTATGATTGCCGCACTTATGCTCGCTTTATATACGTACAAATTAAATTTTATAGACCATATACCACATATCATATTTGCCTTTGTAGGTTCTGCTTTCATTATCGCAGCTTCCGGTATTTTTAATAACTTGTATGACCGCGATATTGATGCAATTATGCAACGTACAAAATCTAGACCTACAGTTACAGGAGAATTGAGTGCTCGTACAGTACTAATTGTCGGTATAATCCTATTAATTGCAGGGCTGGCGATCCTTTCTTTAACAACATGGCTGGCTGCCTTTCTTGGTTTCCTTGGTGTGTTCTTTTATGTTGTCCCTTACACGATGTGGACAAAACGAAGAACGATATGGAATACAGAAGTAGGAAGTATCTCAGGTGCAATGCCTCCGCTAATCGGTTGGGCAACGGTAGCACCAAGCATTTGGTACCCTGCAGCATGGGCATTGTTTATCATCATGGTAATCTGGCAAATGCCGCATTTCTACGCGATCGCCATTCGGAAAAAGGATGACTATGCAGCAGCGAATATTCCCATGTTACCAGTAAAAAAGAGTATGAGAAGAACTTACTTGCAAACGAATATTTATTTAGTCATTATGATGCTGACAAGTTTCTTATTCGTTCCTTTGAGTTGGGGGTTAACACTCGTTTCGCTGATTTTAGGTGGAATATGGTTGTGGCTAAGTATTGTAGGATACCGCCAAATGGATGAGAAAAAGTGGGCAAATAAAATGTTTGCTTACTCATTAATTTATATGATGGCTGTATTTGCAACGGTAATTATCTACTCAAGTGTCGGAATGATTTTTCAATAAAATGAAATGGTGTCCCATCAATATTTGGGGCGCCTTTTCTATTATGTGGATATATACTTCAGTATCGTGGGAATAAACTCTATGAATAAGGAGTGGATAGTGGATTGATTTTTACTAAAGTTCAATTGCATCCAGGCAAGTTTACATGTTGATAAAGTGTAGGTTGAAAATGAGAATGCTAACAATGAGTTGAATGTTAAAGGTGTATAATTATTAAAAGTTAGAATGAGAGAATACTGTTACATATCAGTAAAGAATACAAATGAAACACTTGTTTTTTTGAAAGGCCTTTCAATAAAGCGGTTTCATGGAGTGAGCAGAGAGGAATATTAGTATTTATAAGAAAATTGAAAGGTGTTATACAACAAAATATTTCGAAATTGTGAACAGAAATGTGATAAAAATGTGACATGTAACGATGGTGGATATTCAATTGCTACCTGAGATGATAAGATAAAAACATCATAAAGAGGTCAACCTTTGACAGCCTCTTATGAGAAATCGCTCCTTTAGTAAAAGTGGTAAGTAAAAGCTCATATGAACCTCGTAAAAGCTTGTTCGACAAGATATATAACCTCCCCTATGTTTATATATAAAAAATGCTTTTTAAAGGGTCAGTCCAAAAAGCACCGTGCTTGTAGCACGGTGCTTTTTTCTGTTTTAATTTAAAAAAATAATTAATTTAGGTTTAATTTTTATTAGAATGCGGTAAATGAATAGAAACCAAATAAAAGTGAAACAGTTGCTAAAGCATAATAGAAGATACTATATTTTTTCTTATTTTGATCTTTAGATTCATATTGTCCCATCGCAAAGAAGAGGGGACCCATCAACATATATGCCCATGGCAACAAGTTGGGGCTACCTACAGCGAACGTATAAATGCCGATCAATACAAGTAAAAGCCCCACAACCGGTTGCATAAGAACTACAAGGTTTCTTTTATCTTCCATACATATCACACTCCTGTTCAAAAAAATAGCATACTGCTAGAAATATGCTTATTAATGTATATATTAATTAAATTCTAGAAATATTTAGAAAATTCCTTTTTGTTACAAAAAAGAAATATTCTTAATAAATTATAAGAGAGTTTCATATACAGTTTTCATATAAAATAGCACTGCTCAATTATATTTAGTCAGGTAGTGTCGCATGTTGCAGCTTCTAATTCACAAAAAAAACCTAAAAGTTCTTATAAGAACCTTTAGGTTTGATAAAAATGATTAAAATTCCAAATTTGAAACTTCGTATAAATAATCGCCTAAAACACGTAGGCCTTTATCAAAGTTTTCTAAGTGGAAATGTTCGTTAGGAGCATGGAAGTTCTCGCTGTTTAAGCCGAATCCCATTAATACAACAGGTAATTCAAGTATTTCATCAAACGCAGCAACAATAGGAATTGAACCGCCGCCACGTGTAAAGGCAGTTGGAACGTTATAGATACGCTCATACGAACGACCTGCCGCTTGAATTAATGGGTGATCGAATGGTGTTAAGAAAGGAGCACCTTTATCAAACTCAGATACAGTTACTTCCACACCTTTTGGTTTATGCTTTTCGATATGTGCTTTAAGTAGTCCGACGATTTCATTTGGATCTTGGTCAGGCACTAAACGGCAAGTAATTTTTGCACCGGCTTCAGCGGGAAGTACGGTTTTGATTCCTTCTCCAGAGAACCCACCAAAAACACCGTTAATCTCTAATGTAGGACGAGCCCATGTTTGCTCTAAATAGGAGAAACCTTCTTCACCGAATAAATCATTTACTCCAATTTCCTGTTTCAATGCTTCTTCATCAAAGTTTAGTTCACGATAAGCTTGACGCTCTTCCTCAGATAACGGAAGAACTTTGTCATAGAAGCCTTCCACTTGGATTGTTCCGTGTTCATCACGGAATGAAGCTAAAATGTCAGCTAATGCATGAATGGCGTTTTGTACACCTCCACCATATAGGCCGGAGTGAAGATCACCTTTAGCACCGCGTACATCAATTTGCACGCCAGTAAGTCCGCGTAAAGCGTAACATACAGCAGGTTTTCCAGGAGCGTATAGACCTGTATCAGATATTAAAATTAAATCCGCAGCAAGTTTTGTTTTGTGCTCTTCAACATAGGCAGGCAGGTTAGGGCTACCGATTTCTTCCTCACCTTCGTAAATGAATTTCACGTTTACAGGAAGTGTTCCTTCTGTTGCGAATAATGCTTCAATCATTTTTAAGTGCATATAAACTTGACCTTTGTCGTCAGAAGCACCGCGAGCAAATAATTTATTATCTCGTATTACAGGGTTGAAAGGTTCAGATTCCCATAGATGAAGAGGATCCACTGGTTGTACATCATAATGGCCATAGAATAATATCGTTGGTTTACCTTCTGCGTGCAGCCATTCCCCGTAGACAACCGGGTGACCAGCAGTTTGGTCTACTGTTACGTTTTCGATATTTAGCTGTCTAAGTTTTTCCGCTAACCATTCGGCAGCCGTTTGAATGTCTTGTTTGTGTTCTGAAAGGGAACTGATACTTGGAATACGAAGAAACTCATTTAGTTCCTCTAAGTGTTTTTCACGATGTTCTGTAAAATAAGCATCTAAAATTTGCGATTGACTCAACATAAACCCTCATTTCCAATTTAATTAGATAGTAGAAATAGTATAGCATATTGGTGCCTGGTACTAAAACAATTCGGAATAGTGCGGATGCCAGGCACACAAACAAGTCTAAACTGATTCAGAATAATTAGAACTTTTATTATGTAACTAACACCTTACAGGAATGTAATGTAATTGAAAGCAAATCCGATAGAGTGTAATACGATTTTTTGGGAAAATGTAAAACAGAAGGTAGTTCGATATTGGAGGATATAAAAAATGATTAGTTGTTTAAATGGAATTTATGAGGAATATAATCGATATATATATCACTTATGTTTAAAATTAACTCGCAACACAGCAGAGGCTGAGGATTTGATGCAAGAAGTCTGGGTTAAGGTTGTTCGTAATGAAGAGCAAGTAGAGAAGGTTGACCATGTTAAAGCTTGGCTTACGACCATTACCATGAATACATTCCGCGACCGCTATCGCAAGAATGTAAGAAGAAGCAAATATATGATGAGTCAACCTGAAACATTAGACGTACCGATTCTAGATTTGGTTCCCAGTAATGAAATTTCTACAGAAGAAAAAGTAGAAAAAGAGGTTGTAACGAAAATAGTTCAAGAGAAAATGCAAGAATTGGACGGAATCTATCAAAAAACATTATGGTATTTTTATGTGGATCAATATTCATTAGCCGAGATTTCAACATTAATGAAGGTATCTATTGGAACGGTAAAATCCCGTCTATTCCGTGCAAAAGCTAGATTGAAAGAAATTCTGCTTTCAGATTCATCGTTGCAGGATGTCGTGATGGCATAATGGAAAGACTTTCCTTTTAGGAGAGTCTTTTTTTGCATTAAAAAAAGCAAGGTTGCAAAATGCACCTTGCTCTATTGGAGTGAATATATGAAGCAGTGTAATACTGCATGCATTATTCTTCCTCTATTATTTTATTTAGCCCATTTCCAGTTACAAGACATTTTTCAAAAATTGTATGTAACATTCTGATTTCATCATTTGTGAGCATGCCGAACATTGTGTTAACCATTGCTGAAACTTGTGCCCGGGATTCTTGCAATATTTTTTCGCCTTCGGGTGTAATGGCAATTTGTGAAGCGCGGCGGTCAGCATTACTTTGTGTTTTTTCAATAAAGCCGCCATTGATCAGCTTTGAAGTTAAAACAGTAACACCACCTGTCGTCACTCTTAAGCGTTCAGCAATCGCAGAAGGGCGTTTTGGACCTTCTTTTGCCAGCAAATCTAAGAGTAATATATGAGATTTTGAAAATCCTAAAATATTTTGTTGGTTCCACTCATTTGCCCATTTTCGCTCCAATGAAGAGACGACCTCAAAAAGAGAAGAAAGGGATTCATGTCGTTGGTTATCCATTTTGTTCAGCTCCACTTACCTAATTCATTTCGCAGGTCTTGTACTTTACGAAATTCGCTTTCACCAGCACATTGATTATACTTGTGCAGCGATTTGTTGCATAGCATTTAACTCGTAAGCACGGACTTTGCGTGGAATGAATCGACGAATATCCATTTCGTTGTAGCCAACTTGAATACGTTTCTCATCAAGTAAAATTGGACTACGCAGCATACGTGGATATTGTTGAATAATATTATACAAATCTTGAATTGATAATTGATCAATATCAATATTTAAGTTTTTAAAGTCATTTGAATTTGTTGCAATGATCTCATCTGTACCATCTTCAGTCATTCTCAGAATATTTTTAAATTCTGCTAATGTAAGAGGTTGTGATGTAATGCGTTTTTCAGTAAAGTTAATTTCATTTTCTTTTAACCATTTGATAGCTTTTCGTGAAGAAGAACAGCTAGATTGAGTATATATTGTAACTGTCATAAAATCTCCCCGCTTTCATGTATTTTAAAGTTTCGAAAATTTACTGGTAAGATATTTTTGTTTATATTTATATCTTACTAGTAAGTTAATTGTAAGTCAATAGTGATTTTCATTTTCATAAGTGGGCTTGTTACATTAATTAATAACCGTTTTTCTATAAATATATACGTCTCTGAGAAAAAAAAGTTTCAAATAATTGCATTATTTTAATTGCAAATGCTAATTTGAAATATTTGTTTTGAATTATCTCGAGTGTTGAAAAATCAAATTTCGTATTTTGATAGTCTTTGATGGGGTTAGTAGAATACGAGGAGAGGAGATTGAAAGGGGAGGATGCAATTGTGGAAGAGGGAAGAGCATGAGTCCATTCCATTATTGGAGGCTTTGATAAGAAGACTGCCGATAGAAGAGGCGAGATTTTTTGAAGAAAAGTTGGGACGAGAAAAGTCTGGATTCTATGGGGAACAACGGCTAGATAAGGAGTGGCTGGATTTCAGGATACAATCGAGATACCTGCTGTTGAACGGACTCAAATTTGAAAATGAAGCAGGGTTTACGCACCAGATAGATACGGTATTCATTTGTCCAAATTTTATTTTTGTGTTGGAAGCTAAGAATATCACTGGCCGCATAGATATTGATGATGAAACCAACCAGTGTATACGAACTCGAAGTGATGGAAGTATTGAAGGGTTTACCAATCCGATTGATCAGGTGAGGCGACATGGTGGTTATGTTAGGGGGTATTTACGTGAAATCGGTGTTTCAGTGCCTGTAGTGTGTGGTGTTGTCTTTTGTAATCCACATTCCATTATTGGGAAAGTGAATGCCCGTGATGTGCTGGTATTCCAGGTGAGTGGGCTGAGGTATAAAGTGGAGCGATTATTTGCTCAATTCCCACACCCTGTAATTGACCAGAGTCAGATGAGAATTATTGCAGAAAAATTGATTGCTAGCAGAAAAATGGATGCATGGAAACCTAGATACGATAAGAGTAAGTTGCGTAAAGGAGTTTTATGTAGTCGATATAACTATCGTTATTTAATGCAATACAGGTATGGGAAGTGGGTGTGCACACGGTGTGGAAACGTAGATTGTCAGGCCTTTTATGAAGCATTGCATGATTACCGGTTATTGTGGGGGGAGAGGATTAGTAATAATGAATTTAGGGAGTTTGTTGGGATAAGATCAGAAAAAACAGCTTATCGCTTATTGAGGAAGCTTAATTTGAATAGCGAGGGGAATTTTAAAAATCGGAGGTACCTTGTTCCTGTGGATTTTCTTAAAATGTCCGGTAAATAATAAAAAGTGTCTGGTAAATCGAGAAATGTGTCCGGTAAAAATTAAAAAGTGTCCGGTAAACTTAATAATCTGTCCGGTAAACAAATTCTTTATGCTGCCCTATATCGAAAATTTTTAACAGTCTATCGTATTTTTTTGACCTCGATTTGAAAACTGCCAAACTTAATTTTTCTGCCCAATTTCCAGCTCCCAAAAAAAACAGATTTTCATCAACCGCAAGTAAAAACGGATCGAGCAATAAGCTCAATCCGCTGCAAATCATTCAATCCTATAAATCTGTTTCCCCAGTTGTAAACCAGTCTTGCACGTTCCATACTTTTGTTGCTAGGCCTTCGTAAAATTCTGGTTCGTGGGATACTAAGACAATTGTGCCTTTGAATTCTTTCATAGCGCGCTTTAACTCTGCTTTTGCGTCGACGTCCAAGTGGTTTGTTGGTTCGTCAAAGATTAGCCAGTTTGTTTCATCCATCATCAGTTTGCATAGGCGCACTTTTGCTTGTTCGCCCCCGGACAATGAATTTAACGGACGCGTAATATGATCTGTTTTTAGACCGGCACGTGCTAAAGCGGCACGGACCTGTGCTTGTTCCATTGATGGGAAGGCATTCCACACATCGTCAATCGGTGTAATTTTATCTGCTTTTACCTCTTGTTCAAAATAAGAAGGTTCCAAATAGTCGCCAAGAATGACGCTTCCATCAAGTGGTCTCACTTTTCCGAGCATCGTTTTAAGAAGGGTCGATTTCCCGACACCATTCATACCAACAAGGGCAATTTTTTCTCCACGCTCTATCATAAATGTAAGGGGAGGCAGTAATGGTTTTTCTTTATCGTACCCAATCACAAGATTTTCAGCCTCTACAACATAACGGCTTGGAGTACGCGCTTCTTTAAAGCTGAATTCAGGTTTCACAGCTGTTTCGGGACGATCAATACGTTCTAGGCGGTCCAGCTGTTTTGCACGAGATTTCGCACGGCCTGTTGTAGAGTAGCGTGCTTTATTTTTTGCAATGAAATCCTCTTGCTTTTTAATGAATTCTTGTTGTTTTTCATAAGCATCGATATGCTGGCGTTTGTTAATTTCTGCAAGCTCTAAAAACTTCTCGTAAGTTGCTGTGTAGCGTGTCAGTTTAGAGAACTCAAGCTGGAAGATTACATCCACAGTTTCATTCATAAACTCGGTATCATGGGAAATTAGTAAAAAGGCATGTGGATAGTTTTTTAGATAGTTTTTCAACCAAGTAACATGCTCTTCATCCAAATAGTTCGTCGGTTCATCCAGTAGCAATACTTTTGGTTTTTCCAATAATAGCTTAGCTAATAAAACCTTGGTACGCTGACCACCGGAAAGGGCAGCCACATCTCGCTCCAGACCAATTGCATCCAAACCAAGCCCACGGGCAACCTCTTCTATTTTAATATCTAATGTATAAAAATCCCCAGCATCCAAGGCATCTTGTACTTCTGCCATTTGCTCAAGCAATTCTTCTAATTCCTCGGGTGTTGCGTCACCCATTTTATTTGCAATTTCATTTAACTCTTCTTCTTTTTTATAAAGAGGAAGGAAGGCATCACGTAATGCATCGCGCATTGTGCGGCCTGCACTTAAAACTGTATGTTGGTCCAAGTAGCCGTAATGTGTACCTGGAAGCCACTCTACACGGCCTGTATCATGGATTGTTTGACCAGTAATGATGCCCATTAATGTAGATTTTCCTACGCCGTTTGCACCAACTAATCCTATATGATCGCCTTCAACAAGGCGGAATGAAACATCCTTAAAAAGGGTGCGATCACCAAAGGAATGACCTAAATTTTCAACTGTTAATATTGCCATACCAAATTCCTCCGATAAAAAAATTCTCGCTTAATGTGTGTTACTTAATTCTTTGAGTAAAAACTCGACTAAAAAAGCCTATGTTTATGCCATATGGTTAAAAATAAACCTAACCATCCATATCCGTAAAAAAACTCGCGGGTTACGACAACGCCGCGAGCTGTTTGTTCAGTTCTGCAAGTTGTTTTTCCATGTTGGAAAGGCGCTCTTCTGCTTTTGAAACAGAATCTGCATGACCTGTACTTTCAAGCTTTTCTATATCGCCTTGAAGATTAATATAATCCATTTTTAACTCTGCGATTTGCTGTTGAAGCTCCGATTTAGTAGCCATAATTGTCGCTCCTTATTGTATAAGTACTAAAAACTTATGAACATTGTATCATAGAAAGTTGCTTCTTTTCATTAATAATAAAAATCCAGCCTTAACAAAAAATCCATCAGATAACTTCTATACAAAAAAACACTTTAAACGAATATATACTCGTCCAAAGTGCTTTCATCATAACAGCTTTACAATGACACCATATTGTGGCGTTCATAGGCAAAATCTAAAAGAAGGGACTTAATCACATCGTTGTTATCTTGGATTTCAAGCTCAAATTGTTTCCGTACTGCCCGTTCGCGTCTTGCTTCATGTAATAGCATTTCCATCACGGCATTTTGAATATTGGATTGTTTCATTTTGCGACCTAAGCCGAGATGAATAAATCCGTTATGCTCTCTAGGGAATGCATTATTTAGTTCGCGTTCATTTTGTGCAGCTGTAATGCAAGGAATACCAACTGTAGCCACTTTATATGGGGTATAGTTTGCATTGCAAATGATAATATCGGCTTCAGGCAAAAGTTTTTCTAAGGCATGGTCATCCTTTAAAATCTTGGTATTACGTCGGCTAAGAACCATCATCTGCAAATCCTCGACAGAGTGCTTATACTCGCGATCAATGGCAACCGTCACGCGTAAAGGAATTTGTAATTGTGTTAAATGACGCAAAGTACGATAGGTTAGATTATTTTCATCGCCATCTTCATAGGCAACAACAATGTGCGGCGGGCTGGATAGTTCATTTGAAACTCGTTCATTCGCAATTGTTTTAAGAGATTCCCTTACAGCGAAGGCGAAGCTTCCCGATAATATATTTTGTGCAGTATTCTCCCTGACTTCCTCGAAAAGAGCAACAATATTGCAATCTGCTAGAATGGATCCTTCACCAAAATCATCAAAATGAACAATGGTTTTACAAAATGGTCTTAGCTGTTCAATTTGTTCAACTAGTGTATCTTTACCATCCTGAATGATTAAATCGGGCTCAAGATTACGAATTTGTGTTTTCAGCTCAGTATAGTTATCAAATAGAATAGGAGAAAGTTGTTCGTCAGTGAAAATCTCGATAGCTTCTTGTCCATCCTGTTTTAAAAAAATATAGACACTCTCTTCCTCTTTTAAAAGTTTTGCTACGATTGCTACACGTTCAAGTGGATAAAATCCTTTGATTGCACTATGCTCAACGATAAAGGCGATTTTCTTATTTAATGAAGGTACACTTAGTTCATTCTGCATATAATCCCATCCTTTCCCAACTATTAATTAAATTATGGTGAAAAATTAGAAAGTATGTGTGAAAATTAACAATAGAGTTATTGCAAAGAGGTAACATAGATTTTCAAGTTTATGCGCTAACATAGAGAAAGATGATAGGAAGTGAAAGAAAAATGGAAATGCGCTCAGCTATTGTCGTTGGGGGGACGGGTTTAGTAGGCTCGAAACTAGTAAAATTACTATGTGATAGTGAAGAATATGTTTCTGTCACTGTCATTGCTCGAAGAAAACTAGCATTCGAGCATCCTAAACTAAATGTGAAAATCCGATCTTTTAATCAAATAGAAGAAACTGATATTGAGGTTGCTCATGAAATATTTTGCTGTTTAGGTACGACAATCAAAAAAGCAGGTTCTCGTGAGGAATTTGAAAAAGTAGATGTGGAATATCCGCTGCAAATAGCTTCACTAGCCAAAAAGTGTGGCATCATGCATTTCATTATCATTTCGGCAATGGGGGCAAACGAGAAGTCGGGAGTATACTACAACCGAGTGAAAGGGAAACTCGAAAAAGAGTTGATTGCTTTACAGCTGCCGCAAGTTTCCATTGTAAGGCCGTCCTTATTAGTAGGAGACCGCAATGAGTTTCGGCTTGGCGAGAAGGTGGGGGAATGGGTGTTAAATGTTTTAAACCCTTTACTTATTGGCCCAATGAAAAAATACCGTTCGATTAAAGCCACTCAGCTCGCATTAGCTATGAAGGTAATTGCATTATCCGGAAAAAAATCACCAGTGACAATCTATGATTCGGCAGAGCTTTCAAGCTTGAAGATGCCTAGAGCTAAAGAAGCAGATTTGGTTTCTCGGGAACAACTTTTTAATTGGGATAAATATAAAGAAGAGCTAACTCCAATAGACGAAGAAGTGGTATTTAACCGTGATAAGATCCAGGAGTTGCAAGTGAAAAATGAAACTAAATAATAAAATCGTTATGATGGATTGAAAGAACGTCCTCCGCAAATACTAATGGTGCGGGAGGACTTTTTTTATTTCCATAAGAGTTTCCTAATCAAAAGTCACAATAGAATTCTCCCATTTTAGGCATGTTAAATACTGCTTATGTGATTACTAATTCGTTTTAAAGGGGAAGTACAATGCTTGATTCACTACTATTTCAAATCGTTGCCATTGTTGTACTTGGAATGTTGTCACAATGGCTGGCTTGGCGGTTTAGACTTCCGGCTATTGTGGTGATGTCACTTGTCGGATTAATAGTGGGACCATTTCTGGGATTGTTTAATCCTAAAGAAAGCTTTGGGGATATTTTTAATCCAATTATCTCACTGGCAGTAGCAATTATTTTATTTGAAGGTAGCTTAGGTTTAGACATTCGGGAAATGAAAGATTCCAGACGTGCGATTTTCAAAATATCCACAATCGGTTCCTTAATTGCATGGATTACTGGATCCTTTGCAGCATATTTTTTAGCTGGCATTTCATTAGATGTCGCGTTTATCATGGGTGGTATATTCATCGTAACTGGCCCTACCGTGATTATGCCGTTGTTAAGACAAGCAAAATTAAAAGAAAGACCTGCAACTATTCTAAAGTGGGAAGGCATTGTGGTAGACCCATTTGGTGCTCTTGTTGCCTTATTTGCTTTGCAAATTGTGTTATGGACAAATGATACGATTACCGGCAACTCACTATTACTGTTCTTTGGTGCTTCCATTCTTTCTGCCATTCTTGGAGCAGGGGCAGGATTTGTACTCGGAAGACTATTGGAACATGGCTATATTCCTGAATTTTTAAAATCACCCATTGTTTTAGTAAGTGTACTTCTGGTATTTGTGTTAACCGATACGATTATGCATGAGACGGGATTGCTCGCTGTTACGGCAATGGGAATCATAATGGCGAATATGCATCTAACTTGCTTGAGGGACTTACTGCATTTTAAAGAAAATATATCGGTTCTTATGATTTCGGGTTTATTCATCATGCTGACTGCTTCTTTGTCCGTTGATACGTTAATGGACATTTTGAGTTGGGATATGTTGCTATTTGTATTAGCTATGCTATTTATCGTACGCCCCGTGTCGATTTGGCTTTCAACAATCGGGGTAGATTTAACAAAGCAGGAACGAATTCTGATCGGTTGGATTGCTCCGAGAGGGATTGTTGCACTTACGGTTTCCGGTTTTTTTGCAAGTGTTTTAAAAGAAGAGGGCTTTAAAGATGCAGATATAATTACGGCCTTAACTCTCGCTCTAGTGTTTGCAACGGTATTGGCACATGGCTTTTCAATTAGTTGGCTTGCAAAAAAGTTGAATCTTCGAGCAACTGATGAAGCGGGCGTAATGATTGTCGGTGCAGGGCCATTTAGTGCAGTGTTGGGAGAGGCTCTACAAAGCTTTAATAAGCCAGTGTTAATCATAGACCGCTCATGGGGTTCCTTAAGCCAAGCCCGGCAGCTGAGCTTAAGAACCGAAGTGGGAGATATTCTAAGTGAAAATACGGAATACCTTGTGGATTTAACTCCATATGAAATCTTGATAGCAGCAACGGAAGATGATGCATATAATGCATTGATTTGCCAACACTTCGTACCTGAATTGGGGCGTGAGCATATTTTTCAAACACCTAGCCATACGGGAGATCCAAGTGGCTATAGTAAATCAATTGGTGGTAAGAGACTGTTTGACGAGGAATATGATATCCACGTTTTAGATCGTTTGATTGAAGAAGGGTATCTCATTCGAAAAACGCAACTAACGGATCAATATACGCTAGGTGACTTTATAAAAGATAATGATCATAAGACAGTCCCCTTATTCGCAGTGGATAGTGAAAATAATTTAGTCTTTTTAGCAAACGCCAAAAAGCGTTCCTTTGATGTTGGCACAACAATCGTGAGCCTATCCTCACCAACTCGAATGATGGAGAAGGCAATGGAAAAGGCGACAATTATCGAAAATCCGCCAAAAGACTGAATTTTAATTAATCTAAACCGGTTCCCTATCCCACTTCATCCGCATCTGTTAAAATAACGGGTGGAAATAAAAAGGTGGAGGATACAAAATGAAAATACTACTCGTTGATGGCACTGTATTTGGAAAGAAAACAGGTGCGATTTTGCGACAAATTGAACAATATATTAAAGAATATAATGGGGATTTAGAGCTTGAAACCTTATATTTCGCTGATTTAAAGCATCAAATTTTAGACGGAAGTCCGCTTAACGAAGATATGCAGAAAATGATTCAGAAATTTGAAGAAGCGGACGGATATATTATTTCAACACCCATTTATCAAGCATCGATTCCTGGTGTGCTGAAAAATGCTTTTGATATGATTGATCCGAAGGCTATGCGATATAAGCCAGTTTCTATGGTAGCCAATGGCGGTACATATCAACATCATTTGGTTGTAGAAAATCAGCTAAGACCGATCTTAGATTACTTCCGTTGTTTAGTAACACCGAACTATGTCTATACACATTCATCTCACTTCGATGAAAACGATATGATTATAGACGAAGCAATCCAAGAGCGACTACGCGAATTAGCCTATGTATTCGTACAATATTGTAAATTAAGTGAAACGTTGCCGAGTAAAAACTAAAAAAAATGGATCTCGCATTAGTAGGAGATCCATTTTTATTTTTATTTTGCTCTTAGGGAAGTACAGGTGTTTCTTTAAGCTCAATTTCAATTTCTTCCTCAGGTGAAGATGGAGAAACAAGAGCATGGTGCTCCCATTTACGACTTTTCCATCTAAATAGCATGATAATTGCTCGAGTCCATTCATCTGCTGCAATTGCAAGCCAAACTCCAACCAAGCCCAAATCGAAAACGAAAACCAATAAATAACCTAATGGTACACTCATACAAACCATTGACAAGAACCCGATTATTACTGGGAATCTTGCATCCCCGGAAGCCCGCAACGAGTTAATGATCGTGATGTTAACCGTGCGTCCAGTTTCTAATAGCAGACTTAATAGCAGCACTGAAGCACCAAATTTAATAACCTCTGGATTGTCTGTAAATAGACTCATTAAAGGGGCACGGAATATTGTTACAAGAGCTGCAACGACAGTGGTAAAAATAAGTGCTGCTTTCACACTGAACCACAGCTGTTTATAAGCAGCATCTTTTTCTCCTGAACCGACCAAACGACCGGTAATAATTGAAGTCCCCATTCCGATGGCAATAGCAAACAAATACGTAAACATGGAGATGTTATTTGCATATTGTCTTGCGGCTAATGCTTCTGCACCAAGATATGTCACATAATATAAGAAGATAATTTGACATAGCTGGTACAAAATTTGCTCTAGGGCACTGGGTATTCCAATAGATAAGATTTTTTTCACATATTCTTTTGAAAAGGTGATGTAGTACTCGAATTTTATTTTTATTTCTAAAGCTTGATAGAGCAGCCATAAGAACACGAATACCGCAAGTAAACGGCTGACTACAGAAGAAATCGCGGCACCTTGCACACCAAGCTCTGGTGCACCAAAATTACCGAAAATCAAAACATAGTTCGCAGCTACGTGGAATACGTTCATTCCTAGAGAAACATACATTGTTTGCTTCGTCCACCCATGCACGCGGATGATTGCTGCTAGTGAATTAATGATTGCCTGAAGGAAGATTCCTCCACCTACAATAATTAAATAGCTCTGTGCATGCTCAAGCACTGCACCTTGTAAATTCATCATCTTCATTAATTGATTTGATGACAAAATAAAAACGACCGACATGACAAGTCCGACGCATAGGTTTAAAGTAACCGCTAATGCTGAAATTTTAGCTGCTTCAAAATATCGACGTGATCCAAGATACTGGGAGACAACAATCGCAGCACCATTTCCGACTACTTCTAATATTAAGATTGCTATATGTATATATTGATTGGCTGTACCTACACCTGAAACCGCATCATCTGAAACGGCACTTAACATAAAGGTATCGGCTAGCCCCATTAACATAAATAAGAAAACTTCTAAAAAAATTGGCCAAGTTAAATGGAATAAGCTGAGTTTTTCAGCAGGCTTTTTAAGGGTTTCACTCATTCATTTTCCTCTTTCTTTTGAGATTTCTGCTTAGAAAAACTTCATCTCGATTAGAATTGGCCGAAATGTATTTTTCTAACATCGAGCAATATCTTATCACAAAAGTGGTAAAATAAATATAAATTTATTATTTAATTTATGTAAACGTTTTATAGTAGGAAAAATGTATCTTTTTTAAGTAAATACATAGAAAGAGGGAAATGGTGGGATGGAACTTCTAATATAGGGATGCATTATTTTTTTTGTTATCGGAAAGTTTTATTTGATTTTCTTCTTTTTATAGGTGTTTTAATCGTAAAAGACAAGTATGTGTTTGAGTAGTCAATATAGTAATGCAGGAAGATCATTAAAAACTATAATTTTGAGAGAAAATTTTTACGTGCCTCTGAATATATTTTATCGTCACAATCATCACAACCAAAATAAACCATTCATATTCTTTTTATAAAGCTGATATTTCCTAGTACCTTCAATTATTTTGAATTTTTTTCTGCAACTAATACACACTGTTTCATAGTAAATCATGATTGTCCCCTCGATTCTCGAATAATTATACTAGCTCGTTCTGAAAAAATAACAAAGCATAGATAAGACGAAAGTAAAATACTAAATACACCAAAACTAATGGCCGCTAATTTCAATGTAAATACTTCAGCAAAAGCTCCTAGAAGTAAGGTAAACAGTACTTGAATTACACTTTGGAAAATTGAATCAATACTACCGAATCGGCCCATTATTTCTGGGGGTACATTATTTTGATAAAATGTTGTATAACCAGTATTGGCAAATGCCATGAAGAAACCAAGTAAAATAAATGAGATTGCAGCGGTTAACACGTTAAACGAAGTGTAAAACGCTGTATAGAATGTGGTTGTTAAAAACAAACCTATTCCTAAATATTGTCTAAGTGATAGTTTATTGGTCAACGTTGCTGCAACTACCCCACCTAAAATTGAGCCGATTCCTGCTATACTAACTAAAAAACCATAAATGGTATCTGAAAGAGATAAATCCTTTTTAATAAAGGTAACTTCTTGAGAATCTAGGGCAAATAACAACATTTGTGTAATTTGAAATACTACAAAAACCTTAAAAAACACGGTATTTGTTTTAATAAAGGAAAAAGTTATTTTTAAATCATCTTTTATTATTTTGAAGTTAATATGTTTTAAAGTTTGCGGATTATTCGCTTCTAAATTAGGTAATCTAGAAATCGCAAGTGCACAAATGAAAAATGAAAAACTATTAATCCATATTGTCCAAGTAGTATCTATACTCATAATTAATATACCTGCTAAAGCAGGACCAATCAGAAATGCGCTTGATCTAAATGTACCCATTATTGCGTTAAATTGCTTACGTTCTTCTAGAGGAACATATTTTGTAATATAAAAAATACTACTTGGACCAAAGAAACAGCCAGCTACATTAGTCAAAAATAATAATGTGTAGATTATCCAAATTGAGTCCATAAAAGGCATGAAAAATACAGTGATACCTCTAAATATGTCTGTAACAATCATTAAATTTCGTTTATTAGTTCTATCAATTATTGACCCTGCTATAATATTTGTTAAACTACGGGCAATCGGTCCAATGATAAAAATCCCCGCGACGGCTAATGCAGAATTCGTTAAGTTAAGGACTAATAGATTTAGGGCAACTAAATAAATCCAGTTTCCAAGGTAGGTTAACCCAAATCCGCCAAGTATCAGGACATATTTCTTCAATATATACATATAAGTTTCTCCTTCTAACAAAAGGATTTTTTTAGGGGTTATACTATTTTTTTCCCGAAATTTGTTTGATGGAAGAATATTCAACTCATATTTATAGTTAAATTATAGATTATATTCCAAATATTCTCAATTTAAAAGAAGAAAGTAGAACAAGAAAAACAAGAGACCTGTGTTAGATATTCTATGAACAATATCATACACCGTTCCGCTTTATACCTGAATACAAGACGAATGTAAGCAACTCAAACGAAAATTCACCTCTAAATTTTCAATGTATAAAAATTAATATCGCAATCAACCGTCATCATCTAGGTTACATCCTGGCATGGTGGAGGTAATTTTTTGTCTGCCACTTAAATGAACTCTCCAATATTCTCCATTTTTAATTTCCTTAGATAACGGAGTAAAAAGAAACTCGACCCCGAAGAGGCCGAGCGTTTTTTTAACAGTTTTTTATCGAATTTGGAACGAAGTTGTAGCTGAACTGCTTGTGTAATTGAGTTTCGTTGTTTCTGCCTTCACTTTATATGTCCCTTTTGTCGTATATCTTGTGGTTGACATGTTGCATGTAATCATACCATTCGAATCTGTCTGCGCTTTTACACTGGTTGTTCCGCCTGTTGGCGAAGTAATCGTAAGGGTTACAGTTGCATTGGAAAGGGCACTTCCATTGGTATCCACCGCTTTTGTGTAAATGGAGACTGTTTCCCCGGCAAGATATGATGTTTTATTGGTAGTTAGTGTTGTGTTGATCTTTAGTGACACTGGTGTTGTGTTATTCGTCGAAACGATAGGTGCCTGAATTAAACCAAAACCAAAGTATGCATCTTTTCCAACAACCCCTATATCCAACGTACCTTTTTCTAATTTTGAACGTAATTCTGCAGCTGAAAGCGTTGGATTAGCTTGTTTTAATAATGCTAAATTACCCGAAACATAAGGGGCAGCCATTGATGTACCACTCATATAAACATACTGATTTCCAATATAAGTACTTAAGATGCGTTCCCCTGGAGCCGCTACATCCACTGCAGTGCCTGTTGATGAAAAGGAAGCTCTTGAATCTAAGTTGTTGGTTGCAGCAACCGCAATCGTTGAATCATAATAAGCAGGGTAATTGATTGTATCCCCCGCACCATCGACTGTTCCACTATTGCCGGCGGCAGCCACTACTAAAATTCCTTGGTTGTAAGCACGATCTACTGTTTCTTTCAAAGTTAATGACCCGGTTGGCGTCCCTAAACTCAAATTGATGATATTCATTTTATTATTGATGGACCAATCAATTCCTGCAATAATATCGGATAGGTAACCGCTGCCATTGGCATCCAAGGCTTTTACTGCATAAAGGCTTGCATCCGGCGCAACGCCAACAGTTCCAATGGTGTTATTTTTGGCCCCAATGATTCCTGCGGCATGTGTGCCATGACCGTTATCATCTTGATAAGAAGGAGTATAACTAGTGAAGGAGACTCCGCCTGCAATCGATAAATCGTCATGAGCGGCGATTCCAGTATCAACAACGGCAACTTTTATTCCTTTCCCTGTTATACCGCCTGACCATGTTTTGGGAGCATTAATGCGCGGAATCCCCCAGTCTTGGGTTTGGGTTGAGATTTTTACAGTGGCATCTCTTTCCACGGCAATAACATTTGGATTTTTTTGCAGACCTTTAATTGCAGTTGAAGGAACTGTTACTGCTAAAGCCGGAACCGCCTTATACTCGCGATGAATTTGACCTTTGGCATTGGATATTAATCGCTTATCCGCTTTTTCTTTAAATAACACAATGACTCGTTCTTTGTTAGTGTTTGCATTCCCTTTTTCCAGGACATCTGCATCTGATCCAGGGGGAGAGAGAAGAGAAAATGATAGAATGAATACTAGCAATAGGGTGATATGTTTTCTCAAAAAAATGCCTCCTTTTAAGTAGTTATACAATAAGTTATTTGGTACTTATTGTATTTCTCCATTACCCAAAATTATAGTAAATATCATTCTATTTCTCCGTTTTTTTTAATTTTTTAAAAGAATATTAATAGTTTAAGGGCTTCTTTAGTTTTATTAATGGCAAAAGAGCAGTCATCACTACTGACTGCTCTTTTGCCATGCATAAAATACTTCATTTGGCGAATACCGTGGTTACATCAATTATTAATGAATGGGCTTTTGAATTGTTGACGGTTTTCGCCACTTCGCCCTGCAAAAATTACAATGGTTTCAAAAAGTTATTTGTCCGGAATTATGTTACTTTTAGTAAATGCAATTTTGTTTATTGTTTGCTTGGGTATCTTATATGGGTTGACGCTGTTTTTTTATTGTGATGATTGCAGTGGTTCTTAGGCTTTGGATTGTTTTTAGTAAAGCTTGGAGCAGTCCAAAAAAGGAACAAATCGTACTTACAGTATCGGCAGCAGTTTTTATTTCGGATTAACGATATTATTTGTATATATGTATGCGAGAATTGAGCCATATTATCCAGGAGAAGATACTTTCATGAGAGTGCTGGTTTATCTCTTGCAAGTATTGTTGCAGCAATTGCTTGTGTTACCTGCTTTGTAATAACAGGTTTTTCAAACAGGAATTCGTGATAAGTATAATACAACTACCTAGGCTAGAAATAGTCAATAAAAGAGAGAAGAGGATACTATGGGATTTGGATGGAATTTTGATAATAGTTATGCAAGGCTTTCGGACACTTTTTATGCAAGTGTCGGTTTGCATCCGGTAAGTAACCCGAAAATCGTGATATTTAATGAACCACTTGCTAAAGAATTAGGTTTAAGTAGTGATGAGCTGCAAAGTGAAGAAGGGGTGCAAATCCTGGCCGGAAATAAAGCTCCAGCAGGATCATTTCCTATGGCCCAAGCCTATGCTGGACATCAATTTGGTTACTTCACGATGCTTGGAGATGGTCGAGCAGTTCTTTATGGAGAGCAAATCACCCCAGAGAACGAACGATTTGATATCCAATTAAAGGGTGCAGGAAGAACGCCTTTTTCTCGCGGTGGAGATGGCCGAGCAGCACTTGGACCAATGCTTAGAGAATATATTATCAGTGAAGCGATGCATGGATTAGGGATTCCAACTACTCGTAGTTTAGCTGTTGTTTCCACAGGGCAGAAAATCATTCGAGAAACTGATTTACCTGGTGCAATATTAACACGTGTTGCTTCCAGTCATATTCGCGTGGGGACTTTCCAATTCGTTGCTAATTGGGGTAGTTATGAAGATCTACAATCGTTGGCAAGTTATACAATCATCCGTCACTATACAGATATTCCAAATAGTGATAACCAATACCTATATTTACTTCAAGAAGTCATTCGGAAACAAGCCGAGTTAATTGCCAAGTGGCAGCTTGTAGGCTTTATTCATGGTGTCATGAATACAGATAATATGGCCATTAGTGGAGAATCAATTGATTTTGGACCTTGTGCTTTCATGGATACCTATAACCCAGAAACCGTATTTAGTTCCATTGATACAAAGGGCCGTTATGCATATGGCAATCAACCAAAAATGGGCCTATGGAATTTAGCTCGTTTTGCAGAAACGCTTGTTCCTTTATTGGATGACGATGAGGAAAAAGCGATCGAAATAGCCCAAGGTCAAATTTCTCAATATATGGATCAATATGAGAAGAACTGGCTTGATGGAATGAGAGCAAAATTAGGATTGTTTGATGAAGAAGAGCAAGACAAAGAGCTGGCAGATGAACTGCTCGACATCATGCAAAAAAATCGAGCTGACTATACAAATACGTTCCGGGCATTAACAATTGGCCAATATGAAAATTCTCCGCTTCACGGGAAAGAAGAGTTTGATAAATGGCTACAAAAGTGGGAGCAGAGACGTAGTAGACAAGAACAAACTGTTGAAGAATCAACAGAGTTAATGAAAACTAGCAACCCATCTGTCATACCACGTAATCACCGGGTAGAAGAGGCCTTGGATGCAGCAGTAAATGATGGGGATTTGAGCGTGTTGGAGCGTTTATTGGAAGCTTTAGCCGATCCATATGATTATTCAGCTGATTATGAAGAGTATTGTACATTGCCGGAAACATCAAAACGTCCATATCGGACATTTTGTGGAACTTAAGGGTATAATAGGGTGTAGGGAAGTTTGTTTTATAGGGTGAATGATTCCCCCTACATTGGAAGTCAACTAAACACTCAAGCATGAAATTAAAGGAGACTACGCTCATGGAAAAACACGAAGTAGGAGAAGTTTTTACAATTACCGACGAGAACGATGAGGAATTAGAAGTTGAAGTTCTTGCTTCAATCAATATGGAAGGTACCGAATATGTAGCAGTTGGTTTTGTAGAAGATATTAAAGAAGAAACAGAAGAAGATATTGATGTTTTCTTTTTAAAAGTAGATGCTGATGGCGACTTCAGCGCGATCGAAAGCGATGAAGAATTCGATAAAGTGTCAGCGGCCTTCGATGAAATCATGGATGAAGAGGAAGCTTAAAATCACCTAACAGCAGGCGTCTCCAATTTAACTTGGAGGCGTTTTTTATTGTTGCGTTTCTATATGGCAAGTTTCGGAAGTAGTTTTAGAGTGGAGGTATTACTCATCTGGTGGGAAAAAACATTTTTAGGGTGAATTCTAGGTTGGAATGTACTGGTTTGGGGGAAGTCGCTCGTAAAGAGGTGAAAGTCGCCCGTAAAATGAGAAGCCGCTCGTAAAGAGGAGAAAGTCGCACGTAAACAAGAGAAAGTCGCTCGGAAAATGGGAAGCCGCTCGTAACGGTGAAAAAGTCGCTCGTAAAGAGGAGAAAGTCGCACGTAAACATGAGAAAGTCGCTCGTAAAATGATAAGCCGCTCGTAAAGTTGAAAAAGTCGCTCGTAAAGAGGTGAAAGTCGCCCGTAAACATGAGAAAGTCGCTCGTAAAATGATAAGCCGCTCGTAAAGTTGAAAAAGTCGCACGTAAAGAGGTGAAAGTCGCCCGTAAACATGAGAAAGTCGCCCGTAAATCGGGAAGCCGCTCGTAAAGTTGAAAAAGCAACCCGTAACGATGAAAAAGCCGCTCAAAAAAAGGAGAAACCGGCTCGTAAAAGGCCATTACAAAGGATAATTGATTCAAAGTAAAAAATGAATTAACGGTCCAATCAAGATTCATTCTATAAATATAAAATGCTTGGGACTATTTAAATCTCCCCAAGCATTTTTTCTAAGGATTTTTTTATCAACCCAATGATACGTCTAGAATCATCATCAATGTAAATCCAATCATTAAGCTCATCACGGCAAGGTCTTTATTTCCTTCCTCTTGTGAGCTTGGAATGACCTCTTCAGCAACAACAAAGATCATTGCACCTGCTGCAAATGCCAAGGCGAAGGGCAACAGCGGTTCAATATATGCCACAGCCATGAAGCCGATGATTGCAGAAATGGGCTCAACCATACCAGAGAACTGACCAAAGAGAAAGCTCTTTTTTCTTGTAAGTCCATCTCGAAGTAAAGGCATTGACACTGCAGCGCCTTCAGGAATATTTTGAATACCAATCCCGATGGCTAAAGCCAGAGCGCCTGCAAGTGAGGCAGAAGGCGAGCCAAGGGCAACTGCACCAAAAGAAACACCGATGGCTAAGCCTTCTGGGATATTATGCAATGTAATCGCAAGAACGAGCAAAGTACTTCTTTTTCGCTTTTTTGGATGTATCCCTTCTGCACTATTTAGCGGTGCATTCGGATGAAGATGGGGAAGCAGCTTATCAATTAGGTAAATAAATTCTCCACCTAGCAAAAATCCAATAGCAACTGGAAGCCAAGCAGGTAGACTTCCACCTTCAGCCATCTCTAAAGCAGGGGATAAAAGAGACCAAAAGCTTGCGGCAATCATAACACCACCAGCAAAGCCAAGCATACTATCCAAAAACTTTTGATTAAATGTCTTGGTTGTAAACACCAAAGCAGCACCTAATGCCGTCATTCCCCAAGTAAATAAGGTGGCAATTGTTACTTGAAGAAGTGGATCAAGCTCTAAAATAAATTCCATCACTGGCTCTTACCCCTTTGCATACTTTCAATAATGTTTCCTTAGAGAAAATTTTAAGCGGAACGTTCTGGAAAATCAATGGGAGGAAGCTGAATTTAATCTATAAAACCACGAAACATTATATTTCATATTGAAACTGATTCAAATATTGTTTTGGTGTCCCATAATCAACTAACTTTCTAAATTGGGGGTAACTAGATCTAAAAAAGATATAGATTGGTGCATCAAGGAGTAATGGGTAGTTTGACAAAAATAATCTGTCCCCAAAAACAATGGCTTTGAGGGCTTCATCTAAATGTTTGATAAATTGATTGTAACGTTTGTTTGCTTCTTCCTCTGTATACTCTCCGCCATCTACGTAGACTTTACCCATCAAGCAGTACTGCCAATCATTTTGCCACTGTGCAACGACTTCATCACGTAATGCCAAATTAATTGCTTCATAATTAAAATCAATTCCAATATCCAAGAACAATTGACCCGTCTCATCTGAGTGAGTGAGCGTATATTTTCTTTCCTTTATTGGCTCTATTGGACTTGCTGGTAAAATAAATCTCACCATTAAATCTTGGGGAATGAAATCCATCTTCTCTTTAGCCTCCTAAAATCATGTAACTGTAACTCAAAAAGATTCATTAGCTAATATATGGTCAACCTACTTGGAAGGTTAGTCAATTAGGTGACTTAACTAAAAATGAGTCATGCAAAAGATTTTCATACATATACTAAATGGATTTGAAAGTTTCCTACGTAATCAATATACCCCATAAGGGTAATTTCGATCGTATAGAGAATGGAGTTGATGAACCTGGATAAAGTGAGTGTAGAATTAACGGAAACGCAACAGTGCAGGAAAAGTCACCATCCAGAACATATAAAGAAAGACTTAACAAATCGGCTGAATCGAATTGAAGGCCAAATCCGCGGCATCAAGGGGATGGTTGAGCGAGATGTTTATTGTGATGATATCATTACACAACTTTCGGCAACTCAATCGGCACTAAACAGTGTTGCGAAAGTTCTTTTGCAAGGGCATTTAAAAGGTTGTGTAGTAGACAGAATAACGGCTGGTGATTACGAGGTCCTAGATGAACTTTTAGTTACAATCCAAAAATTAATGAGAAAGTAATTGTGATTAATTTTTTACCATGATTATACCCCTATTTCTTATGAAAAGGGGAATTGGCCAATGAAAAAGGAAGTTACACTTTCACAGATTAAAGAAGCGATTAATGATCAAGCATTTGATGTTAAATAAAATTGCATCAAAGTAGAGTGATCCAGGATAGCACTCTCTTTGTCATAAAGTTATACCCCTAAATTGGTATAAAGAGGTAGGTGAAACATAGTGACGAGTGAGCTGAAAGAAACAAGCTTGCAAATAACGGGAATGACTTGTGCGGCCTGTGCAACGCGAATTGAAAAAGGTCTAAACAAAATTGCCGGTGTAAATGAAGCCAATGTCAATTTAGCCTTGGAAAAATCGATAATAAAGTTTGACCCGGAGAAGGTTAGTGCAGTGGAATTCGAAAAGAAGATTGAAGCATTAGGCTATGGCGTGGTGAAAGATAAAAAGGAATTTGCGATAACGGGAATGACTTGTGCGGCCTGTGCAACGCGAATTGAAAAAGGTCTTAATAAAATCGACGGTGTAACGTTGGCCAACGTCAATTTAGCCCTTGAGAATGCAACAGTGGAGTTTCATCCAAATCAAGTTTCAATGTCCGATATCATAAGCCGTGTAGAAAAATTGGGCTACGGGGCACATATTAAAGAAAATGAGCAGGAAGGGTTCGATTATCGTGAAGAAGTGATTCGAAAACAGCAGAGCAAATTTATCATTTCTGCGATTCTTTCTTTACCTCTTTTATGGACGATGGTCGGTCATTTTTCATTTACTTCATTTATTTATGTACCGGAAATCCTAATGAGTCCATGGGTGCAAATGGCTTTGGCCACACCTGTTCAATTCGTCATAGGCGCGCAGTTTTATGTCAGTGCCTATAAGGCATTACGCGACCAAAGTGCGAACATGGATGTTCTTGTCGTGATGGGTACGTCAGCTGCTTATTTTTATAGTGTGTATCAAGCGGTTACAACAAATGGGCAGCCTCAACACCCCCATCTCTATTTTGAAACAAGTGCAGTTTTAATTACACTCATTCTTTTGGGAAAACTTTTCGAAGCTAAAGCAAAAGGGCGTTCATCTGAAGCTATTAGGAAATTAATGGGATTGCAGGCAAAAACAGCATTAGTTGTTCGAAATGGACTAGAAAAAGAAATTCTTATAGAAGATGTAGTAGCCGGCGATGTTATTTTAATAAAACCCGGAGAAAAAATTCCGATTGATGGAGAGATTATAGAAGGCAATACTGCTGTTGATGAGTCGATGTTAACAGGTGAGAGCCTGCCGATCGATAAGGAAGCTGGATCTATGGTATTCGGAGCGACAATCAATAAAAATGGTTTTATTACAATTCGCGCAACAAAAGTAGGACGAGATACAGCACTTTCTCGGATTATTAAAGTTGTTGAAGATGCACAAGGTTCGAAAGCGCCCATCCAACGTCTAGCCGATAAAATTTCGGATATTTTTGTCCCGGTTGTGATAGCAATTGCCATTATGACGTATATAGTTTGGTTAGTCTTCATTACTCCAGGAGAGTTTGGACAAGCACTGGAATGTTTAATTGCTGTTCTCGTTATTGCCTGTCCGTGTGCATTGGGACTTGCAACACCTACATCTATTATGGCTGGCTCTGGTCGTGCAGCAGAATTAGGTATTCTTTTTAAAGGTGGGGAACACCTTGAACAGACCCATCATATTAATACGGTGGTTGTCGATAAAACAGGAACAGTCACAAATGGGAAACCTGTTTTAACAGATGTCATTGTAGCAGACGGCATGAACGTTCGAATGCTCCTTTCTTTTATAGGCTCAGCTGAAAAACAATCCGAACATCCACTTGCAGATGCGATTATTAAAGGGATAGAACAAGAGGGCATCAAACTAAGGGAAGTGCGCGATTTTAAAGCCATACCAGGGTATGGTGTAAAAGCAACAGTCAATCAGCGAGCAATCTTAGTAGGAACTCGTAAATTAATGGATCAATCTAATATTGAAATTACTCATGTATTAAGTACTATGGAAAAACTCGAAGCTGAAGGGAAAACGGCTATGATTGCCAGTATTGATGGTGCATACGCCGGCATGGTAGCTGTGGCCGACACGATTAAAAATACTTCTAGGCAAGCCATTGAACGTCTGCATGACATGGGAATTGAAGTCATTATGATGACAGGTGATAATGAGCGAACTGCCCATGCCATTGCGGAGCAGGTAGGGATTCAACGTGTTATTGCAGAGCTCTCGCCTGAGGGGAAAGCAGAAGAAGTAAAGAAACTTCAGGGACTGGGCAGAAAGGTTGCCATGGTGGGAGATGGAATTAATGATGCACCCGCCCTTGCAGTAGCGAATATCGGAATGGCTATTGGAACAGGTACGGATATAGCCATGGAAGCAGCGGATATCACGCTTATTCGTGGTGACTTGAATGGTATAGTGGATGCGCTTATTATGAGTCATAAAACGATGGCAAATATAAAACAAAACCTATTCTGGGCGTTTGGCTATAATACTTTAGGTATTCCGATTGCTGCAGCAGGACTGCTGGCACCTTGGCTAGCTGGGGCGGCTATGGCATTTAGCTCCATATCCGTCGTACTAAATGCATTACGTTTACAAAAAGTAGAACTGAATAATAAAATTACAAAAAAGTGGGATGTTCAATGAGCATCTCGTTTTTTTTGAATAGATCCTCGCGCAGTTTCGTTCTTCATCTCTAAAGTTTTACCATTTTTATGAATAGAATTTTGACGAAAGTTCAATCCTTAAACTAGTTGAATGCTATAGAAACTAGGAGGATTATGAAAATGGATAGTAAATTATTATTAGTTACAATGACACTTCTTTCCGTGTTGCTTTTATCAGCTTGTGGTTGGGGAGATAAAGATGAAGAACCCGCTGATGCTGGGGCAGATGTGACAAATAATCTTGACGGTACGGACAAACAAGTGGGGGAGGAAGCGACCGAGGAATCTGTAGAGCATGCAGGTCATGCTGAGGGGCAGCTGCCGGAAGGGTTAAAGGAATCAGAGAATCCCAAGTTTCCAGTAGGAAGCAGAGTCGTTGTAAATGCAAGTCATACTGACGGCATGGAAGGTGCCATGGCCGCCGTCAAAGGTGCTTATGATACAACGGTCTATTCTGTATCTTACACGCCAACAAACGGAGATCCATTTGAAGAAAATCATAAGTGGTTTGTAGAGGGAGAAATCTCTGGGGTGGATGATGAAGAAATTGTTGTTGGTTCAGATGTCATTATTAATGTTGAGCACCAAGATGGGATGTTAGGTGCAGAAGGTTCCGTCGATACAGTAGAAGATACAACGGTTTACGTAGTTGATTATACGAATTCCCTAGGTGAAACCGTAACAAATCATTTATGGCTCAAAGAAAGTGAGCTGCAAACTGAAGAAGAGTCTAATTACGATAGTGATTGGGATGGAGATACAGGTTCAGATTCAGATTCCCAGTAAAGAATGGCAGTCCAGCTCTTATGAAAAGAGCTGGGCTTATTTTTGTTTTAATGTTATCTAAACTCTGATAAAAGGCTTTAGCGCTATATTTTTGCGAAAAGTTTTAACTGCCATCCCTATGTTAAGAATAGATAATCTCTCAAAAGTCGAAAATTAGCATATTTCTATCTCTAGGTTGTGTAAAAGAAAGAGTTCGAGCAAATTTTTGCATTCCTAGATCAAAATTTTTAGCTATTTATCAAAATTGATTAAAATTTATTTTGAAATTTTTTAAATAGTCTGATAAAATCGTGTAACACTGATTCTTTTTAATCTAAACACTTAGGTGAATGGTTTAAACGGTTCAGCGACTATCGTAAAAAAGAGGGAATTATTATGAAGTACTCTGATAAAATTTTAAACACACCATCATCATTTATAAGAAATATTTTAAAGGTGACGGATGCACCTGACGTCATTTCGTTTGCAGGAGGATTACCAAATCCAATCTCTTTTCCTATTGAAGAATTGCAGAACTCGATTAATCATGCCATCGAAGAAAATGGGGCAAAATTATTCCAATACTCAACAACTGAAGGATATTTACCTTTACGACAATATATTGCAGACAAATATAAAAAAGATTACGGATTAGAATTTGATCCAGAGGATATTTTAATTACGACAGGCTCTCAACAAGCATTACAGCTTATTTCTCAAGTACTCCTCAATAAGCGGGAAGGCATTGTTATGGAAGAGCCCGGGTATTTAGGGGCAATTCAAGCATTTTCTTTAGCTGAACCTCAATTTTACTCAGTAACATTAGAAGAGGATGGTTTAAACGCACAACAGCTTGAAGAAACACTATCTACAAACAAGAATATCAAATTTATCTACACAGTTCCAAATTTCCACAACCCAACAGGTATTACCTACTCTAAAGAAAAACGTGAAGCAATCTATGAAGTGGTGAAAAAGTATGATGTGGTGTTGGTAGAAGATGATCCATACGGCGAGTTGCGTTGGAATGGTGAAAAATTGCCTTATATCGGTGCTGGCAGATTGGAAAATTCCGTATTGCTGGGGTCCTTCTCGAAAATTGTTACACCTGGTATGCGACTAGGGTATTTAGTAACGAAAAATAAAGAGTTAATGCACCATATTAATACTGTAAAACAAGCAACGGATTTACACACGAATATTTTCTCTCAAATGATACTCTGTGATTATTTAGTAAATAACGATTTAGAATTACATGTTAAGAAAATTATCGACCTATATCAAACGCAAGCAAATGCCATGCTGAATGCCATGGCAAAGTACTTCCCATCATCTGTGAAGTATACAAAACCAGATGGAGGGATGTTCATTTGGGTGACATTAGAAGAGGGGACTTCAGCTCTTGATTTCTTTGATAAAGCAATGAAAGAAAAAGTAGCCTTCGTCCCAGGAGATCCGTTCTATACGGAAAAAACAAACGTCAATACATTCCGTTTAAACTATACGAACTCTTCGCCTGAGGTTATTGAAGAGGGTATTATGCGATTAGGAAAGATTTTATATTCTATTTCTGCTGAAAAGCAAATAGTGTAAGTAGTTTGTTTATTGTTCAAGTCAAACTAAGGAAAAATGCTGATATATATTTAATAATATTTTAGTTATTAAATTTTGGAATTGAGTCACTCTAAGAGAAACTCAATTCTTTTTTCTTTTTCTGCAGTAAATTCCAGTCCATATGCTAAACTGAATTTAACTATTTATCATAGATTGGGATTTGAATAGGGGTGGTGTCATGAAGAAAAAGTGGATATTAATAGCAGGGGCAGTCGCCCTATTATTCGTAGCCGTTGGTTCTGTTTTCGGCTATCAACAATGGAATGAAGCAAAAATACAGGAAAAAAAAGAACAGGTCGCACAGGAATGGATTGCAATGTTAAAAGAGCAATCCTTTGATGAAATTCCGCAGCTTGTTACAGCAGATTCCCTTGAAAAAGCAGGTTACACAAAAGAATCCATCGTTGAAAAATACAAAGCTATTTTCGGCGGTATTGGTGTTTCCAATATGGAGATTGATTATGAAATCAATGATGAAGACACATTCGAATACATTGCTACATTCGATACGGTTTTAGGAACGATATCAGAAATACATTATAAAACGCAGCTCATTGAAAGCGAAAAGGACTATAAAGTGAATTGGACTGCGGAACTACTATTTCCTGGCATGCTTTCTGACGATAGAATTCGCTATACAGTCGATGAAGCAAGTAGAGGGGAAATCGTAGATCGGAATGAGTCACCTTTAGCCTTAAATACAATGACTTATCAGGCCGGTGTAGTGCCAAAAGAGTTAGGTGAAGAGGAAACCAGAACAAACAAAATTGCCAATATAGCAGAGCAACTAGGGATAACTGTTGACTTTGTTGAGGGTCAACTAGGACAAAGTTGGGTGCAGGATGAGCATTTTGTACCATTAAAAACATTGCCCTATGGAGCAGATACGCCAGTAATTGAAGGGGTTCAGTATCAACAGGTAGCTAGTCGCGCATACCCATTGCGCGAAGCTGCAGCTCACATCACCGGATATGTTGGTGAAGTAAATGCAGAAGATATTGAAAAAGACCCTACCTTACAAGCCGGAGATGTGATTGGCCGTACAGGTCTGGAACTCGCATTTGAGAAGGAATTACGTGGACAAAATGGCGGAGAAATCTACATTGAAACGGCAAGTGGTGAAAAAAGAGCAACCATTCAAAAGATAGAAAAGCAAGATGGACAAACAATCAAAGTGACCATTGATGCCAATTTGCAACAAACTGCTTTTGATGCACTCGAAAATGCAGCAGGATCCACAGTTGTCATGGAGCCAAAAACCGGAAATTTACTTGCACTTGTTAGTAAACCATCCTACAATCCGAATCAATTCGTTGTAGGAATTTCGCAAAGCGAGTACGATGCATATAACAATGATGAGGAAAAACCGTTCATTAGCCGATTGACGACTCGCTATGCACCAGGTTCAACCTTCAAGCCAATTACCGCATCTATAGGTCTTGAGTCAGGTATCACAACAGTAGATGAAACACATGAAATTTCAGGCCTGCAGTGGCAAAAGGATACATCTTGGGGGAATTATCGAATTTCCCGTGTAACTGAAACGGCCAGTGTGAATTTAAGAACAGCTCTAGTGAAGTCCGATAATATCTATTTTGCTCAGGAAGCTTTAGAGATGGGGGAGGAGACTTTCCGTGAAGGTTTAAATAAGCTTACTTTTGGCGAATCCTATGAATTGCCATTAACGATGGAACCAGCTCAAATTTCCAATGAAGAGTCATTTGGTTCAGAAATCCTGCTAGCGGATACAGCCTATGGACAAGGTCAGCTGTTAATGTCACCCATCCAAATGGCCACGAACTATACATTGCTGGCGAATGATGGAGTATTAACATATCCAAACCTTATTGCAGACTCTGAAGTTAAAACGAAAGAAGTATTTAATAAAGAAACGATAGATACCATTAAACCAATGTTAGTAGAAGTTGTCACTGCTCGGGACGGGACAGCACATGCATTAAATGGAGTAGGCAATATTGCAGCTAAAACGGGAACAGCGGAATTAAAGAAAGCCCAAGGGGAACGCGGAGTTGAAAATAGCCTGATAGCCGTTTTTGATGCAAATGACGGGGGCTATTTAACTGTTTCGATTGTGGAAGACCATCGCAAAGTAGGGAAAACAGCGACGCAATTGGTTAAACCAGTTATCCAGTATCTAGAATTATTGACGCAATAAGTATCATGAGGAATGGCTGTTCAAAGTCTCTGACAGGACTTGCGAACAGTCATTTTAATTTTTATAGGGTCATTATTGGAGAGGATGTAAAGTAAACTCTTTAGCCGAATGAATGATGAACCCGAAAGCTTATGCTATAGTAAACAAAGGGATTTGAATGAAAGGATGTTTTTATTATGGCAAAAAGCTTGGTACTCGCCGAAAAACCATCAGTTGCGCGTGATATTGCACGTGTATTGAAATGTGATAAAAAAGGAAATGGCTATTTAGAGGGCTCACAATATATTGTGACATGGGCTTTAGGGCACTTAGTAACCCTAGCTGATCCAGAAAGTTACGATGTGAAATATAAAACATGGAATCTAGAAGATTTACCGATGCTGCCAGATCAGCTAAAACTGACGGTTATTAAACAATCTGGAAAACAATTTAGCTCGGTAAAAGCACAGCTTAATCGAGCAGATGTTAAGGAAATCATTATCGCAACGGATGCTGGCCGTGAGGGTGAATTAGTTGCACGCTGGATTATTGAAAAGGCAAAAGTGAAAAAGCCGGTTAAACGTTTGTGGATCTCTTCTGTAACGGATAAAGCCATTAAGGATGGTTTCCAAAATCTAAAGCCGGGTAAGCAATATGAAAATTTATATCATGCTGCTGTAGCGCGTTCAGAAGCAGATTGGTATATCGGATTAAATGCAACTCGTGCATTAACAACACGTTTTAATGCTCAGCTTAATTGCGGGCGTGTGCAAACACCTACCTTAGCGATGATCGCGGCACGCGAGGATGAAATTAAGCATTTCAAACCACAAACCTACTACGGAATTGAAGCGCAAACCGATTCTGTTAAATTAACGTGGCAGGATTCAAATGGCAATAGCCGAAGCTTCAATAAGGAAAAACTTGATGCAATTGTAAAATCGCTTGGTCATCAAAATGCAAAGGTTGTTTCACTTGACCGTAAAGCAAAGAAATCCTTTGCTCCTGCCCTTTATGACTTAACAGAATTACAACGTGATGCCAATAAATTCTTTGGTTATTCTGCAAAAGAAACATTAAATCTAATGCAAAAACTGTATGAGCAACATAAAGTGTTAACGTACCCTCGTACAGATTCAAGATTCTTATCTTCTGATATCGTGAGCACATTGCCGGAGCGTTTAAAAGCTTGTGGGATAGGGGAATATCGTTCATTGACTAACAAGATATTAAATAAACCGATTAAGCCTACAAAAGCATTTGTGGATGATAGTAAGGTAAGTGATCACCATGCAATTATCCCAACAGAAGGATATGTGAACTATTCTGCTTTCTCGGACAAAGAACGTAAGATTTATGATTTAGTTGTGAAGCGTTTTTTAGCTGTGTTATTCCCGGCGCATGAATACGAGCAATTAACTGTACAAGCTGATATTGCTGGAGAGAAGTTCCTTGCCAAAGGGAAAACAGTACTTCAGGCAGGCTGGAAGGAAGTATATGAAAATCGCTTTGATGATGATGACACAGCAGATGATGTGAAAGAGCAGCTTCTTCCTCGTATTGAAAAAGGGAACGAGCTAAAGACTAAACTAATAGCCCAAACTTCTGGTCAAACCAAACCACCAGCACGATTTACTGAAGCAACATTACTATCTGCCATGGAAAACCCAACGAAGTATTTGGAAACAGGCGATAAAAAGCTTGCCGATACATTAAAATCCACAGGTGGACTGGGAACGGTTGCAACACGAGCTGATATAATCGAAAAACTATTTAACACTTTTCTAATTGAAAAACGTGGCGGCAAAGAAATCTATATTACTTCCAAAGGTCGTCAGCTACTTGATTTAGTTCCTGAAGAGCTGCGTTCACCTGCAACAACGGCGGAGTGGGAACAAAAGCTTGAACTGATTGCAAAAGGCAAGTTAAAAAAAGATGCGTTTATCAATGAGATGAAAGAACATACAAAAGAAATCGTTTCAGAAATTAAAGGAAGCGATAAGAAATACAAACATGACAATATCTCAACCAAGTCTTGTCCTGATTGCGGCAAACCAATGCTTGAGGTGAATGGCAAAAAAGGGAAAATGCTTGTTTGCCAGGACCGTGATTGTGGTCATCGAAAAAATGTCTCCCGTGTGACGAATGCTCGTTGTCCTCAATGCAAGAAAAAGCTTGAGCTGCGTGGAGAAGGGGAAGGTCAAATCTTCGTATGTACATGTGGTTACCGTGAAAAACTGTCTGCTTTTGAAGCCCGTCGCAAAAAAGAGGGTGGCGGAAAAGTAGATAAGCGAAGTGTGCAAAAATATATGAAGCAGCAAGAAAAAGAAGCAGAGCCAATTAATAATGCGTTTGCAGATTTACTAAAAGGCATGAAATTCGATTAGAATAATTGTATTGTAAAAATAAATACACACTTATATTAAACAGTATCTCAGATTAGAAGAACTTCTGGATACTGTTTTTTTATGTTCCGGAATATCACGATTCATGTCACCTAGCCTTCGCTATTGGGATGTTAAAATAACGAGGGGAAATTTAGAAGTAGAAGGGAATTACAATTATACTACTATGATTTTTCAAGTATAAAAAATATGAACGTTTTGTTTATCTATTGTAAAGGAATTGTAAATGTTATATTTCAATTTTGTAATAACATTTACATCCGCTCGTGTATTAGGAATAATTAGTGTCGATGGCATCGAAAGGATGGAACAAATAGATGGATTGGCAGACAATGATTTTCCAATTTCTTGGAGGTCTAGGTTTATTCTTATTTGCAATTAAGTATATGGGGGACGGTCTTCAAAAAGCCGCTGGTGACAGACTCCGCGAGATTTTAGATAGATTTACGACAAACCCCGTTATGGGCGTGTTAGTCGGAATTGTTGTTACCGTATTGATTCATTCGAGTTCAGGAACAACTGTTATTATTGTTGGTGTTGTAAGTGCTGGATTTATGACATTAAGACAGGCAATTGGTGTGATTATGGGTGCCAATATTGGGACTACTGTAACAGCATTTATTATAGGATTTGATGTAGGTGCTTATTCTTATCCAATTATGGCATTAGGTGCTGTGCTATTGTTCTTCTTTAAACAAAATCGAATTCAAAATATTGGACAAATTCTTTTTGGTTTTGCAGGTCTATTTATCGGTCTTGAAATGATGGGCGATGGAATGAAACCATTACGAAACTGGGAAGCGTTTGTGGAGTTAACTGTTAATTTTAGTGAACATCCGACCTTAGGAGTTATTGCGGGAACTGTCTTTACGTTGATTGTTCAATCTTCATCGGCAGCTGTAGGGATTTTACAAGGGCTTTATTCTGAAGGATTAATACCTCTAGGTGGGGCACTGCCAGTATTATTTGGAGATAATATTGGCACTACAATTACTGCGGTTTTAGCATCATTAGCAGCTTCTGTAGCAGCGCGCCGTGCAGCAGCTGCCCATGTATTATTTAACGTGATTGGTACAATTATTTTTATGATTTTCTTACCGGTATTTATCAACTATATTGAATGGATTACTGTTGCACTAGGTCTTGAAGAAAAAATGCAAATAGCCTTTGCACATGGTACCTTCAATGTCGTTAATACACTGATTCAACTGCCCCTAATTGGATTGTTGGCCTATTTAGCAACAAAATTAGTTCGTGGAGAGGATGCAATGGTTGAATACAGTGCGAAATACATAGATAAATCTTTAATCGGGCAATCTTCATCCATTGCACTTGGACAAGCAAAAGAAGAAGTTGTTCGTATGGGGGAATTTGCTGTATCCGGACTTCAAGAGTCGATGGATTATTTATTGACAAGCGAAAATAAGCATGTGAATATGACCATCCAACTCGAGGAAGCCATTAATAATGTAGAGCGGGTAACAACAGATTACCTATTTCAGTTATCAAAAGAATCACTATCAGAGAATGATTCTAGATTGCATCATTCACTATTCCAAAATATCCGTGATATTGAACGAGTAGGTGATCATTTCGAAAAACTAGTTGAATTAATACAAGCGAAGGATGCTAATCACGTAAATTTTAGTGAGGAAGCAATGCAGGAACTAATGGAAATGTATGATTTAGTTGTAGATACTGTAAGTTTAGCGGTACTCGCATTAGACAAGCAAAGCAAGGACTTCGCTAGGGAAGTGTTGAGTAAGGAAGACCGTATAGATGAATTAGAAAGAGTTTTACACAAAGGTCATATACTTCGTTTAAATCAAGGCGAATGTTCAGGACAAGCGGGCATCATCTATGCAGATATTATTAGTAACCTGGAGCGTGTAGGCGATCACGCAGTCAATATAGCTGAAACCATTCTAGAAAATAAACACTATGTAATGTAATATAAAAAATGTGCAAAGTCTCGAGCTTTGCACATTTTTTATTTTGCAAAGAATTTATAACATATTTTATGAAAAAGTAATCAAAGTATTTGTAGAAAATTACATTTTAAATTAAAATAGTGGATACAATGTTATTATTTTCCTGTGATAGGGTGATTTTGGATGAGATTATCAGGTTTAATACTAAATGATGATAATTTTGAAGAGCGTAAGCGTGTAATGCAACGGAAGGAAGCAAATGACGCCTATAAAAAGAATGCTATTTACACCCAAGCAAATAAGAATCCGATGCTCAAGATTCTTGAGGATTTATTATCTGGAAAAACGGATAAAGAACTTTTTGAAAGGGACCAAGCATTATTGGATGAGGAAGGCGAGAAGATTAACTCTAATGCAACAAATGAAATAAATGTTGATATGAAATCACAAGAAGAGACTAATATTCTAACACAAGCCTCTGAAACTTTACTGCAATCAGCAGGTGAGGTTGCTGGTGACGAAGAAGAAAATGTGAATCGACTTAATTCTATACAGTTTGACGATTTCAATTCTTTCGAGTGGATAACTAATACGACAAATCCAGTAGATTCAATAAAGCCTCTTAATAGAAGTTTTGAAAGTTTAATTTTTGAAAAAACGTATACTAAAGCGATATCAAGCTATACCTACCAAATGCTGATGGCACAAAATGGTTTCCAGTCAGAGCAACCAAGATTTTCACAAATAGCGTAAAGAGGAGTGGTCTCATGAATGTATGAGGCGACTTTTTTTATGTATAAGCCTATTGTTTATTCAATCTTTAATAAATAGAAACCCAAAAGTTTAACCTTTGTGAGTCTAATGTTATTTATGACTTGGTATCCATAAAGAGAATAACTCCGGAACATTTCACCAATAGAAGCTCCTGAGCAAACTTCATAATACCTGAGTTCATCAGCTCCCCGGCTAGCATAAAAAGTGGAATTGCTAGTAGTCCGTAGTTTTCCATTCCCCAATATAATCGTTGAGGGACAGTTAATAGAAGTCCCATATTGTCTGTTGCAAAGATATAAATAACTGTAATCATTCCCAAGACATAGGCGATTGGTACACCCAACAATAAAAGGACAGTAAAACAAATCAATGCGATTGTCATTGTAAGGATTCCTCCTGTTTACTATCACTAAAATCTATAAATATATTCGCAAGTACATGGAACACAGAGAAAACAAAACTTACTGGAATACTAAATTAAAAATAAATTCTAGGGATATTCATCGCAGTTGAAATCTGTACCAGGATGCAGCATATGTGGAGTTCAACCGTGGCTTTTAAGAAAGGTCATCAAATTGCATTGGCATATGTTGATAGCCCAGAAATTAAAAAGTTTTTGATAGAGACAATAAAATAATAGCATATATAGAAATTCTGGAAAATTAATAAGCATTTAATGATTTTTTGGTTTTTACCATTTTATTAGATGCTTTTTATGTTTCATCAACTTTTTTGAAGTGGTCATCAATCAGTCCAATTTAGTACTTGAATAGTGAATTGATTCTTTGTTAAAAATTTTCTAAAAATTTATTGCCAGGAGATAAAATATATTCTAAAATGATTTTATATATAAATAGTGTATTTTGTTCACTATTAGTAATTTGTGGTATTTGATTACCACATATATGTTTCATTCTAAGGGGAGGGGAAAAGTATGGGGAAAATAAATGTAAGTGAGTTTGTTGATGGTCAAAAATTTAACCGCTTTCATTTAACGTTGCTTCTTTCATGTATCTTTATCATTGTTGTTGATGGTTACGATATGTTTATGTTGGGGGCAATTATGCCGACGTTAATGGAAGAGTGGGGAATGGATGCAGTTACGGGAGGCCAGCTAGGAAGTTATGCCTTGTTCGGTATGATGATCGGGGCCCTTGTTTTTGGTCCACTGGCTGACCGATTTGGACGGAAAAATGTTATTTTGATTTGTACGCTTCTATTTTCGCTTTTCACTTTTACTTCAGGATTTGCTAATGGTCCTGGATCGTTTGGGGTACAACGTTTTATTGCTGGGGTTGGTCTTGGGGGAGTAATGCCGAACCTTATTGCAATCGTAACTGAGTATGCACCAGCAAAATTAAGAAGTACTTTAGTAGCGATTATGTTTAGTGGACATGCTTTTGGTGGAATAATTGCTTCACTTAGTGCTTTAGTTATTATGCCGAACTTTGGATGGCGTGGGGTTGTATTTCTCTCATGTATCCCGCTCGTAATACTGCCGCTTTTATATAAAATAATGCCAGAATCTTACAGCTATTACATCAAGGTAAATAAAAAAGAAAAATTAGTTCATACGTTAAATCGCATCAATCCGAAGCATCAGTTTAAACAATCAGATGAATTGGTGATGCATGTGTCAGATGATACAGATTCTTCTTTAAGAAAATTATTTACAAATAAGCGTGGTTTCAGTACAGTGATGTTTTGGATTGCAGCCTTTATGTGTTTATTAGTAATGTATGGTTTAAGTACATGGCTGCCAAAAATCATGCAAAGTGCGGGTTACCCAATAGGTTCTAGTTTAATTTTCTTAATTGTGTTGAACTTGGGTGGCGTAACGGGGGCGATTATTGCAGGGAAACTTTGCGATAAATTCGGATCTCGTCGAATCTTGCTTCTATTTTTCGCATTAGGGTTCCTATCACTGACAGCATTAAGCTTTAGCCTAAATCAAGTGCTACTGTACATCCTGGTCTTTATTGCGGGTGCTACTACAACAGGTACTCAAATTAATACAAATTCTTATGTATCCCAATATTATCCGTCTGGTATTCGCTCGACAGGTGTTGGTTGGGAACTGGGAATTGGACGTATCGGTGGGATGCTTGGACCAGCAATCGGCGGCTTCCTATTAGCTTCAAATTTACCTGTTCATTTCAATTTCTTAGCGTTTGCCATTCCGTGTTTAATTGCCGGATTATCCATATTATTAGTTCAAGAGAAATATGGTCACATGGTAGCCCAACAAGAAATTGAAGATGATGATGCAAATCATGCAACTATTTATAATTAATATCTTACCTTATTAATAAAAGAGGGAACCCAAAGCTTGAACTGCGCCCTAAATTTTGGACAGTTTAATAAAAGCAACCTTGCTATTTAAGCAGCGATTAGATGATTCCGGTATTCTACCGGAGTCATCTTTTTTAAATTCC
>NZ_JBHTFK010000008.1:0-535 GCF_042666115.1 Ureibacillus sp. GCM10028918
TAATACTTAAATGCGGGTGTGGCGGAATTGGCAGACGCACTAGACTTAGGATCTAGCGCCGCAAGGCGTGGGGGTTCGACTCCCTTCACCCGCACCATTTAGGTTTTTAAGATTACCGGTAACAATTATTTAGCACATGCGGAAGTAGTTCAGTGGTAGAACACCACCTTGCCAAGGTGGGGGTCGCGAGTTCGAACCTCGTCTTCCGCTCCAAATGTGCCGGGGTGGCGGAACTGGCAGACGCACAGGACTTAAAATCCTGCGGTAGGTGACTACCGTACCGGTTCGATTCCGGTCCTCGGCATCCTTTAAGTAACCCGTTATTCAAACGGGAAGTAGCTCAGCTTGGTAGAGCACTTGGTTTGGGACCAAGGGGTCGCAGGTTCGAATCCTGTCTTCCCGACCATGAAAAATATCTAATAAGAAAAATTATTATGGGGCCTTAGCTCAGCTGGGAGAGCGCCTGCCTTGCACGCAGGAGGTCAGCGGTTCGATCCCGCTAGGCTCCACCAAAATTAATGATAAAAATATATCC
>NZ_JBHTFK010000009.1:0-608 GCF_042666115.1 Ureibacillus sp. GCM10028918
TAATACTTAAATGCGGGTGTGGCGGAATTGGCAGACGCACTAGACTTAGGATCTAGCGCCGCAAGGCGTGGGGGTTCGACTCCCTTCACCCGCACCATTTAGGTTGTTAAGATTGCCGGTAACAATTATTTAGTACATGCGGAAGTAGTTCAGTGGTAGAACACCACCTTGCCAAGGTGGGGGTCGCGAGTTCGAACCTCGTCTTCCGCTCCAAATGTGCCGGGGTGGCGGAACTGGCAGACGCACAGGACTTAAAATCCTGCGGTAGGTGACTACCGTACCGGTTCGATTCCGGTCCTCGGCACCATTCATATATGCGCCCGTAGCTCAATTGGATAGAGCGTCTGACTACGGATCAGAAGGTTGTGGGTTCGACTCCTGCCGGGCGCGCCAATACATACGAGAAGTAGCTCAGCTTGGTAGAGCACTTGGTTTGGGACCAAGGGGTCGCAGGTTCGAATCCTGTCTTCTCGACCATGAAACATAATTAATAAGTGAAATTCTATTATGGGGCCTTAGCTCAGCTGGGAGAGCGCCTGCCTTGCACGCAGGAGGTCAGCGGTTCGATCCCGCTAGGCTCCACCAAAATTAATGATAAAAATATATCC
>NZ_JBHTFK010000010.1:0-1703 GCF_042666115.1 Ureibacillus sp. GCM10028918
AAGTCGCTAAAAACCTTTTGAATCGTAGATTCAGAACGCCACATGCCCTTCAAAAATTGGTGACTGATGTAACTGAATTTAAATGTACAGATGATGAAAAACTATATTTAAGTCCAATAATGGACTTATATAATGGTGAAATTATTGGGTTATGTCTCGTAAAGCAACATGCGCAGACAATGCGGCCATGGAGAACTTCTTTAGCTTACTAAAACAGGAAATGTATTATGGAGAACAATTAATCTCTTACGAAGCATTACAAAAGAAAATAAAAGAGTATATCAATTATTATAATCATGTTCGTATTAAACAAAAACTGGCCGGCATGANTCTTGAGTAGAATTGTGCCTTTTTCAGCAATAGGGCAATATTGTTGAGGAACGATTTAACGTATTCATGTAGAATAATTTGCGCCCCCTGAAAAAAACAGGTAGGCGCTATTTTATGCTTACGTCTATGAAGCTTTCAGTTAGTATTAAATCAGTAATTGTAGGTTCTTCATATGTTTTAGATTTGATTCTAAAAAGTTTATTTAACAAGGCAATAATGTCTTCGTTCCAAGATGCTAACATTTAGTTCTACTTGCTATACAATTCACTTTAATTTTAATGACCTTTATCCCATTCAAACTAATTTAGCTTTTTAATGAGAATAGAAGCATTTACGTTTATTTGTGTACCCCCTGCCAAAGTCTGGAGAGTAACTGCTGCTGTCGAAGTATGATTTCGAAGTGTAAGCACATCACCTGATGCTAAGGCAATTATTGTCTGGCCATTGTTTTGTTGAGTTCCAGCACCTGAACCATAAGTTGTTCCTGCTACTGGTGTGAGAGCATTTAAAAATAGCGTAAATTGGTTTGGTTCTACACCTGATACAGAGAAAGTGACCTCGTAGATTCCTGCTGTGGTAATTAATATTGGAGAAGTTCCAGGAGCATGTGTGATTCCTGGTGTGAGAATTCCATTTGTACTGAAATTAACATCTGCTTCTAGAGGAACAACTTGTGCATCTAGGTTATAAATATATCCAAATTCAGATAAGCCTCCAACCCCGGTAGCCCCAGTAGCGCCTGTAGCTCCAGTTGCTCCAGTCGGTCCGATATCACCAGTAGCGCCCGTAGCTCCAGCTGGTCCAGCCGGTCCGATGTCACCCGTAGCGCCCGTAGCCCCAGTAGCTCCAGCCGGTCCAATGTCACCCGTAGCGCCCGTAGCCCCAGCTGGTCCAGCCGGTCCGATGTCACCCGTAGCGCCCGTAGCCCCAGTAGCTCCAGCCGGTCCAGCCGGTCCAATGTCACCCGTAGCGCCCGTAGCCCCAGCCGGTCCAGCCGGTCCGATGTCACCGGTAGCGCCCGTAGCCCCAGTAGCTCCAGCGGGTCCGATGTCACCGGTAGCGCCCGTAGCCCCAGTAGCTCCAGTTGGTCCAGCCGGTCCGATGTCACCAGTAGCGCCCGTAGCTCCAGTCGGTCCAGCCGGTCCGATGTCACCAGTAGCGCCCGTAGCTCCAGTCGGTCCAGCCGGTCCGATGTCACCAGTAGCGCCCGTAGCTCCAGCCGGTCCAGCCGGTCCGATATCACCAGTAGCGCCCGTAGCCCCAGTAGCTCCAGCCGGTCCGATGTCACCAGTAGCGCCCGTAGCTCCAGTCGGTCCAGCCGGTCCGATGTCACCAGTAGCGCCCGTAGCTCCAGTCGGTCCAGCCGGTCCGAT
>NZ_JBHTFK010000011.1:0-1345 GCF_042666115.1 Ureibacillus sp. GCM10028918
AAGTGTGGTGACACATGGAGCTGACGAATACTAATCGATCGAGGACTTAACCAAATAGATTTAAATCTTGAACGCATTCAATGTCTTTATCCAGTTTTGAGAGAATAAAAAATATTATTTAAAAAGCTTGCATTTAGCAATTTAAGTAGTATAATAAATCTTGTCTCAAATTAATAAAGTCTAGTGATGATGGCAAAGAGGTCACACCCGTTCCCATACCGAACACGGAAGTTAAGCTCTTTAGCGCCGATGGTAGTTGGGGGCTTCCCCCTGTGAGAGTAGGACNTTACCCAGGAGGATTAGCTCAGCTGGGAGAGCACCTGCCTTACAAGCAGGGGGTCGGCGGTTCGAGCCCGTCATCCTCCACCATATATATTTGCCGGTGTAGCTCAGTTGGTAGAGCAACTGACTTGTAATCAGTAGGTCGAGGGTTCGACTCCTTTCGCCGGCACCATTTTTAGAGCCATTAGCTCAGTGGTAGAGCATCTGACTTTTAATCAGAGGGTCGAAGGTTCAAGTCCTTCATGGCTCACCAGTTTTATTTAATAAACTTAATGCGGGTGTGGCGGAATTGGCAGACGCACTAGACTTAGGATCTAGCGCCGCAAGGCGTGGGGGTTCGACTCCCTTCACCCGCACCATTTAAGTTTGAAAGATTTATAAAATAATCTATTTTGCACATGCGGAAGTAGTTCAGTGGTAGAACACCACCTTGCCAAGGTGGGGGTCGCGAGTTCGAACCTCGTCTTCCGCTCCAAATGTGCCGGGGTGGCGGAACTGGCAGACGCACAGGACTTAAAATCCTGCGGTAGGTGACTACCGTACCGGTTCGATTCCGGTCCTCGGCACCATTTATAAATAGCGCCCGTAGCTCAATTGGATAGAGCGTCTGACTACGGATCAGAAGGTTGTGGGTTCGACTCCTGCCGGGCGCGCCAATATTCGAGAAGTAGCTCAGCTTGGTAGAGCACTTGGTTTGGGACCAAGGGGTCGCAGGTTCGAATCCTGTCTTCTCGACCATTGATCTTAATTATATCTATGGGGCCTTAGCTCAGCTGGGAGAGCGCCTGCCTTGCACGCAGGAGGTCAGCGGTTCGATCCCGCTAGGCTCCACCATGAACCTTGAAAACTGAACAACAAAACGTTAATGAATATAGTTTCTTCTATATAATTTAGAGAAACAAAATTTTGGACATCAAAATTGATGCCAGCAAAAATTTGAGCTTTATCAAATTTTCTCTTTATGGAGAGTTTGATCCTGGCTCAGGACGAACGCTGGCGGCGTGCCTAATACATGCAAGTCGAGCGGACTTGATGGGAGCTTGCTCCTGTTAAGTTAGCGGCG